>NZ_JAMTDX010000099.1 GCF_023806625.1 Accumulibacter sp.
CGTACCCTCGATGCCCCTCCGCATACGCCGTTTCCACACGAAACGACATAGACCCGTTTTTCCGGACTCCGCGTTCCTGACCGACCGAGGCCTTCCGTCCACCTGCTGCGCTCGGAATCCCCGCCGAACCCCAGTGACTTGTTGCCGTTGTTGCTCCTGGCGGATCGATCTCCGACCACCTGGGAGAGGGGGACGGCCAATAGCCGCCCGAGCCTAGCCCCCCAGAGGAGGTCACCCGAAAGGATTGCCAGAGCGGAGAAGGGGCAGAGGCCAGCGTAGCGAACCGTCGACGCGGCGAAAGGACGGATAGCCTGGGGCGTGGCTGTGCGCGGGCATCTTGCTGCCGACAGCCATAGCAACCAGCGCTCTTGTCCGCCAGGTATCGCCGGTTCCTCGCCGCCGACAACACGTCCCTCGTGGCTGACAGGCTTGGAAGCGAGTTACGGGGACGTACGGTGGAAGAAGATGTGCCGCCGCGACGTTGGCCAACCCCAGCCGCATCTCGATCCGTTGAACCTAGATCAACGGCGGCAGCTCTCGATTCGCGCGAGGCGCATGACATGGTGGGGATTCCAATGTCCAGGGCATAGTCTTGAACCGCAGCGCGAGGAACATCCCGTCCAGGCGCAAACGCACTGGCCCTCGATAACCCGTGGCGGATTGAGCTCCCGGCAGACCGGAAGACACAACACCAATATAGACGATAGGCCGGCCTCCAGCGTCCACTTTTTTCTTCCCCAGCCCACGGGGGAAGGCGCAGTCGACCACACTGCGCAGCTCGGGTATCCGTGCGACCCCGCAGGCGCCGCCGAGAGCCCGGCTCCCTCACCCGCTGGCGTCCTCCCGAGCCCGCCAAAAACCTCCCATACACCGACTTCGCTTCAAACCCCTAATCGAGTTCGTATTTCGCTTGGTAGGGCGATACAATTTCACAACTGACCACCCAAAAACGCAATGCAATCAACGATCGGATGCATTGGTCGCCCAATGGTCAGACGGAGAAAAGAGAGGAATTTGCGCCCTGCGGGTCGCGAAAGCTGGCCTCCGGCGGGGCCAGCAGCCAACGCATCCTGAAAAAATGCCGCGAAAACATGCGCTTATGGCGCAAAAAAGCCCCGACCGAGAACGGCCGGGGCTTCGTTGTCTGGTGGGTCGGGAGGGACTCGAACCCTCGACCAATGGATGACGAGTTTTCCCGCGACATCCGGGTTGGGGATCGTTGATCCGCCCGCGGATCTTCCATTTGCGCCGTATGCCGTCGCTTTCAGTCGAGTTGCCCGAGCTAAGCTACGCCGTGGCGACACGGACGACCGGAGGCGAGCCAGTGCGCAGCGCGAACGCTTGACCGCTCAACGCATCCCCGCTTCGTCTGGGCGCCAGGCACGCGGGACTCTTTTCTCCGGGATGGCGGAGGTTCGTCGCCAGGGGTGCGAGCGACACCCGGCTGCGTACAGACGTTCATATTCGAGGTCAAACTGGCCCACCGAAACACCCGCACGACGATAGTCGGCGTTCGCGACTGGCTGCTCACCGTTGCCCGAGCGGAGGCCGGCCGGCTGTCTGCACTGATCGACCAAGGCATGGCTCCCCGGCAATCGACGGCCGGGGTCGGCGGCGCGGCGAGTGCCAGCGAAGCGAAAACCGAGCGTGCCGAGAAGCGCCCACCCATGGCGCGCCTCGCCCCCGTAGATCGCCTTCAACACCAGCCGCCCGACGGCTTCCGGCAAGCGGGCCGGCACGGCGCTGACACCGCCCGCCGGACCGGCACCCCGGTGCACCGTGTCCTTGGGGAGGACTCACCCGGAGCTTGGTCTCGCGCACGAACTGCACGGCGACGACGCAGTCGGTGAGCAAGCGCCCACTGCGCAGCGGAGTTGCCGATCCCAAAGCTGGGAGGCATGCCGCGGCGAGCGCTGGGGAACCTGCGAAAGTGCAGCGGCGAGAGGCCGATCATCGCCTCCATCACCGACTCGATGGCCGCGCGCGGCGCCCGTGCTCACCCCGGGCGAGCCGACGCCCGGACGCATCGGCCGGGACCCAAGCCCGTAGCTCTGGGCGAGGGCCGACACCGGGCGCCATGCGACCCGACTGCACGAGCGGTGCCGGACGACGGATTCGATCAGCGCATCGCGCGGCCGGGCCATCACCAGACCAGCCGGCATCGCCGTCCGCTCTGGCTGGTCATCAAGCAACTCGCGCCCGGGATCGGCCGACTGGCCAACGCCGACCGCACGGCTGGCCCGAGGAAGCGATCGGGTGGTGATTCCAGGGATGGATCGGGCCCTGGCTCGGTACCCCGTATTGACCGTCGCGGGCAGGGGGCGGGATACTAGCGGCCGCTGGAATACTGGTCCTCTGATCCTTGTGCCGCGTCGCTGTGCTGACGGAAGCGTCGGAGGCGGAGCCGCACGCCAGGACGGTGCGTGACCGGGCATCCAGTATTCCGGGGCGGCGCAGGAGAACGCCAAGGCAAATCACGAAAGAGCACATACGATGATCCGGATCGCGCTCAAGATGCTCTTCGGCGACCGTGGGAAATACCTCGGCATCGTCACGGGAATCGCGCTTGCCTCGGTCCTGATGATCCAGCAGCCGGGGATCATGATTTCCATTTTCTCGCGGACTTACAGTTTCATAACCGACATCGGTCTGCCCGACATCTGGGTGATGGATCCGATGGTCAAGTACTTCGACGACTCGCAGCCGCTGCTCGACACCGCGCTGTACCGGGTGCGCGGCGTTCAGGGTGTGCAATGGGCGGTGCCGCTGTACAAGGGCGGGCAGCGGCTCCGTCTGGCCGACGGCCAGCTGGTCAGTGCCGTGATGCTGGGCCTCGACGACGCCACACTCATTGGCGGCCCGGGAGAGATGCTGCAAGGCAGGCTCGCCGATCTACGCCTGCCCGACGCGGTCATCGTCGATCAGGCCGGGGCGACCGGCCGGCTGGCGCGACCCGCGGCGACCGCCGGCGGCAAGCCCGTCCCGCTCAAGGTCGGCGATCTGCTGGAGATCAACGACCAGCGCGCCGTCGTCGTCGGCATCGCGCGGGCAACCGCCACCTTTCAGTCGCAGCCGATCATCTACACGACCTACACCCGCGCCACGAGCTATGCGCTCGCCGAACGCAAGCTGCTGTCGTACGTGCTGGTGAAGGTCAAGCCGGGGGAGTCGGCATCGTCCGTCGCGCAGCGTATCGCGCACGATACGGGACTGGCCGCGCGCTCGGCCGACGAATTCAAACGGATGACCTTGCGTTACTTCATCGACAATACCAGCATCCTGACCAACTTCGGCTTCGTCGTCGTCGTCGGCTTCATCGTCGGCGCGGCGGTAACCGGGCAGATCTTCTACAACTTCACGCTCGACAACCTGCGCTACTTCGGCGTCTTCAAGGCGATGGGGGCGACCGACCGGATGCTGCGGGCAATGATATTGGTCCAGGCGCTGCTGGTCGGTTTCGTCGGCTTCGGCCTCGGCGCCGGTGTCACCGCGATCTTCGCTGCGGCAACGCGTGGCGGCACCGGGCTGTCGATGACCCTCGACTGGCAGTTGCTCGTCGGCAGTGCCGTGGTGGTCGGCATCATCGTCCTGTTCGCCGCATTGATCAGCCTGCGCAGAGTGAAGCAGTTGGAACCGGCCGAGGTCTTCAAGAGCTGATCGTGGCTGCCGCGCCGACCCTCGCCGTGCATTGCAGCGGAGTGATGAAAGCCTATGGCAGCGGAGAAGCGCGCGTCCACGCCCTGCGGGGCATCGATCTCGAGGTGCGCGCCGGCGAATTGCTGATGCTCGTCGGTCCGTCCGGTTGCGGAAAGACCACGCTCATTTCGGTCATCGCCGGCATCCTCGATCAGGACGAGGGCGAATGCGTGCTCTTCGGCCAGGACGTGCGCCGGCTGGCGAAGAACGAGCGTGTCGTGTACCGCGGCAGGAACGTCGGCTTCGTGTTTCAGGCCTTCAACCTGATCCCCACCTTGAGCGCCGCGGAAAACGCGGCGATTCCGCTGCTCATCAACGGCATGGCGATGGAACAGGCACTCGCCCGCTCTGTCCAGGCTTTGCGCAGCGTCGGACTGGAAGGACGCGAGCATTCGCTGCCGGGACAACTCTCCGGCGGCCAGCAGCAGCGGGTGGCGATCGCGCGGGCGGTGGTGCACAGCCCCAGACTCGTCGTCTGCGACGAGCCGACCAGCGCACTCGACGCCGAGACCGGGAAGCGCGTGCTCGAAGTCGTCAAGAGCGTGGCCGTCGGCCCGGACCGGGCGCTGGTGATCGTCACGCACGATGCGCGCATCTTCGAGTTCGCCGATCGGATCGCCCACATGGACGACGGCCGCATTGTCGGAATCGACCACAACCATTGACCTCGAGGCGGTACACCGTCGTGCTCAAGAACAGGATCCTTCCGGCAATCGCCGCGCTCGGGCTGGTGATCGCGATCGTCGTCGCCGCGCGCACCGAGCACAGGTCGCCACCGGCCCAGCCGATCGCCCAGCCGGCACAGGCGCCCTTCAAGTCCTACATTGGCGGTTCCGGCCTGGTCGAAGCGAGCAGCAACAACATCAACATCGGCACCTCGCTGCCGGGAATCGTCAGGACGGTGTCGGTCAAGGTGGGCGACAAGGTCGATGCCGGCGATCCTTTGTTCGCCATCGACGACCGGGAATTGCGCGCCGAACTGCTGGTGAAACAGGCGAATCTGGCGAAGGCCAAGGCCGCCGTCGAGGAAGCCCGGGCGTCACTGGAAGACTACCGATCGCAATACGCCCTGGTGCGGGGTGCCACTGCCGGACGAGCGGTCAGCGTCGACGACATCCAGAAGCGCCGCAATGCCGAGTTGCTGGCCGGCGCCCGGCTGCAAAGCGCCGTCGCGGCGGTGGCCGCGGCCGAGGCCGAGGTGAAATCCACGCAGACGTCGATCGATCGCCTGACGGTGCGCGCGCCAATCCCGAGCGAAGTGCTGCAGGTCAACATCCGCCCCGGCGAATACGCCCAGACCGGAGCGTTGGCGACGCCGCTGATGATTCTCGGCAATCTCGACCTGCTGTACATCCGGGTGAATATCGACGAGAACGACGCCTGGCGCTTCAGGCCGCTGACCAAGGGCGTCGCCTACTTGCGCGGCAACCGGGACCTCAAGACCGAAATTGCTTTCGTGCGGGTCGAGCCGTTCGTGACGCCGAAGGTTTCGCTCACCGGCAGCAGCAGCGAGCGCGTCGACACCCGGGTCCTGCAGGTCATCTACAGTTTCAGCCGCAACGCGCTTCCGGCTTACGTCGGGCAGCAGATGGACGTCTTCATCGAGACGTCCGAGGTGCCCGTCGCATCGGCGACCGACGTCTCGACGACAAAATCCGAGGACAGCAAGTGAGGGGGCCGGCCGCGAAGGCCGCGCTGGTCGCCGGCCTCCTGGGCGGCTGCGCCGCGGTCGGCCCGGACTACGAGCGCCCAGTCCTGACCGCACCGGCGCAATGGGGCGAAGCGCAGAGCAAAGCAGAGACGGCGACGGCGCTGGAGAAGGTCGCCTGGTGGAAGACATTCGACGACCCGCTGCTTGACGATCTGATGGAACAGGCGGCGATGAGCAACCTCGACCTCGCCAAGGCCCGGGCGCGAATCGTCCAGGCGCGAGCCGGGGTCGTCGTGGCCGGGGCGGCGGGTGTGCCTTCGCTCAACGTCTCGGGCTCGGCGACGCGCACCCAGGGCAGCCGCAACGCCGCGCTTCCATCCCAGCTCGCACCCACGGGGTCTCCGCGCAACATCTATCTGGCAGGCTTCGACGCGAGGTGGGAAATCGACGTCTTCGGCGGCGTTCGGCGTAGCGTCGAGGGCGCGACGGCGCGACTCGAGGCGAGCGTCGAGGATCTGCGCGCCACGTTGGTGACGCTGCTCGGTGATGTCGCCAGGAATTATGTCGAACTCCGCGCCAACCAGGATCAGATCCAGATCACCCAGCGCAACGTCCAGGCGCAGCAGCAGACGGTCGAGGTGACGCGCGAGCGCTATCGGCTCGGACTGACCAGCTATCTCGACGTGGTCCAGGCCGAGGCGCAGAAGACTGCGACCGAGTCCAACGTGCCAACGCTCGAGGCTGCGATCAAACAGTCGATCCATCGTCTCGGCGTCCTTCTCGGCAGGGAGCCGAAGGCCTTGCAGGCCGAGCTGTCGGCGCCACGTCCCCTCCCTCGGCCCGACCGCGCGACCGCCATCGGCCTGCCGTCCGAACTGCTCCTGCGCAGACCGGACCTGCGTTGGGCCGAACGGCAACTCGCCGCCGCGTCGGCCGACATCGGCGTCGCCACGGCCGCGCTCTATCCCAGGTTCGATCTCACCCTGGGGCTGGGCCTGCAGAGCAACAGCGCGGCCAGGTTCGCGGAAGCGTCGAGCCGCTACTGGTCGATCATTCCGGGCGTCTCGCTGCCGCTATTCGATGCGGGAAGCACGCGGGCGACGATAACCGCCAAGGACGCCGCCTACGACGAAGCCCTGGCCGAATATCGATCGGCGTTCAACAATGCGCTGCAGGACGTCGAGAACGCCCTGGCTGGCTATTACGCCGAACAGGTGCGGCGCGGCATTCTGGTCGACACCGTGCGCGCCAACGAGATGGCGGTGACACTGGCGAACGAGCGTTACCGCAGGGGCCTGACGAGCTTTCTCGACGTGCTGACGGCGGAAAATTCCCTGTACAGCGCTCAGCGGGGTCTGAGCCAGTCGGAAGCGAACCGCCTGACCAGCCTCGTCTCCCTCTACAAAGCCCTGGGTGGAGGGTGGAGCGCGGCAGACATCGGAGGGTCGGCCACCGACCCGGCGCAGCGTTAGGCGCTGCCCTCGCTGGCGAGCTTTCCGATCGAGACATGGCGCTGCCGCGACGCTCCCGCACCCCGATCCCCGGTCCGGAAGAGTATCACCGGCCGGGGTGACAGGGGTCGCCAGGCTCTGGAAGGAGCCCGCACTGACGAATGACCGGGTCGAATCGGACCCGTTGGCCGGAAAGCGCTGCTTGCGCTGCCGGGATGGGGGCGGCGCGTGAGAGGAGGGTCTCTGCCGGCCCGGGCAAGCTTGTTCGAGTTGCAGCAGGAAGGCCTTGGCCAGATGCTCGCGCATCCCGAGATGCGCGAGTTCTTCGGCTTCTGCGACGATTGAGCGCCTTGATCGCCGGTCTTCGGAACCCTAGCCATCTCGGGCAACCACCGAGGATCGATCGACGTGGGTTTCCCGGCGACGGCTTCTGGCATAGAATCGTCCTCGGACCAGGCAGGTCGGTTGGCTGACCCTACCGATTCGGCCGATCGGGAAGCGCTATTCGGCCGGCAGCACGCGCGTTCGGCGGCGGCGCCGCATTCCACTCGGGGAACCCTCGCCATGTTTCGCCAGTTCCTGATCTACCTGCATCTGCTTGGCGTCATCGTCTGGATCGGCGGCATGTCCTTCGCCTATTTCTTCCTTCGCCCGGCGGCGATCGAGGTTCTCGAACCTGCGCAGCGCCTGCCTCTCTGGGCCGAGACGTTCGCCCGCTTCCTGCGCGCCGTCGCCGTCGCCGTCGGCGTGATCGTCGCCAGCGGGCTGGCGATGCTGCTGCCGATAGGCCTTCACAAGGCTCCACTCGGCTGGCACATCATGCTCGCCCTCGGGTTGGTCATGGCAGCGATCTACGGTTACGTGCACCTGGTTCTCTACCCACGGCTGCGTACCCACTGCGCGGCGGCATCGTGGCCGGCTGCCGGGCAGGCGTTGAACGGCATCCGCCGCCTGGTCGCGGTCAACCTCGCGCTCGGCTTGTGCACGATCGCGGCGGCGATCTCGGCGCGTTGAGCCGGCATTCCGCCGGCCACCATGCCCTCCCCGATCGCCCGACCTGACGAGGCAGAAACCGATGAACACGCTCTCCCTGGAGTCGCTCGCCGCGTACTGGTCTCCCGACGAGGTGTCGGCCAACGTCGTCATTTTCATGAACATCGTCGGCGCACTGCTGCTCGGTCTCGTCGTCGGCTACGAGCGCTCGTACCACGGGCGTGCCGCCGGGATGCGCACCTATGGCCTGGTGTGCATGGCCTCGGCGGCCCTGGTCGTCGTCACCGGCTACCCGAACTACTGGTACGGCGGCCACGCCGGGGCCGTCGCGCTCGCCGATCCGACGCGGGTGATCCAGGGCATCGTCGCCGGCATCGGCTTCCTCGGTGCCGGCGTGATCGTCAAGGATGGCCTGACGATCAGCGGCCTGACCTCGGCGGCGTCGATCTGGGCATCGTCGACGATCGGCGTCCTCGTCGGTGTCGGCTTCTACACGGCGGCGATCCTGCTCACCTGCCTCTCGGCGGCGAGCATGATGTGGGGAACGCGCATCGCCGAATGGCTGCCTTCACACCCGGCGGTGTCGGTCAGCCTGCGCTTCACGAGGAACTCGTCGCCTTCGCTCGACTCGCTGCGCAGCTGGACGCGGCAATGGGGTTACGAGATCGCCGAGGGAAGCCTGACGATCGCCGGCGCGGGCGGGCTCGCCGAATGGCGTTTCGTGGCCACGGTGGTCGATCGCCGGGTGGCGATGTCGATTGCCGACCTGGCCGGCGAAGTCGCCAGGATCGACGGCGTCGAGGACTTCCGGCTTTCGTTCTCGCGTAGCTGACGGTGTTTGGAAGCGTTGCGGGTGAATTGACAGCGCTGCGCCGCCCGCAGATACTCGTCCGGCAACGGTCGCCGTGATCTTCCGGCCGATTCGGCCTGCGCAACGAGGAGTCCATGCCCCTGTTCCGATTGCCTCGAAGCCCTGAATCGACGCGCAGCCCGTGGCGCGAGGCAGGGCTCGCCCTGCTGGCTCTGGCCGTGCTCACCGGCTGTGGGCGCGAGACGCCGAAGCCGGGAGCGCCGGCACCCGAAGTCACGACGCTGACCATCGAGGCGCACGACGTCCCGGTCTCCGCCGACTACGTCGCACAGACGCAAAGTTCGCAGGCGGTCAACATCCAGGCGCGCGTCTCGGGCTTCCTCGACAAGCGCGTGTATACCGAAGGCGCGGTGGTCAGGAAAGGGCAGGTCCTCTACCAGATCGATCCCAAGCCGTTCAAGGTCCAGGTCGATGGCGCGGCGGCGGCGCTGCAGCGCAATCAGGCGGCGCTCGAGGTGGCCACGGCCAACCTCAAGCGGACGCGGCCGCTCGTCGAGCAGAACGCGCTGTCGCAGAAGGACCTCGACGACGCGAAGGGGCAGTACGAGCAGGCGGCGGCCGCGGTCGCACAGTCGAAGGCGCAGCTCGAATCGGCCAGGCTCGACCTGTCGTACACGACGATCACCTCGCCGGTCGACGGCGTTACCAGCTATTCGGCGGTCGCCGAGGGCACCTACGTCAGCTCGCAGAACAGTCAGCTGACCACCGTCTCGGTGCTCTCGCCGATATGGGTCAACTTCAGCATTTCGGAAAACGAGGTCGACCGGTTGCGCACGAATATCGGCAAGGGCTTGCTCCGGCTGCCGCCAAGCAACCGCCTCGTCGTCGAGATTGAGCTCGCCGACGGGACGCCGTTTCCGCACACCGGCACGATCACCTTCGCCGATCCCTCGTACAACTCGCAGACGGGCACCTTCCAGATCCGCGCGACCGTCGACAACCCCGACGGAGTCCTGCGCCCGAACCAGTTCGTCCGCGCACGAATCACCGGCGCAGTCCGGCCGCGGGCGATCCTGATCCCGCAGCGCGCAGTCCAGCAGGGTGCCGGCGGGCACTTCGTCTGGCTGATCAACGCCGAAGGCAAGGCCGAGCAGCGGCCGATCGTCGTCGGCGACTGGTACCGCGAGCAGTGGTTCGTCGCCGAGGGACTGCACGACGGCGACCGGCTGGTCGTCGACGGCGCCTTGCGCCTGTCGCCGGGCGCGACGGTCAGGGTGACCACCCGCACGGAGCAGACCGACGCCGGCGCGGCCGCGCCCGCGGCAACGCCCCGCGGACCGGCCGCGCCGCGCGGCGGCACGCCGGTCGCCGGTTCCTGATCCGCGGCCAACGGTGTTCTCGCGCTTCTTCATCGAACGCCCGGTCTTCGCCGCGGTCGTCGCGATCATCGTCTCGATCGCCGGCATCGTGTCGATGTTCGTCATCCCGGTCCAGCAATACCCTACGATCACCCCCGTCCAGGTGACCGTCCAGGCCACCTATCCGGGGGCCGACGCGAAGACGCTCGCCGATTCGGTCGCCGCACCGATCGAGGCGCAGATCAACGGCGTCGACAAGATGCTCTACATGTCGTCGACGAGCTCGGCGTCGGGTCAGCTCGTTCTGACCGTGTATTTCGCGCTCGACGCCGACCCGGACATCGCCCAGGTGCAGGTCCAGAACCGGGTGAACCTCGCGCTGCCCCAGTTGCCTTCGGCGGTCACCCAGCAGGGCGTTTCGGTGCAGAAAAAGTCGTCGACGATCATGATGCTGATCGCGGTGACCGGCAAGGGCGACCGCTACAGCCCCGAGTACGTGGCGAACTACGCGAACGTGTACGTGCTCGACGCGCTGAAGCGGGTACCCGGTGCCGGCCAGGCGCAGATTCTCGGAGTCCCCGACCAGGCGATGCGCATCTGGATGAACCCCGACCGGATGGCCTCGCTGGGCATCACGACCAGCGACATCGCCAGCGCGATCAACACGCAGAACACCCTCTCCGGCGCCGGGCAGATTGGCCAGGAGCCGACTGCCGGCGCCGTCGAGCTGAGCTTCCCGGTGGTCACGCAGGGCCCGTTCAGCGACCCCCGGCAGTACGAGCGGATCATCCTGCGGGCCAGCCAGGACGGCAGCGCGATCGTCCGCGTCGGCGACGTCGCCCGCGCCGAAGTCGGCCTGCGCCAGTACATCGCCGACACCCGGCTGAACCGCGAACCGGCGACGCTGATCGCCATCTACCAGCAGCCCGGCGCCAACGGCCTGGTCGTCTCGAAGGCCGTGCGCGACGCGCTCGCCGGAATGCAGTCGCGCCTTCCGGAAGGACTCGACACGGTGATCGCCCTCGACACCAACGACTTCGTCCGCCTGTCGATCAGGGAAGTGCTGATCACGCTGGTCGAAGCGCTGCTGCTCGTCGTGCTCGTCGTCTACCTGTTCCTGCAGAGCCTGCGCACGACGCTGATCTGCTCGGTGGCGATCGTCGTCGCCCTCGTCGGGACCCTCGCCGGGATGCTCGCGCTCGGCTTCTCGATCAACCTGCTGACGCTGTTCGGGCTGATCCTGGCGATCGGCATGGTCGTCGACGACGCGATCGTCGTCGTCGAGAACGTCGAGCGCA
Organism: Accumulibacter sp.; assembly: GCF_023806625.1. Taxonomy (GTDB): domain Bacteria; phylum Pseudomonadota; class Gammaproteobacteria; order Burkholderiales; family Rhodocyclaceae; genus Accumulibacter. Next base: position 11,259 of record NZ_JAMTDX010000099.1, read on the forward strand.
ACATGGCTCAGCATCAGCTCTCGCCGCGCGAGGCGGCCCTCCGCACGATGGACGAGATCGGCAGCTCGCTGGTCGCCGTCGTCCTGGTGATGGCCTCGGTGTTCGTCCCGGCCGCCTTCCTGCCCGGCACGACCGGCCAGCTCTACCGGCAGTTCGCGATCACCATCGTCATTTCGGTGAGCCTCTCGGGCTTCATCGCGCTGACCCTGACGCCGGCGATGTGCGCGCTGCTCCTGAAGCACACGCCGCCCCCCGAGCGCGGCTTCTTCGCCTGGTTCAACCGGCAGGTCGAGCGCGTGACGCGCGGCTTCGGGCTCGCCGTCTCGTGGGTCATCCGACGGATGGCCGTCGCCTTCGCGCTGCTCGCCGGGTTCCTCCTGGCCATCTGGCAGCTTTTCCATGTCCTGCCGACGAGCTTCGTGCCCAACGAGGACCAGGGTTACGCGATGGTCGCGCTGATCATGCCGCAGTCGGCGAGCCTCGACCGCACGCGCGCCGCGGCCGAGCGCGTCGACCGCCTGCTGGCGGCGATCCCGGGGGTCGACACGCGTTCGATGGTCGCCGGTTACAGCCTGATCGACCAGGGCTACAAGGCCAACGCGGCGACCTTCTTCGTCACTTTCGGCAAGTTCGACGAGCGCTACGCGTCGGTCGACTCCGCGCGCCTCGAGAACGCCCGGGCGATCCTGCTGACGCTCTACGAACAGGCCCGCCAGATCGAGGACGCGACCGTCTTGCCGATCGCCCCGCCGGCGATCCCCGGGATCGGAACGACCGGCGGCTTCGAGTTCTGGATTCAGGACACGGCCGCGGGCGATCCGCTGCGACTCGACGAACTGACGCGTGCCTTCCTCGACAAGGCGCGCGGCCGGCACGAACTGACTGCGCTGAACAGCACCTTCAACGCCCGGACGCAGCAGCTGCGCGCCGACGTCAACCGTGAGACGGCGACGCTGCTCGGCCTGCAGGTCCAGGACGTCTACAACGCGATCCAGGCGCAGTTCGGCTCGCTGACCGCCAGCCAGTTCACCCAGTTCAGCCGTGTCTGGTGGGTCATCGTCCAGTCGGACGCGAAGTACCGCCAGCAGCCCGGCGACCTGACCCGGTTGTATACCCGCAACGGCCAGGGCAGGATGGTGCCTCTTTCGGCAGTGGTCACCACGAGCTGGGCGGCCGGCCCGGACATGCTGCCGCATTTCAACGGCTTCCCGGCGGCCAAGGTGATCGGCAATCCGGCGCCGGGCTTCAGCTCGGGACAGGCGATTCGGGCGATGGAGGAGGTCGCCAGCGAGGTTCTCCCGCCGGGCTATGCCTTCGCCTGGTCAGGGCTCGCCTATGAGGAGAAGAAGGCCGGCGGCACTTCGGCGCTCGCCTTCGTCTTCGGATTGCTGATCGTCTTCCTCGTCCTCGCCGCGCAATACGAGTCGTGGACGCTGCCCGGCGCGGTGATGACCGCGATCCCCTTCGGGGTCTTCGGCGCGCTGCTCACCAACTGGGCGCGCGGGCTCGAGAACGACGTCTATTTCCAGATTGGCCTGCTCGTGCTCATCGGCCTCGGCGCGAAGAACGCCGTGCTGCGCGTCTCGGCAGCCGTCGACTTCCGCCGCCAGGGCAAGTCCATCCTCGAAGCGACCGTGCTCGCCGGCGAGCAACGCCTGCGCCCGATCATCATGACTTCGCTGGCCTTCGCCGTCGGCTGTCTGCCGCTGGCTCTGGCGCTCGGTGCCGGGGCCAACGCGCGGCACTCGATCGGCACCGGGATCATCGGCGGGATGATCGGCGAGACGACGCTGGCCATGCTCTACGTGCCGCTCTTCTTCTACCTCTTCGACCGCCTCGCCGAGCGACGCGCGCGCGGCGACCAGGCGACGACCAGCGACGCCGGGCAACCGACCGGCGGCGAGGAGCGTCGATGATCCGGCTGCTGCTCCCCGCGCTGGTCGCCGTCCTGGCCGGCGGCTGCATGGTCGGCCCCGACTACCACCGGCCACCGGTGAGGGCGCCGGAGCAGTTTCAGTACATGCCCACCGACGCCGCCGACACCGCCGACACGAGGTGGTGGGAGCAGTTCGGCGATCCGGTGTTCGACGCCCTGATCGTCGAGGGGCTGGCGCACAACAGCAACATCGCCATCGCCGCGGCGAACGTCGAGCAGGCGGCCGCCGTACTCACCCAGGTGCGCTCACCGCTCTTCCCGCAGTTCGGCTACGCGGCCACCGGCGAGAGGCAGAAGTCGGTCGAGCCGGCGCTCGTCCGGCTGCTGCCGCGCGACATCGACCCGACGACGGCTTACCAGGCGCTGCTCTCGGCGAGCTGGGAAATCGACCTCTGGGGGCGAATCCGCCGCCAGTCCGAGACCGCGCGCGCCGACCTGCTGGCCACCGACGAGGCGCGGCGCGGGGTGATCCTCTCGGTCGTCGCGTCGATCGCCAGCAGCTACCTGCAGTTGCGCGGGCTCGACGCACAGCTCGTCGTCGCCAAGAAGACGCTCGCCGCCTACGTCGAGTCGGTCCGGCTCTTCGAACTGCAGTTCGCTTACGGCCAGGTGTCCAAGATGACCGTCGTCCAGGCGCAATCGCAGTACGAGACGGCGGCGGCGCAGATCCCGCTGATCGAGTCGCAGATCGCCCAGAACCAGAACGCGCTGGCCGTGCTGATCGGGCGCGATCCCGGGCCGATCGCCCGCGGTCGCTCGCTCGACGACCTCGTGCTGCCGAAGGTTCCCGCCGGAGTTCCGTCGGCGCTGCTCGAGCGGCGCCCCGACCTGCTGCAGGCCGAGCAGCAGCTGATCGCGGCCAACGCGCAGATCGGCGCAGCCAGGGCCCTCTATTTCCCGACGATCTCGCTGACCGGCGCGTACGGCGGAGTCAGCGCCGAACTGTCGAAGCTGTTCAGCGGCGCGTCGCGGGTGTGGAACTACAGCGGCTCGATCGTCGGACCGATCTTCACCTTCGGCGCGATCAGCGGCCAGGTCGCGCAGGCCGAGGCAGCGCAGCGAGCGGCGCTGCTCAACTACCAGCTGGCGATCCGCAACGCCTTCGCCGACGTCGACAACGCGCTCGTCGCCAACCAGAAACTCGCCGAGCAGTACGCCGCGCAGCAGCGTCTGGTCGTCGCGCTGCGCGAGTATTCGCGGCTCGCCCGGCTACAATACGACGGCGGCTACGCGCCGTACTCGACGGTGCTGCAGGCCGAGCAGACGCTGTTTCCGGCCGAACTCGGCCTCGCGTCGATGCGCAGTTCGCTGTTCGCTTCGGCGGTGAACATCTACAAGGCGATCGGCGGCGGCTGGGTCGGCGTCGCCGACGCGCTGACCGGAAGCGGCGGAAAGGCTGCCGGCGAAGCAGGACCAACACCCGCGTTCTGAACCCCGGCCGAAGCCGTCAGGCAACGGCCGCTCAGGACTCGCCCACGCTCCGGACACCACTGTGCGGGGTGGCGGTAACGGCGATGTCGACGACCGGAGCGCCGGTCATCTCGAGCAGTTCGCGCGGCGAGAGCCGGAACACCGCGTGCGGGTGACCGGCGGCCGCCCAGATGGTCTCGTACGCCAGCAGGTCCCGATCGACGAGCACGATCACCTCTCGGGCGTGGCCGAGCGGACAAACGCCACCGATCGCATAGCCGGTGTGCTCGCGGACGAAACGCGCGTCGGCCTTGCCGAGCGCACCGACCCTTGCAGCCAGCTTGGTCTCGTCGCCCCGGTTGGCGCCGCTGGCCACGACCATCACCGCACGATCGTCGGACAGCCGCCGGAAGACGATCGACTTGGCGATCTCGGCGACGCTGCAGCCGAGAGCTGCCGCTGCCTCGGCGGCCGTCCGGCCGGTCGCCGGAAGCAGCACCGGCGATTCGCGGTGACCGATTCGGCGCAGCAGATCGGCGACCCGCTGCGCCGCTTCGGGCAATCCGCTGGCCTCGTTCATCGGCGGAGTCGCGCGCTCACGGCAACTGGCGAAGGGCCAAGGCCGCGCGGCGGCGCGTCATTCGGCGAGGGCACCGAGGCCGAGGGTCGCGGTCAGACCCTTGCGCACGAGCTGGACCGCGCGGGAAACGTCGCACGTGGTCAGCATTTCGCGCGTCTCGATCTCGTCGAGACCGGTGTTCAGCACCGCCGGCAGGTTGCCGCGCGCCTTATCGACGAGCGCGAACAGGGCGTCGAGCGCCTCGGCGCTCGCCCGCCCCCCTGCCGGCAGCGCAAAGCGCGTCGCCAGCCCGATCAGTCTGTCGAGACCCGGATTCCCCGCACGAAGCGCGTCGAGCACGAGCGCCTGCGGGCGATCCGGTCCCCGGGCGAGCAATGCCCCGGCGAGCACTTCGGCTGCGCCGCCGAACCCGCCGAGGACGTACAGTGGCCGCCGTCTTTCGAGGGCGACGAGTGCTTCCTCGAAAATCCCCGGCAGGAAGCCGTGGAAACCGGTCGTCTTGCCGCCCAGCACGACGCGGGCCATGATCGGCGGAACGAACTCGGGGCTCGCCAGGCCTGGCAGATCGATCGTCATTCCGTCCATCGCCAGCCGGCGCATCGCGCTGAGCGTCAATGCGCTGTTGAACACGGCCCGGTCGGAGCCGTTGCCGGCTTCGCCGTCTGGAACCTGGTCGGGCGCACCGATCCCGGCATCCTGCTGCGTGACGCGGACGATCCGGCAGCAGTTGATCCACTGCGCCTCGATCCGCGGGGTGACCTCGAGGTACTCGGGCCACGGACAGTGACTGACCAGCCGCCCGATGCTCAGGTTCGTATCCGGACCGCCGAGGCTGTTGTCCTCCTGTTCGGCGCTGATCAGGCGCAGCAGGTCGAAGGTGAAGTTGTCCTCGCTTTCCTTCCAGCGTCCACCGTAGGCAAGGCTCGCCGCCTGCCTGAGCAGCGGCCGCGCGAGGCGGACGAGCAATTCGCGCAGATGTTCGAGACCGAGCCCACGGGCGAGCAGGTTCTCGCGCTGGTAGGAGATGGACAGGTCGATGACCGTGTTGGCGATCATCCGCGACCGGTACTTGCTACTGCTCGTCATGACGTCGTCGCCTCGAAACTGTGGAAGGCCAGCCGCGGGAAGAACTCGTCGAGAATGTCGAGTTCGAGACCGGAGAGGCCGCGGCCCGGATAATGGACGCGCAGGTCCTCCTTCGCCTCGCGAACGCGCGGAATGTGCAGCAGCGTCGTCGGGTCAGGCAACCAGTTGACGACGATCACGTCCGGCGCACCCGACAGCGTCCGCCCGACCGCGCTGTGAAACGCGGCGAGCAGCGCGTCGCGGAGCAGCGTCGTGACCACCTGCTCTTCCTGGTCGGGCACCTCTTCGGCCCAGCGGATCAGCGGCGCGTTGCCGAGCTCGGGGATACCCGAGGTCCGGCCTCCGCCCTCGAGTGCGTCGACGACGACGACCGGGTTGAGCCGCCAGCGCTCACCGAGCCCCGGCGGAGTCCCGCTCTCCTGCAGCGGCCGGCGGAAGAGCGCAAGCTCGCGCCGGCACCACGGGCGGCTGGCGTAGCGTGCGCTGCGCACGGCGATCAGCGCGGCGGTCTGCTCGCTTTCGACGTTGCTCTGCAGCACGCGACCGAACGCCGATCCGAAGGGGATGTCGTTCTCGTCGAAGAAGGCGCCGAGCTGCGTCTGGCTGTAGATGTAGTCGCGAATGCGTTTGGCCGGCACGGTGCCATCGACCTTCGCGTGACTCAGGAAGATGACGATTTTCGGTTGCCCGGGCTCGCCGGCCGGGTTCTGTGCCGCTGGCGAGGACGCCCGCCCGAGCATCAGCCGGCACAGCGCCTCGGTGAGCTGCTTGAGCAGCGAACGGACGACGGTCTCGGTCGCCGGCCCGCTCCCCGGCTGTTCGTCGGCCGGCAAAGGCAGGCCGGCCGGCCGCAGGAAGTTCAGCGCACGCAGCGCTTCGGGCGCGTTGTAAGCGGTCGAATCGAGGGCCACCGGCAGGAACTTGCGGCTCGTCGCCGGCTGGCCCGCCGAGCCCAGCTGAGCGATCCAGAAACGCCAGCTGGCATCGGCGATCATCTGTTCGTCGATGAGCAGCAGCACGATCTGCAGGTTGGCCAGCCGCGATCCGCTCGCCGCCGGCTGGCCAGGCCGGAACTCGCCGGGCAACGGCGACGGCAGCCCCCCGGGTGGCGCGTCGGGCGCCGGCAGGCTGCGGTAGAAGACCTGCGGTCCGAGACCGTTGCCCGGCCGCAGCCAGCCGTGGATACGCCGCGCGAGAACTTCTCCGAGCGCGCAGCGGGGGTGCCACAGGACGTAGATTTCGGGAATCGGGTTGTCCATGCTCTCCTCGGCCCAGGTCACGATCGGTCCCTGCGGCGGCCACGGACGCGCTGAGCACCGCGCGCCACGATCTTTTCAGTGTAGCGCAGCTCGACCGCGTCCGGCCGATGCGCAGCCTGAGGCGACGGCATCAGCCGGACGATCGGTCGCTCGGCAGGACCGCTTCGCCGGACAACCCGCTGGCCCGTAGGACGCGCCTGGCGACAGTGTCACGGACGAGTTGCAGACCGCCGGCGCTGACTACGCTGAGGAAAGAACGTGCGCGGGTAATCCCGGTATACAGCAGTTCGCGGGTCAGCACCGGGTTCGCCGTCTCCGGAAGGACGAGCGCCACGTGGCCGAACTCGGAGCCCTGCGCCTTGTGCACGGTCAGCGCATAGGCCGTCTCGACGGCCTGGAGACGGACCGGGGCCACCCAGCGGACCGGGCGACCGGCGTCTCCGCTGGCGAAAGCGACGCGCAGCGTGCCCCGATCGGGACCCGCGGGGATCGCCAGCGTGATACCGATGTCGCCGTTCATCAGCCCGAGCCCGTAGTCATTGCGCGTGACCAGCACCGGACGGCCCGGATGCCAGCCGTCGCTCTCGGGAATGAGGCTTGCTGCGCAGAGCACGCGAGCGATCTGCCGGTTCAGCCGCTCGACGCCCCACGGCCCGCGGCGCAGCGCCGAGAGTACCTGGAATGTCGCGTAGGCGCTGAGCACTTCGTTGGCCCAGCCATCGACCTCGGCCTTCCCGGCGTCCGGCGCCGGTTGTCGCCGGTGCATCGTTTCGAGGTAGTGGCGATAACCTTGCCTCTGCGGCGTCGCCGCCGCGCCGGGCCGCTCGCCGGCGCAGCCGTCGACGGCCAACCGGTCCAGCGCGGTCTGCTCGCCGGCGGTCGGCAGAACGAACGCCAGGTCGGCGTGACGCCCTTCGAGGATCGCCACGACGCGCTCGGGGTCGCCGTCATTGACCGCTTCGGCGAGCTGACCGATGCCGCTCTCCGCAGCGAAGCGGTGGCTGCGACGCAGCATGACGATCGTCTGGTCGAGCGCCTGGCCCTGGGGATCGACCCACTCCGGCCCGATTGGCTGACCGGTCGCCGCGCCGATCCACTCTGCGGTTTCCGGGAGGTAATGCGCTTCGGCCGCGCCGCGACAGAGTTCGCCGAGGACCGCGCCGGCTTCGACCGACGCCAGCTGGTCCTTGTCGCCGAGCAACACGAGCCGCGCAGCAGGCGGCAACGCGGCGAAAACCGCGGCCATCAGCTCGAGGTCGACCATCGACGCCTCGTCGATGACCAGCACATCGACGGCGAGGGGATGGCCCGAATGGTGACGGAAGCGCCGCGTCTCGGGACGACTGCCGAGCAGGCGATGGACCGTCGTCGCGGTCGCCGGGATCAGCCCGCGCAGCGCTTCACCCTGCGCCAGGCCGCCCAGCGGCAGCCTGGCCAGCGCTCCGGCGATCGCCTCGTTGAGCCGCGCCGCCGCCTTGCCGGTCGGCGCGGCGAGGCGGATGCGCAGCGCACCGGTCTGCTGGTCGGCAGCCGATCCGCCGAGCGCAAGTTCCTGGAGCAGCGCCAGCAGGCGAACGACCGTCGTCGTCTTGCCGGTCCCCGGGCCGCCGGTGATGATCGCGAAGGCGTTGCGCGCAGCCAGCGCGCAGGCGACCTTTTGCCAGTCGGGACCGGGCAACCCGGCCGCTGGCGCCGGGAAAAGGCCGTCGAGTGCAGCGCGCAACGCCACGGCCGGCGCTGCCGTGGCGCCCAGGCGCTGGGCGATCGCGCGGCGCACGTCCTGCTCGCACTGCCAGTAGCGGCGCAGATAGAGGCGTCCTCCGGCAAGAACCAGCGGCGTGTTGCCGGCGCCGCGCGCGACCAGCGCGGGTCGGTCGAGCGCGGCGAGCCACTCGGCGAGGCTCAGCCCGGCGAGCACTTCGGCAGGCACCGGCAACCGGCCGCCGGGCGGCGCCGAATCCGCCGCCTCCGGGGGGAGCGCGAGAACCCGCTCGGGTTCGGCAAGCGTCGCCGCGAGGTCGAGACACACGTGGCCGCGCCCGAGCTGATGGCTGGCCAACGCCGCGCCGAGGAGCAGCAGCGGCGGTGCTTCGGGAACCTCGCGCCAGAGGAAGTCGGCGAAGGCGACGTCAAGCGGCCGCAGCCATTCGCTCGCCGACCAGCGTCCAAGCAGCGCCCGGAGGCGCCGCCGGCTGTCGATCAGCCGGCCGTTCACCCGCTCTGCTCCGCGCTCTGGCCGGAGAACAGCTGATCGAGCGCTTCGATCAGCTGGCGCGGCGGGCGCTCGAAGTGGATTCCCTGGCCGGCAGCGAAGCTGCCGCGCAGGAAAAGGTACACCGCTCCGCCGACGTGCCGGTCGTAGTCGTAGTCCGGCAGCCGCAGCTTGAGCAGGCGGTGCAGGGCGACGAGATAGAGTGCGTACTGCAGGTCGTAGCGCGCGTGGAGGATCGCGCCGCGCATCGCCTCTGGGGTGTAGGCGGCGTCTTCGGCACCGAGCCAGTTCGACTTCCAGTCGGCGACGTAGTAGAGACCGCAATGCTCGAAGACCAGGTCGATGAATCCCCTGAGCAGACCGTCGAGCCGCCGTGCAGGCAGTCTCGGTCTCGGCGCTCCGGCGAGTGTGTGCCGGCAAACGAGTTCGTCGATGCGCCCGGTGTCCACCGCGCGGGTGGTCAGCGCGAACTCCATTTCGGCAGCCGAAGCGCCGAGTTCGGCGAGCCGCACTGCGTGCGCCGGCCGACCGGGCTCGGGCGGCAAACGCCACGGCGTGCTCAGGAAATGCTCGAGCCAGACCGCGAGCGGCTCGATCCAGCGATCCCAGCCGTGCGCACGGCAGTTGCGCACAATCCGCTCACGGAGCGGCGCCGGATCGTGCCACGAGAAGGCGTGGCCGGCCGCCGCTTCGAGCAGCCCGTGAAGAAAGGTTCCCGCCTCGGCACCGCGGGGGAAGTCGTGCAGCGCTCCGACGAGCAGCGGGCGGGTCGGCCGCCCTGCTCCGCGCGGCTCGCCGGAGGGCGGCAGGGCGAGCTCGCCAGGAACCACCCCCGCGAGCGTCTCCTGCACCAGAGCGGCGACCGGCGTCTCGGCGGGAGTCGCCGGGAAGTCGTTGACGCTGTCACCCGCGACGCGCAGCGACGAGTAGCTGGCGATGCCCCAGGCCTGGCGCACGGCGCGCCGCGCAATCCGTGCCTGACCCGACCCGGAAGCCGGCGCCAGCGGTCCGGAGAAACGCTCGTCGCCGGCCTCTGGCGCCTGTGCGACGACGATCTGCGGCAGACCGCCGCGCAGCTCTTTGAGCCGGCGCGGCAGGTCGGACGCTGCGATTTCTTCGCCAGCGCCGAGCAGGTAGCCCGCTGCGCTGTGCGCCAGGTCGGCGATTGGCGCAAAACCGACCCAGGTGGCGTAGCGCGCGCGGGTCAGCGCAACGTATAGCTTGCGCATATCCTCGGCGAGGCGCTCCCGGTCAGCACCCTCGACGAGCGACGGATCGGCGACCAGCGCGAGCTGCAGCTCGCCCGCGTCGTCGTGCCACCTCAGCGGCAGGTCCTTCGCGCCGTCGATCCGCCGGCAGCTGCTGGCGAAGGGCACGAAGACCAGTGGATATTCGAGTCCCTTGGACTTGTGCACGGTGACCACCTGGACGAGTCCTTCGTCGCTTTCGAGACGCAACTGGCGCACGTCGCCACCAACGCCGGCCGAAGCATCGTGCCTCTGCTCGGCCAGGTGGCGGATCAGCGCGTGCTCGCCTTCGAGCAGGACACTCGCCTGCTGCAGCAGCTCGGCGAGGTGCAACAGATTGGTCAGCACCCGCTCCCCACTCGTCGCCCCGCGCGCCGGGTCGCTGTCATCGAGCAGACGCAGCGGCACTGCGAAATCGTTGAGCAGGCGACGCAGCATCGGCAGGACACCCTGGCCGCGCCAGCACTCGCGATACGCGCGGAACTGCTCGACTCGCGCTTCCCAGGTCCGATCGTCGTCTTCGAGCACGTCGAGCTCGCGCCAGTCCACGGCGAGCAGGCGGCTCGCCAACGCCCGGCGCAGACAGCGTGGGTCGTCGGGATCGGCACAGGCAGCGAGCCAGTTCTGCAGCTCGGCGGCTTCGCCGCTGGCAAAGACCGACTCGCGTTCGGACAGATAGACGCTGCGCACGCCGCGTTGGCCCAGTGCCTTGCGGATCGTGTCGGCCTCGACTCGCGCGTTGACCAGCACGGCCACGTCGGCTGGGGTCAGCGGCCGCATCCGTCCGCTGCCCGTAAAGCCCGCCTGCCCTGCGGCACCGAGCCTGAGCAAGCGAACGATCTCGCTCGCGCAGGCTGCGGCGATCTGCTCGCGGGACGCTTCCTTGCCGAGTTCTCCGCCGTCGGCGCCAGGCGGCAGCCACCAGGCGGTCAGCGCGGGCAGCTCGACGCCTTCCGCGACGAGCACGTCGTCGCGACCTCGGGCAACGGCAGCGGTGAACGGCAACGGGTTGCCGCCCGCCCCCCTGAACAGGAACGCACCAGACCCGTCCCGGCGCTGTTCGGCGAAAGCGAAGCAGCGGTTGGTTGCCTCGACCATCGCGCGCGTCGAACGGTGGTTGGTGCTCAGCGTGTGCAGACGGCCGGCGCAGGCCTTCCGCGCGCGCAGGTAGGTGTGGATGTCGGCGCCGCGAAACGCGTAGATTGCCTGTTTCGGGTCGCCGATCAGCACCAGCGCGGTCGCCGGGTCGTTGCGCTCGACACGGTAGATGGCGTCGAAGATGCGGTACTGCAGCGGGTCGGTGTCCTGAAACTCGTCGATCAGTGCAATCGGGAACTGCGCGCGAATCACCGCTGCGAGCCGCTCACCGCTCGGGCCGTGCAGCGCCGCGTCGAGTCGGGTCAGCAGGTCCTGGAAACCCATCCGCGCGCGGCGCAGCTGCTCGGCAGCCAGACGCTCGGCAACCCAGCGGGCCGCGTGACGCAGCACTTCGGCGCGCGCGTCGGGCAGCTCGGCAAGCGCGGCCTGGAGACCGGAGATCGCCTGCCAGCCCGGATGCGCGGGCGGACAGCCATTCCTCCAGAGTTCGGCGATCCCCGGCGAAGCGAGCCGCTCCCAGCCCTTGCCGAGGTTCGGCGAAACGCTCCCGGCGTCGTCCCGCCAGGTGCGCAGAGCGGCGAGCCAGTTCCGGTAATGGCGCGCCTGCAGCCGGCGCCCGTCGACCTGCCGGCGCGCGACGGCCTCGTCGAGCAGTTGCTCGAGCTCGTCGACCCAGTCGATCCACGGCGCCTTGAGCTCGCCCAGGCGCTGTTCGCGCGCCGTGCGCGCGCGCGGCACACTGAGCGCGGGCGACTCCGCTGCGCAGAGCGAGCCGGCATGATCGACGAGCCCGCCGAGCGCCTTGCGCAGCCCGTCGGGATCCGCCCACCACGGCATCAGCTCGCCGAGCGACTGGGCGTCGAGGGGAACGACGAAGCTGCGCCAGTAGTCTCGGACGACTTCTCCGAGCAGATCTTCCTGATCGGCTTCGAGCGTCTGAACGAACAGGCTGTTGCTGTCGAAGGCGTGCTCGCGGAGCATCCGTTGGCACCAGCCGTGGATCGTCCACACCGCGGCTTCGTCCATCGCCTCGGCGGCGAGCTGCAGCCGGCGCGCGCAGGCCGGCCATTGATCGGCTGCGTACTGCCCGCGCAGATCGTCGAGCAGGTCTTCGCCGGCTCCGGCGGCCGGTCGATCGTCGGCGATCTCGCGGAAGCGCGTCGCCGCTTCCGCGAGCCGGCGGCGAATCCGCTCGCGCAGCTCTTCGGTCGCCGCCTCGGTGAAGGTGACGACGAGAATCTCGCGCGGCGCGAGCGGTCGCCAGCCGTTCGCTGCGCCGTGCCCGAGAACCAGACGCAGGTACAGCGCGGCGATCGCGAAGGTCTTGCCGGTACCGGCGCCCGCCTCGATCAGCTGGCTGCCGCGCAGCGGAAAGCGCAGCAGGTCGAGTTCGACCGGCCCGTCGCCAGCCAGCGGCACGCCGGTCACGGATCCTTTCCGGCGTCGACCGGCACGCCGCCTGCTTCTGTCCCGCCGTGCACCGCCGAGTGAATCGGCCGAAGAAGGCGGTCGACGAACTCGACGAACTCGCCGCCGGCGACGAGCGCCGCGAAATCGGGATAGACCAGCGCCAGGGCCGGATCGTTGCCGACTTCGCCAGCGACGCCAAAGCCCCCCTCGTACGCGCTGCGCGCGGCTTCGCGGCCCTCCCTGAGCCAGGCGAAGCCGGTCTTCACGGCCAGCGGCAGCGGTCGGCACATGCCCTGCTGCCAGGCGTGCAACAGGTCGGTCAACTGCGCCGCCGCCTGCTCGGCCGGCAACGGCGGCAGCTCGACGTCGCCGACCTTGCCGACGAGCATCGTGGTCACACGGCCGGCGCAGAGCTGGAGCGCGAGGTGCCTGACCCAGTGAGCGACGACGACCTCGCCCCGGTACCGGCGCTTGCGGATCAGGTCTCTGCTTTCGAGCTCGACCCGGCCGAGCCGCCCGGCGGCGTCGCCAAGCAGCCCGCCGAGCCGGTCGACCACTTCGACGCGCTGGCCGGCGAGGTCGGCGGCGAAGCGGAACTCTCCGGCCCGGTCGACCTCTTGCGGCCAGCGAGCGAGCGCCGCGCCGTAACGGGCGAACAGGTCGTCGATCGGCGCGACGAGCTCGCTCGCCAGGACGTCGGCGAAGGCGCCGGCGGGCAGGTCGCCGCGCCGGCGGAATGCACCGAGCCGGGCTTCGCGGGCCTCAGCCGGATCGAGTCCGGCGGCGAGTGCGCCGGCCTGAGCGCGGATCAGTTCGTCCTGGAGCGTCCATCGGGTCAGGCCATCAAGGCCAAACGGCTCGACGTCCTCGCTCGCCGGATCCTCGCCCACGAAGGAAACGCCGAGCCGTTGCTCGAAGAAGGCGCGTACCGGCCGGCTGAGGAATCGCCCGAGATCGTCGAGCGACAATGGCTCGTCGCGCAGCGCAACGGGCAACGGTTCGTACCGGGCCGCTCGCCGGTGAGCACTGCCGGCGGCCTGCGGCCGCCACTCATGCGCATAGGAGAACAACACCGAGTTCTCGGGATCGCGCGGAAAGTAGTCGGCGCTGAACGCCTGCAGACGATGCTCGGTGGTCAGGCCGGCGAGCAGGGCCTCGCCGCTGCCCGGACCCGGGTATCCTGAGCGTGTCCAGCCCGCGGCCAGGTGATCGCGGAGCTGGCCGACGAGCACCGACGGTGGCCGCGGCCGGTTGTCGTGCACACTGCGCCCGATCCACGAGACGTGCAGCCGCTCGCGGGCCGAGAGGAGCGCTTCGAGGAACAGATAGCGGTCGTCCTCGCGCCGCGAACGGTCGCCCGGACGATGCTCGTCGGCCATCAGGTCGAAGTCCATCGCCGTACGGCTGCGCGGGTAGTCGCCGTCGTTCATTCCGAGCAGGCAGACGTAACGGAAGGGAATCGCACGCATCGGCATCAGCGTCGCGAAGGTGATCGCTCCGCCGAGAAAGCTCTGCGTCATCCCGCCGTCGTCGAGGCTGGACAGCCAGTTCTCGGCGACCACCGAGAGCGGCAGGGGCTCTTCGACAGCGGCCTCGGCGCTGGCTGCCTGCCAGGCCTGCAGCGCCTCATCGAGTTGCAGCAGGGTCAGCGCGTCGCGGCCTTCGGCGGCGACGAAGAAGTCGGCGATCAGCCTGCGCAGGCGAACACACCAGACGTCGACGGTGGCCGGCTCGCGCAGCGCTCGCCAGTTGTCGTCGAGGCGCTCGACGAGTTGCACCAGCGTGCCGAGCAGCGCCGCCTCGAGCCCGCCGATCCCGTCGCACGGTTCGATCTGCTGCCAGGCGCCGCCGCTTCCGCCGACCGCGTAGCCGAGGAGCATCCGCCGCAGGCCGAACAGCCAGGTGTTGCGCGCCGGTTCGTCGCCCACCGCCGGCAGACCGAGGCCTGCGCGCTGCTCGTCGTGCAGGCCCCAGCGAACGTTGGCCGCGCGGATCCACCGCCTCAGGCGCGGCAGGTCGTTTGCGCCGATGGCGAAACGCCGCTGCAGCGCAGGCACTTCCAGGAGGTCGAGCAGGTCGCTGACCGCGAGCCGGGACTGCGGCAGGTCGAGCAGCTTTTGCAGCGCGTTGAGCAGCGGCTCGACCTGCCGCCGCCCGCGGTCGGCGAGGGCAAACGGCAGGTGGCGCGGGTCGCCGGTGTCGACGAGTCCGAACACCGCCTGCACGTGCGGTGCGTAGCGGTCGATGTCCGGCACCATGACGATGACCTCGTGCGGGGCGAGGCCGGGGTCGTCGTTGAACGCGGCGAGTAGCTGATCGTGAAGGATTTCGACTTCGCGCTGCGCGCTGTGCGCGACATGGAAGCGGATCGAGACGTCGCGCTCGACGTCGACCGGCGGCCAGCATTCGCGGCTCTCATGAACCGGGCGCAGCTCGAGTATGTCGTCCTGGAGCTGCTCGAGCAGCGTGCGCCCGCCCGAGGGCTCGAAGAGATCGACGCGCTGCCCGAACGCCGCGAGCTGCGGCAAAAGGCGCGCTTGCGCCAGATCGCTGTCGTGCTCGTCGAGCAGCCCGATGAAGTCGCGTCCCTGCTTGCCCCAGGCGGCGAGCAGCGGGTTCGCGTGCAGGTAAAGCTGCTCTTCGGGTATCTCGCGGGGCACCCGCCGTCGCTGGCGCACGTCCCGCGGGCGCAGCAGGTCACGAGCGGCGACGATGTCGGCCCAGTAATGGCGGCACGGGTTGGGCACGCAGACCAGCACCTGCGTCCAGCGGGCGATCTCCGCGAGCACCTCGAGCGACTGCCCGGGCAGACTGGAGATGCCGAAGACGATCAGCCTTCGCGGCAGGCCGGCCGGTCTTTCGCCCGACGGCCAGCTGCGCGCGCAGCGCACGAAGGCCTCATGAACGGCAGCCCGGCCGCGGCTCGCCGCCTCGTCGCGCGGGCCGTGATTGACGCGCACGTCGGCAAGGAGCGCCCGCCAGAGTGCCGCCTGCCATCGCTGACCGGGGTCGAGAGCGCGCTCGCGGTGCTGGCCGTCGATCAGCACGTCGCGGCCGGCCGCCCAGGCGGTGAGCCAGTCGGCACGGTAAACCTGGTACTGGTCGAACAGATCGGCCAGGCGCCCGGCGAGCTGGAAGCGCTTGCGCGAATCGTCGTCGTCGCTGAGAAAGGCGCGCAGCGCGGCGAATTCGGGCTGGTGGGCGAGTTCGGGAAGCAGACGCAGGAGCCGCCAGACCAGCCGCGCCTCGTCGAACGGCGAGGTTTCGGGAACTGCGCCGGCGCCGAGCAGTGCGCGGTACGCGCGCCAGACGAAGCGCGACGGAAGCAGCGTTTCGATCGCCGCAGCGATTCCGCAACCGCCGTCGGCCCCCCGGGGGTCGGCTGCGAGCGCGATCCGCAGCCACTGGGCGATGCCGTTGCTATGCACGAGGACGACCTCGTTGTCCAGCGGGGCCAGCGGCTGCCGCTTCATCCAGGCGATGACCAGGTCGCGCAGCGACTCGGCGCGATTGCCATGGACGAGGATCAGGCCGGGTTCAGGCTGGACTGTGGCCACTCGGGACTCGATCGATCAACGGCTCGCCGATACTGGACTCCGACGGCGCGCGGAAGCCGGCGATCGGGGTCGCGGAAACGCCGTCGAACAGCCAGGTCCGGAGACCTCCGGCAGCGTCGCCCGACGGCACCCGCCGCCGGGGCGAATCTTACGCCCACGGCGCCGCAACGACCAGCAGGCCGACGCGCCGAAGCCCTGGCGGCGGCCGATTCGACAGCCCGCCCGGGCAGCAGATATACTTTCCCGGCAACGCCTCGCCACCGCCGGTCCCGTCTGGCCGCCGCTCCGTCTGTCGTGCCTGCCGATCGGCGTACCTGGCCTGCGCGAGCACCTGGCCTGCGCGAGCACCTGGCCACTGTCCCCGGAGCCTGATGTGGGCAAGCTTTCCAGCAAACTGCGGATCGGCGAAAAAATCGGCCTGGGCTTCGCGCTCGTCGGGCTGCTCTTCGCCGGGGTCATCTGGCACTTCCACGAGACGCTGCACTCGCTGCTCGGCGACTACCAGCAGCTGCAGACCGTCCACGAGGCGAGGAAGTCGCTCGCTCTGGAGATCGAAATCGAGATGGCCGCCGCCCGCGACGCCGAGAAGAACTTCCTGCTCCTGCGCCGCGAGCGTTTCGCCGAAGAAGTGACCAGACACCTGGAGGTGCTGCGCGAGAAGGTCGGCGCGTTTGCCGCGATCGACGAGCCGTCCCGCCGGACTGCCGAGGAACTGTCCGCGCTGCTCGCCGCCTACGAGCGGAGCTTCGCTGCGCTCGCCGACGCCTGGAGGAGCATGGGCCTCGACGAGAACTCGGGAATCCAGGGCGCTTTCCGGCAGAAGATCCACCGCCTGCACGAACTTTCCGCGCAATACAACATCGACCAGCTGTATACCGTTCTTCTGCAGATCCGGCGCAATGAAAAGGATCTCGCGCTGCGCCTCGACCCGGCCTACCGCGATCGGGTGCGCCGGCTGACCGCCGAGTTCCGGCAACTTGTCGAGAGTTCCGAGCTGCCCGAGGCAACCCGACAGAGGCTGCGCTCAGACCTCGCAGCCTACGCGCGAAGCTTCGACGAGTACGCAGACAGAGTGCTCCGGACCGGCCAGGCGGATGGCGGCAAGGGGCCGTTCCGCGAAGCCGCGCAACGCATCGAGGCGCTGCTCGACACCTATCACGTCGCCAACCTCGAAACCGGCGTGCTGCAGTTGCGCCGCCGCGAGAAGGACTTCCTGCTGCGTGGTGACGAGTCGTACCCGCCGATGGTCGTCGAGCTCGCCCGCGAGCTCCGCGCCCGGATCAGCGAGTCGGCGATTCCGGCCGCAGACAAGGCCGTCCTTCTCGGCCTCCTGCGCGACTATCAGCGAAGCTTCCTGGTCCTCGTCTCGCAGCATGCGAGGATCCGCGAGCTGAGCGAAGAAATGGACTCTGCCGCGGCCCGCGTCGCGCCGCTGATCCAGCGCAACGTCGATGAAGCGAACCGGACGATGGCCTCGCGGGTCGCCACGATCGGCGAGTCCTCACGGGCCGCCGTGCGCGTGGACCTGATCGTCCTGTTCTGCGCGATCGCCGCCGGCCTCACCGTCGCGACGCTGATCACCATCGGCATCGTCCGCCCGGTTCGTCAGATGGCCGGACTGCTCGACGATCTCGCCTACGGCTCGCCAGCCGGCCGGGTTGACACCGTCGCCGACGGCCGCGACGAGATCAACGCGATGGGCCAGTCGCTGAACGCGCTGATCGACCACCGGGCCAACTTCCTGGGCTGGTGGAAGGCATCGATGGGCGAGCTCGCTGCGGCACGTGATCTGCATGCCGCCGAGGACGACGCAACCCGCGATCAAGCGACCCGGGAACTTCGCTGGGCAGTCTCGGCGATGCTCCAGCAACTGCGGTCGATCCGCAGCCACGCCGTCGATCACGCTCGGCGCATCGCCGATCTCGCCCAGCGCTTCAGTTCCACGGGCAGCAGGATCGGCGCAGACGAAGCGAGGACTATCGAGCACTCGCTGCAGGCCATGGTCGCGCTCCTCGAAGCGGTCGGCGACGACGACACTGCCCAGGACAGGCGGCGAGCCAGTTGACGACGACGTCTGGGGAATCGGGCAGTCGGCGCAGCCACCGTTCCCGGCACGAGCGGTGCCTGATCCGCTCGGCGACGCCGGCGGGGCGTCGCGTGCTCGGCAGTCGTGAATGAATCGACTGCGCGGCCAATCTGCGCGGTTGCCCACTCGCTCGCCCAACGGCCGGCCTTGCACAGGCGGCCGGCGGCGGCGGCGCGCAGCATGCTGCGCGAAACCCCGCCTTCGCCCTCGCCTATCGATCTGATCGGTCCCGTCGTTCGCTGCATGAGGGAAGAGACCCTCCCCTTCCCTGAAGCCGGGCATCCCGGCCTGCCCGCGACGATTTCTTGACGACCTCTCAGTCGGGCAGTTCGATCCACTGGCCATCGACGAGCCCTTCGACCGGCCCGAAGTTGGCCTTGTAGGACATTTTCCGACTGTCGCGGATCCAGTAGCCGAGGTACAGGTACGGCAGGCGATTGGCGGCGCACTGGGCGATCTGCCAGACGATGTTGTAGGTGCCGAAACTCGCGCCGTGCTCGTCGGGATCGTAGAAGGTATAGACCGACGACAGTCCGTCGGGCAGGACGTCGATGATGCTGACGATGCGCAGCATGCCGTCTTCGGCAAACTCGATCAGCCGGGTATCGACACGGCTCTGGAGCAGAAAGTGCGTGTATTGCTCGTGACTGTCCTGGTCCATCCCGCCGCCGGCGTGCCGCGCCGACTGATAGCGCAGATAGAGCCGGTAATGCTCCTCGCGAAAGCAGAGCGGCATTTCGCGCGCCTGCAAGGCCGTGTGCCTGCGGACGCTTCGCCGCTGGCTGCGATTGGGCGCGAAACGCTCGACCGGGATGCGCACCGGAACGCAGGCCTGGCAGCTGTCGCACTTCGGGCGATAGGTGAACACGCCGCTGCGCCGAAAACCGCTGCGCACGAGTTCGCCATAGACTTCGCTGCTGATCAGATGGCTCGGCGTGGCCACCTGCGAGCGCGCTCGTTCTTCGGGCAGGTAGCTGCAGGCGTACGGCGCGGTGGAGTAGAACTGCAGCAGCGAGAAAGGCAGCCCGGAATCGTTGAGTCGCGACATGCGCCTAGGTCCAGGGTTGGCCTGCGCCATCGCTCGGCCATCTTCCCGGTTCCCGGGCGACGGCGAGGAGCGTGCGCAAGCGGGCGACGAAAGCCTCGCGCGGGATCTCCCGCGCGCCGAGAGAAGCGAGGTGCCCGGTGCTCATCTGGCAATCTATCATGCCGTAGCCCTCGGCTTCAAGGAAACGGGCAAGGTGTGCGGCAGCCACTTTCGAGGCGTTGCTGACCAGCGAGAACATCGATTCGCCGAAGAAGGCGCGGCCGATCGCCAGACCATAGAGACCGCCGACCAACCGCTCTCCGTCCCAGGTCTCGACCGAATGCGCGATCCCCAGGCGGAACAGCCGCTGGTAAGCGAGTTGCATCTCGCCAGTGATCCAGGTGCCCCGCTGTCCGGCGCGCGGGGTCACGGCGCAGGCGTGGACCACCGCCGGAAAGCTGCTGTCCAGCCTGACTTCGAAACGCCCTGCGCGGAGGATCCGGCGCAGCGAGCGCGAAACGCGGAAATCGGCCGGGAACATCACCATCCGCGGATCGGGACTCCACCAGAGGATCGGATCACCATTCGAGTACCAGGGGAAGATGCCCCGCTGGTAAGCCTCGATAAGCCGCCGCGGGGAAAGGTCGCCGCCAGCGCAGAGCAGGCCGTTGGGGTCGCGCAGCGCGGTCTCGACGGGCGGGAAGGCCATTGCGCCTTCGATCCACGGAATCATCGGTGCAGGCGGATCGCCCTTGCCGAACCACGTGGCTCGGGCGCCGTGCTCCTGAAGGCGACGACGTGATCGACGTCCAGACGAATGCCGATCATTTCGCCGATCGCGTGATCGTGATGCGACGGAACCAGCGAGAGGACCTCGACGCCGCTCTGCAGGCGCAGGGTATAGAGAATCTCGGCCCCGCGAAAGGCCTTGCTGCGCACTTCGCCGGACAGGGTCGCCCGATCGTCATGAACGACGTCGTCGGGCCTGAGCAGGACCTCGACCCCGCAACCCTTGCCACAGGCCGCACAGCCCGGACTGCATTCGAGCGGAAGGCGCGACTGGAGAACACCGAGTTCGATCTCGACGCGCCGCTCGTCGAGTACGACCCCCGGCAGGAAGACTCCCTGGCCAACGAAGTCGGCGACGAAGCGGTTCGCCGGCTCGTGGTACACGCGGTAAGGCGTGTCCCACTGCTGGATCGTGCCACCGGCCATGACGCCGACCTCGTCGGCCATGGCGAACGCCTCGTGCTGGTCGTGAGTGACGAGTACCGCGGTGATTCCCTGACTCCTGAGAATCTCGCGGACCTCGAGTGACAGCCGCTCACGCAGATCGACATCGAGATTGGAAAACGGTTCGTCGAGCAGGATCAGCTGTGGTCTCGGGGCAAGCGCGCGCGCCAGGGCGACACGCTGCTGCTGTCCTCCGGAAAGTTCGTGCGGATAGCGCTGGCCCTGACCACTCAGGCCAACCGTCTGGAGCAGATCACCGACCCGGCGGCGCCGCTCGTCGCCGGACAACCCGGCCAGTCCGAAGCCGACGTTGGCCTCGACGGAGAGGTGCGGGAACAGCGCATAGTCCTGAAAGACCATGCCGATCTGCCGCCGCTCGGGCGGCAGGCGGCGGCCCGGGCTGCTCACGCGTCGCCCCTGCAGACGGATCTCACCACCCGCGAGATCCTCGAAACCCGCGATGCAGCGCAACAGCGTCGTCTTGCCACAACCCGAGGGCCCGAGCAGGCAGGCGATGGTCCCGCTGTCGACACCGAAACTGACGCCGTCGACGACCGTGTGGCTTCCGTAGCGGTGAACGATACCGGAGACTTCGAGTTGGGCCATCGCGAGCGCTCGTCGTGTATGCCAGAGTCCAGGCCCAGGCGTTCCCAGGCAAGGCCGGCGGCAGGCGCCGGCGGAGCGGCCGGGCGTATCCATTATAATGGGTGCTCGACCGTCCAGCCCATGACCGCCCAGCGTACAAATCCCCTGCTCGTCGTCTCGATCGGCGTCGCCGTCCTGGTCGGGCTGCCGGTAGCCAGCCTCCTCGGTGGCATCCTTGGTAGCGGGACCGGGGCAACCTGGTCGCATCTTGCAGCAACGGTCCTTCCCGAGTACCTGGTCAACACGCTGTTGCTGTGCTTCGGTGTCGGATCGGGCGTCGTCCTGGTCGGGGTCACCACCGCCTGGCTGACCGCGATGCACGAGTTCCCGGGAAAGCGCTTCTTCGAATGGGCGCTGGTCCTGCCGATGGCCATGCCGGCTTACGTGATGGCCTACGTGTACACCGATTTCCTCCAGTTCGTCGGACCGCTGCAGAGCGCTCTACGCGAATCTTTTGGCTGGGACCGGTCCGATTACTGGTTTCCGGAAGTGCGCAGTCTCGGCGGCGCGGTGGCGATGTTCGTCTTCGTCCTCTACCCCTACGTGTACCTGCTCGCCCGAACGGCGTTCCTCGAGCGTGCGAGTCGCCTCGCCGAGGCGGCGCGGATGCTTGGACTCGGCCCGTGGCGGAGCTTCTTCCGCGTATCGCTGCCTCTGGCCAGACCGGCAGTCGTCGCCGGAACCACGCTGGCGCTGATGGAAACGCTCGCCGACTACGGAACGGTTTCATACTTCGCCGTGCAGACCTTCACCACGGGAATCTACCGGGCCTGGTTCTCGCTCGGCGATCGCCTGGCTTCTGCGCAACTCGCCGCCGCGCTGCTCGGCTTCGTCGTCGTGCTGCTCGCCGTCGAACAGCTCTCGCGCGGTCGCGCGAGCTTCCAGAACACCGGTGGGCACCGTCAGCGCAGGTCGGGCCAGCGCCTGCCAGGCGGCCAGGCAATCCTGGCCGTTGCCGCCTGCTCACTGCCGCTGGCCGTCGGCTTCGTCGTGCCGGCGTATCTGCTGCTGCGCCTCGCGCTCGGCGAGCACGAGGCGAGCCCTTTCGCCGGACATTTCCTCGTCCTCGCGCGCAACAGTCTGGTCCTCGCCAGCGTGACGGCATTGACCGCACTCGTCCTGGCGGTACTGCTCGCCTACGGGGAACGACTCGCGAAGGGCCCGCTCGCACGGCTGCTCAATCGCCTGGTCAGCCTGGGCTACGCGGTTCCGGGCTCGGTGATCGCCGTCGGCGTGCTGATTCCGGTGACCCGCCTCGATCATTGGCTGGCCAATCAATGGCAGGAGTGGACCGGAGAAAACCCCGGCCTGGTGCTCACCGGCGGGATCGCTGCGCTCGTCTACGCCTACCTCGTGCGCTTCCTGGCAATCGCCCTGCAGACCGTCGGCACCGGGCTCGCCAGGATCACCAGGCACATGGACGAGGCCGCGCGTAGCCTCGGGCTCGCCCAGTGGCCGACGCTTTGCCGGGTACACCTGCCGATCCTGCGCGGCACCCTGTTCGCCGCCGGCCTGCTGGTTTTCGTGGACGTGATGAAGGAATTGCCGGCAACGCTGGTCATGCGCCCGTTCGACTTCGACACGCTGGCCACCCAGGCGTATACCCTCGCCTCGGACGAACGCCTCGGCGAAGCAGCGGCGGTCTCGCTGGCGATCGTCGTCGTCGGCCTGCTGCCGCTGATCGTGCTCGGCCGCCAGATCGCGCGTAGTCACCGCTGAATCGGCAATCGCCACCGCCGGCCGCGCGGCCGGTCAACGATAACCGACCCGGTCGAAGATGATCTGGGCCTTGGCGCGATAGGTGCCCAGCGAACCGACGGGCAGGCTGTCAGCCTTGAACTTTCCGAGAGCTTCGAGCGCCGGATTGGCGACCTTGACCCCGGCGACGACCGGCCATTCGTTGTTGCCGTCCGCGAAGTAGCGTTGCGCCTCGTCACTGGCCAGGTATTCGAGGAACTTGACCGCTGCCTCACGGTGCGGCGCGGTCTTCAGAACGCCGCCCCCGGAGACGTTGACATGCGCGCCGTTGCCCTGCTGATCCGGCCAGACGACGGCGATCCGTTCGATCACCTTGCGATCCTCGGCCTTTTCCGAGCGCATCATCCGGGCCAGGTAATAGGTATTGGCCAGCGCCACCGCGCACTCACCGGCCGAGACGGCACGAATCTGATCCGTATCACCGCCCCGAGGCGAGCGAGCCAGATTGGCGACGACGCCCCTCGCCCATTGTTCGGCCCTGGCTTCGCCCTCGTGGGCGATGATCGAGGCGAGCAGCGAAAGGTTGTAGGGGTGAGAAGCCGAACGCGAGCAGACCTTGCCCCTGAGCCGTGGGTCGGCGAGATCGGCGTAGGTCCGCAACTCTTCGGGCCTGACCGCCCCCTTGGCGTAGATGATCACCCGCGCGCGCATCGAAAACGAGAACCAGTCGCCGGTGCGCAGATGGGCCGGGATACGCCTTTCCAGAACGGCCGACTTGACTGGCGCAAAAAGACCCATCTCGTGCGCGGCCGACAGGCGAGCGGCGTCGACGGTCAGCAGGACATCGGCCGGGCTGTTCGCGCCCTCGTTCCTGATCCGTTCGAGCAGTTCGTCTTCCTTGCCTTCGATTCTCCGGATCGTGATCCCGGTCCGCTGCGTGAATTCGCTGTACAGAGCTTCGTCGGTCTGGTAGTGGCGCGCCGAGTAGAGGTTGAGAACCTTCTCCTCGGCGGGGACCCCGCTGACCCAAAGCGCAGCGATGAACAGGCCGAGCAGGCGAAAGGCCCAGCGGTGCTTCATGATGATCCTCCGGTCAGGTCAGCGAGACAGTCTTCCTGACCGGCGATCATATCCGAAAACGCGCCTCCCGCAGATGAGAATCGTTATTGCTAAACGCCGGCAAGCGACGCCGCTCAGCGGCGTCGCTTGCTCGTCGCGTGACCCGATTCAGCGTGAGAGCAGCCGGCGTGCCCCGTTGTAACGCTCGATCCAGTAGCTCTGGCGCATGTCGTCGACGCGGATCTCCGCACCCGTGCGCGGCGCGTGCAGGAACCGGTTGTCGCCGAGGTAGATGCCGACGTGCGAGAAGGCCCTGCGCATCGTGTTGAAGAAAACGAGATCGCCAGCCTTCAGCTCGTGACGGTCGATGACCGCACCGATTTCGCTCTGTTCGCGAGCGCTCCGGGGCAGGAGGATGCCCATCGTCTCCTTGAACACGAGTTGCACGAAGCCGCTGCAGTCGAGACCGGTATCCGGATTCGTTCCGCCGAAGCGATAGTTGATGCCGATCAGCTCGAAGCCCTTGAGGATCAGATCCTGCGCGCTGCTCGTGTAGCGCTCGATGAGCGAGGGCTCTTCGACTGCCTGCTGCTGTTCGTTGGCGTGGACCGGAGCCAGCCCTGGAAGGATCGTCAGAGCGGCGCTGAAAACGCAGTTGAGGATGTGTTTTTTGACCATGGGGCCGAAATTTATGTGAAAAATGTCACACTGTAAACCCCCTGCCGGACAACGGCCTCTGCACACGGCACTCCAGCTTGCTGCAGCAAGGTTCTAACTTAAAGCGGAAAATCACCAATCCGGCGAGCCAGGGACAGGATGCTGCCGTGCACAGCGGACCGCTGGCGGAGGCCGGCCAGGCCGCCGCGGCCAGCTCCGCCGACGAGCGCACGCCGGTTGGCGGTACGCCGCGCCGAGCGCCAGCGAAGGAAAACCGGGGAGATTGTGTTTATAATCGGCGAGCCGGAGCCCGCCCGCCATCACATCATTGAGCGAGCAGCCAGGCGCTCCGATCCACCGGACGAAAAGAACATGAGACCTTTCAAGGCTTATCTGATCGAGGAAGAGGCAGGACAGGCCCGCGGACGCTTCGTGATGATGGACGAAGCACAGCTCGATCCGGGCGAAGTGACGATCAGGGTCTCGTACTCGAGCGTCAATTACAAGGATGCGCTGGCTGCGACGGGTACCGGGAAGATCATCAGGCGTTACCCTTGCGTCGGCGGCATCGACCTGTCGGGAATCGTCGAGGCCAGCGCCGATGCGCGCTTCCGGGCCGGCGACGAGGTCATCGCGACGAGTTTCGACATCGGCGTCGCGCATCACGGCGGCTACGCCAAGTACGCGCGCATCCCGGCAGACTGGGTGGTGCCACTGCCTTCCGGGATGTCGCTGCTCGAGGCAATGGCCCTCGGTACCGCGGGCTTCACCGCGGCGCTCGGGGTCGTGCGCATGGAGGAAAACGGACTGACGCCCGACAAGGGCCCGGTGATCGTCACCGGGGCGACCGGGGGAGTCGGCAGCCTGGCGATCGACATCCTTGCGGGACGCGGCTATCAGGTCACTGCGCTGACCGGCAAGGACGGCGAGACCGGGTATCTCGAGCAGCTCGGTGCGGCCGAAGTGATCTCCCGTTCGGCCCTCGACCTCAAGCGCATCAGACCGTTGGACAGGGGAATCTGGGCCGGAGCCGTCGACAACCTCGGAGGCGAGGTGCTCGCCTGGATCCTCAGCACCCTCAGGCAAGGCGGGACGGTCGCCAGCATTGGCCTGGCCGCCAGCCCGACCCTGAACACGACGGTCATGCCGTTCATCCTCCGCGGAGCCTCGCTGCTCGGCATCGACTCGGGTTACATCGGCGATCCCTATCGCCAGGGTGTCTGGCAACGCCTGTCCGCAGACCTGCGCCCGCGTCACCTGCGGGACATGGTCCGGACCGTGGGTCTCGAAGAATTGCCCGGTCTGTTCGACGGTTTCATTCAGGGCCGCGCCCACGGCCGCGTGGTCGTCGATGTGGCCGGCGGGTGAACCGGACCTGCGCCTGATACGGGTCACTTGGGGTAATGCCAGACGCCGACTGGAGACCGCGCATCCTGATCGTCGACGAGTCACGGATGGCCCGCGCGACACTGATCAAGCGCGTTCGTGATCACTACAATTTCCGCGAGGAGGTCGATGGCGAGGCGGGCTGGCAAGCGCTGGTTCTCGATCACTCGATTCAGCTGGTGATCTGCTCGCTGTCGATGCCGATACTCGACGGTGACGGCCTGCTGGGCAGGATCCGGTCTTCGAAACTCGCGCGCATCCGGCAGTTGCCGGTACTGGTCATCGCCGGCGACGATGAGGAAGCCAACGCGCGCGCCCGAGCGCTCGGTGCATCGGACTTCGTCGGCCGGGCGGCCGGATCCAGCGAACTGCTCACGCGCATCGCCTCGCTGCTGCAGGTCGCGCAGATACAGAGCGAACTCGCGCAAGGCGGCGATCGCCAGCTACGCGATCAGGAAGATGGTCTGATGACCCGCCAGCAGGTCACCATGCGCGCCGCGCGCGCGCTCGCGGAGGCGTTGCGACAGGACAGTCCGGTCAGCGTCCTGGTGATGAGCTTCGATCGTTACGCTGCCCTGCGAGAGGAACACGGCAGCGAGGTTCTCGCCAGACTGCAGAAGCGCCTCGCCAGCATGCTCGCGCAGAAGGTTCGCCGGGAAGACATCCTCGGTCATTTCTCGGAGAGCGAGCTGGTCGTCGTCTCGCCGGGAACGCCCTATCCGGCCTGTGAGGCCTTCGCGAACCGCCTTCGCGAGGCTTTCGCGGTGGCCAACATCGCGCTTCACGGACAACGCCTCGAGCTGCTGATCAGTGTGGGCGTCGTGAATACGCCGGTCGATCGGGTCGGATCGGCCGCCGAGATGCTCGAGCTCGCCGCGGATCGACTCAGGACTGCCCAGCTCGCTGGCGGAAACCGGGTTCTCGCCTGTGCCGACAAGGCGTCAGCAGGAGCTCCGGCACCGCGGTTGAGTCACGCGCTCGATCTGATTCGCAGCGGGCACGCGGACGCGGTGGTTCCGCATCTCGCCGGCCTGGTCAACGAAATGCTCCCTTTTCTCGACTTGCTGGACAGGGAGTTGAAGCTGGACCTGCCGCTGGCAGGTATTCGAAAACGGTTGCTTGACCGGGAGCAGGCAGTCAAGGACACTCGGCAGGCATAGATCCCACGGGTGCAGGTGGGTGTTTCACATTCTGGAAGAGGGAGTCTCATGACCACAGTCAAAGAATTTCACAAGAAATCGATCGAGGATCCGGAAGGCTTCTGGGGCGAGGAAGCAAAACTCGTGCACTGGCACAAGCCGTTCACCAAGGTGCTCGACTTCTCCCGCCCGCCGTTCGCCAAGTGGTTCGTCGGCGGCGAAACGAACCTCTGCTACAACGCCGTCGACCGGCACGCCGAGAAGCGGCCGAACGACCGCGCGCTGGTCTTCATCTCGACGGAGACCGATCAGGAGAAGGTCTACACCTACAGCGAACTCAAGGCCGAGGTCATGCGCATGGCGGCGATCATGCAAAGCCTTGGCGTCGGCAAGGGTGACCGAGTGCTGATCTACATGCCGATGATCGCCGAGGCGATGTTCGCGATGCTCGCCTGCGCACGCATCGGCGCGATCCACTCGGTCGTTTTCGGCGGCTTCGCCTCGGGTTCGCTGGCCACACGCATCGACGACGCAACGCCGAAGATCGTCGTCTCGTCCGACGCCGGGATGCGCGCCGGCAAGGCCGTCCCGTACAAGCACCTGCTCGACGAGGCGATCGAGCTCGCGCAGCACAAACCGGCCAAGGTCCTGATGGTCGACCGCGGGCTCGACAAGGGCTTCAACAGAGTCGAAGGTCGCGACGTCGACTACGCGACGTTGCGCGCGCAGCACATCGACGCCGACGTTCCGGTGACCTGGCTCGAGTCGTCCGAGCCTTCGTACATCCTCTACACCTCCGGAACCACCGGCAAACCGAAGGGAGTCCAGCGCGACACCGGCGGCTATGCCGTCGCGCTCGCTGCATCGATCAAGAACATCTACTGCGGCGCAGAGGGTGAAACCTACTTCGCGACTTCGGACATCGGCTGGGTCGTCGGCCACTCGTACATCGTCTATGGTCCGCTGATCGCCGGCATGGCGACGATCATGTACGAAGGGACGCCGATCCGCCCCGACCCCGGGATCTGGTGGCAGATCGTCGAGAAGTACAAGGTCAGCGTCATGTTCTCGGCGCCGACCGCGGCTCGGGTCCTCAAGAAGCACGACACGGCGTACATGCACAAGTACGATCTTTCGAGCCTCAAGCACCTGTTCCTCGCCGGCGAGCCGCTCGACCAGCCGACCCACGAATGGATCATGGGCGAACTCGGTCTGCCGGTAATCGACAACTACTGGCAGACCGAGACCGGCTGGCCGATCCTCTCGTCGATGCCCGGCGTGGAGAAGACGGAGATTCGCTACGGCACACCGAGCTTCCCCGTGTACGGCTACAACCTCAAGATCTTCCGTGAGGACGGAACGATCTGCGACGTCGACGAGAAGGGGATAGTCGGAATCCTGCCGCCCTTGCCACCGGGCTGCCTGTCGACGGTCTGGGGCGACGACGCGCGTTTCGTATCGACCTACTTCTCGCTGTTCCGCGAGCCGCAGGTCTACTCGTCGTTCGACTGGGGGATCAAGGACAAGGACGGTTACCACTACATCCTCGGCCGCACCGACGACGTGATCAACGTCGCCGGACACCGCCTCGGTACGCGCGAGATCGAGGAGGCGATCCAGGGACACAGCGCGATCGCCGAAGTCGCGGTCGTCGGCGTCGCCGACCAACTCAAGGGCCAGATGCCGATGGCTTTCGCCGTGGTCAAGAACGCGGAGCACATCGCCACCCCCGAACTGGCCGCCAGGCTCGAGAAGGAGGTGATGAAGCAGGTCGACGACACGCTCGGCGCGATCGCCCGTCCGAGCCGCGTCCATTTCCTGACCGTGCTGCCGAAGACCCGCTCGGGCAAGCTTCTGCGGCGATCGATCCAGGCCCTCGCCGAAGGTCGCGACCCTGGCGACCTGACGACGATCGAGGATCCGACGGCGCTCGCGCAGATCCAGCGCGCGCTGGGCCACAAGGCCTGATCGCCGGTCGCCCCGACGCCGAGCACGGAGGCCTGCCGCGCCTGGGCGCGGCAGGCCTTTTTTCGTCGACCGATCGACCGGGCCGAAGCGGCGACACCGGCGTCGCGCCAGAACCATCGGGCCTGGCCGGTCCCTGCCGGCGGCCAGCACTCACCGCCGCCGCTTGCGCTAGACTTGTCACATGTGCGGACGTTATGCGCTCGATGCTCCCCACGCGCAGCTCGCCTGGCGATTCCAGCTTGCCGAATGCCCGGCGCTTCCGGCTCGCTTCAACATCGCCCCGGGAACCGGGATCGCGGTCGTCCGCCGGTCAGCGATCGGCCAGCGTACGCTCGACCTCCTGCGCTGGGGCCTGGTACCGCACTGGGCCCGCGATCCGGCGATCGGCGCGCGGCTGATCAATGCCCGCGGCGAATCGGTGAACGAGAAGCCGTCGTTTCGCGACGCCTTCAGGCGCCGCCGGTGTCTGATCCCGGCGAGCGGCTTCTACGAATGGCAGCGCGTTCCGGGAAAGGGTTCGCTGGAGGTCAGGCAACCCTACTACGTTTCGCTGACTTCGGGAGAGACGATGGCTTTCGCGGGCCTCTGGGAATCGTGGACCTCGCCCAGTGGAGAGGTCGTGCGCAGCTGCTGCATCGTCACCGCCCCGGCCAACGAGCTGATGCGCCCGATCCACGACCGGATGCCGCTGATTCTCGCCCCCGACGACTGGCAACAATGGCTCGCCGCGCCCGCAGATCAGGCTGCACAGCTGATCCGCCCTGGTCTCGATGCAGCCCTGCAGGTCTGGTCGGTCGCGCGCAGGGTCGGCCGGGTCAGCGAAGACGATCCCGGCCTGATCGAGCCACTGGACGACCTCCACCGATGAAGACGTGCTATCGCGACATCGAGGCCTATACGACGCGCGACGGCTCGACGATCCGCGAACTGTTGCACCCGGCGGCGCACGGCAGCCGCATGCAGAGCCTCGCCGAAGCCGTGATCTCGCCCGGAGAACGGACGCTGCTGCACCGCCACCGGCTCAGCGAGGAACTGTATCACGTCACGAACGGCAGTGGATTGATGATCCTCGGCGACGAGACCCTGGCCATCGCGGTCGGCGACACCGTGCTGATCCCCCCGGGAACGGCCCACTGCGTCACGGCGACCGGGACCGAGCCCCTGCACATCCTTTGCTGCTGCAGTCCGGCGTACCGCCACGACGACACCGACCTGCTGTGAAGCCGCGTACCGATCGGGCAGCGATTGACGCGAGCGGCCGGGCCACGGGCCACGGGCCACGGGCCACGGGCCACGGGCCGGGGCAGCGCCTGAAGGGCACACCGCCGCGGCCCGTATTCCCACGCCTTTTTGTAGCATAATCGCGAGGATACCGAAGCCCAGGGACTTCCCTTGATCCATTTCGTCGATCCAGACCGCTACCGGGCGATGAAGGCGACGGGCAAACTGCCGTCGCCCAAGGGCGTCGCCTTCTCGATCATCAAGCTGCTGCAAAGGGACGACTTCCGTGTCTCGGAACTCGTCCAGCTGGTCCAGTCCGATCCGGCCATCGCCGGCCGTCTGCTGAAGTTCGCCAACGCCGCGGCTTTCGGACGCGCGCGGCCGATCGTCTCGCTGCAGCGGGCGATCGTCGCGCTCGGCGCTTTCCGCGTCCGCGATCTGGTCATCGGACTGTCGGTCATGCACAGCCACACCAGCGGGCAATGCGAGGAGTTTGATTACGGGGCTTTCTGGGGACACTCGCTGGCCACCGGCATCGCCTGCCAGGAGTTGGCCCATTTCGCGCAGATATCGAGTGAGGAACTGTTTACCCTCGGGCTGCTCGCCCGAGTCGGCGAACTGGCGATGGCTTCGCTGTTTCCCGGCGAGTACGCGGCAGTGCTGCGCCGCGCCCGGGAAGAGACACAGGACATCGGCGCCTGCGAACGTGAGGCCTTCGACATGGATCACCAGCAGCTCGGCGCGACGATGCTCGCCGAGTGGGGGATGCCGGAGATGCTCATCCAGGCAGCCTACCACCACGAGCAGCCGGACCTCGCCGGCTTTCGTGACGGCTCGCGGGTCCAGACGCTGACCCATTCGCTGAATTTTGCCCGCTCGCTCGCCGAGATCTGCATGGCCAACGAGGAAGCGCGCTGGAGTCTTCTGCCGGGCCTGCTGACCCGGGCGGCGCGCCTCGGGATCAGCGGCGATGCGCTCAACGACACCGTCGACCGGATGGTCCGCCGCTGGCGCGAATGGGGGGCGATGCTCCAGGTGCGCACGCAGGAGATCCCGCCGTTCGCTGAAATCCTCGCTGCCAGCCCGCCGAGCCGCCGGGTGAGTACGACCAACCTCGAGCAGAACGGCAGGGCTGCCGCCCCTCGGCTGCACGTCCAGCTGGTCGGCATCCCGCTCGCCGACTTGCCGACGCTGATGCAGCAGATCGAGAGTCTCGGACACCTGCCGGTACTCGTCGACAGCAGCCCGGAAGCGCTGCGGCACGCGCTGCGTCAGCCGACGCAGATCGTCATCGCCGATCTCGCCACGCCAAGCCTCACGCCCGCCAGCTTCTGCCGGATCCTGCGCCAGACACCGGCCGGCAAGGAGAGCTATGCACTGCTGCTCGCCTCACCCGGCAGCGAGAGCCTGATCCTCGAAGCGATCGACGCCGGCGCGGACGACGTCCTGGTCAAGCCTCTCGACATCCAGACCCTGCGCGTCCGTCTGAATACGGCGACGCGCATGCTCCTGCTGCGCGAGGAAATCCAGCGCGAACGGCGAGGCATCATGCGCTCCACCGACGAATTCGCGGTCGCCCACCGCCGACTGCTGCAGGCAGCCCTGACCGATGCCCTGACGCAACTCCCGAATCGCCGGCACGGCCTCGACTTTCTGGCCTCGGAATGGGCGTTTGCGCAGGCCAACAGCCTGCCGATGGCCTGCCTGCTGCTCGACGTCGACCACTTCAAGAAGATCAACGACGGCTACGGTCACGCTGCAGGAGACGCGCTGCTGCGCCAGCTCGCCGATCTCCTCAAGCGCGCCTCGCGCGTCGAAGACATGGTCTTCCGCTATGGTGGCGAAGAATTTGCAGCCGTCCTGCCGAACGCGAACGCGCGCGCCGCGGCGCAGATCGCCGAACGAATCCGTTCGGTCGTCGAACGCTATCATTTCCTGTGGGAAGACAAGTCGATTCCGGTCACGCTGAGCATCGGAGTCGCCAACGTCGGCAACGAACCGGACAGCCAGGCGCTGATCAAGGCGGCCGACGCGGCACTGTACGAGGCCAAGCGGGCGGGGCGCAATCGCGTCGTCGTCGCGCGCTGATCACCCGCTCTACCCCGAGGACGCCCCGCACGACCGCGCTCCCGGAGCAACCCGGCCGTCGATCGCTCCGCCGAAACCGCTCAGTGGAGATCGCCGGGCTTGAGCCGGCCGATGCGAAACACCTCGATGCCTTCCTCGACCAGCGACTCGTATTCCTCGCTGGTCGCCACGCCGCGGATCGACCGCTCGGGCGCCTCGACGTAGTGTATCCGGCGCGCTTCTTCGGCAAAGTTTTCGCCGACGTCTTCGCAGCGGGCGAGCAGCATTTCCGTCAGCTGACGAAACGCGTTGAGTACCCCGGCGCGCAGGTCCACGACCGCCGCTTCGCTATCGGCCGTTTCGACCGGCGCCGGAGTCGCCGCCTGGCGGCTCAGGTGAACGTTCGAAGGCACGCGGCGGACCTCGAGCGAAGCGCAGTGCGGACAGTTGATCAGGCGGCGTTCAAGCTGGCTGTCGAAGTCCTCGCGGGAATGGAACCAGCCTTCGAAACGATGGCCAAGCGGGCAGGCAAGGTCGAAAATGATCATCTGCGGCCGGAGCGCGGAGCTCGTGGTGGTTGGCAAGGGTACCCGGAGCCGGGATCGAACCGGCATGGCCGCGAGGCCGAGGGATTTTAAGTCCCTTGCGTCTACCTGTTTCGCCATCCGGGCGGTTTCAGACCATTATACGCGCCCCAAAATGGAAGAAGGGAAAGGGCCTTCCCGGCCCTTTCCCTTCACAGGCTGGAGCGGCAAAAGAGTCTCGAACTCTCGACCTATACCTTGGCAAGGTATCGCTCTACCAACTGAGCTATTGCCGCCCGTCATGCAGGAAAACGCCACTTGACCGGTACCGCCCGGAGCGGCGCTTCCACGAGCAGCCGAATTATCCGCACGCCGTCCCGACGTGTCAACCACTCGCCGACTCGCCGGACCATGAAATCATGCCCCGGGTAGCGCCGCCGCGCGTGCTTCCGCGCAGTCGCCCCGCTCGCCGAAGTGCGACGGGCAGGTCTACAATGCCTGGTGCAGTGGCCGCGGCCAGGCACGCACCAGACTAATCCGCGATCGGCCGATGCCGCGATCTCCTCGAAGAACCCTTTCCGAAAGCGACCCCGATGCGTTCTCCTCCCCTCGCCGGCCTGCGCGTGCTCGATCTGACGCGTCTCCTGCCTGGCCCGATGGCCACCATGCACCTCGCCGACCTCGGCGCCGACGTCATCAAGATCGAGGACACCGGCCCCGGCGATTACGCGCGCGACGCCGGCGCAGTGCACGGCTCGATCAGCTACTTCCAGCTGGTCAATCGCAACAAGCGCAGCCTGCGACTCGACCTCAAACAGGCTGCCGGAGTCGACGCCTTCATGCGCCTCGCGAGCACCGCCGACGTGATCCTCGAGGGATTTCGCCCGGGCGTGGTCGACAAGCTCGGCATCGGCTATGCGGCGGTCAGTGCCGTCAATCCGCGGATCGTCTACTGCGCGATAACCGGCTATGGACAGGATGGGCCCTACCGCGACCGCGCCGGACACGATCTGAATTATCTGGCCTGCTGCGGACTGCTCGACCAGATCGGAACCGCTGGCCAAGCCCCGGCGATACCCAACTTCCAGATCGGTGATCTGCTCGGCGGGTCCTTGACCGCCCTTGTCGGCATCCTCGCCGGAGTCGTCGACGCACGCCAGAGCGGCCGCGGCCGCTACGTCGACGTGGCGATGACCGACGCCGTATTCGCGCACACGATCTTCCCGCTGCTCGCCGTCCTTGGACTGGGACAGGTCCTGCCACGCGGCACCGACCTCCTCTCCGGAGGGATCCCCAGCTACGGTGTCTACGCCACCGGCGACGGCCGACACTTGGCCGTCAGCGCGATGGAGCCCAAGTTCTGGCAGACGCTCTGCTCGGTGCTCGGCCGCCCGGAACTCAGGCCGTTTGCCTTCGCCACGGGCGACGAGGGCCGGCGGGTTCGCCGCGAACTCGAAGCGGCATTCGCCGGGCGCAGCCTCGCCGAGTGGACGGCGCTGTTCGACGAGGCCGACTGCTGCGTCAGCCCGGTATTGCGCTTCGAGGAGAGCCTGGCTAACGAACACCTGCTCGCCCGCCAGATGATCGTCGAAGTCGACGGGGTCAGGCAGTTCGCGCCGCCTTTCAGGATCAGCGAACTGTCCTTCGCAGCCCGACTGCCACCCCCGGGTGCCGGCGAGCACAGCGAGGAAGTGCTCCGCGAAAGCGGATTCTCGGAGAGCGAGATCAAGTCGCTGCGCACCGCCGGAGTCATCTGAGCGACCCGCCCGCTGCCTCAGGTCCGCCTGGCGTCGGACCGGAGAACGCTCGCCCGGGGTTCAGGTCGGCGGCGTTTCCGGGCCAGCCACGGTCGCCTGCTGGCGTACCGGCGCCCCGTCGTGGAACAGCCAGAGACTCCCGCGGGGCATCGCTTCCCAGCGCTCGTTGTCGGTCAGCGGCACGGTCGCGATGACGGCCACCCGGTCGTCGGGGTTGGTCACTTCGCGGAAATCGATGCTCAAATCCTGATCGCAGAGGTGCGCCACGGCGAACGGCGCCTGGCGGACGATGTAACTCAGGCGCGTCGAGCAGTGGGCGACCAGGCAGTCACCGTTCGAGAGCAGGAAATTGCACACGCCGCGCGCGCCGAGGTCGAGGCTCAACCGATGGAGCGCGTCGAACAGCGCCTCCCGGGCTGGCGGCTGTCGGCCGAAAAGCCGATGGAGGCTCTGCAGAAGCCAGCAGAACGCACGTTCGCTGTCCGTCTCGCCGACGGGTGTGAACTGCCCATCGAGCACCGGAACGAAATCGGGCAGGTGACCGTTGTGCGCAAAGATCCAGTAACGACCCCAGAGCTCGCGCATGAACGGATGCGTGTTCTCGAGGGCGACGCCTCCCTGCGTCGCCTTGCGGATGTGCGCGACGACGTTCTTCGAGTGGATCGGGTAGTTGCGCACCAGTTCGGCGACCGGCGATACGCAGGACGGCTGCGGGTCGAGGAAGACCCGCGCACCACGATCCTCGAAGAAGGCGATCCCCCAGCCGTCGGCATGCACGTCGGTTGCGCCGCCGCGGGCCTGGAACCCGGCAAAGGAGAAACAGACGTCAGTCGGCACGTTGCAGTTCATCGCCAGCAACTGACACATCGCTGCACTCCCGCTAGCGCTCACGCCGCTGGGGCGCCCTCTTGCCAATCCTGACCGTCGTTTCGAGCACGTTGTTCTGCCGGCGCAGCCGGAAGGCGATCGTCTCGCCGGGGGTCTGGCCGGCAATCAGATCGAGCATCGCCTGCGGATCCCTGACCGGCTGTCCGGCAACCGCGAGCAGGATGTCGCCGGGCCTGATGCCGCCCGCGTCGGCCGGACTGCCGCGCAGGACGCCTGCGATCAGCGCACCGCGGGTGTCCGGAAGACCGAAGGACTCGGCGAGGTCGACGGTTATCTCCTGCGCCTCGACGCCGATCCACCCGCGCGTGACCGACCCGTTGAGGATGATCTGCTCCATCACGTTGCGCGCGGTCGAAATCGGGATCGCGAAACCGATTCCCAGCGATCCGCCGGAGCGCGAGTAGATCGCCGTGTTGATGCCGATCAGGTTGCCCTGGCTGTCCACCAGGGCGCCCCCCGAATTGCCCGGGTTGATCGCCGCATCGGTCTGGATGAAGTTCTCGAAGGCATTGATGCCGAGGTGCGATCGTCCCAGAGCCGAGATTATTCCCATGGTGACCGTTTGCCCGACCCCGAAGGGATTGCCGATCGCCAGGGTTACGTCGCCCACGCCGACGTTGTCCATCCGGCCAAGGGTGATCGCCGGCAGCTGCAGATCCTTGCCGCTCGGCTCGTCGATCTGCAGCACCGCCAGGTCCGACTCGGGATCACTGCCGACGACTCGCGCGCTGAGGTTGCGACCGTCGCTGAGCGTCACCTCGATCTGGTCGGCAGCCTCGACGACGTGCAGGCTGGTCAGGATGTAACCGCTCGGGCTGACGATGACCCCGGAGCCCAGACCGGCCGTTCGCTGCCCTTCGCCGCCTTCCCCGAAGAAGTGCCTGAATACCGGGTCGTTGAGCAGCGGATGGCGCCGCGCCCTGACCTTCTGCGAAGTGAAGATGTGCACCACCGACGGCAGCGCCTTCTGCGCGGCTTCGCGGAACGACGGTGGCGCGGCGGAAGCGGCGGCTGCCGGCGCCTCGACCGGCGACTCCTGAACGGCCACGACGCTCGCCCCACCCGGCCAAGGCTTGCCGAGCCACTCGGGTCTCAGCGTGCTCACGACGAACACGACGGCGAGACTGATGGTCACCGTTTGTGCAAAAATCAGCCACAGCCTGCGCATGAACTCAACCGGAGCCGGCAAATGGAACGTGAGGAACTGACACGCTATCTCGACCAGCTGCTCGACGCTGGACGCTTCCGCGATTATTGCCCAAACGGCCTGCAAGTGGAAGGACGCCGCGAAGTGCGGCGCCTCGTCGCCGGCGTTTCGGCGACCCAGGCGCTGCTCGACGAGGCCGTCCACCGCGACGCGGACGCGATCCTCGTGCACCACGGCTGGTTCTGGCGTGGCGAGGATGGCCGGATCACCGGAATCCGCAAGCGCCGCCTGCAGACGCTACTTGGCGACGAGATCAGCCTGATCGCCTATCATCTGCCGCTCGACGACCACGCGGAATTCGGCAACAATGCCCAACTCGCACGACGACTCGGCTGGCTCGCCGATGGCCGCTTCGCAGAGCAGGATCTCGGCTGGCTCGGTCGTCCCGACCAGCCGACCACGGTCGGAGCACTCGCCGACCGCGTCGCCGGCGCACTGCGCCGAGAGCCACTGCTGGTCGGCGACCGCCAGCGCCCGGTGAGCCGCGTCGGCTGGTGTTCGGGGGCGGCGCAGGGGCTGTTCGAACAGGCCATCGCGAGCGGTGTCGACCTCTACCTCAGCGGCGAGATCTCGGAGCAGACCGTGCATCTCTCGCGCGAGTCGGGAGTCGCCTATCTCTCCGCCGGACATCATGCCACCGAGCGCTACGGCGTGCTGGCGCTGGCCGGACATCTCGCGGAACGCTTTGGCCTCGACTGCCAGTTCGTCGATATCGACAACCCCGTCTAGTGACGGTGAGAATCAGGAACCCGCCATGTCCTATCTTTTCGAGCCACCCCCGACTGTCGCCGTAGCTCTGGCCGGCAGCGATGCCCTGTTTCCCGTCCGCCGGGTCTATTGCGTCGGGCGCAACTACGCCGATCACGCCGCTGAAATGGGCGCCGACACTCGCGAGCCTCCGTTCTTCTTCGGCAAGCCTGCCGATGCGCTGGTCCCCGGCGGCGGCACCGTCGCCTATCCGCCGGCGACGGCCAACCTGCAGCACGAGGTCGAGCTGGTCGTTGCGCTCGCCGGCGGGGGTCGCGAGGTCCCCGTCGCCCGCGCGCTCGACCTGGTGCTCGGCTACGCGGTGGGCATCGACCTGACCCGACGCGATCTGCAGCAGGCGGCCAAGGAGAAGGGACATCCCTGGGACATGGCCAAGGGCTTCGACCAGAGTGCGCCGATCGGCCCGATCCATCCGCTGTCGATCGCCGGTCATCCAACCAGCGGCGCGATCTGGCTCAGGGTCAACGGCGAGTTGCGGCAGAACGGCGACCTCCGGCAGATGTCGTGGTCCGTCGCCGAGGTCATCGCGCGCCTGTCGGGCCTGGTCACTCTCGCTCCGGGCGACCTGATCTTCACCGGCACGCCGGCCGGAGTGTCCACGCTGGCCCGAGGCGACCAGATCGAGGCTGGCGTCGCCGGCCTCGGCGAGCTGATCGCGCGTATCGTCTGAGAGCGCGTCAAGACATCGTCGTGAGCTGGCCGATATGCCCGACGCGAGCGCACGACGGAACGTATTCCAACCTCGACAGCAAAGGAGCCCCAGTGAGTCTCAGGCACATCGCCCCTCCCTCGCCGACCGTCATCGCCGGATCGACCCGCCAGGCAGTCGTCGCGCTGGCTCTGGCCGGTGCCTTCACGCCGACACTCGGCGAAGGAATCGAACCCTCCTCGAAAGGACAGACGGTCTACGTGCCGATCTATTCGGAAATCCGGCACGGCAACATCGGCTCCTCGGGCAAGTCGGACAATACGCTGCTCTCGGTTCTGGTCAGCGTCCGGAACACCGATCCGAAAAACGAGATCCGTGTGGTCGCTGCACCCTACTATGGCACCGATGGTCGGCTGATCCGCAATTCGGTGACCCGGCCGACGAGCATCCCGCCGTTCGGGACCTTCGAACTGTTCATCGAGACGCGCGAGAACATCGGCGGTTCGGGTGCCAACTACGCGATACGCTGGGAAGCCGACAGCGCGGTCTCGCCGCCACAGATCGAAGCCCTCCACTCCCGCTTCCAGGCGGGCTACTCGGTGGCCTTCATTTCTCGTGGCCGGGCGATCTCGGAGCCCTGAGAACTTGCCAGGAAGCGGTCGCGAGCAGACCAGCGTGCCAGGAGCGCGCAAGACACACGCCGGGTTGGCCGCCCGCTCGCCTGCTTCGTCGGAGCCGGACCCGCGGGCTGCTCCGCTGCATCCCGAACCGGGAGCCACGGCCTCACCGGCCGCGACGGACCCGCCGTCGATCCGCCTGACGGCAACCCGTGACGACCTGCGGATCGCCCGACTGGCCGCCGCGGCGATCGCCCTATCGCTGATCGACGCGGCGATCCCGATGCCCCTGCCAGGGGTCAAACCTGGCCTGGCGAACATCGTCACGCTGGTCGTTCTCGCCCGACACGGCTGGACGGCCGCCGCCTGGGTCACCGGGCTGCGCATTTTCGCAGGTGGACTGGTGCTCGGGCACTTCCTGGCCCCGGGGTTCTTCCTGAGCCTGACTGGCGCCGTCTGCAGCCTGTTGGCGCTGGCCGTCGCCGCACGCCTGCCGACGCGGTTCTTCGGGCCGGTGAGCTGGAGCATCGTCGCCGCTCTGGCGCACATCGCCGGGCAGTTGATACTCGCCCGATGGTGGTTGATTCCCCACGACGCGCTCTTTCTCCTCGTGCCGGTTTTCGCGGCGGCAGCCCTCGTTTTCGGTATCATCAACGGGCTGATCGCCGCGCGACTGCTCGGCATAGATTGTTGAATCGACGGCGCGGCCGACCCTGCGGGGCTGCTCGCCGCGATTTCTTCGCCATCCTTCTCGGGCCTGCCAGCCCGGGCCAACGAAAGGATCCATGGCTGAAACCGTCTGCCTGGCGCTGACCGGCGCCTCGGGAATGCCGTACGGCTTGCGGCTGCTCGAATGCCTCCTCGACGCCGGCTGCCGCGTCGAACTGCTCTACTCACAGGTTGCACAGGTCGTCGCCCGGCAGGAGATGGACCTCGACCTGCCCTCGCGGGCCAGCGACGCGCGTCGGCTGCTCGGCGAACGCCTTGGCAACCGGCCCGGAGTCCTCGCCGTCCACGGCCGCGAGGAGTGGTTCGCACCGCTAGCCAGCGGCTCGAGCCCCCCCGACGCGATGGTCGTCTGTCCCTGCTCGATGGGCACCCTCGCGGCGATTGCCCAGGGGTTGTCGCGGACGCTGATCGAGCGCGCCGCGGACGTCGTGCTCAAGGAGGGTCGCCGGCTGATCCTGGTCCCGCGGGAAACGCCGCTCTCGGCGATCCATCTCGAGAACATGCTCCGCCTGACCCGGGTCGGCGCGCTGATCCTGCCGCCGTGCCCGGGCTTCTACCACCGCCCGCAGCGTGTCGAGGAACTCGTCGACTTCGTCGTCGCCCGCATCCTCGACCAGTTGCGGCTTCCCCATTCGCTGGTCCCGCGCTGGGGCGATCGGCAGAGTGACCGGCAATGAACCGCATCCCGCTCTTTCCCCTGGGCACCGTGCTGTTTCCGGGTAGCCGCCTGTCGCTGAAAGTATTCGAGCAGCGTTACCTGGACATGGTCGCCGAACGACTGCGGGCCGATCAGCCTTTCGGCGTCTGCCTGATCCGCGACGGCAATGAAGTCGGCCCGCCTGCGGAGCCCCATCCGGTCGGCACGCTCGCTCACATCGTCGATGTCGATGTCCCCCAACTCGGCATCATGGTCGTCGCCGTGCGCGGCGGCCGCCGTTTCCGCATCGCCGAACGGACGGTCGGCCGCGGCGGGCTGCAGCACGGCGATCTGCGGATTCTCGACGAAACACAGGTGCAGCCCGTGCCTCCCGAAGAAGCAGGGCTGCGCTCACTGCTCCAGGCTCTGGCCGACGAAATGGCGCCCGAGCCACTCCCCGAGCCTCACGCCTTCGACGATGCAGCGTGGGTCGGCTATCGCCTGGCCGAACTTCTCCCGATGAGTGCCGAAAGCCGGCAGAAGCTTCTCGAAATCGACGATCCGCTCGTGCGTCTCCGGGCTCTGGCCGGCTGGCTCAGGGAGCACCTGTCGTTGATCCGCCAGTGAGCCGTCCGGCGGCCGAGCGGGAAGCGTCTCAGGCCTGTCCCAATCGGCTTGTGGCATACTTGGCC
This sequence comes from Accumulibacter sp., assembly GCF_023806625.1. GTDB lineage: Bacteria > Pseudomonadota > Gammaproteobacteria > Burkholderiales > Rhodocyclaceae > Accumulibacter. The sequence goes on from NZ_JAMTDX010000099.1 coordinate 51,708, forward strand.
GAAGGAAATCGTCCGCGTCCCGATGCACCCATGCCCGTTTGCCAGATCGTGCTCACCGAACATCAGGCGCGCTTCGTCGAGCGACTCGTCGCTTCGGGTCGCTACCACAATGCCGACGAGGTTCTGCGCGAAGGTCTGCGGCTCGTCGAGCGCCGAGAGCAGGAAGACGAAGCAAGACTCGCCGCCTTGCGCCTGGCGATCGGAATCGGCATCGCCGACATCGACGCTGGCTTCCTGCATGCCTTCGACTCTGCGCCGGAACTTGCTCAGCATCTGGCTACGGTCGCCTCCGGAGTGCTCGGCGAATAGTGGGTGGCACGCCGTGGACGCTTCGCCTGTCGGCTGCCGCCGAGAACGATTATCGACTGATCCTGCGGTGGACTGCGAGACACTCGGGCGAGCCGCTCGCGCGCTCGGCCGCGAAAACCCTCGCTGACGTCCTCGAGCAGCTGTGTGCCGATCCCCTGGTTCCTGCCTCGATGGAGCGCAGCGAGATCGGCCGTGCAATCCGGACGATCGAGCACGCTGGACAACCGGGCAAGGTGCGGCACCTCGTCGTTTTTCGCACGACGACGATCAGGGGCCAGCGATTCGTCGACGTGCTGCGCCTGCTGCACGCCAGCGTCGACTGCCGACACCCGTCCGGAATACGACAATGATCGAGGACTCGCCAGGCTGCCCGGAGAATGATCCCGCGTGCCCGCTGTGCCCCTCCTGCATATGTCTGCTGCGCGCTCCCCGGCCGTCCTGGTACTGATCTTCTGCTGCGCCGAAGCCCTGTCGATGGCTGGCTTCGCGCTCGTTCCCTCGCTGCTCCCGCAGTTTGCCGAGCAATGGGCGCTTTCGGCAACCGAAGCCGGCTGGCTCGGCGGGATCTTCTTTCTCGGCTACCTGCTCGCCGTACCCCTGCTGGTCGGCCTGACCGACCGGGTCGACGCGAGATCGATCCACCTCGCCAGTGCCGCGCTGACCGGCCTGGCGTTGGCCGGCTTCGCCGCCGGTGCCCACGGCTATGCCCTGGCGCTGGCCTGGTGGTGGCTGGCCGGTCTGGGCCTGGCCGGCACCTACATGCCCGGGCTGAAAGCACTGACCGACCGGCTGCCGATAGCCCGGCAATCACGCGGAACGGCCTTCTACACGGCGACCTTCGGGGTCGGTGCGGGAGCGTCGTATCTGTGGATCGAACTGGCCAGGGCGCTCCTGCCCTGGCGCTGGCTGTTCGCCGCGGCGGCTGTCTGCGCCGCTCTGTCGGTCGCCCTGATCTGGCTCGGAGTCGCGCCCCTCGGGTCTCCGGGCAAGAACGGGGTGCCGCGCGGCCGCTGGCGAAGCGTGCTCGGAGACCGCCGGACCCTCGCCTACTGCGGCGGCTATTTCGGTCACAACTGGGAACTCTTCGGCTTTCGGGCATGGCTCGTCGCCTATGTCAGCTGGACGCACGCGAGATCCCCCGATGCCTTGACGGCGCTGCCGGGGCTGATCGCCGCGGCGGCGACCTTCCTGGCCGTCCCGGCGAGTATCCTCGGCAACGAGGGCGCGCAGCGCTGGGGACGTCGTCGCTGGTTGTGCAGCGTGATGCCCCTGTCGGCGGCGCTGGCGCTGGCCGTCGGCTTGTCGGCAGACCTCTCGCGCGCGCTGCTCGTGCCACTGCTCCTCGTTTACGCAGCAAGCATGAATCTCGACTCGGCTGCACTGACCGCCGGTCTGCTGACCGAAACGCCACACGAAAAGCGCGGCACGGCGCTCGCCCTATACTCTTCGGTCGGCTTCATCGGCGCGCTGATCGGACCGGTGGCCTTCGGCCTGGCGCTCGACCTCTTCGGCCGGAGCCTCACGGCCGGGTGGGCGGCCGGCTTCGTCTCTCTGGCCTGTGGCGTGAGCTTCGGACGGTGGGCGATCGGCCGCAGCGACCGGCGACCTGCGCTGGGCCGCGTCTGACTCGTCGCCGGGCAAGGCGAAGTGCGCGGCCGACGATGCTCGATCGTCGCTGCGTGGCCCTCGCCGAGGGCATCGGGAGCGCGCGCAGGCGGCGCTCGGGCAGCCCTCCGCACCCTGGCCAAAGATTCTCCCGTCCGGACCATCCGCCATCAGCGGAATGGCCGCGGTGGCCGTGACCCGCGAATCGTGCAGCCCTGCCGGCGTCAGCCCGGTGAAGCAGTCGACCGGCAGTCGGGAAACAGCGACGCGAGGAGTCTTCCGAGCGGTGCCGGCAGCGCCGCTCCGTCGATTTCTGCCAGGTCGACCCACTCGCCGCCGGTCTCCCGGACCGATGACCCGAGCCGTTCGACTGCACAGAGCACGACCTCGAGGCACAGGCGAAAGTGGCTGAGGTCGTGCTTGATCGGCGCCAGCGTCCGGGATTCGAGGAGACGGCAACCCTGGCGCGCGACGAAGCTGTCTTCGGATTCGCCGGCGACCGCCTCGGGCAGGCTCAGCAGGCCGCCCCAGACCCCGCTCGGCTGACGTCGCTCGAGCAGCACAGCCCGGCCATCGGTGAGCAGCAACAGGCGCGACGTGCGCAGCGGCCGCGATCGCTTCAGCGCAGGCGTCGGCAACTCCTCCTGCCGGCCCTCGCGGGCCGCGACGCACTGGTCACTCAGCGGACAGACGCCACAACGTGGTCTGCGGCGGGTACAGATCGTCGCCCCGAGGTCCATCATGCCCTGCGTGTAGGCTGCGACGTCGTCGACGGGCAAGAGCGCTTCGGCGAGCGCCCAGAGCTCCCGCGTACCCGGCCCCCGAGAAGTCCCCGTTCCCTCACGGGCAAAGCAGCGCACCAGCACGCGCCGCACGTTCCCGTCGAGGATCGCCGCCCGGCGGCCAAAGGCGAAGATGCTGATCGCTGCCGCGGTCGAGCGGCCGATTCCGGGGAGGGCCGCGCTGTCCAGTGGATCAGCCGGGAACTTTCCTTCCCGGTGAACGAGCAGCAGTTGCGCACAGCGGTGCAGGTTGCGTGCCCGGGCGTAGTAGCCGAGTCCTGCCCACGCTTCGAGAACTCCCTCCAGTGGCGCCGCAGCGAGCGTCTCGAGATCCGGAAAACGTTCGATGAAGCGCAGGAAATAAGGAATCACCGTCCGCACCTGCGTCTGCTGGAGCATGATCTCGGACAGCCAGACGCGGTAGGCGTCGCCGACTCCCTGCCAGGGCAGGTCGTGACGGCCATGGGCCTTTTGCCAGACGATCACCCGCTTCGAGAACTCGTCGCCGACCTGCGGGCTGACGGTCTCGACAGGTGCTGACCGGACAGCGATAATCGTTCGCTCGACGGTCTCCTGGACGCCGTCCCCGGCGCCACCCTTCAGCAAGCCAGAACGGAAGCGACGGGGCATCGCGAACAAGGCGGCGCGAGGTCTTTGCCGGATACCGAAGCTTCACCGACCATCGTTCCACTCGCCGATCATTGCTGACGATGAATTCTACCAGCGGCGCAGCGCACTTCAGGAGTCGCTGATGCGCCCTCCTCTCGATGCACCCGACGCTGTCGAAGCGGACGCTCTGGCCGCTCGCGAGGCGGCTCCCGACCGTGCTGCGCAGCGCCTGATCGAGACACTCCCCGGTCGCGACTTCCGCGATGCCCTCGGCAGCTTTGCCACCGGGGTCACCGTGGTCACCACCAGCACGGCAAGCCGGGAACTGATCGGCGTGACGATCAGCTCGTTCAACTCGGTTTCCCTGGACCCCAGACTGATTCTCTGGAGCCTGTCCCTGGCCTCGCCACGCTTCGCGGCCTTCCGCCAGGCCAGCCATTATGCGGTGAATGTCCTGGCCCTCGACCAGGCCTGGATCTCCGACTGTTTCGCGAGCCGCGACCACGAGCTTTTTCACGAGGTCCGCATCAGCAGAGGACGCAGCGGACTGCCGCTGATCGACGGCTGCGCAGCGTGGTTCGAATGCCGCAACGCGGCTCATTACCCCGGAGGCGATCACCTGATCTTCGTCGGGGAGGTCGAGCGCTTTGCCCGCGGGGCGACCAGCGAGCCGCTCGTCTTCCACGGAGGGCGTTATCGCGAACTGCGCGCCGATAACCGCTGAGCGGTTCGCCGAACGCGCCACCGGCCAGCGCCGGGCCCATCCCGACGGATACTCCGCCTCGTCCCGGAGCGTTTGTCACAGGCTTTCCGATCGGTTATCCGGAAAACCACCATAATCCCTGTTTACTCCCCGATCGGCGATCCGGGCAGCGGCTCGGCGGCATCTTGCAATTATCAGTTTTTGGTGTATAAAGCGGCTTTCTTCAAGGAGAAGCGTATGGCCACCTACAAGGAGCTGCTTGCCCAGCGGGCAATGCTCGAAAAAGAAATAGAAGAGGCACGCAAGGCTGAACTGGCCGAGGCCATCGCCCAGGCAAAGCGGCTGATCGCCGAACACGGACTGACTGCGGCAGACCTCGGCTTCCGGACTGGCGGCTTGCTTCCGGCAACCAAGGCGCGCACGGCTGTGGCGATCAAGTATCGAGGGCCGAATGGTGAGAGCTGGTCGGGTCGCGGCAAGGCGCCGAACTGGCTGACCAGTCTCGAGGCGTCCGGGCGGACACGCGACGAATTCCTCGTCTAGCTGCCTGGCCGAGCCTTGTCGCGCGCGGCCAGGCCCCGGACAAGCCCTGTCGATTAGCGGCGCTTCAGGTCCGGCGCATGTCGTGACCTGAAGCGCCGCAGTGAAGGCTCATTCAGCCCATGAACATCCTGGTAACCGGCGGCACGGGTTACATCGGTTCGCATGCCTGCGTCGCACTGCTCGCTTCGGGCCACGAGGTAACCATCGTCGACGACCTCTCGAACAGCCGCATCGAAGTACTCGAGCGCATCGAGCGGATTGCCGGAAAAGCCCCGAGCTTCTGCCAGGGTGATGTTCGCGATCGTTCGCTGCTGCGCAGCGTGTTCGCCGCGGCGGCGATCGACGCGGTAATCCACTTCGCTGGCCTCAAGGCTGTCGGCGAGTCGGTGGAACAGCCGTTGCGCTATTATGACTGCAACGTCGGCGGAGCGATCGCGCTGTGCACGGTGATGGCCGAAGCCCGCGTCAGGACGCTGATATTCAGTTCATCGGCAACGGTTTATGGCAATCCGGCGAGCGTGCCGATCGGCGAGGATTTTCCACGTTCGGCGACCAGCCCTTATGGGGCGAGCAAGCTGATGATCGAGGAGATGCTCGCCGACCTCGCCGCGGCCGACCGTGACTGGCGAATCGCCCGCCTCCGCTACTTCAACCCGGTCGGCGCGCACGACAGCGGTTTGATCGGCGAGGAACCCAACGGAATTCCGAACAACCTCATGCCCTACATTGCCCAGGTAGCCGAAGGCAGACGCCCGCACCTCAACGTTTACGGAGACGATTATCCGACTGCCGATGGCACAGGTGTCCGTGATTACATCCACGTCATGGACCTCGTCGAAGGCCACCTCGCGGCACTCGATTACCTGCTCGACCGGGGGGGGCTGCTGAGCGTAAACCTCGGAACCGGTCGCGGCTATTCGGTGCTCGAGATGGTTCGTGCCTTCGCTGCGGCCAGTGGCCGGCCGATACCCTGTGTCATTGCCCCGCGACGGCCAGGCGACGTCGCGGAATGTTACGCCGACCCCCGACTGGCTTCCGCTCTGCTCGGCTGGCGGGCACACCGCGGCATCGACGAAATGTGCAGCGACACCTGGCGCTGGCAGCAACGGTCGGCCGGCTGACAGGTCGTACAGACATCGTCACGAGCAGGCCGATAGGCCAGGCGCGATGGAAGGGGCGGTCCCTTGCTTTCCCTCCGGGAGCGAACGACGAGACCTGTCAAACGGATGGGCCAGGGCGAAGGCGGGGTTTCGGGCAGCATGCTGCGCGCCACTGCAGCTGGCCAGCAGGGAAAAGCCGACCGTCGGGCGAGCGACTGAGCAAAGCCGCAGATTGGCCGCGCAGTAGATTCCTTCACAACCTCTGAGCTCGGGAGGCCATGGCCACTTACGCGATCGGCGACATCCAGGGCTGCTTCGACTCGTTTCAGCATCTGCTCGAGAAGATTCATTTCGACCCCTCAGGCGACCGGCTGTGGCTGGTCGGCGATCTGGTCAACCGCGGGCCACGCTCACTCGAAACGCTGCGCTTCGTCCGCGGGCTGGGCGAGGCGGCGGTGACCGTTCTCGGCAACCACGACCTCTACCTGCTGATGGCCGCGGCTGGCTTCGGGCGGCGCAACAAGGGCGACACGCTCGACGAGATCCTTGCTGCGCCCGACCGTGACGAGCTGCTCGACTGGCTGCGCAGACAGCGTCTCTGCCACCGCGAAGCGGGGTTCTGCATGGTCCACGCCGGCCTGCTGCCGCAATGGACGACGGCCCGGGCTCGCGAGCTTGCTGCCGAAGCCGAGACGCTGCTCAGCGGCCCCGCCTACCGTGACTTTCTGGCCAACATGTGGGGCAGCGAACCGGTCGCCTGGAGCGATGACCTCGAAGGCTGGCCGCGCCTGCGCGTGATCGTCAACGCGATGACGCGGATGCGCTTCTGCTCGCTCGACGGAGCAATGGAGTTCCGGACCAAGGGAGAGGTGTCGAGCGCCCCGCCCGACCACCTGCCGTGGTTCCAGATTCCCGGAAGACGGAGCGCCAGCGAGGTGCTGGTCATCGGCCACTGGTCGGCGCTCGGCCTGCACATCGACGACAATCTGCTCGCGCTCGACTCGGGCTGTTTCTGGGGCCGACACCTGACGGCGATCCGGCTCGAAGACCGCGTACTGTTCCAGGTCGATTGCTCGACGGGCGAAGCCGCCGCGTGACCGCGCCCTTGTGCCGGGCCGACGGCGAGGCTGCCGGTTCACAGGCCACTCTGGCGGCAGCCACTTGGCGACCGGCGGCTGCTAGAATGCTGGGGGGATGGCGGATGGGGAGGATGGCATGGGCAACGTGAGGCGTTTCAGACAACGCGGACTGACGCCCGTACGCGCACTGCTCATCGCCGCAGCGCTGGCGATCGCCGGCTTTCTCGCAGTCGGACATCTGGCGAGCCGTCACGACGACGATGCGGCGAGCGACGGCATTCGCTTCGAAGTGCTCGACGCTGCGCACCGCGAACTCGACGGTTCTCCGGCGCTGGCGCTCTCTTTCAGTCTGCCGCTCGACGCGAAGGGCGATCACGACCGCTTCGTCCAGGTGCTGGAGATGCCTGCCACCGCGAAACGGTCGCCGGCAGCGACCGACGCGAGGGGTGAGGGCGAGGAGGACGAAGGCGAATCCCCAGCAAGCGAAGGGGCGGCGACGAGCAGCCGCGCCGCGGAAGACACGGCCCTTGAAGGCGGCAAGCCGGTCGCCGGTTCCTGGGTGGTCGGCGAGAACCCCCGCCTTCTGTTCTTTCCGCACATCCGGCCACAGACCCGCTACATCGTCCGCGTGCAGCCCGGACTGAGCGCGCGCAACGGGAGCAGGATCGACGAAGAAGTGCGCTTCTCGATCGTCACCGCGGCGATGTCGCCGGCGTTCTATTTCACCAGCCGGGGAATGGTCCTGCCGGCAGGTCAGAGCGGCGGCCTGCCGGTAACCACGGTCAACGTACCCGAGGTCGACATCCAGTTCCTACGCGTCAAACCCGATCAGCTCGCCCGCTTCCTCGAGATGGTCACCGCCGGACCGGCGCGCGGACGAGTTTCGGGCAGCGAGCAGGACGTGCCAGTGGGCGACGAGATGGACGAGCCGGGATACTCCGGAACGCGCCTCAAAGGCATCGTGTACAGCTGGGACCTCGACCAGATCCACAAGCTGACCGAGAGCGCCTTCATCGGCCGCTTCCTGACCGAACAGAAAGCCAACCGCCGCGGCGTGACCTTCATCCCCGTGGAGAGCATCACGGCGCTGCGCGACCCCGGCGTCTACGTCGCCGTGATGTCGCAGCCGAACCGCTTCCGCGGCGAATACCAGACGACCTACTTCTATGTCAGCGACCTCGGCCTGCATCTGCGCCAGTACGCCAACCGCGGTGCCGAAGCCTACGTCAGTTCGCTGACCGACGGCAGGGCCCAGCCGGACGTCGAAGTGAGCTGGATCGACGGCCAGGGAAAACCCCTCGTGAGCAGCGACACCGACCGCGACGGCCGCGCGAGCTTCGCCGAGCGTCCTCGCGGCTCGCGGCTGGTCATGGCCCGCAAGGGCAACCAGATCTCGCTGATAGCCCTCAAGGAACCGGCGCTCGATCTCGCCGAATTCGACATCGCCGGAATGCCGTACACCCCGGTACGTCTGTTCGCCTATTCGGGACGCAACCTCTACCGGCCCGGAGAGCGCTTCGAGGTTTCGGTGATCGCGCGCGACGCCGACGGCCAGCCGGTCCCCCCGCAACCGATCCAGGCAATCCTCCGCCGACCCGACGGCAAGGCTCAGTGGACCTCGACTTGGCGGCCCGACGAGAACGTCGCCGGCTACTACCGGCAGGCGATCGAGCTGCCAGTCGATGCGGCAACCGGATCGTGGAACCTCGAGCTACGCGCCGACCCCGCCGCCCGTTTGGCCGGGACGAGCCTGCAGTTCGGCGTCGAGGAATTCCTCCCCGAGCGGATGAAGCTCGACCTGTCGACGTCCAGCGAGCGGCTCGCCGGCGATTCCCGCTGGCTGATCGAGGCCAGCGGCCGCTATCTCTATGGCGCCGCGGCGGCGGGCAATCGACTGCTCGGCGTGGTCACCGGCGAGCGCAACCGCAATCCGCTGTCCCAGAAACTTCCCGGCTTCGTTTTCGGCGACTCCGACGAAGACAACGTGCGTACGCGCACCGAGTTGCCCGAAGCGAAGCTCGACCAACAGGGCAAGGCACCGATCGACGTCGATATCGCGGGATTCTCCCGGCGCCATTCGCCGTTCACCGTGCGCACGACGCTGAGCCTGCTCGAAAGCGGCGGCCGCCCGGTCGTGCGCAGCATCGAGCGCACCTGGTGGCCGGCGCCGGTGCTCGTCGGCGTGCGTCCGCTGTTCGTCGGTTCGTACGCGCGCGAAGGCGCACCGGCCGACTTCGAGGTCGTGCGCGCCGACCCGGGCGCTGTGCTGAAGCCTGCGAACGCGCTGCCCGTCCGGCTGTTCCGCGAGAACCGCCACTACTACTGGCGCTTCGACGATCAGCGCGGCTGGCACTCGGGCTTCTCGGAGAGCGACGAACTCGTACTCACGACACACGTCTCGACGCCTGCCGGAGGGCGTGGCAAGCTGACTCTGCCGGTCAAGTACGGGCGCTACCGGGTCGAGATCCTCGACCCCGAAACCGGTCAGACGCTGCGTTTCCGGTTCTACGCGGGATGGTCGGCGAAGGACGACGAGACCCAGGGAGTCCGACCGGACCAGGTTGCCCTGAGACTCGACAAGCCGGCCTACGTCCTCGGCGAGAAGGTACGTCTGACGATGACCCCACCGCATGCCGGCGAGGCGCTGGTCACCGTCGAGGGCGACCGCGGACTGTGGGTGCGCCGGCTGAGCGTCCGCGCCGAGGAAACGACGATCGACATCCCGCTCGACCCGGCATGGAAACGCCATGATCTCTACCTGACGGTGATGGTCCTGCGTCCGGGCAACAGCGGCGAGAAGGTGACCCCTGCGCGCGCGCTGGGCATCGCCTACCTGCCGCTCGACCGGGGCAGCCGAAAGCTTGCGGTTGGCGTCGACGCCCCGCAGAAGATCGAACCCGAGCAGCCGCTGAAGATCAAGGTCAAGGTTCCCGAAGCGAGCGGACGGAAGGCGCTGGTCACCGTCTCGGCGGTCGACTCCGGAATCCTCAACATCACCCGCTTCGTCAGCCCAGATCCGTTCGGCTTCTTCTACGCCAAACTGCGCTACGGGATCGACGCCTACGACGTCTATGGCCGGCTGATCGAGAAGATGGACGGCCAGAAGGGCCGCCTGAAGTTCGGTGGCGACGCGGCCCCGAAGCCAACGCGCAGCCTGCCGCGCAAGCTGCGCCTCGTCGATCTGTTCAGCGGACCACTGCTGCTCGACGACAAGGGAGAGGCCGAAGTGGCACTGCCGATTCCCGACTTCAACGGCAGTCTGCGCGTGATGGCCGTCGTCGCCAGCGGCGATCGCTTCGGCAGCCAGGAGGCCGAGGTCACCGTCGCCGCACCGCTGATTGCCGAGCTGGCCACGCCGCGCTTTCTTTCGGTCGGTGACCACGCCGTCCTCGCGCTCGACGTGCAGAACCTTTCGGGCAACAGACAGGACGTCCGGGTCGCGCTGAGCAGTCGCGACGGTCTGCTGATCAGCAACGGTGAACAGCAGTTCTCTTTGAAGGACCAGGAGAAGCGCACACTGCACATCCCGGTCGAAGCGGGAAGCGTGCCTGGTCTCGCCGAGATCCAGGTGCGCGTGGACAGCGCGCAGGTCAGGATCCGGCGCAGTTTTTCCTTGCCGGTGCAAGTGCCAACGCCGCGCCAGTCGCTGGTCCGTCGCCTGGCCATCGCCCCCGGCGAAACCGCCGAACTTCGCGATGCCGAACTCGGCGGACTGCTACCCGAGACCGTCAGCGCGACGCTGGCCATTTCGGACCGCGCGCCAATCGACGTGCGCGGCGCCGTTCAGGGGCTGCTCGGTTATCCGTACGGCTGCGCCGAGCAGACGACGAGCAGCGCCTATCCGCATCTGTTCATCGACGAAAACGCCGCCGCGCAGTTCGGCCTCAAGCCTTTCACGCGCGCCCAGCGCGCGCTGCTGATCGACAAGGCGATCGCCCGGCTCACCGGCATGCAGGCGCCGGGTGGTGGCTTCAGCCTGTGGGGCAACCTCGCCGAGTACCAGTACTGGCTGTCGGCCTACGTCGGCAATTTCCTGCTCGACGCGCGCGAACAGGGCTTCGACGTGCCACCCGAGATCGACCGGCGAACCGGCGACTTCCTGCTCAAGGGGTTGCAGGAGGGTGTCGCCGGCCTACCGACCGGACCGGTGACTTACAACGCGAACTCGGTGTGGAACGACCCACGCTACGCCGGGTCCGGTCGCTTCGCGGTGCTCGCCTACGGAGCCTACGTCCTCGCCCGCCAGGGCCGGGCGCCGCTGGCCACGCTGCGCCAGCTGCACGAATCGGCAGCCGCCGCGCCTTCCGGCCTGTCGCTCGTGCATCTCGGTCTGGCTCTCAAGCTGATGGGCGACGAGGCACGCGCGAGCAAGGCGATCGACGCGGGAATCGCCAGGCCGCGCAGCGGACCCGAGTACGCCTGGTGGGGCGACTACGGCAGCAATCTGCGCGACTGGGCGATGATCTGGGTCCTGCTCGACCGTCATCAGCTGCGCCCCGAGGGACGAGAAAACCTGGTCAGCCAGGTCGCCGCGGCGATGGAAGGCCGACAGTACTTCAGCACCCAGGAAAAGCTCGCCCTGTTCCTGCTCGGTCGCTCATTCGCCGCCCAGCCGGGACGCGAGTGGACCGGGGAGCTCAGCGCGGAAGGCAATTCGCGCGCGCTACGCACGACGGGCACGCTGTATCAGCCGCTGTCAGCCAGCCAGCTGGCCAACGGGATGCGCATCCGCAATACCGGCGGCAACCGGCTGTTCGTCGAACTCGCCTACTCCGGCAACCCGCAGAAAGTCCCACCAGCCCGGCGGGATGCGTTCGACCTCAAGCGCGAATGGTTCACCGCCGATGGCCAGCCGCTGGGCAACCGGATCCTGCGCGTCGGCGAAAGCGCGGTCGTCCGGCTGCAGGTCAGGACGACCGGGCGCTACGCCAACGCACTGATCGTCGACCACATCCCGGCCGGGCTCGAGATCGAGAACAGCAACCTCGTCCAAGGCGAACAGGCAGTCGTGACCATCGGCGGCATCGACCCGCGGCAGGCGATGCAGGACGGGCGAATCCGCCACGTCGAGTTCCGTGACGACCGGTTCGTCGTCGCCGCCAGACTCAGCGAGAAGATGGACTTCTTCTACCGGGTGCGGGTCGTCACTCCCGGGCGCTTCGTCGTTCCGCCGACCTGGGCCGAGGACATGTACCAGCCACAGATCTGGGGCCTCGCCGGCGGCGGAGAATTGCTGCAGATCAGCGACGGCCGCGACGGTGACGCTGCGGCTACCGGCCAGGGCGCTGCTCCCCAGTCGGCAAGACCATGAGAACCCATACCGGGGACTGATGGGCATGCGGCCGGGCGTGTTGCGGCTGGCGCTCGCCGGGGTCCTGGCCGGGCTGCTCGTCGCCGATCAGCTCTGGCCACCGCCACGACGCGGTGGCTCGGCGCCGAGGGCACAGGTCGTCGTCGCCCGCGACGGCACACCGCTGCGCGCCTTCCCGGATCGCACGCACGTCTGGCGACACACGATACGCCTCGAGGAAGTCTCGCCACGCTACCTCGAGGCCCTCGTCGCGTACGAGGACCGCGGCTTCTGGTGGCATCCCGGCGTCAATCCGTGGTCGCTGATGCGCGCCGCCGGCCAGTGGCTGGTGCATCGGCGAATCGTCTCGGGTGGATCGACGCTGACCATGCAGGTCGCCCGGCTGATCGAACCGATCCCGCACACGGCGGCCGGCAAACTGCGCCAGATCGCCCGCGCGGTGCAGCTCGAACTGCGTTTCTCGAAGCGCGAGATCCTCGAAACCTACCTCGCCCTCGCGCCAATGGGCGGGGTTCTCGAAGGCGTCGAGGCAGCGAGTCGCGCGTATCTTGGAAAGCCGTCGCTGCGCCTCAGCGCGGCCGAGGCGGCATTGCTCACCGTGCTGCCGCAAGCGCCGTCGCTTCTCCGCCCCGACCGCTACCCCGAGCGTGCGCGCGCCGCCCGCGACAAGGTCCTCGCGCGCCTGAGGCCGCTCTGGGGCGAAGCGGCCGTCCGCGAGGCGAGAGAGGAACCGGTCATCGCCCAGACCGTCCGCGAGCCGCTGCTCGCGCCTCTGCTCGCCGAACGCCTGCGGCGGCTACGGCCCGAGGCTGCGCGCGTCGCCAGCACGATCGACGCCGGCGCGCAGCAGAGCGTCGAGCAACTCCTCGCCGCACGGCTGAATGTTCTGCCGCCGCGAGTTTCGATGGCCGCGCTGGTGGTCGACAACCTGAGCCTGGAAGTCCTGGCCTACGCGGGGTCGGCCGATTTCTCCGACGACAGCCGCTTCGCGCACGTCGACATGGTCCAGGCGAAGCGGTCCCCCGGTTCGGCTCTGAAGCCTTTTCTCTACGGACTGGCGCTCGACGAAGGCCTGATCCACTCCGAATCGCTGCTCGCCGACGTCCCGCAGTCGTTCTCGGGGTATCAGCCGGGCAACTTCCAGGCCAGCTTCAGCGGGCCGGTCAGCGCTTCCGAAGCCCTTCGCCGGTCGCTCAACGTGCCGGCCGTCGAAGTGCTCGAACGGCTCGACCCGCAGCGCTTCGTCGCTCTGCTGCGCCGCGGCGGACTGCGGCTCGAACTCCCGCGCGGCGCTTCGCCCAACCTGAGCGTGATCCTCGGCGGTGCGGCGGTCAGCCTCGAAGAACTCGTCGGCGCGTACGCATCGCTGGCCCGCGGCGGACTCGCTGGCCGACCGCGTTACCTGGCCGACGAGCCGATCGGCGAGGCCCGGATGATGAGCGAAGGCGCAGCGTTCGTCGTCCGCGACCTGCTCGAATCGGGCGGGCCGGTCGCGCGGGTCGTTGACGGCGGGGTCGGCGTACGCCGCGGCATCGCCTGGAAGACCGGGACGAGCTTCGGTTTCCGCGACGCCTGGGCGGTCGGCGTCAGCGACCGGTTCACCGTCGGCGTCTGGGTCGGGCGACCCGACGGCACGCCGAACCCGGGCTTCTTCGGGGCAAACATCGCCGCGCCGACGCTGATCGATATCTTCTCGGCAGTCGACGACTCGCAGCCATCGGCGCGCACGCCGCCAGCAAGCGTTTCATCGGCGCGCATCTGCTGGCCACTCGGCGTGCGCGCCGAAGCCACTGCGCCAGGCCTGTGCCACGAGGAACGCACGGCCTGGTTGCTCAACGGAACCGCACCGCCGACCTTCCCCGATCGTCTGCGCGATGGACCCGCGCTGTACACCGACCTGCGCGACGCGCACGGACAGCGTGTGCGCAGCGGCTGCGCGACTGGCGAGGTTCATTCGGTCGCCATGGCCCGCTGGCCGGCGGCTCTCGAGCCCTGGCTCGACACCGCGACGCGCGAGCGCGCGCTGCCGCCGGCCTGGTCGGCCGACTGCCGGCACGCGCGAGCTCCCGAAGCCGGACTGCGAATCGTCGGGATCAGCGACGGTGAGACGATCCGGCGGGCAGCCGGCGGCCCGCCGCCCGAACTGCGCCTCGAAGCACGCGGTGGCCGAGAAGATCTGATCTGGCTGCTCGATGGCCGGCCGATCGGCCGGACCGAGGCCGGACGGGCACTGCTCAAGCGCTTCGACGAGCCCGGGCGACACCAGCTGACCGTGCTCGACGACTCGGGTCGCCACGACCGGGTCGAAATCAGTGTGCGCTGAAACCGACCAGGCACTCATCACCGCGCAGGCGCGACGTGGCTTCCCTTCGCCGACGCTCCCTGCACGCTCCACGTCGACCGGGGCTACGACGCCTGCTGTACGCGCCGGGGCGTTGGACTCGCGCCGCCGACCCGCGACGGTCTGCCGCCCGATTGCCGGCGATCATCCCCCTCGATTGGCGGCACTGCCATATACTGAAGCCGCTCCAATACTCCACGCGAAAGGCGTCCCCCATGCCACCGCTCACCACCAAGGCCGCCAGCCGGCAGCCGAGTGCCGGCGGCAGCCACGCTGCCAAGACTGCAGTACAACAAACGACGGCGCGCGTGCGCGAGATGCATCAAACGATCGCCACCGGGTCGTTTTCCGTCCTGCGCCGGCTACCCCTTCTGGGCGGCCCGGCGAGGCTCGTGCAAATCGTCCACGATGGGATCGTCGGCGGTGTCTACCAGGCGATTCACCTCACCAGCGGCGTCCTGCTCGACGCTGCAGCGGTGATCGAGGAACGGCGATTGCGGCAGGCACCGGCCCAGGAGCCCGGCCGCCTCGCGACGCGAGCGCACAGCGCGCTGAACGGCGTCTTCGGCGATCACCTCGCCGCCACCGACAACCGCCTGGCCATCGCGATGACCCTGCGTCACCAAGGCACCGCTCTGCCCCTGGACGGCGGTTCGCTGCGCGCCGCCCTGCCGGACACCGGCCGGCGACTTTGCCTCTTCATCCACGGTCTGGCTTGCGACGAGTCTTCGTGGCGGCCGCGCTCGACCGCCGCCGGCGCAGCGGAAGTCGATTTCGCGCGGCAACTGCAGGCCGATCTCGGCTACACGCCGCTGCATCTGCGCTACAACAGCGGCCTGCCGATCGACCGCAACGCGCGCGAACTCGCCGTGCTGCTCGAGCGACTGATCGCGGCCTGGCCGCAACCGGACAGCGAGATGATCATAGTCGGCCACAGCATGGGGGGCCTGGTCGCGATCGCCGCCTGCGGGCATGCGGCAGCGACCGGGATGAACTGGCCGCAGGCGACCCGCATGCTGATCGGCCTCGGCGCACCGCAACTCGGCTCACCGCTCGAACGCTTTGGCCACTTGGTCACCTCGGCCCTGCAGGCATCGAAAGTCACTCTGCCGCTTGCCCGGATCGCCGCCGCGCGCAGTCAGGGAATACGCGATCTCCGGCAGGGACCGGGCGCAGCGCAGGCGCATCCGACAGCCCGGCACATCGCCTATCGCTTTCTCGGAGGCAGCCTGGCCGAGGACGTCGAACACCGCTTTGGCCGGCTGTTCGGCGACGGGCTGGTGACGCTCGGCAGCGCCACCGCGCAGGCAATCGCGGACGACGTGCAGACCGCGGCGCTGGGCCGGCTCGGGCACATGGCCTTGCTCACCGACGCCCGCGTCTACCGCCAGATCAGCCGATGGGTTGCCGCGCTGGACGATCCCCCGGCGGCCGCGGCCGACGATCGGGTGCTGGCGCCAGCGTGCGCCGCGACGCGGCCGGTCGGCCGGGACTGCGTTCCCGGCGCATCGAGTTCGGCCAGCGATCCTTGAACAGCGACGATCAACGGCGTCGGCTCGGCGCAGGGCCGTTCACCCATCGGGGGGGTTCGCTCCAATGTCCTCGAAAACCTCATCACACGGTGCCGTTCGCCAATCCGACGGGAGTGAGCAGAGGAGGACGCGATGACACGGCAACCGGCGTTGCCGGACCCGGAGGCAAGTTTGACCGGAAGTTCACGGCTGATGATGCGCTGCAAGCGCACTTGCCGAATGGTGGTTGGATTTCCTATTCTTGCTCTCTTCTGATCGGCGCTTAGGAGGTAGCCCGTGTCCCGCTCCAATGAACGATGTTCCTGGCGATCGCAGGTCGTCAGGTTCGTGGCCAGCATCAGCGTCGCTGCCTTGCCGGGGACGGTGTCCGCGCAATCGGAAGGCGGTCTTTACATCGCCGGTGACGGTTTCAGTTTCCAGGTGGCGGCCGAGCAGGGAATGGCAAAAAACCCTCGTGGCCGGCGCTTCTTTCTGTTGTCCATACCACCCGAAACCGCCGCGCTCTCCCTGACCGCAGCGGGACCGCTCGCCGCTGTGCGCGATCGGGTGGTCGCCGCCAACGGCGTCTTGTTTGTCTGCCAGCGAGACGTCGACAAAGGCAGGATAGACCTGGCCGGTCTGGTTCCGGGGGTCATCGCGGTGCGCGGGTGGCCACCGCCGGGCAGCAAGCAGATACCCAAGGGCCAGCGCTACTTCCCGGACGAGAACCCGGCCAACTTTCCCAAGGCCAATGAGTCCTTGCGGCGCCTGCGGACCACCTGCTCCTGAGCAATGGCTGCGGCCGGCAGTCGGTCCACGAAACGGCGGCCTCGCCAGCAACGATTCGCCTGCCACTCACCTGTATCGCACGCCGGCGCGCGGTTGCGCTTCTTCCCTGGGGAACGGGTGCCTCGCGTCGGACTTTGCGGTGAGCGGAGCGTTGGCTGCAAAGCGGCTTGAGGGCAGTGCGGATCGCGAGGGCTGCCGAAACGGGTACAGGACACGAACGCTGCACATGCGGCCCGAGTCGCGATACACCGTTGCATGATCGGTGCGCCTTGGGTAGTATCGACCTTGCAGCCGTCATGATGGTGACCGCTGGCAGCGCGTAATCCCCGAAGGGCAAACCTGCGTTCCCCGCGTTCGCCCCCGCGGGGCCACGATCAGCCGCGCCGTGCAGGTCCTGCACCAGGTTGCATCGGCCGGTTTGATCCGCCTGGAAGACCTGACGACGAATCGATCCACCGCCCTGCAATTTCGGAGGCCCCGGATGAAACTGGCTGTTCGCTGTGCCGCCGTGCTGGTTCTGCTGCTCGCGGCGTTGCCGCCGGTCGAGGCCGCCGAGGTCCTCAATGGTGTGAAGTCGCGTGGGCAGCTACGCTGCGGGGTGAGCGAGGACGTTCCCGGCTTCTCCGAGCGCGATGCCAATGGCTACTGGCGCGGACTGCAGGTGGACTTCTGCCGTGCGGTGGCCGCGGCCGTGCTGAACGACCCGGAAAGAGTGGATTTCGTGCCGCTGCAGGCCTCCGCACGCTTTCCCGCACTGCAGACACGCAGGATCGACCTGTTGCTGGCCAACACCACGTGGACCCTCACCCGCGAGGCCGTGCTGAGAGTTCGCTTTCCCGGTATCCTCTTCTACGATGGCCAAGGTTTCATGGTCACGGCCGCCGCCAAGATTGCGACACTCGCCGACCTCGACGGTGCGACCATCTGCGTCGAGAAGGGAACGACGCACCAGCGTACCCTGGAGGCCTATTTCAAGGCCAAGGGCAGGTCGGTCAAGCCGTTGCTCATGGCCTCGGCCCAGAAGACGGCGGCAGCCTTTTTCGCCGGCCAATGCCAGGCCTATACTGCGGACGCAGGCGAACTGGCGGCCATGCGTCTGCGTGCCCCGGGTGATTCAGGGTCGTTCGTGATCCTCCCCGAACGCATCTCCAGGGAGCCGCTCAGCCCGGTCGTCTGGAGCGGCGATCCGGAGTGGGCGACGGTGATCCGTTGGGTTCTGAACATCCTGATCCTGGGCGAGGAATACGGCGTCACCCGTGACCGGCTCGACGAGGAGATCAAGGAAAACAGGAACCCACTGCTGCGACAGGACCCCTACGAGGGCAAGATCATCGCCCAGGCGTTGGGGATCGAGCCTCAGTGGGGGATCCGGGCCCTGCGGGCCGTCGGCAACTACGCCGAGATCTACGAGCGCAACGTCGGGCCAAACAGCCCGCTGAAGATCGAGCGCGGTCTCAACCGGCTGTGGACGAATGGTGGACTCCATTATTCGCCACCGATCGACTGAATGATGCCCGCATGACAGACTTTCAGATCAATCTGACCATCACCGTCTTTACCGCGGTCATCCTCTGCATCGCCTTCGATCTTGTGGACATGGTGGTCGCCGCACTGCTCGGGGTGAGCACTCTGATCGCCTTCGGGATCCTCGAAGGCAGCGATCTGATCCCGATCGTGCACACCGCTGGTGGCCCGCTTTCCCTGCTCTTCGGCGGCATGGTGGTGGCACGGGTGATCGGCAAGACGGGAATCTTCGAGCGAATCGGCGATCTGTTCCTGCGCGCCACCAGGGGCAGCGGCAAGCGGCTGCTTCTGCTGATCGTCGCGCTGGTTGCGCCCATGTGCGCCGTCCTGCCCAATGCCACCGCGGTCATCCTGGTGGCACCGGTGATCGTCGGCGTCTGCCGGGCGCTCAAGGTCGATTTCGTTGGACCCCTGCTGATCACGGCGATCGTCAGTAACGCCGCGGGAATGCTCACCCTGGTGGGAGACCCCGCCACCTTTCTGGTTGGCAGTGCGATCGGGCTCTCCTTCCCCGATTATCTGAAAATGGTGAGCCTGGGGGGGCTGCTGGCCGTGGTCGCCGTCGTGCCGCTGCTGCCACTGCTGTTTCCGAAGATTTGGGCGGCGCGGATCACCCTGCCGGAGGAACACCCACCCGTTCCCATCCAGCGACCCGGTTTCCTGGTATTGTCGCTGCTCGTTCTGCTGCTCATGGTGACCCTGTTCATGGTCGGCGAGCACCTGCCAACGCGCATCGTCCCGCCACAGGTCGCGATCATCGCCGCAGCGCTGGCGCTGCTCCTGGTCTATGGCGTGCGCGTCGAACCGGTCGGCGACGTGATCCGCGACGTCGATTGGAAGACGATCCTGTTTCTCGGCGCGATCTTCACGCTGGTCCAGGCCTTCATCAAGACCGAGTTGCTGCAAGGGCTGTCGATCCGGGTCTACCAGTGGTTTGGTGCCGACCTGATTCCTGTGGCTTTCGTG
>NZ_JAMTDX010000100.1 GCF_023806625.1 Accumulibacter sp.
GCGATAGGAATGACCGGTTGCCGAAATCTCCAGCTCACCCTACCGACCCAATCCGGCCAGTCAGCTCGCTCCTGAGCGGCCGCTCAGCCAAATCCCGTCTCTGCGAACTGGAACTCTACAAAGCGGCCGTTGGTGACCTCACCCAATCGGCCAGTTGCAGACTTTAGTGTGTTGCGAAGGACGTCCGCATGAATGACCGCTGAACATTCATGAGCTGCCGCGACGTGTTGCCTCCATCGTGCGGCGCGTCGGCGTCAGACCAAGAGAGTGCAACCGAACCAGGCGATCGATATCCCCCGGTGAAAGAAGTTGCTTTCAGCGGTTCGATACACGCTAAGAATGAGGAACAGGTTGCAGGGGGTATCTCTTCTGTGTCGCTCTATCTCGCAATGCGCGTTTGCGAAGAAGGGGCGGTCAGCGCAGTCAGCGGGACCAAGGGGGCTGCCGGTTTGGTGGATGGCGTCGAGGCGTCGTGATGCGTAGATCGCGAGGTGTTCGTCTTTCGCACCTCTCAGTTCCAGCGCGTCAAACGGCAAGTTCTCGGCGCTGGGGGTTTCAGCCTGTGAGGCTAACCGTGTGCGGATACAGGCGTCCCCGAAGACACGGATAAGGCCTCAGGTCTCGATTCGAAGGTAAAAGACGCGGGTTTCTGCGCGTTGATTCATCAGGAGGTCGACGCCGCCAGTCAGGAAGTAGCGATGGGATTCCTCGCAACCGTCCGCGTCTACCGTGACGATGTCGATTTCGCGGTCGTGAAAGGACTTCCCGCCGCGCTTGAGCGTCAGGACCTCGACGTCGTACTTCGTGTAGCCGATCTTTTTCAGCAGCTCGTCGACACGTCGGTCGATATCAAGGTAGAACTCGACGGAGCCATCGCGATCCTTGTTCTCTCGGCAACGGATCTTGATGTTTTCGATCGTTTGCGCCGACTCCTTCACGAACCGCAGGAAAGCCTCGAGCCGCCCGACGTTGTGCTGGGCTCCGCAATAGGGGTCGCGGAGCTCGATGACCTTCACGTGGGCACTTACCAAGGGGGCGAAGATCGTTTCTAGCGACCTTGCTTCACCCTCGTGCAGTTCCCACATCGACATCTTTTCGCCTTCCTGTAGGGCAGTGGTGCCGTAGCATGTCGACTCATTGATGAGCGCATGAAGCTCAGGTTGAAGACGTTCATCGACGATACCTAGGTCCGCCGGGCCCGCGATGAGGCTTTCAAGGAGCGTTTGACTGGCGAAGTGTTGCCGAACGACGGGCGACTTCAGGGCGGTCCCAGCAAATACGCGGGGGAAGGATTCCCAGCGTTCGCCGAGTTCGTCGGACAGGGCGAAGATCTTGAGGCGGCCATCGAGTGCGTATGGATGCAGCCTGCGATAGGCGGTCAGGGGCGCCTCCGAACGCGGTTTCTCGTCGAGCTTGTTCGCCAGGTAGAGGTTGAGCCGTTTTCCGTCTTGAAGCCATGTGATGAGTTGGCCCAGGCTTTCGTCGGAGAAGCCAGACACGCTGATCAGGCTGCGGCCGACCAGGTTGATTTCCTCGCAGTTGGCAAAGCGCTCTGCGAGGCCCGCGATGCTAGGCGAGCGCCAGCGCACATAGCTGCCCGGGGCATCCCCGCTTGTCGCGCAGTCGTGCAGCTCGCGCAACCAGGCCAAGGCGATCTTGCGCTCGAAGGCATCCCAGTAATGCTGGTTGCTGTAGTCGCACAAGCACACCCTGCAACCGGCTTCGCAGTCAGCCGGACAATTCAGGCGCTTTTGCGCCTCCGCCATCAGTGCCGAGAAGGCATACCCAGGCGAGCCGATTCGGGCGCAGTAGCCGGCCCCACCTGGGACACCGTCGTAGAGGATGACTTCGAGCCGGTTGCCCTGCGCACCGTAGAGCCGGTAGATCGCACGGACCTCGCCTGGATGGAGTTCGAGCAGGCTCGTGACCGCGAGCCGTATGGCCTCGGATATCGTCCTGGCCAGGCGTTCATGGAAACGCCGGGGTGAAACGTCGGATGACTCCGGGTCGGGCAAGGGGTGAACGAAGCGGAACAACCGGACGTCGGTATCGAACTGGTGCACGAAGTCGAGCCCAATCTTGGAGACCCTATCGTTCTTGCAAGTAAGGCCCGTCTGAGGATCCTTGTGGGCAAGCTTCGGTTCGGCGGGGGCAGGGGTTTTCTTGCCGGGCGACTTGGGGACTGATCTGCGCGGCTTGATCGGTTCGCAGTAGTTGCACAATGCGCAGCGGTGATAACCCTCACCGTATGCGCCGCGGTTGGCGATGAAGAGGGAGCCTTTCAGGCCGGAATCATCCGTCGACTTGGTGGTAAGTAGCGCCGAGGAGAGGAAGGGGAGGTCGGTTTCCTCGAAAGCGTCGTCGCGCGGGGCGGCAATCAGTCTGGCCTCGTCGGCTGCCTTGACGCGACGTCGACTGCTGCCGGGGTCACGGCCCCGACGATTCGCAAAGCTGGTCACGAAGCCGTGAGGCTCGATGAACTTGCGTTTCCTGCGACCCTCGGTCGAGCTGCAATTGCTGCAGGCCGGTGGAATCTCGTCAGGCGTATCCCCGACGTCGACGTGGAAACACTCCGGGCAAGCTACATACCACCGCTCGGGCATGAACGCCTTGGGGTAGTGGGCAAGGCCCGTGCTTTCCCAGATGCGGCCGTTGGCGATTACCTCGGCACCCGGGGCGTATTCGCTAATGCCCAGGGAGGCATCGCGCGAGAGGACGACATCGGACTGCGAGCCGAAGTGGGATACCCCCGACTCACCAAGCACCTCGAGGTTGAGCGAGTGAACGGGAAAGCTGTATGTCGGAATCAGTCCGCGGCGGGACAGCTGATTCACGAGAAACTGGTTCATGAAGTCATCGCGCATTCGCTGCCAGTACGAGGCCTTCTTGAAGTCGTCTGCCGCGGCGGCCTCTTTCATCTTTTCCGCGTACCTGGCGAAGCGATCACAGACCTCTTCGGCGAACTCCCTTAGCGCGGCAAGAAACGACGTGCGCAGATAGGGCCCGCGTGCGCCGATCATTCGAATGCCTTCCGGCAGGCGATCGCACAGGCTTTCCGCTTCGCTCGAGGCAGCCCCGCCATCCACGGACTCGAGCCATTGGTACAGGTCATCCGTGAAGGCTCGCAAGCCATCGCGGGTGAAGGTCTCTCCGAAAACGTGCTTCAGCGACGGAGCATTGATGTCATGGTCGGCGATCCGTTTCCTCAGGTAGTGCGACAGCAGCACCGAAAACTGATGACGCTTGAAGAGCTCCGGATTTTCGAGGTGGATGAACGGGGTGCCGGGACTCGAGGCGAGGTAGTCCGGGAAGTGCCGAAAGACGGCCTGGTCGAAGTTGGTGTTTCGGGCCACCGTGACGCAGAAGGGTGCCGCCTGGGCGCGCCGTCCCGCCCTGCCCGTGCGCTGCTGGTAGTTCGCGATGCCAGGGGGAACGTTCAGGTTGACGACCGCCTCGAGGTCGCCGAGGTCGACCCCCATCTCCATGGTCGTGGTGCAGCTCAAGAGATTGACCTTTCGCTCGGCGAACTCGCGCTCGACGGTCTCACGCAGCTCCGTGGAAAGAGAAGCCGTGTGTTCTCGTGCGCGGATGGTCGCGTGGTTGTCCTCCTCGTAAGAAGCAAGATAGTGGTTGCGCTGGCGGAGTACAGCCAGTTCGTCCTGGCCCAGTTCTTCGACTTCGCCCCGGCAGTTGAAGGCAGTGCATTTGTGCGCGACCACATGCTGCTGCATCAAGCCGCAGCTCTTGCAGGCGTAGAGCGTCGCCTTCTCCCCATTGGCGAAGCGGATCAGGTCGCCGTTGAGGGCAAAGCCCGGTTGGTGGCGCTCCAGTAAGGCAATCGGCGGCTTCACCAGCGCGTCCCAGAACTTGCGCAGGAAGGCGACCGCATCCTCTCTCGGCAAGCCAAGCTGCTCGACGAGGTACCAACTGCGGCGATTGTGGCGATTGGCGGCGGGGACCCACTTGAACCTGACAGTGTCGTCTCCACCATCGAGGTCGAAGGAACGGTGGCCGCTGTAGATGCCCCAGACGTGAGTGTCCGAGAGTGCTACCTTGGCAAAGCGCGACAGGGCGCGCTCGCGACGAATGTTCTCCAGGAGCAAATGGACCAGCGAAGATACGCTGCGATCGTCGTCGGGTAATTGTGCTGGCCAGAACGTCGGGACCTTCTGCAGGAGCAGGCGGAGGCGGGGTTCATCGTAGGTCACGAGTAGGACGCCGAGGGCCTCGACTGAGTTGCGCCGACCTCCTGGCGTGCAAACTTCGTTGCCGATCGCCCCTTGAAGGATCCCGAGGACATCCTGGTGGTCGTGGCGGATATCACCGTCGGCATCCAGCAAGATGGCCTGCTGGCCGTCCCGTTGCCAGTGCTGGTAGATCTGCTCGGCCAGCTGCAAGGTGGTAAGGAACGAGGTCCGCTCCTTCAGAACGTTGCGAATCGCGCTGCGCAGGGCAATGTCGGCCGCGGTTCGCTCAAAGTACGGTGCAAAGAATGCCGCGTCCTGGCGATTGTCCGAGAAGGCCAGCAGGTTTCGCCCCTGGGCGGGGCGGGGGTCATAGTGGTCGATCACGCCTGCCGGAAGCGACTCCAGCACGCGCTGGGTCACCACGCTTCCCAAGGCTTCGTTGCCCGGGTGCATGCGCGTGACCACCTCGGCGTCGGCGCCTGAAGAACGCCCCCCGCATGCGGGACACTTGGTCACGTACCAAGCCTTCTCTTGCTCGTCGTGCTGGGTCTGGATCGCGTAGAGGGGGACCGCACCGTCCCGTGCCGCCAACTCGCCCGTTTTAACGTCCAGCCAGTACTTTGGATAGTCTGTTGGCGCGTTCGCATCAACCTCGTCGTCCTCATCGTCGACATGGCCTACGGGGGTGCCGAGCCAGAACACGCGGCGCTCTGCGCGCGTTTCCCGGTCGCTCGGTTGACGATTGAAGAGGTGCCCGCCTTCCTCAAAGCCCTCCAGGTAAGGCTGGCCGCACTTGCGGCAGGTGAGCATGGGGTAATACTGTCCCGACTCGTCGCTGTGGGTCCTTGCGGCCTTTACCTTCGACCAGCCTTCATCGCTTGCCGCGGGCAGCACGGCAACGCCCTCGATGCTGTTGACCGCGAGATGGTAACGACCCGGAAGCAGCGGGAAATTGTTCTCGTCCTTCCTGGCGAGCATGCCGAGCCGGATGACGGCACTGAGTGCGCGGTACTTGGTCGCGTCCGGCGCGCTCTCGATTGGAGAATCAAAGACTAGGAGGGCAAGGCTCCGAAAGCTCCTGACGCCTCCGTTGTCGACAAACTGGGCGACACGCCGTACTTCCCGATTTCGGGAAAACGACTCCTCGAGGAATACAGGAACGGGGACGCCGGATTCGCACTTGAGTTCGACGCGAAGGAGTGCCTTCCCTTCAAGGTAACTGTTCCAGACGTCATCCGTGCGGAACTCTTCGGGTTGCGCAAGAATCTCCTCGAGAACCTCTCCCAGGCTGCACCATTCGGTGGCGCTCATTGAGAACTCGGACAAGGTCTTGCACTGCAGCCGCTCATGGGCGATACGTTTTCCGCGAACGACCTCATGCACCTCCTCGCCGAAGAGGGATACCGCAAAAACCTTGAGCTTGGCGTCGGCGCCTTCTCCATCCGACAAGCTTGCGCTCGTCCCGAAGACCTGAAGGGGTTTTTCAATGTGGAGCCGGTTCTTGAGTTTCCGAAGCAGGAAAGCCACTTCCGTTGCTTGGGCACCGTGATAGGTGTGAATTTCGTCGAGTACGATGAAGCGAAGGGCGTTGGCCGAGAAGAGGCGTTCGTTGCGCGGAAGCAGCAGAAGGTGCTCGAGCATCGCATAGTTGGTAATGAGCACCTTGGGGGGATTGTTGAGCATCTCGTCCCGCGTCAGAAGCCAGTTAGACGGGATGCGGTCGGGGTGACCCAGCGCCTCCATCAACTTGCTGTTGTTCAGCAGACGCGCCTCTTCCTCATCGCGCTTCACCTTCGCTTTTATCTGCCCCGTGTAACGTCCGAAGGTAATGCCCTGGTCCTTGAGGTATCGTCCGAAGAGCGGCGCGATGCGGTAATAGAGCTGGTCATTCGCGAGGGCGTTCATCGGATAGACCAGCAGCGCGCGGACGCCTGGCCGTCCTGGATCCAGTTCCGAGAGCAGCTGGTCGGCAATGGGATAGAGGAAGGTCTCCGTCTTGCCACTACCCGTACCCGTCGCGACGAGCAGGCTCTTGCCATCGCGCGATGCCAGCTCCATCGCACGCTGTTGGTGCAGGTGGAGTTTCCGACCCGCCGTCGGAAGGCAGCCCAGTGCGTCATGCACGAAACCACCGTTCTTCTTGAGCAGCGCCTCAAGGGACAGGCCCTTCTCGAAGTCGGGGAGCGCCTCCACGTACGGCCCCTCGACCAGTGTCTGCTCGGCGAGGATGTCCCGGAAGGCGGATCCCAGCCTTGAATACCTGCGGCTGATGGGCAGTGTCGTCGCTATGTAGCGCTGAAGGACCGTCTTGAGGTCTTCAACAAGGTCGATCGGGTTGGTGTCTTTCATAGCGTTTCGTCTGCCTTTTGCACGATTTCCCAGAGAAGGAGGTAGTAGGCGAACATCGCCTCGCCAACCTGCAGGAGATAGGTCAGGCACGCCGCGACCGGAATCGCCGACGTCTTAAGCAGCCCGATGAATTCATCGAGCCTTCCGGGCTGGCGGGAGCCAAGTCGGCAGTGATAGGCAAGCGCCGACAACAGGTGCGAGAACTGGGCGAGGTTCTCCCGCTTCTGGGCAACTTCTGGCGACACGCTGTCGTCGTCGGGCGAGGGCCAAGGAACGATGTGGGGGCTCTTCCCGACCAAACGGCGGTGGTAATCGTGATTGAAGCTAGGGAAGCGCTGCCGGAAGAATCGGCAGAGCCCGATCGCCTGGCCACGCCGGATCTCGTTCCCACCCAAGGTGCGGTCGTATGCCGCTTCAAGCGCTCGCCACGCGAACCTGTAATGGACCGGCCCCAGCCAGTCACCTGCGCCTGGTCGATAGGCATCGTTCTCCAGCTTGAGGGAGACCTCGAGCTGGTCGTTCGTCTGCTGGAGGGCCTCGACGTACTTGTCGAGATCGAATCCGTAGGGCTTCGCCCCCTGGGCCATCTGGGCAAAGTTCTTAAACGCAGAGGCCGCGGAAAGGTGCATCAGGTCCGGAAAGACGAAGGGATACTGCCGTTCGAGTTCGGACGCTGCACGCAAGGCCTCGACAAGCGGGTAAGGCTTCAGGTTGACCTGCCGATATTCGCGCGCGGGCAAGGCGTAAATGCGAGGGTCCTGCGCTGCGGCATTGAGCTGCAGCATCCAGGTCGGATGGGCGTCTTCCGGTGGTCGTGCGGCGGCAAGGTCCACGAGGTCCGTTACCGCCTCGTTCTCGCGGCCGCTCCAAGCCCTCAGCAGCTGATGCCACATGGCGGTCAGCCATTGCATGGTGTCCCATGCCTCCTGCGCATAACAAGGGTGCATGGCCGCTTGGACCCGCCGGAGGACTTCCAGGGATTCCAGGTCGGTCAGGTCCGTCAGGCACCCTAGGAGTTGCTCGACGCCGACCGGTGCCCCTCTGTCGTTGCACAAGAGGCCGGCCGCAAACAGGTCTTGCCGTTCGTTCTCGAGGTGGCCCCATGCTCCGTCGATTTGACCGTCAAAGCGGAACACCCAGGCGCCGGCCGGCCAGAGCTCAAGGTCAAGGAGGACGCTTGCCGCGTAGCTACCTTCGTCGGCATCGAGGCACATGAACTGGGCCTTGCCGAATCGATGGTGAGCCCAATTGCCGGCATTGGCGCCAATGACAATGTCGATATCATGTCCTGAAACGACGTCCTCGGCGATTACCCTGATCGCTTGCAACTCCCGTGGCAGCAGAAAGCGAACGACGAACTGGCCTGCGTAGACCTTGGTCGTCATGCGCCTCACGAAATGTGGCTGGACCAGCCGCAATAGGGCGACCGGGATGCCGGATCGGTCGCTGAGGTAGGTCAGCGTTGCCCCTTGTGGCGTCATGCGGCTGGCAAGGAGCGACGCGGAGAGTCGCTTTGTCGGGTACTTCGAGAAATCGACTCGAAGCGACCAGTCTCCGATGGAGAGAGTCCCCGGGTCAGTTGCGCTAACGAAAAGCTGCTTGTTCGAAGTCAGCGATACGGATTCGATGGCCCCAACCGGGCGGCTGATACGAGCAGGAGTCCCGCCGTCCGGGTCATTCTCGACTTCGATGAATATGCCCGGGACGTTCCAGGTGAGTACCTGGTGCCGACGCTCGTCAAGCCTGAAGACCAGCCTGAATGTCTTGGCCAGGCTGTCCCGAGGCTTCAGCATGTCCCCGTCGATGCGGACGTTCTCGTTCAGGCCCTGCTCCAGGTTCGCGGGGAGGGCCTTGCACATGAACGTCATCCCTCGCCGGATTTCGGTCAGGCCGTGCCAGTAGAGGATGGCGCTGCGGATGAGCGAACGTGCTTCGTCTGCACGCGAGATCTCGGCCAGCAGTCGGCTCGGGCCAGAGGGCCAGCAATCCGCCTGCAAGGCGGCGGTTAGGTTGATTTCCGCCGTGTTCGAGTCGTCGAGCTCGAAGGGAAGCCTGAGCTGCCTGGCGGAGCCGCTCGACGAAAGACGGAGGACGTGGCGCCGGCCGGAGAACGGCGACCACTCCGCAGGAAACTCGACGTGAAGCTTGAGTTCCCCAAAGCGAAGCTCGGTGCCTTCCTTGGTGGTGCTGCTGGACGCGCTCCAGCTTAAATAGGGCTGGCTTTCTCCCTGTATCGTCAGCGCGGCTGGACCGTTCGCGAGCGTGATGACCTGGCCTGGCAGAACGTCGAGCGTGAGGGCGTAGAGCGAAGGATCGTCCCACAATGCCTCGGCTTCGAATCCTGAAGGGCAAAACCGGCTCAGGCAGGTGTACTGGCCTGGCGGAAGGAGGACCGGGTCGGGCTGGTTCAACTGTGCGGCGACCTTGAAGCGCCCCGAGTCGGAGAAGACGAGCAAGCGGTTGGGCCTTTTGTCCTCCCATAGTCGGCAGGTCGATGCTTGCTGCCTTGCCCGGTCCTTGATTTCCACTTCTCGGGCTAGCACACGCTTCAGCGGCACGAACGCGTCTTCGATGCCGGATCGATGAACCCGAACCTCGCCATCCACGCTGATCTCGTGCTCACGCTCATCGCCGCCCGGGATGAAGATGCCGAGCAGACCGTCATTGAGCATCAGGTACGGCAGCTGGGCCCGCCGTAGGATCCCTCCATGCTCGGGTTGGTATTTCTGGAAGGCTCGAGCCATGGCCCTTTCTATTGAATTGGCCTGTTCGTCGGCTTGCCCTCCGCGGTGGTAGACCCGCAGGAAGACCTGGGTGTAATAGCCCTTCGTGTCGAGCGTGACACCCTTTTGCGCGGTGACGCTGAAAGGCGGTTTGAGGAGGGCTTGCAGTGCCTGTTGCCAGCTCTTAATGGCTTCCGGGTCATCCTGGTCGGGCAGCCCCACACGCTTTGCGAAGTTGAGCATCCTTTCGGCCAGGTCGTCAGCGAAGGCCAGCGGGACCCCTACTTGGCGAAGGTACTCGGTCGCCATGTAATGATTGCCGGATTTCCTGGGGGAAGCTTCAAAGCCGAGTGACTGAATGGCCTTGCGGAAGGCTGTCCACAAACTCTCGCGCTCTGATTGCGTTAGTGGGACATCTGTTCCGATTGCGCGTTCGACGTGGGGGTACAAGTCAAAATGACCATCCCGGCCCATCCCCTCCATGACGTGTGCCGTCAGGTTCACGGAGAACAGAGCCGGATGCCGCCCCAAGTATTCCCGGTATTGCTCGACCGTGGGTCGGGCGAGGGTCAGGAGCTCGATGGTCGTTTGAATCGCGGGAGAGAGGAAGTCGCGGAGCAATCCGAGGAAGGGGACGTCGCTGCCCTTGATCCTCGACAGAAGCTGTTCTTCGGCGACTGATAACGTTTGCAGGCTCATCTCGCGGGGTTCCAAACGTTTGTGTGAGGGCTTCATAACGGGATTCGGTATGGCATCCGGCCACTTGGTCGGATTTCATTATCCATGGGAGCCTCTTGCAAAACTCGCAGCGCGAAGCCAATTTTCCGCGGCTGGAGGCAA
>NZ_JAMTDX010000101.1 GCF_023806625.1 Accumulibacter sp.
GCCGGCTGGCAGCGCGACCTGTCGGTGTCGCACAACAAGATCGGCGACCTGCTGAGAGCGCAGGGGGATCTCGCCGGCGCCGGCACGGCGTACCGGGCGAGCCACGCGATCCTCGAGCGCCTGGCGGCGTCCGACCCGGGGAACGCCGGCTGGCAGCGCGACCTGTCGGTGTCGCACAACAAGATCGGCGACCTGCTGCAGGCGCAGGGGGATCTCGCCGGCGCCGGCGCGGCGGTCCGGGCGAGCCTCGCGATCCGCGAGCGCCTGTCGGCGTCCGACCCGGACAACGCCGACTGGCAGCGCGACCTGTCGGTGTCGCACGACAGGATCGGCGACCTGCTGACGGCGCAGGGGGATCTGGCCGGCGCCGGTGCGGCGGTCCGGGCGAGCCACGCGATCATCGAGCGCTTGGCGGCGTCCGACCCGGGCAACGCCGGCTGGCAGCGCCACCTGTCGGTGTCGCACATCAAGATCGGCGACCTGCTGACGGCGCAGGGGGATCTCGCCGGCGCCGGCGCGGCGTTCCGGGCGAGCCTCGCGATCCGCGAGCGCCTGGCGGCGTCCGACCCGGGCAACGCCGGCTGGCAGCGCGACCTGTCGGTGTCGCACAACAAGATCGGCGACCTGCTGAGGGCGCAGGGCGATCTTTCCGGCGCCGGCGCGGCGTTCCGGGCGAGCCTCGCGATCATCGAGCGCCTGGCGGCGTCCGACCCGGGGAACGCGGAGTGGCAGCGCGACCTGTGGGTCAGCTATTGGCGACTGGCGCAGGCGGCCGAGGCGAGCGACCCGGGGGGCGCGATGGTCTGGTGGCGCAAGGCTTTCGTGCAGCTCGACGGGATGAACCGGCGAGGGATCATGGCTCCCGCGGACCAGCAGTATCTCGACGCGCTGCGGCAGAAGGTGGGCGGGGGCAGCGAACAGGATGCGATCGCCCTGTTCAACCTTGCCGACTCGCATCACTCGCAGGGCGACCTCGACGCGGCCGAGCCGCTCTACCGTCAGGCGCTTGAACTCGACGAACCGTTCATTGACTTCAAGTGTCTCCTCGGTCTCGCGATGCTCTACGGCGAGCGCGGTCGGGATCGCGAAGCGCAAGACACCTTCGCGCGCTGCGTCGAGGTCTGCCGCGAGCGGCTGCACGGAGCGACGACGCACTACCCCGCCTACACGCTGGCAATCGCGCTGCTCGGCGTCGGCGAGCCCGAACAGGCGCTGGCCGCGTTCGAGGACGCGCTCAGGGTCAACGCTTCGCCGGGCGCGATCGACGCCGCGCTGCTCGACATCGGCGTGCTGCAGCGCGGCCGTTCGCCGATCACCGGTGTCGAGGAGGTGCGGCAGCGGCTTCGCCGGGCGCTGCCCGCTCCACCGGAGGCACCGCCGGTCGATCATGCAGTGCCACCCGCGGCCGATGACGCGGCGCCACCCGCGGTCGGCCGCAACGACCCGTGCCCTTGCGGCAGCGGCCGCAAGTACAAGCATTGTCACGGGAAGCTGGCATGAACGCCTCTCGCCATCCAGCGGGCCGCCGCGGCTGCGCGAGGCGACCACGGCTGTCCGGCCTTGCCCGTATCGGCGCGTCGCCGCCAGCCATCGTGTCCGGCCGAAGCGATACCGCCTTGTCCAAACAACGCCGACGCCCTGGCGTTCGTCCTCGGTCCCGGTCGCCTAAACCCTTGCCGGTCTTTCACGCGGAGAATCCCGATGAAACCTCACCTTCTCTTGTGCCACAGCTTGCGCGCTCTGGCGCTAGGCGCACTCTGTGCGCTGACGCTCTCGCTCAGCGGACCGGCGATCGCCGCCGCGCCGAAGGACAACCCTGGCGAGCGCTTCGGCTGGAAGTTCGAATACGGCGATGGCGACCGGGTGAGCAAGGTCACCGACCCGGCGGGTCGCGAGACGCGATTCCAATACACCTTCGACAGCGGCAAACACCTGCGCAAGGTCGCCCGCGTGCGCGCGGGCGAGCCGACCGTCGCCCGCGAGTTCGACGAGTCGGGGCGGCTGCAGGCGATGAGCGACGCTGCGGGGAGCGTGAGCTACGGCTACGACGAACGCGGACGGCTCAGTCGCGTGCAGCGGCAGGGGGCGCCGGCGATCGGCTTCGTCCACGACCTGCAGAACCGGATGACGCGGCTGCAGGTCGGCGATTTCTACCGCATCGACTACGGCTACGACTTCCTCGGCCGCCTGGAGTCGATGAAGACGCCGGCAGGAACCGTCAAGTACGAGTATCAGACCGGGCAGGGCAGGGTCATCCGCACGCTGCCGAACGGTGTGAAGACAATCTGGGAGTATGAGCCGAACGGCCGCCTGAAACAGATCACTCACGCCGATTCGCGCAACGCGATCGTCGCCCAGTACACGTACCAGTACCGCGCAGACGGCCGGATCGCGGCGATCCGCGAAGTGAATGGTGGTCAGCAGGCGGTGAAGTCCTACGAGTACGACGTCGTCGGCCGGCTCGTCAAGGCGAGCGGCCCGTCCGGACAGCACGCCTACGAGTACGACGCGGTCGGCAATCGCACGAAGGCGACGACCGCCGGCAAGCCGGCGCAGACCTACACCTACGACTGGGCCGGGCGGCTGAAGACGGTCGATGGCGCGCCGACCGAACACGACGCGGCCGGCAACCTCACGTCGCTGACCATCGGCGGAGCGACGATCCGCTATCGGCACAACCAGGACGGCCAGCTCGCCGAGGTCGTCGATGCCAAGGTGACCTACCGCTACGATGGCGACGGCAACCTGATCAGCCGCCACGCGCCGGAGGGCGAGACGGCATTCGTTCCCGATCCCTTGGCGACGATCTGGCGGCCGCTGGTCATGACCGGCAAGGGTGGCCAGAGGACGCTGCTCGTCTGGGAAGGGAATATCCCGCTGATGATGATTCGCGACGGCAAGGCGGAATTCCTGCTGCACGATCATCTCGGGTCACAGCGATTGCTAACAGATGCTCAAGGGAGAATCGCTGGGCAACTCGATTACGAACCGTTTGGAGACATCCTCGCGCTGCGGAGTGTTACGAACTTGTCTGTTGGGTTTGCGGGGCTTTTCTGGGATCTTGGCAGCAACATATATCTATCACGCGCCCGCGCTTATGTACCCCTCCTGGCACGGTTTCTGGAGATAGACCCTCTAAAGCGCGCTCCGATCGGCTCGCAAGACACTTTTTCAGTATTCACATACTCCCACAGCGACCCGATAAACTTGGTAGATCGGGAAGGTAGAGAGGCAAGAAAACCACGAGCTCCTTTCGTCGTAAATCAGAATCCGCCCCGTCTTCCCATCGAGTTTCCAGACGAGAAGAAAGCGTTAGGCGAAACGGTGCCGCTTACGCAGTCACAAATAGGCAATCTACTCGCACAATACGACAGTTATCGAGACAAATATTTTTCAGACCGTTGGTGGATCGCAAAATCTGATAGACCCAGATACGAGCGGGAAGCGAATGCATACGCTTGGAAAATGTTCGCCACAGAGCATAGCGGCGTCCCGCAGCCGTTTATTGGAAAGAAGTTTCCAGAGATAAGAAACCAAGAATTGGCCTCACAGCTCGGGCAGTTTAGCCTTGATTGGGCGACAAGCCTCTATGTTGTGGAAACTAATCCACTACTAAATTGGTTCAGCAATTCGTTTCGGACCGATCAAGTATTGGCCCCTTTTGCGTCCCCACTAGATGGCGAACTAAATTTCTATGTCGACCAGAAAGGGAAATTGGTTGCTCATCCTTCTGCCGATACGCAATATGTGCTAGGTGATTACGGAGCGTACTTCTTCTGGAAGGACTTTTGGATTGCCAACAGAGCTGAGGATGCAAACTATGGCTCCTTTCAGACACTTTATCCTAGCAGCAATATTATTGCCGTGAAAGTTAACAGGTTCCTTTCCGACGGGGGTTCGTTGCACGACCTGCAGTTGGCACCCCCAACGGCTTCTTCCATTGGCGGCGGACCCAAAGCGGTGTTAGATGTAAAGGGAATAGACCCTCAGAGTCTCGAACGAGCGAGAGAGCTTGCAGACGTAATGATGACAAAGATTCGCGGAGCGCAAGGCGTCATAAAGAAGCATGAGATCAGTGGCGGCGATTGGCGCGTCGCGGGTCCCGGGGGAATGGCTTCTCCAGAATCGTACGCCGCGTTGCGGGAATACCGTGAACTGTCCCGCACGTCTCCGTCGCGTGTCGGCGGCGTCTGGCTCGGTGGTTCTGGCCAGACGCTGGCCGGCGCCGGGCTGTTCGACGGCGTCGCGCTCGACCGCAACCACAATCTCGTGCTGATCGGCAAGGGCGGTGGCGAGATCAAGCTGCCGCCGCTGCGCCTCGACGACGTCGTCACCATCTTCCGCTCGGTGTATCTCCATGGCGAGGGCCCGTCGGTGACCATCGACCCCAATCCGGAGAATCCGGAAGGCTCGGCGATGATCGTCCGCCACGGCAAGGCGACCGAGAACACCTACGTCGGCTGGGTGCTCTATCACGCCGACCGCCTGATGAAGGGCTACACGCTGGGCATCGACAACCTCACCGGCAAGGACGTGTCGACCGGCGTTCCCGGCTACGCGGCAGTGCTGGACACGATCTTCTTCGGTGGCGAAAGCCCGGAGAAGCTGCGCCAGCAGGGTCATTGGCAGCGCTTCTGGATCGTCCCGGCGGAGACACGCCGCCTGTCCGGCCCGAAGAAGGAGCTGACGCTCTTCGACATGCCGCTCGCCGTGCGCACGCAGTCGATGAAGTGGGACAAGGGCAAGCTCGTCGATGACCCGCAGGGCAAGTCGTCCCGGGGTGCGCTGGCGTTCAAGAACTGGTTTACGGCCAACTATGACGCGGTGGCCGGCGAACGTCTGCTGACGCCGCCGCGCGAATCGGGGATCACCAGCCCGGTGCCCGTGTTCACCGAGCTGCGGCGGATCGCGCTGATCACGGCGATCGCCGAGAAGCTGCGCGATCAGGGCGTGCCGCTGCCGTTCTGGATGCGCGACTACGAAGTGCGCCCGGTGCCGTTCGACAAGACGACGCCGGGTCTGCAGGTAACCAAGACGAAGTCGAACGTCGTCGCGCGCATCTACGGCGGCGTCGATCTCTCGGTTCCCGACAAGGACCGGAAGACCTACACCACGGCCTCCGAAGTGCCGGCGGCGGCAAAGGACGCGCCGGCGCTCCGCGAGAAGCTCACCCTCGCCGCCGCGCTCGAGAAAGGGGATTGGCCGCTTGCCGCGCAGTCCGAGCCGATGAAGCTGCGCGCGCTGGCGCGTGGCGGGGCGAACCATCAGGCTGTCGCGCTGCCTGGAGCCGACACGCAGGCGCTCGCGCCGGCGCGGCTCGAGGAAGTCGACCTCGTCGCGCCGGTGACCGGTCGCGAGCCGATCCGGCTGGTGCGCAGTTACAACTCGTTCTTCAACCCGAAAGGGCCGTGGGGCTCTGGCTGGGCGCTCGACCTGCCGCGGCTCGAAGCGATTCAGGTGCCGCTGGACCGCAACGAGAACAGCGTCCGCTTCCAGACCGGGTATGAACTGGTCACGCCGCTGAACAGCGCGCGCGCCCGCTTCATGCGCGAGGAACCGGTTGCGGAACTCGGCGGCGGGCGCCTGCTCGTCCCCGACGTGCCGGGCGAATTCTACGGCGTCGCCGACGCGAGCCCCGACTTCCTCAGCGGTCCGACCCGCGTGCTGCTGCGCAAGGATGCCGGCAGGTGGCACTTCAGCAAGAGCGGCGAACTCGTTGCCATCGAGGATGCCGGATCGCGAGTCGTCTACGAGCGCGACCAGCGCGGGCGCCTGACGCGCATCGTCGGCCTGCTCGGCAAGCGACCGGTGGCTTCGATTGCTCTGCGCTACGACAACGCCGGACGGATCGAGGGAGCCAGCGCGAAAACCGATCAGCGCGAGGTGGCGGTCCGCTACGAGTACGACGCCAATGGCCGGCTCGCGGCTGTCGCCTCGGACGCCGGGCGCACCGGTTACCGCTACGACGGCTCGCTGCTCACGGCGGTGACCCGTGGCGGTGCCGGCAAGGACGCGAAGCAGTCAGCGGAGAGCGTCGTGCAGCGCTTCGAGTACGGTCCGCGCGGGCAGTTGCGCGCGGAGGTCGGCGCCGATGGCGGCCGCACCGAATATCGTGTGAAGACCGAGGCGGGCGAGAGCAGCGTTTCCGCCGCCTATGGCTCGGGCAAGAACGCGCGCGAGGATGTTGTGCGTTACGATTCGGCGCTGCGACCTCTTGAGGCGAAGTACGCTGACGGCACGAAGGTCGCCTGGTCGTATCCCGCGGGCGGCGGTACGGTCGTCGACCTGACGCCGACGACCGGTGGCCGGATCCGGATGAGCGAAGCCGCCGATCAGCGCAGCCGCACCGTCGATCTCGATGGCAAGCGCAAGCTCGTTTCCCAGGTCGATGCCGCTGGCCGGCTCACCTCGCTGGCCGACAACGGCCAGATCCTGCTCCGGCAGACCTGGTCGCCCGACGGGCGGCTGCAGACTGCCGGAGACGAATCGAGCACCGCGCATTTCGAGTACAACGCCGACGGACTCCTGGCGCGCGTGCTGCTCGCTCCGCCCGGCGAGAGCGGCAAGTTCCGCATATGGCAGGCGACCCGCCTGGACCCCGCCGGCCGGCCAGTCGAAGTCACCGACTACACCGGTCTGCAGGCGTCGACCGATTACGACGACCGCGGCCGGTTGCGAGCGCGGCTGGTCAAGCGGGACGGCAAGAACTATGGCTTCGAGCTTGCCCGCGACGATGCCGGACGGGTTCGCGAAGTCAAGTCGTCGTGGGACACCAGCCGCTACGCCTACGACTCGGCCGGGCTGCTCAGCCGCAGCGAGGTCGAGGCGAGCGGCCAGAAGAGCTGGGCCGAATGGAAGGCCGGGCGCCTGCAGAAGGTGCGTCAGTTCGACGGCGGCGAGACCACGCTCAGCTACCACACGGACGCCAGGCGCGCCGGCCTGCCGAAGGAAATCGTCACGCCGAACCGGCTCGCGCTGGGCTACGACTACGACGCGGGCAACCGCCTCGCGCAGGTCACCGTGGGCAGGAACTACCGCCTGCTGCTCGACTACGACCCGAAGGGCCGGCTCGCGCAGTGGAGCTACGCGGCGCCGAAGCCCTGAACGCCTGATTGCGAAGGAGATCACCGATGCCCCTGGAACCCGCCACCCCGCCCCTGAAGAGCCGCGTCGTGCGCGTCTTCGTCTCGTCGACGTTCCGCGACCTGCAGGACGAACGCGACCGGCTCGTGAAGTTCACTTTCCCCGAGCTCCGCCGGCGCTGCCGCCAGCGGCAGGTCGAGTTCGTCGAGGTCGACCTGCGCTGGGGAGTCACCGAAGAACAGGCGGAGCGTGGCGAAGTGCTGCCGATCTGCCTTGCCGAGGTCGAGAACTGCCGGCCGTATTTCATCGGCTTGCTCGGCGAGCGTTACGGCACCGTCCCCGAATCGATCCAGCCGGAACTCATCGCCCTGCAGCCATGGCTCGCCGAGCATCGCGAGCGCAGCCTGACCGAACTCGAGATCCTGCACGGCGTTCTGCTCAATCCGGCGATGACCGCGCGGGCCTTCTTCTACTTCCGTGACCCGGCGTCGCTCTCCAACCTTCCGCCTGACCGCCGGGCGGACTTCGTCGCCGAGAGCCCGCAGGCAGCAACCCGGCTCGCCGCCCTCAAGGACGAGATTCGCCGGCAGGGGCTGCCCGTGCACGAATTCGCCGATGCGCCAACCCTCGGCGATCGCGTCCTCGAAGAACTCTGGCGGATGATTGACGCCGAATACCCCGCCGGCGCCGAACCCGACCCGCTCGATCGCGACTGGGCCGATCACGAAGCCTTCGCCGACGCGCGGCGCGGCGTGTACATCGGTCGCCGCGAGTACGACGAAGCGATCGAGAGACAGATCGGCGGGGAGGGTCCGCCGCTCGTTGTCCTCGGCGAATCCGGCGTTGGCAAGTCGGCGCTGCTGGCCAACTGGGCCGCGCGCCACCGGCAGCAGAACCCCGACGACTTCGTGCTGCTGCACTTCACCGGCAGCACGCCGGCCAGCGCCGACTACGTGGCGATCCTGCGGCGCATCTTTGGCGAGATTCGGCGGCGCTTGGGCGTCGAACAGCCGATTCCCGACCAGCCCGAAGCGCTGCGCGAAGCGTTTCCGGCCTGGCTTGCGCAGGCTTCGGCCCGGCTCTCGCACTCGGCCCGTTCCGGAGACGGCGCCGACGGTGCCGCCGATCGGCGCATCCCTCGCTTCATCCTCGTTCTCGACGGCCTCAACCAGCTCGAAGACCGCGATGCCGCGCCACACCTCGGCTGGCTGCCCGAGTACTGGCCGCCGCACGTGCGCCTGGTGGTGTCGACGCTACCCGGTCCGGGTCTCAGTACGCTGGCCACGAGGTCGTGGCCGACGCTGACCGTCGAAGCGCTGCGCCACGAGGAGCGGCGCACGCTGCTCCGCGACTATCTCGCGCAATACCGCCGGGCGCTTGAGGCGAGGCGAATCGAGCGCATTTGTACCGCTCCGCAGAGCGGCAACCCGATCTACCTGCGCGCGCTGCTCGACGAACTGCGCGTCTTCGGCATCCATGAGGCGCTTGACCAGCGCATTGCGCACTACCTCTCGGCGGCGACCGTCGAGGAACTCTTCGCACGGATTCTCGATCGCTGGCAGCAGGACTACGAAGCGCAGCGGCCGGGTCTCGTGCGCGACGCGTTCTCTCTCGTCTGGGCTGCGCGCCGCGGGCTTTCGGAGCGAGAGCTGCTCGATCTCCTCGGGCACGGCGGCGATCCGCTGCCGGCTGCGCTCTGGGCGCCGCTGTCGCTCGCCGCCGACCAATCGCTGGTCACTCGCTCCGGTCTCGTCAGCTTTGCGCACGACTTCCTGCGGCAAGCCGTGGCGAGCCGCTTCCTGGCCAGCGAGGATCTCAGGAACGCGGCGCACCTGCGCCTCGCCGACTACTTCGAAACCCGTGAGACCGGCGCGCGCAAGGCCGACGAGCTGCGCTGGCAGCTCGCCGCGGCGGAGAGTCCGGAGCGGCTGCTTGCCTGCCTCACCGACCTGCCGCTATTCCTCGAGCTGATGGCGGAGAGCAAGCGCTACGAGCTCCTCGGCTATTGGCTGGCTCTCGGCGAGCGCTACGACCCGGTCGCGGCGTACGCAGAAGCGCTGGAGCGACTCGAGCTAACGTCGGCGGAGAGCCTCATAACTGCTGGTTTCGCTTTGGAGGCGATCGCGGTGTTCTTGCACCTGAGCGCGCGATTCGCCAGCGCCGAGCCGCTGTTCCGCGGTGCGCTGGGGTTTTCGGAGAAAGTCCTCGGCCCCGAGCACCCCAAGACGGCGACGAGCCTGAACGCCCTCGCTTCGCTGCTGCAAGCCCAGGGCGACCTCGCCAGCGCCGAGCCGCTCCACCGCGGCGCGCTGGCGATCCGCGAGAAAGTCCTCGGCCCCGAGCATCCGGATACGGCGGCGAGCCTGAACAACCTCGCTTCGCTGCTGCAAGCCCAGGGCGACCTCGCCGGCGCCGAGCCGCTCTACCGCGGCGCGCTGGCCATCCAGGAGAAGGTCCTCGGCCCCGAGCGCCCGGATACGGCGACGAGCCTGGACAACCTCGCTTCGCTGCTGCAAGCCCAGGGCGACCTCGCCGGCGCCGAGCCGCTCTACCGCGGCGCGCTGGCGATCCGGGAGAAAGTCCTCGGCCCCGAGCACCCGGACACGGCGGCGAGCCTGAACAACCTCGCTTCGCTGCTGCAAGCCCAGGGCGACCTCGCCGGCGCCGAGCCGCTCTACCGCGGCGCGCTGGCCATCCAGGAGAAGGTCCTCGGGCCCGAGCACCCGGACACCGCGAGCAGCCTGAACAACCTCGCTTCGCTGCTGCAAGCCCGGGGCGACCCCGCCGGCGCCGAGCCGCTGT
>NZ_JAMTDX010000102.1 GCF_023806625.1 Accumulibacter sp.
CGACCTTCTTCAACTGCCTGACCGGCTTCTACAAGCCGACGCTCGGCAGCATCCGCCTCAACCACCCGCAGCGCGGACCGATGCGCCTCGAGACGATGGCCAGCCATCAGGTCGCGCGCACCGCGAAGGTCGTGCGCACCTTCCAGAACATCCGCCTGTTCCCGAAGATGACCGTGCTCGAGAACCTCGTCGTCGCCCAGCACAACACGCTGCAACACGCCTCGCGCTTCTCGCTCGCCGGACTCCTCGGCCTGCCCGTATACCGGCGCGCCGAAGCGGCGGCGATCGGCCGGGCGGTCGGCTGGCTCGAGCGGCTGAAGCTGATCGACAAGGCCGACACCGCCGCCGGTGCGTTGCCCTACGGCATGCAGCGGCGCATCGAGATCGCCCGCGCGCTGTGCGTCGAGCCGCTGCTGCTCTGCCTCGACGAGCCCGCCGCCGGACTCAATCCGCGCGAGTCCGGCGAACTCAATGAACTGCTGGTCCACCTTGCACGCGACGAGGGAATCTCCATTCTGCTGATCGAGCACGACATGAGCGTGGTGATGACTGTCTCCGACCATGTCTGCGTGCTCAACTACGGCCGCAAGATCGCCGAAGGCACGCCGGCGCAGGTGCAGCGCGACCCG
The DNA here is from genome assembly GCF_023806625.1 of Accumulibacter sp. Taxonomy (GTDB): domain Bacteria; phylum Pseudomonadota; class Gammaproteobacteria; order Burkholderiales; family Rhodocyclaceae; genus Accumulibacter. The sequence continues at coordinate 630 of NZ_JAMTDX010000102.1, forward strand.
AACGTGGTCAAGGCCTACCTCGGCGAGGAAGACGCCGGCGAAGAACTGCCTGCGGAGGCCGTCCGATGATGCTCCAGCTGTCCGGCGTGCATGCCCACTACGGCCACATCCACGCGCTGCACGGCGTCGATCTCTCGGTTCAGGTCGGCGAGGTCGTCACGCTGATCGGCGCCAATGGCGCCGGCAAGTCGACACTGATGATGACCCTCTTCGGCCAGCCCCGCGCCTCGAGCGGACGGATCGTCTTCGACGGCGAGGACGTCACCGCGCTGCCGACGCACGACATCGCCCGCCGCGGCATCTCGCTGGTCCCCGAGGGAAGGCGCATCTTCCCGCGGATGACCGTCCTCGAAAACCTCCAGATGGGCGCCGTGCTCGGCGACCCGGCGAACCTCGCCGTCGACCTCGAACGGATGTACGCGCTTTTCCCGATCCTCGCCGAGCGCAGCGAGCAGCGCGCCGGAACGCTCTCCGGCGGCGAACAGCAGATGCTGGCCATTGCCCGCGCACTGATGAGCCGCCCACAGCTGCTGCTTCTCGACGAACCGTCGCTCGGCCTCGCACCACTGTACATCAGGAAGATCTTTCAGACGATCCGTGAGCTCAACCGTGACCACGGGATGACCATCCTGCTCGTCGAACAGAACGCACACCACGCGCTGCGCGTTGCGCACCGCGGCTACGTCATGCAGCACGGCCAGATCGTCCTCTCGGGCAGCGGCCGTGAACTGCTCGCCAACCCGGAGGTGCATGCCGCCTACCTCGCCGGCGACCGCGCCAGCGGCGCCTGAACCCCGGTGCGCGGCCGGCACACCCTGATGCGATGAGGCGCGCGCCAGTGCGATGAACGCGCTACCCGGGGCAGCCCGGCCCGCGCAGATCGTGACCAGCCGCGAGACCGGCAGGCCGCCGCGCTGGCTGCCCTTTCTCGTCCTCGGCATCGGCCTGCTGGCGATCTCCTTCGGAGCGATCCTCGCGCGCTTCGCGCAGGCGAATGGCCTGCCGTCGCTGGCCATCGCCACGCTGCGCCTTGGCCTCGCCGCGCTGATCGTCACCCCGCTGGCGCTCTGGCAGTCCGGCCGGACGTTGCGCGCGCTGACCCGCCGACAGGTCCTGCTCACCGGCGGCGCGGGCGTCTTCCTCGCCGTGCATTTCGCCACCTGGATCACCTCGCTCGAGTACACGTCGGTGGCCAGCAGCACCGCGCTGGTGACCACCAACCTGCTGTGGATCGGCATCGCCTCGTTCGTCCTGTTCGGCGAGCGGCCGGGCTCGCTGATGCTCGTCGGCATCGTCATCTCGCTCTCCGGCAGCCTGCTGATCTTCTGGAGCGACAGCCGGGCGAGTGTCGCGGGCAGCGCCCCCCTGCTCGGCAATTTCCTCGCCCTCGCCGGTAGCTGGTGCTTCTCGGCCTACCTGCTGATCGGTCGCCGGTTGCGCGCGAGCCTGCCGCTGCCGGCGTACGTGTGGCTCGCCTACGGCAGCGCCGCGTTGTTCCTGGTCCTCGGCTGTCAGGTGAGCGGCACGGCGCTTGCCGGCTACAGCGGCGCGGCCTACCTCGTCGCGCTGGGTATGGCGCTCGGCCCGCAACTGCTCGGCCATACCTCGTACAACTGGTCGCTTAGGCACGTCTCGCCAACCTTCGTCGCCGTCGTCACGCTCGGCGAACCGGTCGGCAGCGCCGTCCTCGCCTGGCTTTTCTTCGGCGAGTCGTTCGCGCCGGCCCAGGCGGTCGGGTTCGTCCTGCTGCTTGCCGGAATCTACCTCGCCGCCCGCGGCGAAGGACGGTGACCGGCGATCCATGCTCATCGCGAGCGCGACGCTGGTTGCGCCAGTGCATCGAGCCGACTGCGGCCTCCCCCCGTCTTGAAATCTTCGCCAGCAGACCCTATCATTAGCACTCGCTAGCATCGAGTGCTAATAACCAAGCTTGGCCCCGGCGACAGCGCCTACCGGGCCGCAGCAGGGGACTGCTGCTACCGTCAACCTGTTCTACCAAGGAGAAAGTGCATGAAGATTCGTCCGTTGCATGACCGCGTGATCGTCAAGCGTCTTGAAGAGGAACGCCGGACAGCCTCCGGCATCGTCATCCCCGACACCGCTGCCGAGAAGCCCGATCAGGGCGAGATTCGCGCAGTGGGCACCGGCAAGCTGCTCGAAGATGGCAGCATTCGCCCTCTGGCGGTGAGAGTCGGCGACCGCGTGCTGTTTGGCAAGTACGCCGGGCAGACCGTCAAGGTCGAAGGCGAAGAGCTGCTCGTCATGCGTGAGGAAGACATCATGGGGGTCATCGAGGGCTGATCCCGGAGCTCTGGCGCAATCACCCCGGCCGGCCTTCCCGGCCTCTCTCTTTCTGATCAGAATCATCAAGGAATTCCAGGAGTTATCGCTATGACAGCCAAAGACGTAAAGTTCGGTGACGTTGCTCGCGCGCGGATGGTCGAAGGCGTGAACATTCTCGCCGACGCGGTCAAGATCACTCTCGGCCCGAAGGGCCGCAACGTGGTACTCGAGCGCTCCTACGGCGCGCCGACGGTGACCAAGGACGGCGTTTCGGTGGCCAAGGAAATCGAGCTCAAGGACAAGTTCGCCAACATGGGCGCCCAGATGCTCAAGGAGGTCGCCTCGAAGACCTCCGACATCGCCGGCGACGGCACGACCACGGCGACGGTTCTCGCGCAGTCGATCGTCCGCGAAGGCATGAAGTACGTTGCCGCCGGAATGAATCCGATGGACCTCAAGCGCGGGATCGACAAGGCCGTGGTGGCGATCGTCGACGAATTGAAGAAGCTGTCGAAGCCGTGCTCGACGAGCAAGGAAATCGCCCAGGTCGGCTCGATATCGGCCAACGCCGACGTCGCGATTGGCGACATCATCGCCAAGGCGATGGACAAGGTCGGCAAGGAGGGCGTGATCACCGTCGAAGACGGCAAGTCGCTGAACAACGAACTCGACGTCGTCGAGGGCATGCAGTTCGACCGCGGCTACCTGAGCCCGTACTTCATCAACAACAACGAAAAGCAGAATGCGATCCTCGAGAATCCGTTCGTGCTGATCTTCGACAAGAAGATCTCGAACATCCGCGATCTGCTGCCGGTGCTCGAGCAGGTCGCCAAGTCGGGACGGCCACTGCTGATCGTCGCCGAGGATGTCGATGGCGAGGCGCTCGCCACACTGGTGGTCAACAACATTCGCGGCATCCTCAAGACTTGCGCCGTCAAGGCCCCGGGCTTCGGCGATCGCCGCAAGGCCATGCTCGAAGACATCGCGATCCTCACCGGTGGGCAGGTGATCGCCGAGGAAGTGGGCCTGACGCTCGAAAAGGCGACGCTTGCCGAACTGGGACAGGCCAAGCGGATCGAGATCGGCAAGGAGAACACAACGATCATCGACGGCGGTGGCGCTGCGTCGGCGATCGAGGCGCGTGTGAAGCAGATCCGTACGCAGATCGAAACCGCGACCAGCGACTACGACAAGGAGAAGCTGCAGGAGCGTGTCGCCAAGCTCGCCGGAGGTGTCGCGCTGATCAAGGTGGGCGCGGCGACCGAAGTCGAAATGAAGGAGAAGAAGGCACGCGTCGAGGACGCCCTGCACGCGACCCGGGCGGCAGTCGAAGAAGGCATCGTGGCGGGTGGCGGGGTCGCACTGCTACGCGCGCGTGCCGGCCTCCACTCGCTCAAGGGTGACAACCATGACCAGGATGCAGGCGTCAAGATCGTCCTGCGCGCGATGGAACAGCCGCTGCGCGAGATCGTCGCCAATGCGGGAGACGAACCCTCCGTGGTCGTCAATGCGGTCATCCAGGGGACCGGAAACTTTGGCTACAACGCGGCCACCGGCGAATACGGAGACCTCGTCGAGATGGGCGTCCTCGATCCGACCAAGGTCACCCGCACGGCCCTGCAAAACGCGGCGTCGATCGCCGGTCTGATGCTGACCACCGACTGCATGGTCGCCGAACTCGTCGAAGACAAGCCGGCCGCCGGGCCCGGCATGGGCGGAGGCATGGGCGGCATGGGCGGCATGGGCGGCATGGATATGTAATCTGTCGCTGCAACCCGGCAAGCGGAGCCCCCGACAAAGCGGTGAGCGTAGAGGGGGCTCCGCTGCGTTTACGTGGTGCCTCGACACGCGTGAGGCGACCACCCTACGCGCTCTCCGACGCGGCACGACGCAACCGGCCGCCCGACCTAGCCGGCCAGCGTCTTTGCGGAGCACGGCATGCGGCGTCTGCGCCACGGTGTCACGACGAGCGGCGAAGTCGAAGCTTGAGACCGGGCCACGCTACCGGACCGTGCCTTGTCGTTCTTCACCCGACCAGGACGTGAGCTCCGCCGGCCCACCAGCGTCCGCACGGCCAGCGTAAGCCGGCAGCACCTTCCAGTGCGCGAACGCCGCAGCCTGGCCGGTGACGGCCTCGAGTCCAGGCAGATTCCAGACCGTCGCTCCGGTGATCAGGAAGCGTTTGCCGCTCGCCGAGATGCGCACCCCGGCGTAGTCGTCGATGAAACCCCGTGCCCTGACGCAGTCGAGCAGGCGCTGCCTCTCGTCGCGCTCGAGCGGTTCCGCCGACAGTCGGGAAGGCAGGTGGACCATCTGCGACCACGACATCTCGAACAGCTGCTGCGCGGCACGGTTTGCATAAAAGAATGTCGGGTCGGGCGAAGCATCGTGCGCGAGCACCACGAACGGGGCCTCGTAAAGAAGCCTGCCCGAATCCCCGCCTGGCGGGATACCCGGGAGCAGCGATCGCCTCAACAAGCTCTCGTAGCTCGCCAGGATCAGGTTCGCGCTTGCTGCCTGAAAGTCATTGGCCTCGGTCGGCTCGCCGCGATCGAAAGACGTGAGTGTGCTCATTGACCTCTTCCCGCGCGATCGGTGAGCAACGCGCAGGCAGACTATACGCGACAACCGCGCGGCCTTCGACCTCCAGTCTCGCCCGGCAGGATCGACGGGAGGGCGAAGAGCGAGGCACCATCGCAGACGCCGACTTGCCCCGCGAGCGCACGCAGGCAGCTTGCCCGTTCGGCAGCGGGTGTCGAGCATCGGCCGTGACGGGCCCACCCAAGCATGGCAAGATGCGCGAATGCGACGAGGCTGGACTGGTCAGCTGCTGCGGGTCGGGTCGACGACCATCGCTGCTCTTCGGTCGAGGCCGGCCCGTGATCCTGCGGCGGCGGGACAGGAGTGGCGAGCCCGCCGGCAGCCGATGGCTACGCTCGCAGACTTCGGAGAATGATCTTGGCCGGATGGAGGGCCACTCACAGGATGCCTCGGCACGCCGTCCGACTCCTCACAGTCGGGGAGCGCTTGCTCTACGTGACGCGGCCGCTGGTCGCCAGACCAGCACTCCTCGTCGCTCTCGGCGCGATCGTCCTGGCGCTTGGCGTGTTCTCGATGATCGTCGACCCGGGATTCTTCCGCCTCGCCATCCTGCCGTTGCTGCCTTTGCTCGGCGCCTCGGCCGGACGCCTGCTGCACGCACCGGTGGTCTTCGTGACTGACCGCCGGGTCGTCTCGGCAGGCCGCTGGCTGCGACCACGCTCGATCGATCTGCCGAGAGTGAGGGGTGTGCGCGTCCGGCAGACGGCGCTGGAGCGTCACGTGGGTCCCGGCGCAGTGGACGTGCTCGTCCAGCCGGTCGAAGACGTCCGGGAAGGAGTCTTCCTGTGCTGCAACTTTGCGGCGCTTCCCGATCCGCAGGCTCTTGCGTCGGCAATCTGCGCGGCCGTGGCCGCCAGCGGCCGCAACACCACAGCTGAAGCCCATGGGCCAACTTCCTGAGCCGCTGAGCCCGCGACCGGCTTCGCCCGACGCTGCGCCCGCTGCCGGAGGGCCGGACCTCGACTCCCCGATGAGCATTGAAGAAGCCGCGGTCGGTTGTCTGCTCGGCACCGCTGTCGGCGATGCCCTGGGACTTCCCTGCGAGGGACTTTCCGCACGACGACAGAAGCGCTGGTGTCCGACGCTCGAAGGCTACCGGATGCTCTTCGGCAAGGGCCTGTGCTCGGACGATACCGAACACAGTTGCCTGCTCGCCCAAGCCATCCTCGCTTCGGGCGGAGACGAGTGGGTCTTCGAAGAGGATCTCGCCCGGCGACTGCGCTGGTGGCTGGCCGGCCTGCCAGCGGGAATCGGTTTCGCCACACTGCGCGCGCTGCTCAAGCTCTGGCTGTTCCTGCCACGCCGATTCCGCGGCGTGCGCTCCGCAGGCAACGGACCAGCAATGCGCAGTGCCCTGCTCGGGGTCTGCTTCGCTGACGATGAGGCCCGGATGCTTCGCCTCGTCCAGGCCAGCACGCGGCTGACGCACACCGATCCGCGCGCCGAGTGCGGTGCGCTTGCCGTTGCCCTCGCCGCGCGCTGTTCGATGCGCGGCGAGACCTTCGATGCGCTGGTCGACGACCTCGCTCGTCTCGGCGCGCGAAACGCTTCGCCGGCCTTGGAACTGGTCGGCCTGTTGCAGGCGCTGCGCGCCAGCGTCGTCCGTGGCGAACCGACCGACTCGTTCATGCGCCGACTGGGTTGCACGAACGGCGTCTCCGGCTACATCTACCGGAGCGTCCCGGCCGCACTGCATGCCTGGCAGTCGCATCCGCGCGATTTCGCGGCTGCGGTGAGCGCAGTCATTCGCTGCGGCGGTGACACCGACACAACCGGGGCGATCGTCGGCGGAATCGTCGGAGCAGGCGTGGGCAGCAAGTGCATTCCCGATCGCTGGCTCGACGACCTCGTCGAATGGCCGCGTACCGTCGAGTGGATCGAAGACCTCGCCCGCAAGGCCGCTCGAGCAGCGCACAACGGAGCAACCGACAGCCATCCGGTGTCGGTCGCCGGCCTGATGGCGCGCAACGCGCTCTTCCTTGTCCTCGTACTGGCGCACGGATTCCGGCGTCTTCTGCCGCCCTACTGACTCGGCAAGGGCCGACCCGGCAGCCGCCGCACCCGGACCGGCCACTCGAAGAGCGCCGCTCTCGGGCGCCGTGAGGCGGATCCGCGAAGATCACGGTAAAGCCCGTCGCGCGCGTGTCGACCCGGACAGCCCGTCCGGAGACCCATCCACCAGCGCTAGAAATGGTCCATGAATAAAAGGCCGAGGTCCGCTGCCCAAGCACTCGCGCTGCCGGCGAAAGACACCCTGCGATCCGGGACCCCCAGCGCCCAAGGCGAGTGACGGAATGCGTCGAACCCCGGGACGCTGCTGCAGAACTGCTGCAGGAATTGGGGAGAACCGGACGGCTATGCACGACGTCTTCGTCAGCTACGCTCGGGTCGATGACGAAAGCCCGACCGGAAGCGGCCACGGCTGGGTGACGACCTTCGAGCACTGGCTGTGCGAGGCGCTCGAGCGGCCGCTCGGCCGGCGCCCCGACACCTGGATGGACTGGCAGTTGGCCGCCAATGCGCCGCTCACGGCCACCCTGCTCGACGAAGTGCGCAACAGCCGCTCGCTCGTGCTGATCCTCTCTCTCGGCTACCAGAACTCGCCATGGTGCGAGTTCGAGCTGAACAATTTCCTCGGGCAACATCCGCCCGTCGGCGGTCGTGAGGCAATCCTCGTCGTCGAGATCTATCCGGTTGATCGCCACAGGCTCCCCGCGCGCGTCCAGGAACTGGTCCCGGTCCAGTTCTGGGAAGCCGGTATCGACGACCGGATCCCGCGGACACTGGGCTGGCCCACCGTCGACCCGGACGAACACAACCCGTACTGGGCGAAGCTCAATTTCCTCGCCTACCAGATCGCCGCGCAGATCAGCGTGCCGATCACCAGAGTCCTCGAACCGCCACCGTCAGCCGCGCCCGTCGTCTGGATCGCCGATCCAACGCCGAAGGTCGTCGAATACCAGGATGAACTCGCCGTCGCGATCACCCGGAACGGTGGCACCATCGGGCCGAAAGCACGAGTTCGAAGAAGCCGAACGTCGGGCCCGCAGCGAGAGCGAGGCCCGCCGGCGTGCCGAGCAGGATGCGGCGAAACAGAGGAGACTCCAGCGCTGGCTGATCGGATCGCGGGTGTTGCTGGTCGTTCTGGTCGTTCTGCTGTGCGTCACGGCGTGGTCACTCTGGCACGCGCGACAGACCACCAAGCTGGCGACGATCGGCCCGCTCGTACTCGAAGGCCCGGCGATGGTCAGTGGTCAGCTCGGCAACAGCCCGGTTCTCGGCCTTCTCGAAGCGTTGGCCGCCTATCCTGCGAGGCCCTGCAGGCCGGCGACCGGGCGGGGGCAGGTCCTCGGCACCAGAACCCACGCCGTGGAAGCGCAGCACCAGCTCACGGGTTCGGGCGGTCGCGGGATCGGGCAGTGCGATGATGCGATCGTCGTGCACGGCCTGGACTCCCTTCACGCCGCAACGCCGCCTGCGCCGAACACGTACGAATCCATGGCCAGCATGCCGTGCGCGATGCCACCCTCGATTGCACTGACCGGAAGAATCGTGTCTGCCGCACCGACAGCCACGAGCAGCGGCCAGAAGTGCTCAGCAGTCGGGTGGACCCTCCGGGCGTCCGGCGCATCGTCCAGTGTGCGCAGCAGCCGCGCCCGGTCTCCCTGCTCGACGGCCTCGCGCACCCACGCCGCGAACTTCACCACGTACGCTTCGTCAGGTCCGTACCCGCTGCGGAACTCGTAAAGGTTGTGCGTCAGGCTGCCCGAGCCGACGATCAGAACAGCCTCATCGGCCAGCGGCGCGAGCGCCTGCCCGAAGGCCAAGGCTGCCTGCGCATCCAGCCGGGATGGCAGCGACACCTGGAACACCGGCACGTCGGCCTCCGGATACAGGTAGCGCAGCGGTACCCAGGCACCATGGTCCAAACCGCGCCGTTCGTCAGCCTGTGCTTGCCAACCGGCGTTCTGCAGGCACGCCACCGCCCGCTGCGCCAGCTCGGCGTGACCGCGGACCGGGTAGTTCAGCTGGTAGAGGGCCGGGGCAAACCCGCCGAAGTCGTGCATGGTCTCGGGTTGCACGGCGGTGCTCACGCGCGGCGTGGGCGTCATCCAGTGCGGCGAGACCACCAGCGCCGCCTCCGGTCGGGGCAGCGTCCGGCCCAGCGCCGTCAGCCGGGGCCCCACCAGGCCGGGCTCGAGCGCGAAGGTCGGTGCGCCGTGCGAGACGAACAGGCTGGGCAGGCGTGACATCAGCGCTCTCTCCAGTGCGCTGCGAAGACCGCGATCAGCCGGGCGCAGGCGAGTGCCGCGGCAGCAGGCCGAACGAGCGCACCGACGACCAGTGCCAGACCCGCGAAGAATTCGGCGAGACCAGCCAGCAGCGCCATCAGATGCCCCGGGTTCAGACCGATGGAGGCGATGAACCGACCGCCACCTTGGAGGCCGTAACCGCCGAACCAGCCGGACCGTTTCTGAGCGCCGCGCTCGGCGAAGATGATGCCGACCGGAAAGCACAGGGACACGGCTCCGGCGCCGTCGTCGGTGGCCAGCACGCGTTGCAGGAATGAGTTGCCCGTGTGATGTCTAAACAAGTTGTGTGTACTTCAGGCCTGCGGATCCAGGTCGGCGCGATCGCCGGGCCCAGACCAGCGCCATGGCCGGGGTAGATGCTCAGAGAGGCAAGCGGCTCGAGGTCGCGTGCGTTCTTCAGACCGCCAGCGTCGACCACGTCAAAGCCGATGCTCCGGGCCGGCGCTGAAGCGGTCTGCTGGGCGCAACTCCATTGGCCAAATGGAAATGGATCGACGAAGCTGTGACGAACTTGCCAACCTGCATTCCTGGACAATTGGCCGTGGAACCAACCGGCCGAGGTGCCGCGAGTGGCTTGCCCGTACGCCGGCAAAGTGACCCAGATCCCGCCGCCTCGGACGCGCGAGGCGGCTCGCGTGACACTCCTCATGGGCTCGCACCCCTGGCGATCAGTTCGCGCAGGAAGCGCACGGGGATCGCGAAGCTGATCCCCGACGGCTTGCTGAGCATTGACTCCTTGCTTTCCTTGACGAAGACCATGTTGAGCAGGCCGATCACCTGTCCGTGGTTCAGCTCGAAGAGCGGCCCGCCGCTGTTGCCCGGATACGCGGTGGCGTCGAGCTGATAGATGTCGAAGGCGCCGCTCCTGATCTGCTGCACGACACGCGCGTTGATCTGCCGGGCGTTCGCTGCGGGCACGGCGATCGGGGTTATCGCGGAGATTATCCCGCGATGGGTGACCGGAGAAAGACCCAGGACGGCACCGATCGGGAAGCCGGTGAAGGCCACCGACTGGCCTTCGCGAACGGCGTCGGCCTCGTCGAGCGAAAGAACCGGCAGCGCCGGGCCGTCGATCCTCAACAGTGCGAGGTCATGCACATTGTCGACCGCCACGATCCGTGCGGCGCGCTGCTGCATCGTCGAGCCCGTGACGCGCGCGACAACCACCAGCCGCTCTCCGCCAGCCTCGTCGATCGCAGCCTGGATCACGTGGTGGTTGGTCGCCACCAGCCGGCCATCGCCGACCGCGAAGCCTGTGCCGCGCATGACGAACGGCGGGCTGCGTGTCAGCTGATGCGTTCCGACGACGACGACCGACGGTTTCACCCGGTCGATGATTTCCGGAAGGTCGGCGCGAACGATCCCCGGACCGGCCAGGACCACGGCGATCAGCACCCGAGCGAAGAAGCCGGACCTCGATCGAGGCATCGCGAGAAACGCATGGCGCAGCGCGCGGGCCGCGAGCGGAAGCAGCAGGACGAGCAATCTATTCCTCATTTCGTGAACCGGTCGGCATCGCCGCGGACACGCTCGCCGCGCAGCGATTCGGCAGGCTTGCGGCGATATCCGGTAGCAGCCCCCTACTTCGCCTCCCGAATTTTCGGCAACTCCGGAGAAGGCGCCGTTACGCGCGCGTCGTAAGGGTGTTCCTCACCCCTGAACAGACTCAGGATTCTCTTCACGTAGCCGCGCGTCTCGGCGTACGGCGGTACGCCCCGATAGCGATTCACTGCGCCCTCTCCGGCGTTGTAGGCGGCGGCGACGAGACTGACGTCGCCCTCGAAATAGGCGAGCAACCAGCGCAGGTAGGCGAGCCCGCCCCGCAGGTTCTGCTCGGGATCGAAGGGCTTGCTGACGTTGAACCGCGCCGAGGTGTCCGGAATCAGCTGCATCAGCCCCTGCGCGTTCTTGTTCGAGACGGCCTGCGGATTGAAGTTCGACTCGGCGCGAATCACCGCCAACGCAAGCCGCGGACTGACCCCGTACTCGGGCGCCAACTGGTTCACCAGGCCGACGACCACCTTTTGTGCCTCGCCGTTGGGGATCAATACGTCCCTGGCGTCCTCGAAGGGAACGACTCCGCGCAGGCACGGCGGAGTCTGCGACGTCGGTTCGCCGACGAAGCGCTGCATCCGTTGCGACTGGACGTGACCCTGCTTCGCCGCCATGGCGAAGAAGTACGCGGCGCGGGCGTCGTCGCGCTCGACGCCACGGCCGTTGGCGTACATCCAGCCGAGGCTGAACTGCGCCTCGGCGTCGCCGAGGCGAGCCCCTTCGCAGTACACCCTGGCAGCCCGTGCGTAATCCCTCGGTACGCCCTCGCCGTGCTCGAAGGCGACGGCCTCCCTGCGCAGCGCGAGCAGGCGCTCACCGTCTGCGTCACGGGGTGCCTCTCTGGCCAGCGCCAGAGGAGCACACTGCACGACGAGGCCGAGCAGGCCACAGAAAACCAGCGCGCCCTTGCGCACGAGAGCGGAGCAGCGCACGCAATCGGGCGACATCAGCACACTCCCTCGGTCACCGCAAAGCGCGCCAGGTACCAGGGCATCGCGGCGCGAATGCCTTCTGCGAGCCGATGCGTCGGCAGGTAACCCAGCAGACGTCTGGCCTTGCCGATGTCGGCCTGCGAATGCCGCACGTCGCCCGGCCGGAAGTCGCGATAGACGGGCCGCAGATCGCGCAGCCCGGGCCTGACACCGGCCAGGGCGTCGCGGAGAATCTCGAACAGCTGGTTCAGCGAGGTGCGGTCATCGACGGCGACGTTGTAGACCTGATTGACGGCCTCCGGATTCGCGGTCGTCGCGGCCAGCAGGTTCGCCTGAACGGCGTTGTCCACGAAGCAGAAGTCGCGGCTCGTTTCACCGTCACCGTTGATGCTCACCGCTTCGCCGAGCAGCATCGCTCGTGCCCAGCGCGGTATCACCGCGGCGTAGGCCCCTTCGGGATCCTGCCTCGCGCCGAAGACGTTGAAGTAGCGGAGGCCGATCGAGGCGAAGCCGTAGCAACGTGCGAAGACCTCGGCGTACAGTTCATTGACCAGTTTGCTGACCGCGTACGGAGAGAGCGGCCGGCCAATGCGCTCCTCGACCTTCGGCAACTCCTGGTGGTCGCCATAGGTCGAACTCGACGCGGCGTAGACGAAGCGCCTGACGCCGGCGTCGCGGGCGGCAACGAGAAGGTTCAGGAAGGCATCGACGTTCGCCGCGTTGGTGGCCAGCGGATTGGCCAGCGAGCGCGGTACCGAGCCCAGCGCCGCCTGGTGGAGCACGAAGTCGACCCCGCGACAGGCCTCGCGACAAACCGCCGGGTCACAGAGGTCGGCCTCGATGAAGCGATGACGGCGCCACTGTTCCGGTCCGACCAGATCACGCACTTCGTCGAGGTTGCGCTGGTGGCCGGTGGCGAAGTTGTCGAGTCCGACGACCGTCTGACCGAGGCGGAGCAGCTTCTCGACAAGGTGCGAACCGATGAAGCCGGCGCTGCCGGTGACCAGCCACGACGCGGGCTGGCCGCGCAATCGCTCGGTGGCGGCGACCAGCGCCGGCGGCGCGCCAGGAATCAGAGGCGCCACACCGTCACTCCGTGCTCACGCAGTTCGCGTTCGCTGAACATGCTCTTGACGTCGCTGAGCACGCCGCCCGGCTCGAGCTTGCCGACGATCTCGGCGACCGGTCGCGCCCTGAACTGGCGGTGGGCAACTGCGGCGACGATTGCTGCCGCTCGTGGCAGTTCCTCCCAGGGGACCGGTTCGACGCCGTATTCGTGGCGGGCTTCGTCGGGGTCGGCGACCGGTTCGTGGACCACGACCTTCGCGCCGTATGACTCGAGCTCGCGGATCACGTCGATGACCCGCGAGTTGCGCAGGTCGGGACAGTCTTCCTTGAAGGTCAGACCGAGGATGATGATCGGAGCGTTCCTGACCTGCCAGCCGTTACGGACCAGCTGCTTGACCGTCTGCTCGGCGACGAACTTGCCCATCCCGTCGTTGATCCTCCGCCCGGCGTTGATCACCTCCGGGTGATAGCCGAGCATTTCGGCCTTGTGGGTCAGGTAGTAGGGATCGACTCCGATGCAGTGCCCGCCGACGAGACCCGGCCGGAACGGCAGGAAGTTCCATTTGCTGCCCGCGGCTTCGAGCACCTCGAGCGTATCGATGCCGATGCGCTCGAAGATGATCGCCAGTTCGTTCATCAGTGCAATGTTCAGGTCACGCTGCGTGTTCTCGATCACTTTGGCCGCCTCGGCGACCTTGATGCTCGATGCCGGGTACACGCCGGCAGTGATCACGCTCGCGTACATTTCGCGCACCCGCTCGAGCGTCGCGGGAGTATCACCCGAGACGACCTTGACGATCCGGGTCAGCGTCCGCTCCTTGTCGCCCGGGTTGATTCGCTCGGGGGAGTAGCCGACGAAGAAGTCCTTCTTCCAGGTCATCCCCGAATGCTTTTCGATGATCGGGATACAGACCTCTTCGGTGGCCCCTGGATAGACCGTCGACTCGAAGACGACCGTCGCGCCGCGCTTGAGGTTACGGCCGACCGCTTCCGACGCTCCGATCAGCGGGGAAAAATCCGGCTGATGTGCCTGGTCGACGGGCGTCGGCACCGCGACGATCACGAAGTCCGCGTCCGCGAGTGCGGCCGGATCGTTGCCGACCTCGAGGTGAATGGCCTCCTTCAGGTCGGCACTGCTCACCTCGCCGGTCGGATCGACATATTGCCGATACTGGGCGACCTTGTCCGGCGACAGATCGTAGCCGATTGTCCGGTGTTTCTTGCCGAACTCGACTGCCAAAGGCAACCCGACGTAACCCAGCCCCACCACTGCGACAATAGTCATCTGCTCTGTTCTTCCTCTCGGTGTTGTTCAATTCAGGCCCCCGCGCCTGCTTACAGACCTTTCAGCAGCTGTGCGACCTCCGCCTGTGCGGCGAACTTGTCACCCAGCTTGGCCAGCTGGTCGAGCTGGGCTTTCGCCTCAGCCTTCTGACCCGCCTTGATCAGCGCCCGCGCATAGTTCAAACGGATCACCGAAGCGTCGGGAGCGAGCTCGAGCGCCTTCCTGAACAGATCGAGAGCGCGGGAAGTGTCGCCCTTCTCGGCCAGCAGCCCAGCCAGAGTATCCATCACCGCTGGCTGATTCGGTGCCAACTTGTTGGCCTTCTCGGCGTATTCGATGGCTTTCGGGTCCTTCATCTGCCCACTCACCCAGGCCAGGTTGTTGAGCATCATCGGATTGTCCGGCTGCGCTTCGAGCAGCACGCGGTAATGCTTCGCCGCGCTGGCGTAGTCCTTGTGCGAACCCGCCAGCTCGGCGAGGTACAGGCGGAAGCGCACGTCCTTGGGATGCTCCTTGAGCCAGGTCTCGGCGAACTTGTCGGCCTCGCTGCCGTTACCCCCGGTGAACAGCGCCCAGTGCAGCTTGGTCGCCAGTTCGCTCGACCCGCTTTCCTTGAGCCCGTTGCGGTAGGCCGTAGCGGCGTCGCTCCAGGCCTTCTGCGAGGCGTGGGCGTCGCCCTCGAAGAGATAGCCGACGGCCTCCTTCGGCCGCTGTCTCTGCACCTCGCGGGCAACGGCGATCGCTTCTTTGGTCCGCCCGGCGTCTAGGTGGAGCATGATCAGCCCGCGCTGCGCTTCGAGCGAGTCGGCCTTGATCTGCAGTGCCTTCTGGAGGTCCTTCAGCGCCGCGTCCTTGTTCTTCGCCGCGACCTCGATCTCCGCCATGCGCAGGTAGGGCAGGACCGAATCGGGCCTGAGTGTCGCGAGCTTGCCGTAAGTCGCCAGGGCCTGGTTGTAATCCTCGGCAACCTGCTGCACGCGTCCGGCGGCATCGAGGATTTCCGGCCGGTCGGGCAAAGCCGCAAGGGCATCCTGGGCCGCCGAGAGCGCCGCCTTGTTGTCCTTCTTGGCCAGGTACCAGGCGATCAATCGCAGACGCGGCGCGCTGGCCGTCGGATCTGCGGTGACCGCGCGGGTAAGCAAAGCGACTATCTCTTCGCTGCCCGCGTTCTGTTTGACTCGCAGGTCGGCCAGCGCGACGAGCGCCTGAACGTTCTTCGGATCCTTGGCCAGAACGGACTCGAAGCGTTTCTTCGCTTCCTCCGGCTTTTTGTCCGCGAGGTCGAGGTTGGCGAGATTGGCTGCGGCCGGGAAATACGCGGGATTCAGCGACAGGGCCTTCTCGAAACTCTTCCGCGCACCGGCGAGATCCTTCTTGCCGATCAGCGCAGTGCCGCGCAGGTTGTGAGTCAGCGGGTTGTCAGGCTGCTTCTTCTCGAGTGCCGCGATCGCCTTCAGCGCCTGGTCGAATTCGCGGCGCTGGAGGTGAGCCGTGATCAGCGTCATGTCGGCGCGGGTTCCGGTGTCGCCGGCAGCGACCTGTTCGAGGTCGCGGAAAGCGACTTCGCTGTCGCCCTTGGCCAGGCTGATCATCGCCAGTGACGTCCGCTTGGTCGGATCCTTCGGATCGAGCGCCGAGGCCTTGGCGAAATAGCTGCCGGCTTTGTCGACCTGTCCGTTCTGGAGGTAGACCTGACCGGCCAGAGCGAGCAGGTTGGGGTCCTTTTCGATCTTGTCGAGGATCGGCTCGAGAATGCCGAGCGCCTTCGCCGCCCGCCCATCACGCAGGTAGCTGGCGATCAGCGCCCGGCGGGCCATTCCCAGAGGCGGGGTCTGCGGCAAAGCCTTGAGCAGGTACGTTTCGGCCTGCGGAAAGGACTGCAGCTGATACTCGATCAGACCGGCGAGCTGCAGCGCCAGTGGATTCTCGGGAGCCACGCGAAGCGTCAGCTGGATGGCATCGCGAGCGGCGGCGTAGTCCTTCTGTTGATAGGCCAGCGCAGCACGCAGGTAGAGGGTCTGCGGGTGATTGGCGGAAACCTTCTTCATCTGCTCGAGCTGCTGGCTCGCCTCGTCGAGCTTGCCCTCGGAGAGCAGCTGGCGGACGATCGCCGCATGCGCGGCGAGGTAGTCGGGCTTGATCTCGAGCGACTTGCGGTAAGCGGCGAGCGCGCCGGTCTGATCCTGCTGTGCGGCGAGAAGGTCGCCTTTGAGCTGCCACGCATCGTACAGCCCGGGTGAAGCTTCGATTCCCCGGTCGAGCAGGGCGACGGCGCCCGGCATGTCTCCCTTGCTGGCCTTGAGCCGCGCTTCGCCGATCAACGCCGGCGAATAGCCCGGCTGCGCGGAGAGCGAAGCCGCATAAGCCGCCTCGGCGAGATCGGGCTTGCCCTGCAGCAGGTAGGCCTGACCGATGGTCGTCTGCAGATCGGCCTTGGCCTCGGCCGTGGTCAGCTCGGCTTTCGCCAGGTCGTTGATCACCTTGTCCCCCTGGCCCATCGTGAGCAAGGTCCGTGCGAGCAGCGGAATGACCTGATCGTCGGGGTACTTGAGATCCTGCGCCTTGCGCAGTTCGACCTCTGCCCCGGCGGGATCTCCGCCGTCGAGCAGCGCCTTGGCCAGCAGGAATCGCGCTTCGCCACTCTGCGGATCCTTCTGCAGGACGTTCTTCAGCTGGATCACGGCCGTCTTGTGGTCGTGTTTCTGCAGGGACTCCTTGGCCGAGTTCATCAGGGCTTCGGGACTTTCGCCCCCGCATCCAGCGAGAAGAAGAGCAGCCAGCAACGCCGAAGCAGTCGCCTTGCGCAGTACCTGCGCCCGTTTGCCAATAGTCATGAGGGTTCCCCGCAGCGTCAGAAAAATACCCCTGGAAATCGCCCAGGGGGCTCTACTTCAAACCGAATCGGTGCATCATGTCGTACAGGGTCGGGCGAGTCACGCCGAGCAGTTCGGCCGCCCTGACGACGTTTCCGTCGGCGCGTGCCAGCGCCGTGATGACCACCCTGCGCTCGGCCTCGTCGCGAGCGTGGCGCAGATCGAGTGCCGCCGTCTCGCTCTGCTGCGAGTCGCTCAGGCCGATGTCGGCGGCCGTGATCTGGTTGCCTTCGGCCATGATCACCGAGCGCTTGATGCAGTTCTCGAGCTCACGCACGTTGCCTGGCCAAGCATGCGTCTCGATGACACGCAGGGCGTCCTCGCGCAGGGTCATCGCCCCGCGGTTGTTCTCGGCGGCGAAGCGACGGACGAAAGCGTGCGCGAGCAGCGCGGCGTCGCCGAGGCGGTCGCGCAGCGGCGGGATGTTGATGATGATCTCGGCCAGCCGGTAGTAGAGGTCCTCGCGGAAACGGCCTTCGCTGATCAGGCTTCTGAGGTTCTGGTGCGTCGCACAGACGATCCGCACATTGACCGGAATCTCGTTCCTCCCGCCAATCCGCTCGACGACTCGCTCCTGCAGGAAGCGCAGCAGCTTGGCCTGCAGGGCATGCGGCAGATCGCCGATCTCGTCGAGCATCAGCGTTCCGTTGTTCGCGGTTTCGATCTTGCCTGGCGTGGTCTTGACTGCTCCCGTGAAGGCGCCCTTCTCGTAACCGAAGAGTTCGCTCTCCAGCAGGTTGTCGGGAATCGCCGCACAGTTGATGGCTACGAAGCGCTCGCGGCGACGCATCGACGACTCATGGACACCGCGGGCGAGCAGTTCCTTGCCGGTTCCGCTTTCGCCGAGCAGCAGTACGGTCGCATCGGTCACGCCGACCCGCTCGATCGTCCGGCAGACGCGCAACATCTCGGGGTCACGGGTGATCAGGCCGGAGAGCACGTCCGGCTGCTGCATTGCCTGCAGCCGCTCGTTCTCGCGCTGCAGTTCATAGAGCCGGTAAGCGCGCTGGATGGTCAGCCCGAGCATGTCCGGCTCGAACGGCTTCGGAAAGAAGTCGTAGGCACCGAGCGCGATCGCGCGCAACGCGTTGGCCCGGTCGTTCTGACCGGTCAGGACGATGATCTTGGTGTCCGGCTCCTGGGTGAGGATCTCCTCGATCAGCCTGAACCCCTCGGAGACCGAGTCCGGATCGGGCGGCAGGCCGAGGTCCATGGTCACTACCGGCGGACGATGACGGCGCACCAGGTTGAGCGCGCTCTCCCGGTCGTCAGCGGTGAGCGTCTCGTACTCGTCGAAGGCCCAGCGCAGCTGCTTCTGCAGTGCCCGGTCGTCCTCGACGATGAGCAGATAGGGCAGTTTCTCGGCGCTCATTCGGAGTCCTCGGGAAGATCGACTGATTTTGCGGCAGCCGCCGATTCGGACAGCGGCAGAAGCAGCGCCACCTGCGTCCCGACATCGACCGCGCTGTCGACCGAGAGCTTGCCGCCAAGTTCATGGACGTACTGAAAGCTTTCGTAGGCACCGATGCCCATGCCGGTCGGCTTGGTCGTCTGGAAAGGCTTGAACAGCCGCTCGCGGACGAATTCCGGACTCATGCCGTGCCCGGTGTCACCGACCTCGACGAGCGCGTAGTTCCCCTGTCTGGCGACCCTGATCCACACGCGCCCGGTCTCTTCCGTGGCATCGATCGCGTTTTGCACGAGGTGCCCGACGACCCGTTCGATGCGGTCCTCGTGACCGCGCGCAATCAGTCTCTCCTCTACCGTCAGCTCCACGTCCCTGCCCTGTCTCGACTTGGCCATCTGGATGCGCCGCACCACATCGGACAGATCAATGCCTCGCGGGCTGTCCAGCGGTGTGGCTCCTTCGCGCAGCTGCATCATCAGCTGGCGCATACGCTCCACGGAATGCTCTACGGTCATCAGCATGTCTTTCTGAAATTCCGGATTGTCGCGATGCCTTTCGGCGTTCTTGAGCATCAGCGAGAGCTGGGCGACGATGTTCTTGAGGTCATGGACGACGAAAGCGGACATGCGGTTGAAGGAGTCGAACTTGCGGACTTCGAGCAGCGCTTCGCTGGCCTGCATCTGCCCGAGAAAGGCTCCGGCCTGCCGGGCAGCGGTCTTCAGCAGGTCATTGACTTCCCAGTTCACATCGATGCGCGTCCGCGCCGTCGCCAGAATGACGAAAGCGATCAGTTCGCTGCCGGTGGTCAGAGGAACGACGAGCCAGGCGTTCGGGACTTCGACCATCCATGCCGGCAAATCGAGACCGTCGTAGCGGCGGGGCAACGAGCGATACTCCTCGAGATTGATCACCCAACCGCTTTCGAGCAGGAAGGTGCCCAGCGGGCCGTCGACGTCCTCGGTCGCCGCCGAAACCGGCATGTTCCAGCAGGCCGCCTGGGCGAAGAAACGCCCCGAAGGATCCTTTAGCCAGAGGGCCCCGGCCGGACTCTCGACCATGTCGGCAAGGCCGCGGACGACGTGCTTGCCCATCGCGGCGAAACCGCCCTGCGAAGATAGCGTCTGGGTGAAGCGCAGCCATTCCTCGCGATAGTCGTAGCGATAGGTGAAGAAATGCTTGCCCACCTGGACGCGGAGCTTGGCGCGCATCGAGCCCGATATCGTCAGCCCGGCGAGGATCAGCAGGGCGACGAAAAGCACCGCAAGCTGCAGCGCACGCCCCCATTCGCCGCCGAAGAAGCGCACGTAATAGCCGGCAGCGGCCATGAACAGCAGATACGCCCCGACGATCAGCAAGGTCGCCGACTGCAGCACCGCGCGTTGCGACATGATCAGCCGTCTCTTCCAGTCGTGGCTGCGCAGCGCCGCCAGCGCGACCAGTGGCAAGCCGAGGGCATGTGCGAACCCGCGAATGCTGAAGGCGTCGACGTCGATGCGGTTGAACAGCAGGGCGTCGGAGTAGAGATACACATCGAACAGGAAAACGCCGCCCAAGCCCAGGCACAGCGGCTTGACGCTCCAGCGGAAGTCCGGCGAAACGTTGCGGAACAGCCGTTCAACGAGAACCATCCCGAATACGCTCATCGCCAGCGACGCGAAGAGAGCGATGCGCTGCGAAGAAACCGGCAGATCGATGCCCGAGACGACCATCACCTGGGCGGTAAAGCCGACCAGCACCAGGATCACCGCCAACGCCCGCAGCCAGCCGAAGCCCGTCGATGCCGGCTGGCCCTCGGTCGGCTCAGCCTTCATCAGCACCAGCAGGAAGAAATACCAGCCACCGAAGCGCAGTATGTCGGCAAGCAAGCTGCCGGCCAGGAAAAGCGCCTTGCCGGTCAACGCAAAAGCGAGGCTGAGCATTCCCCACAGCGCGCACAGGCTGACGGCGATGAACATCGCCCGGCTACGCTCGCCAGTCCGCTTGCCGGAAACGAGGTAGAGCGTCAGGAACGAGGCGAGAAATCCCGCCAGACCATAGCTCCACGCCGCCACAACCGCCATTCTGCTGTCCATCACGACCTCAAATCCTTCGCGGTCCTCATCAAAGCACGCAGCGAGCCGCTGGCCGCTGCCCCCTAGCGGGCACCCTTGCCGGTCAGCACTACGCCTACCGTCTGGAAGAGGATCACTATATCAAGGAACAAGGTGTGATTCTTGACGTAGTAGAGGTCGTACTGCAGCTTCTGGACGGAGTCATCGACCGAGGAACCGTAGTGATAGCTGACCTGGGCCCAGCCCGTCAGACCCGGCTTGACGCTGTGACGCACGGCATAGAAGGGAATTTCGCGGGTCAGCTGGTCGACGAAGTAGGGCCGCTCGGGGCGTGGCCCGACCAGGCTCATTTCGCCACTCAGCACATTGAGCAACTGCGGCAGCTCGTCGATGCGCATCTTGCGGAGGATCCGCCCGACCCGGGTGATACGGTCGTCGTTGGCCGTCGCCCAGCGTGGCGTGCCGTCACGCTCGGCGTCATGGCGCATGCTGCGGAACTTGGTGACTCTGAACAGACGGCCATCCAGACCAACCCTCTCCTGACGGTAGAAGACCGGAAAAC
The DNA here is from genome assembly GCF_023806625.1 of Accumulibacter sp. GTDB lineage: Bacteria > Pseudomonadota > Gammaproteobacteria > Burkholderiales > Rhodocyclaceae > Accumulibacter. The sequence continues at coordinate 21,560 of NZ_JAMTDX010000102.1, forward strand.
CGTCCTCGAGGACGATCAGCAGAGCGGTGACGAGCATCACCGGCAGCGCAAGGACGAGCAGGAAAAGCGCCACCAGAATGTCGAACAGCCGCTTGACGCTCGTCCGGCGCCAGCTCTGTCTGAAACCGTCGCCGAAGATCAGCCAGCCGACGCGTAGCGAATCGAGGCGAAGCTGGCCGAGCGCCCGCTCGAAGTAGCTGGCCACGTCGAGGACCCGTACTCCGGAGAGCTTGCAGTCGAGAAGTTCGCGGAGCGGCAGCGCTCCCCCGCGGCGCTCGCGCACGGCGACGATGATCTCGTCGACCTTCAGCGAGTGGGCCGTATCGGAGAGCGACATGTCCTGCGAGAGAACGACCTGCGGCGGGACGACGATCTCGGTGTCCATGGAACTCGGATAGAAGCCGACGATCTCGATGTCCGGGTCGGACTTGCGCAGCACTCGGCCGACGCTTTCGGCGTCTTTGCCGACACCGAAGACGAGCACGCGGTGGCTGAGCAGCGACCCGGGACGACTGTGCGCCGAGTGCACCCGGCGCGCCAGCGTCGCGAAGATCGCCGCCAATCCGGAAAGCAGCAGGAAGTTCTGGTCGACTTCGGCAACCGAAAGCAGCGAAAACATCAGGTAGGCCATCGGGATGGCCAGGTAAAGCGAGAGGACCGCACGCGCGCGGGTCTCCTCTCGCGTCCGCGTGTGCGATCGCTGGTAGATGCCCAGCCAGGCGTTGAGGACGATCATCGTCAGGGCAAAGATGACCGCGTAGAAGGCGACCTTCTCGAGTTCGAGGTGCCCGCCACCGCCAGCCCAGAGAGCGGCGAGCATGACGCAGACGACCGGGAACATCAGGTCGATGGCCACCTGAGCGACAGTCTTCCGATGAAACCAGAGATTGAAAACCTTGATCACGATAGACCCCCTGCAAGCACGACCCCGGACACTTCCCGCCGACGCACCGAGTGACTGTCCCGCGAATCAGGAAAGCTCGGCGAACGCTACGAGAGCAAGGCTATCACCGCGAGGGAGCGCCGACCGTGATCTAGTGCACACGGCGGGCACGATGCCCATCGCAGCCAACCGGGGAGACCTCCGAACGAACTCAGCGAATGCCTTGCAAAGCTTTCGCAATGTCGCGATATAATGGAAGATTGTGCTTCTTGACTGGAACGCGTATGCTGGCATTATACAATGTCGGCTGTTTCCGTCGTTTCAGTGGCCGATCGCGGGGCCCCTGGCGATCGCCGTGGGTCGAGGAGCAGAGCGTAGCAGACCAGCAGATGGAACAGGAAAGCCGGACGTGGCATGTCCAGTACGCTCGAGACGATGCCCAGCGCCAGACAGCCAACCAGCCCGCCGAGCAGATAGGGAGCGAGGGAGTCGTCGTGCGCTTGTGCGGTCCACAGATTGCGCAGGGCGAGACCCACCAGGGTGAGTTGCACGAACAGCGCAATCGCTCCCTGCTCGATGACGATCTCGAGGAACAGGTTGTCCACGTGCCAGGGCAGGAAATAGTGGTGACCGGCAAAGAACCAGCGCGCCAGCCCATCGGAGAAGTCGCCGTTGGCCAGCAGGTGCCGCTTCTCGGGACCGACGAGGTCCAGCTCGTCGATGTCGACGAAGTCGGCGAGCCCGTACAATCGCAGGTCGAGGAAGGCGAGTCTCGGCCAGGCCGAGCGCGGGAAGAGCCGCTCGTCGACGGGCAAAGGAACACGGAACGAATGCCACTGCTCGCCTCCCGCCGGCACGACGAGCTGGCGGCGCAGACAGGTCTCGGCGTAAAGCAGGTGGGTCCGGCAAAGACCGAGGTCGACGATCGCCAGCCGTGGGGCACGAAGCTCGATGGTCAGCAGATGCATCCCGGGCGACGGGTCGGGAACGCGCTGCAGCAACGCGAACTTCCCGCGCAGTCGCGGGTTGCCTGGCGCAGCCAGAAGGCGCAGAGGTCTCGCCCCGCCTTCGCCGACCAGGCTCAGGCGCCCTGGTAGCTCCCGCCCGGGCACGCTCTGCGAATAGACCGCCGGGTAACGGCCAAGCCCGATGCCGAACAGGGCGTCGGCCGTGTCCGCGAGCAGACCGAGGCTCTCCGACCAGTGGCGCAGGCGCCCGCCAAGATCACGTTCACCAGCGGCAAGACGGGTGCCCATGAATTCGCCGATTCCCACGATCACCGCAAGCTCGAGGCCCAGCGCGAGGATCAGCAGACGGTTGCCCCAGACCCGCCAGCGCGGTACTGCCGCGTCGGGTGTGGCAGGAATCGCCAGCAGCATCCGTCTCTGCACCGACCACCGCTCGCCCACCAGCGCGCAGAGAACGGCCAGAGCGGCCCCGAGGTAGACGCCTCGCGAGAAAGTCGTCAGGCAGGCATAGCCGGCGAGCAGCGCCAGCAGCGAAGCGATTACCCAGTGCCGGAAGTCCCTGGCATGAGCGACGGCGTAGACGGCAAAAGGAGTGGCGAGAACCAGATAGGCGTCGAGCGCAGCGCCGCCGACGTGCATTTCCCAGAACAGCGCAGTCGTCCGGTAGGGTGTCGAGAAGTCGAACAGCCCGGGATAGCCACCACGCTCCCAGACGATCGCCGCACAGGTGACCGCGAGGCCGCAGACCATGCCCAGGATCAGGCATCGGCGGGCGAGTGCGGGCCGGGTTCGCAGGACAGCACGCAGGGCCGGGGCCAGAAGGAAGGCGAGCAGGAAGCTCTTGGCCACGCGCAGACTGTTCAGCGGCTCCTCGTATCCCTGAAACCAGTCGAAGCGCGTGCTCCCCGCATCGATCAGCCCTCTGCCGAGCGCCAGCAGGTAGAGGCAGGCCAGTCCGACGAGGCCGCTCCAGGCCAGGCGGACTCGTCGTGAAGGAGCCTCGCCGGGCGCCTCGAAGAGCAGGCGCAGGCGAGTGCCAGCCAGGGCGCCCAGCACGAGCAGGTCAAATTCATCACCGCCGATCCAGCCCGTCCACGGCGAAAGGCTGGCCAGCGGCAGCAGTGCCGGCACGACGGCCAGCCAGAGCGCCGGAAACAGGCCGGCCAGCAGCGCCCAAGCGATGAACAGCGACGGCAGTTGCGCGGCCCACAAGGGGTGGTGAGCGGCGACGAACAGACCCATGGCTGCCGCCAGGATGGCAACCGCGCCGTGCCCGGCCCGCGCAACCGGCTCGGCCAGGCCTGCCCTATGGCCGGAGCACATCGGCAACCGCGTGCGCCAACCGGCAGCCGGCCGGTACGGTGACACCGGCAGCCGGAAGCGCCTGCGCGCCACTGGCGATCAGCACGATCCTTTTTCGGGCGGAAGGCGTGGCCATACCTGTCGTCTCTTCGTCACCGGGCGAACCGGCGAATGTCTGGTCATCGGCAGAGCGGCGGCTGCACACTCGGCTGTGCCGTGGATCATGCGCGCGACGTGATCGACGGCGGGCGTCCGCGCTCTGCTGAAGTCGGCTCTGGCAGACCGGCGCACCGGCCGCTCGGTCAACATGAAGTGGGCGGCCAGGCCGGCAAGACGCCCACGGCTTGCCAGCAGGCGCGTTATGCCTTCTAATCGGCAGCCGTGGTCTGGCGACGGGCCCGACCAGAGGCAGGCCGGCGCCGGCGATCCGCCGGGATTCTCGCGTGCGGCACGGAGAGACAAGTGATGTTTTTCCTGGAATGGTGGCACTGGATCGTCCTCGGGCTGATCCTGATGATCGCCGAACTGGCTTTGCCGGCGTTCTTCGTGGTCTGGTTCGGCCTCGGCGCGATCGGCTTGGGAATCATCCTGCTCGTCGTTCCCGACCTCGCGCCGTGGTTGCAGATTCTCCTCTGGGCCGGGCTGTCGGCAGCCCTCGTCGGTATCTGGTTCCGCTACCTCAGGCCACGCACGGTGAGCGCGGTGGGCACGTCGGCGGCGCACGTCGCCGGCGAAGTCGGCGTTCTGGCAACCGACCTGACGCCGGAAACGCGCGGTCAGGTTCGTTTCCAGAAGCCGATCCTCGGTGCCGACGCCTGGGAATGTTACGCCGATACGGCGATCAGGGCCGGCGAGCGCGTACGCATCGTCGTCGTCGAAGGAAGCTACATCAAGGTGGAGCGTGCAAGATGACCGGAATGACCGTCGTTTCCATCGTCCTCCTCGTCTTTGTCGCGGTGACCGTCGCCAAGGGAGTGCGCATCGTCGCCCAGGGTGAGGAGTGGATCGTTCAGCGACTCGGGAAGTACCGGACGACGCTGCTTCCCGGCCTGCGCTTCATCATCCCGTACGTCGACGCGGTCGCTTACAAGGTGACGACCAAGGACATCATTCTCGATGTCCAGGAGCAGGAGGTGATCACCCGGGACAACGCGGTGATCGTGGTCAACGCGATCGCCTTCATCAAGGTCACCGACCCGGTGAAGGCGGTCTACGGTGTGCAGGACTTTGCCGAAGCGATCCGCAACATGATCATGACCACGCTGCGCTCGATCGTCGGCGAGATGGAGCTCGACCAGGCGCTGTCTTCGCGCGACACGATCAAGGCCCGGCTGAAGGCCGGTGTCGCCGACGAAGCGCTCGACTGGGGTCTGACGGTCAAGTCGGTCGAAATCCAGGACATCAAGCCCTCGGCGTCGATGCAGCGGGCGATGGAAATGCAGGCCTCGGCCGAACGCGAGCGCAAGGCGATGGTCACCCGCGCCGAAGGCGAGAAGCAATCGATGATCCTCAACGCCGAAGCCCGCCTCGAGTCGGCGAAACGCGATGCCGCGGCGCAGGTCACGCTGGCCGAGGCGTCGGCACAGGCGATCGGCAAGATCAACCGGGCCTTCGGCGAGAACGAGCTGCCGATGCTCTACCTGCTCGGCGAGAAGTACGTCGCCAGCCTGACCCGGCTCGCCGAATCGGCAAACAGCAAGATCGTGCTCCTGCCGGCCGACCTCCAGAGCAGCCTGCGCGGTCTCCTCCAGCGCGCCACGCGGAGCGATCAGTGAGCCTCGCGCAGCGCCGCCGCGCCGATCACCCGCCCGCGGGCGCTCGCCGCCTCGGCGGCGAAGCTGGACCGGACTGCGCGCAGGGGAATCGTCGATGAACGTCGGCTGGTTCGTTTTCGGCGCCTGCGTGATCTTCATCCTGGCCGCAGCCATCCCGCTGCTCAAGGAGCGCGGCAGCGAACGTCGCACGCCGCTGCCGCCGCGCCAGGAGCCGCGCGGACGACAGCACGAAACGCTGCGCGGCTGGCGGGACGAGCGCTGACAGCATCGCCCGCGCCAGTCGCCGAAGCCGCCATGACGCGGCCTCTCGCGCGTGGGCAATCGGGGCCGGCTCGCCAGGACGCTTGCCCAGCGCCTCAGTCGATCGCTGCCTCGCGCAAGACGTCGCGAATCTGCAGCAGCACGCCGGGCTGATCCGCGTGCTGCTGTTCGCCGAGCAACGGCAGCGCCGGCCAGCCCGGATCAACCCAGTCCAGCCCGGCAAACTGCCGGCTCGCCTGGTAACGAGGGATCACGTGGAAATGGACGTGATGATCGACCATCATCAGCATCAGGTAGTTGATGGCCTGGAAACCGAAGGTCGCCGCGACGGTCTTCTCCGCGCAGCGCACCAGTTCGGACAGGTCGGACATCTCATCGCGGCTGACCTCCGAAAACCGGGCAGCGTGGCGATTGAGGGAAAGAACCCCGCAGCCGAGCGTTGCCTGCGCCGGCCTCACCGACCAGGTCCATGAGTCGTTCGCCCGGATCAGCAGTTCCGCGACCTCGAACTTGGCGCGAAACGCTGACAGGATTGCCGATTCGTCGATCATTTCGATCCCTGCACGTCTGACAAAGTGGCCACCTTAACAGAACTCGCGGCGTGCCGGGCAGAGCGAACATCCGGCGCGGTGGCCGCGCCGGCCACCCGGGTTCCCGACGCCTGGGTCAGACGACCAAACTGTGTCACACTGCGAACTCGCCGGCGGAAATCGGACGATCGTCCGAACCGCCTGCCAGAGGAGAAAGGACATGACGCGATACGGTTTCGTCGCTTCGGGTGGGGGCTACCGGAGCTTCTACAGCGAGGGTGTGCTCGTCTGGATGAAGAGGAACGGTCTGCCGGTCGTGCATATCAGCTCGACCAGTTCCGGAAACAACATCGTCGTCGATTATCTGCTCTGGGACTGGCAGCGCGAGGAACTGCCCCCGGTCCTGACGCGCACGGTCAGGCTCAACGTCACCGACATCTTCCACATCTTCTCCAATTTCCTGGGCCTGCGCCCGCAGCTCCTGCCGACAGGGACACACTTGTTCACCGTCGACAAGAAGACGTGCCGCAAGTCGCTGCTCCTCGACGACCCGCAGCGCCGCGAGCTGCTCGCCGAGCATCTGCGGTCGACCCGCTGGGACATCCGGACGACAAACCTGAGTCAGCGCCAGGCGCGGTCATTCAGCGTCAACGAAATTCTCGGGACCATCGACGACTCGACGCTCGACGCGTTCATGGACGTCTTCCTCGCCGGGATCACCACCCTACCCTACTTCCGCGCGATCACCCTCGGCGGTGATTACTACATCGAAGGAGGCTATCTCGACAACACGCCTTTGCGCACGCTGTTTGCCGATGACGAAGTCGATGAGATCGTCGCCGTCGATTTCACCGACTACGACTATCACCGCGAACTCGACAAGCTCTACCGGTCAACCTCGTTCATCCTGCCGTTCAACAGCATCGACACGCATCTGCTGGTCAGCGACATGCAGCTGACGCTGCCCAACACGCGAATCTTCGAGCAGGCAAGGCTGATCAACGAGATGCTCGGAATGATCGGCAAGGAGAGCGCCGAGGTCAGCGGCAGGCGCTATTACCGCAAACCGCTGCACGTGCTGCGACCGAAGGATCTCGAAAGCATGACGATATCGCTCAAGGACAGCAGCGCCCAGAAGCGCTACTTCGAACTCGGTCAGCAGGAGGCTGCAGCTCTGTTCGGCGAAAACCCTTCGCTCAACCCGTCTGCGGCGTGCTGAACCGCGCGCTGGCGCGCATCGCCTCGCTCCCGTCGGGCCCCTGCGCTTCGAGAGCAAGGCCGCCTTCCTCGGGCGAACACAACAGCCGGAACGGCGCAAGATCGAAGAGCGGCGCCAGCGCGCGGAAGCTGAATTCGCCAATCGGCCGTTCAGCCTCTGCCCGGGCGAATTCACAGAGGAGCAGCGCAGTCAACGGACCGTGCACGACCAGCCCCGGATACCCCTCCTCGGCCATCGCGTAGGGGCGATCGTAGTGGATCCGGTGGGCGTTGAAGGTCAATGCCGAGAAACGGAAGAGCAACCGCGGATCAGGCGTGACCAGCCGCGTGCGCATGCCGCTCGCGGGCGGCGACCAGCCGGCGACCCGCGGACGGGGAACGGCAGGACCCGGCTCGCGATAGACGATGTCCTGCTCCTCTTCGAGGTGCAGATCACCGTTCTGGAAGAAGCGATGGACCACCGAGACGAAGGCCAGCGGTCCCGACCGGCCGACCTTGACGCTGACCGCGCGAATTTCCGATTCGCGCGTTGCCGAGCGACCGATGATCAGCGGCCGATGAAAACGCAGCCGTGCACCGGCGAACATTCGCCTCGGGAAAGGGATCGGTGGCATGAATCCGCCACGCTCGGGATGTCCGTCTGCGCCAAGCCGCGCCTGCGCGACACGCGGAACGAAATAGAACCAGTGCCAGAGCGGCGGCAGGCAACTGCCCCTGTCGATCGGCGTCGTCGTGTCGTCGAGCATCGCCGCTGCGGCCAGCGCCGGAGCCAGGCAAAGGTCGTCCTCGGTCAGCTCCCGACGTCCGACCCACGCCGCGTACTGATCACCTGCCGTCGCCATGATGGTTCTCCTTTCAGGGTGGATGAGGCGAATTCTCTGCGCGCCCCGCTGGCTCGCCCGGGAAAGCGGCCGAGGGCAACTCCACCGGGGCGGCCTCCCGCAATCGGGCGATCGTTCCGCCCGGACCCGAGATTTGCGCATATACTTCGCTCATGCCGTCGGGCAACGAGCCGCCGCCGCGGCTCAGACCCCGCATTCTCGGCGGCGCAGCAGTGAGGTGCAAGCATGACCCAGGCGCCAGGCGCATGGCAAGACCTGTCGGGCCTCTCCGGGCGGGCATCCAGCACAGCCGAGCGGATCCCTGCGCCGTCCCCTGTCCCGACCGGCGGGCGTTGAACGAATCGCCGCCAGCACGGACGGGATAACCGGCGCGAACGAGCCGACGACGATGCACGTCCGATCGACCGGCAGGAGGCCCTTCTGGAGCCTCGCGCCGCAGGCGAAGCGCCACGGGGGCGGCGCATCCGGTCGGCTCCGGTCCTGGCCAAAGGCGTGGCGGCAACGCTGCGCGGTGGCCGGCCGTCACAGCGATTCGCCAGCCGCGGGATCTGGCGGGCGCACCCAGGCCTTTGCCCCCGGCCACCCATCACGTTCCTGATCAGGGAGACTGCCATGAAGCTGCCGATCCACTTCTACAAGCCACTGGCCATCGGCGCACCCCAGCCGCTGCATGATCTTCCCGTGCGGCCCGAGCGGATGATCCACTTCTTCCCCCCGCACATCGACAAGATCCGCGCCAGGACGCCGGAAATCGCCCGGCAGTGTGACGTCGTCTGCGGCAATCTCGAGGACGCGATTCCGATCGACGCCAAGGGCGCAGCCCGCAGAGGCTTCATCGAACTGGTCGCCGGCCACGACTTCGGCGACACGGCCGTCTGGGTGCGTGTCAATGCGCTGAACAGCCCCTGGCTGCTCGATGATCTCGGCGAGATCATCAGCCAGGTCGGCAACCGGGTTGACGTGATCATGATCCCGAAAGTCGAGGGACCATGGGACATCCATTTCGTCGACCAGTACGTGGCCCTGCTCGAGGCGAGACACTCGATCAAGAGGCCGATCCTGCTCCATGCGCTGATCGAAACGGCCCAGGGAGTGACCAACGTCGAGGCCATCTGCGGGGCCAGCCCGCGAATGCATGGCCTTAGCCTCGGCCCGGCCGACCTGGCCGCTTCGCGGGGAATGAAGACGACCCGCGTCGGCGGAGGCCACCCGGGCTACGGCGTGCTCGCCGACCCGATCGCCGGTCAGGCCCAGCGGGCCTTTTCCCAGCAGGACCTCTGGCACTACACGCTCGCGCGGATCGTCGATGCCGCGGTGAGCCATGGCCTGCGCGCCTTCTACGGCCCGTTCGGCGACCTCAAGGACGAAGAAGCCTGCGAGGCCCAGTTCCGCAACGCCTTCCTGATGGGCTGCACGGGCGCCTGGTCGCTCGCACCGAATCAGATTGGTATCGCCCGACGCGTTTTCAGCCCGGAAGTCAAGGAAGTCCTGTTCGCGAAGCGTATCCTTGAAGCGATGCCCGATGGCAGCGGGGTGGCGACGATTGACGGCAAGATGCAGGACGATGCGACGTGGAAACAGGCGCGGGTGATCGTCGATCTGGCGCGACTGATCGCCAGGCGAGACCCGGAACTGGCCGCAGCCTATGGGCTTTGACGCACTCACCAATCAGCAGACGAGGGAACGCCAGTGAGCGGGAAGACCAGCCTGGGCAACTTTTTCGAGGATTTCTCGGTTGGCCAGAAGCTTGCGCACGCAACGCCGAGGACGGTCAGCGAGGGCGACATCGCGCTATACACCGCGTTGACCGGTTCGCGATTCGCACTGAACTCGGCCGACACCTTCGCGCAGACGCTCGGCTTCCCGAGCGCGCCGCTGGACAGCCTGCTGACGTTCAACATCGTCTTCGGCAAGACGGTACCCGACTTCTCGATCAATGCCGTCGCCAATCTCGGTTACGCAGCCGGCCGCTTCGGGCACGCGGTATTTCCCGGAGATACGCTGGCCGCCGACTCGACGATCATCGGTCTGAAGGAAAACAGCGACGGGCGAAGCGGGGTCGTGTACATCCGCTCGTGCGGAGTCAATCAGCGCGGCCAGATCGTCGTCGATTTCTGCCGCTGGGTGATGGTCCGCAAACGCGATCCCTCGTCGCCGGAAACCGAGCCGGTGATCCCCGAACTCCCCGAGGCCGTGCCTACCGCCGAGCTGATCGTCCCGCCGGGAATCCGCATCGAACAGTACGACACGACTCTGTCAGGCAGTGACGATTTCTGGGAGGACTATCAGGTCGGCGAGCGCATCGATCACGTGGATGGGATGACCATCGAGGAAAGCGAGCACATGATGGCCACGCGCCTCTACCAGAACACTGCCCGGGTCCACTTCAACCAGCACGCCGAGCGCTCTGGGCGGTTCGGACGCCGGATCGTCTACGGCGGCCATGTCATCAGCCTGGCGCGCGCGTTGTCGTTCAACGGCCTGGCCAACGGCTTCAGTGTCGCAGCGATCAATGGCGGACGCCACGTCGCGCCGACCTTTGCCGGCGACACGCTCTATGCCTGGAGCGAAGTGATCGACCGGCTGACCATCCCGGGACGCAGCAACGTCGGCGCACTTCGCCTGCGCACTGTGGCGACCAAGGACAGACCCTGCAACGATTTTCCGCACAAGAACGCCGAAGGTCACTACCAGTCAGGCGTCGTCCTCGACTTCGACTACAGCGTGCTCATCCCGAGACGGGGCTGACGGCGTCTGGCGAGGCCTGCACAGGCCGCGCCAACGGCCTGCCGATCGGCACCACGCCAGCGGTTCGAGGCAACCGATCGACGGACGCGAACCGTGTGCTCCGGCAAGCCCGTGCTCACCGGCGACGACCGCCCGGGCGTCCACCGGGCGAGCCCTGCATGCGGCCGCAAGCGGCAGGGGAAGCAGTCGAAACGACTCCCGCGCGGCGTTCGCCCATACGCTGCAGTATCGTTGTTTTCATTGCTTTTGAACTCCGCTATGCTGCGCGAACGTCGAGGAGACGAGAGAACACGAACCTCTGGAGGAAACATGTTTCAGGTCCGGATACACGGTCGCGGAGGCCAGGGCGTGGTGACGGCCGCCGAGATGTTGTCGATTGCTGCGTTCGAGGAAGGCCGCCACGCTCAGGCCTTTCCGAGTTTCGGTTCGGAGCGCACCGGGGCCCCGGTGGTGGCCTTCTGCCGAATTTCCGACGCCGAGATTCGCCTGCGCGAGCCGATCATGGAACCCGACGCGCTGATCATCCAGGATCCTACTCTGCTCTATCAGGTCGATGTCTTCGCCGGCCTGAAAAAGGGTGGCTACATCCTGATCAACACCAGTCGCAGTTTCGACGAACTCGGGATCGGAGATTACGTCCGCGACTGGCCGAGGGAAAGGCTCTGCACCGTTCCGGGCACCGACCTCGGACGCAAGCACGTCGGCCGCCCGATGCCCAACGTTCCGCTGCTCGGAGGCTTTGCCGCGGCTTCCGGGATCATCCGGCTCGAATCGGTGATCGAGGCGATCAACACCAAGTTCTCGGACAAGGTGGCCACCGGCAACATCGCTGCAGCGACCGAGGCGTATCAGTTCGTGGTCCGCGAAATTGCCGACGCGCGCCACCAGGAGACTGCACATGCTTAAACAGACCGAAGGTTCCCACGCGGTCGCCGAGGCGGTCGCGCTGTGCCGTCCCGAGGTGATCTGCGCCTATCCGATTTCGCCGCAGACGCACATCGTCGAGGGGCTCGGCGAGATGGTCAAGGCCGGGGAGATCGCCAACTGCGAGTTCATCAACGTCGAATCGGAGTTCGCGGCGATGAGCGTGTCGATCGGTTCCTCGGCAGCCGGAGCCCGGACCTACACGGCGACCGCCTCCCAGGGCCTGCTGTTCATGGTCGAAGCGGTCTATAACGCCTCCGGCCTGGGCTTGCCGATCGTCATGACCGTCGCCAACCGCGCAATCGGTGCGCCGATCAACATCTGGAACGACCACTCCGATTCACTGTCGCAACGCGACTGCGGCTGGATCCAGCTGTTCGCCGAGACCAACCAGGAGGCGCTCGACCTGCACATCCAGGCGTTCAAGCTCGCCGAGGAAGTCAGCCTGCCGGTGATGGTGTGCATGGACGGCTTCATCCTGACGCACGCCTACGAACGCGTCGACGTACCGACTCAGGAGCAGGTCGATGCGTTCCTGCCCCCGTACGAGCCGCGCCAGGTGCTCGACCCGCGCGAACCGGTCTCGATCGGCGCGATGGTCGGCCCGGAAGCCTTCGCCGAAGTCCGCTACCTCGCTCACGCCAAGCAGATGCAGGCCCTCGAACGGATCCCGCAGATGGCCGAGCAGTTCAAGGCGATCTTCGGGCGCGACAGTGGAGGACTGACCCACTCCTATCTGACCGAAGACGCCGAGACGATCGTCGTGGCGATGGGTTCGGTGCTCGGGACGATCAAGGACACCGTGGACGAGATGCGCAGCGAGGGAACGCGCATCGGCGTGCTCGGCATCACGTCGTACCGCCCCTTCCCGCTCGACAACGTCCGCGCGGAGCTGAAACGGGCCCATCGCGTCGTCGTGCTCGAGAAGAGCCTCGCCGTGGGTATAGGCGGCATCCTGTCCACCGACGTGCGCATGGCCGTATCGGGGCTCGGTCTGCGCGGCCACACGGTCGTTGCCGGGCTCGGCGGGCGCGCGATCACTCGCCGGTCGCTGCGCGAACTGTTCAGCAAGGGGGTCCGCGGCGAGCTCGGGCACCTGACCTTCCTGGATCTCGACTGGAACGTCGTCAACAAGCAGCTCGAGCGCGAGCGGACCAAGCGGCGTTCGGGCCCCGCAGCCGAAAGCATGCTGCGTGACGTGGGCGTCATTGCCGCCCGAATTGGCTGAGGAGGATCACGATGAGCATCCAGCCCGTTCACTTTTACCAGACCGGCACCTTCACCGTCGGCAACCGCCTGCTCGCGCCCGAGGAGCGTAGCGTCCAGGCGAACATGCAGCGCACCAACTCGCTGAACTCGGGGCACCGCGCGTGCCAGGGTTGTGGCGAGGCGCTCGGCGCTCGCTATGCGATCGACGCGGCGATGAACGCCGCCCGCGGACGCCTGATCGCCGCCAACGCCACCGGCTGCCTCGAGGTCTTCTCGACGCCGTATCCCGAAACCTCGTGGCAAATCCCGTGGATTCACTCGCTGTTCGGCAACACCGCCGCGGTGGCCAGCGGCATCGCTGCAGCGATCAAGGTCAAGCGCCAGAAGGGTCAGGCCGACGACGTGCGGGTCGTCGCCCAGGGTGGCGACGGCGGAACGACCGACATCGGTTTCGGCTGTCTTTCGGGGATGTTCGAGCGCAACGACGACGTGCTCTACATCTGTTACGACAACGGCGGCTACATGAATACCGGCGTCCAGCGCAGCTCGGCGACACCCCCGGCGGCACGCACGGCGACGACGATGCCCGTTGGCCCCGAGCCCGGCAACGTCTTCGGTCAGGGCAAGTTCGTTCCGGCGATCGCCATGGCCCACGAAATCCCCTACGTCGCGACGGCGACCGTTGCCGACCTTCGCGACCTCGAAAACAAGGTCACCAAGGCGATGGGCATGCGCGGCGCGCGCTACATCCATATCCTCGTGCCTTGCCCGCTCGGCTGGGGCGCGGCTTCACACGATACGATCCGGCTGGCGAGGCTGGCCAAGGAAACCGGGATCTTCCCGGTCTTCGAGGCCGAGCACGGTGATGTCACCGGCGTGCTCAAGATCCGCCGGCCGCAGCCCGTCGAGGAGTACCTCAAGCTGCAGAAGCGCTACGCGCACCTGTTCGGGAAGAAGCCGGCCGTGGAGACGATCGCCCGCCTGCAGGCGCTGGCGGACAAGAACATCCGCAAGTACGGATTGCTCGACCGGGAGGCGAACTGATGGACAAACCCTTTGCAATCACCCTGGATCCCGGCTCGTCGCTGGCCAACCGGACAGGCTCCTGGCGGACTTCACGGCCGGTCTATGTCGACCGCCTGCCGCCCTGCAACAGCCAGTGTCCGGCCGGCGAAGACATCCAGGGCTGGCTGTTCCATGCCGAGTCGGGAGACTACGAGAGTGCCTGGCGGCACCTGACCAGGGACAACCCCTTCCCGGCGATCATGGGCCGGGTCTGTTACCACACCTGTGAGAACGCCTGCAATCGGGGGCGGCTCGACGAACCGGTCGGGATCAACTCGGTCGAGCGCTTCCTCGGCGACGAGGCGCTCAAGCGCGGCTGGAAGCTGAGTCCTCCGGCCAGCGACAGCGGCAAGCACGTGCTGATCGTCGGGGCCGGTCCGTCGGGAATGTCGGCGGCGTACCACCTGCGCCGGCTCGGGCACCAGGTCACCGTTCATGAAGCCGGACCCCTGCTCGGCGGCATGATGCGCTTCGGGATTCCCAAGTATCGGCTGCCGCGCGACGTGCTCGAGGCCGAGATGCAGCGCGTCGCCGACCTCGGCGTCCGGGTCGTCCTGAACACCAAGGTCGAGAACATTCTCGAAACGATGCACGCGGGAGCCTTCGACGCGGCCTTCCTGGCCGTCGGCGCGCACATCGGCAAGCGGGCGATGATCCCGGCGGGCGACGCAGCGCGGATCATCGACGCGATCTCGCTGCTGCGCAGCATGGAGGGCGAGGAGAAGCCGCTGCTCGGCCGGCGTGTCGTCGTCTACGGTGGCGGGAACACGGCGATCGACGTGGCGCGTACGGCGAAGCGGATGGGCGCCGAACCGCTGATCGTCTACCGCCGCACCCGCGAGAAGATGCCGGCGCACGACTTCGAGGTCGAAGAGGCGCTCCAGGAAGGCGTGATGGTCAAGTGGCTGTCGACGATCAAACAGGCCGGAGAGTCGTCGCTGACCATCGAGAAGATGGCTCTCGACAGCAAGGGCTTCCCGCAGCCGACCGGCGAGTTCGAAACCATCGAGGCCGACTCGCTGGTTCTCGCACTGGGACAGGACGTCGACCTCCGGCTGCTCGAAGGGGTTCCGGGCCTCGAGGTCAGCGATGGCGTCGTCCAGGTCGACGGCAACATGATGACCGGCCACGCGGGCATCTTTGCCGGCGGCGACATGGTCCCCGCCCAGCGCAACGTGACCGTGGCCATCGGCCACGGCAAGAAGGCCGCGCGCAACATCGACGCCTGGCTCAGGGGCGAGCAGTATGTCCCGCCACCGAAGCACGAGGTGGCCGTCTTCGAGAATCTGAATACCTGGTACTACGCCGACGCACCCAAGACGGTGCGGCCGATGCTCGACATCATCCGCCGGCAGTCGACCTTCGACGAAGTACAGGGCGGACTCGACGAGAGCAACGCATTGTTCGAGGCACGCCGCTGTCTTTCCTGCGGCAACTGTTTCGAGTGCGACAACTGCTACGGGGTCTGTCCCGACAACGCGGTGATCAAGCTCGGTCCCGGCAAGCGCTTCGAGTTCAACTACGACTACTGCAAGGGCTGCGGCATGTGTGTCGCCGAATGCCCGTGCGGCGCGATCCGGATGGAGGCCGAGGAGATCTGAGTTCCACGTCGCAGCGGCGCGTCGGAGGGCGTCGCCGGCCTGCAGCGCAATAGCATCCTGGCCCGGCGGACCAGTCCGGGTCATCACGTCTTGGGACACTTCGCGCAATCTGCCCGAAGTGTCCCGCCCTTGTTTACCGACCCGCGAGGTATCTATGTCCACTGAAACGAAGAACGTGTATGTATTTGGCGCCGCCCGAACCGACGGCGACGCGACGATGAAGAACCTCCTCGGCGGCAAGGGGGCCAACCTTGCCGAAATGTGCCGCCTGGGGATCCTCGTGCCGCCGGGGTTCACGATCAGTACCGAGGTCTGCGCCGTCTACAGCGAGCAGGGTCCGGACGCCGTGATCGGGCTGATCGAAGCCGACGTCCGCGCCGGAATAGCCTTCGTCGAACAGGAAATGGGCAAGAAGTTTGGCGACCCCTCGGACCCGCTGCTGCTCTCGGTGCGCTCGGGTTCGCGCGCCTCGATGCCCGGAATGATGGACACCATCCTCAACCTCGGACTCAACGACGAAGCCGTCGCCGGCCTGGCCCGCAAGGCCAACAACGAGCGCTTCGCCTGGGATTCGTACCGGCGATTCGTGCAGATGTACGGCGACGTGGTCATGGGCCTCAAGCCGGTCTCGAAGGAAGAACACGACCCCTTCGAGGTGGTCATCGACATGGTCAAGGAAAAGAAGGGGGTGCAGCTCGACACCGACCTCGACACCAACGACCTCAAGGAACTGGTCACCCGCTTCAAGGGGCTGATCCGCGCCCGCGTCGGACGCGAGTTCCCGATCGACCCCTGGGAGCAGCTCTGGGGCGCGATCATGGCCGTTTTCCAGAGCTGGAACAACGACCGGGCACGAGTCTATCGCGAACTCAACGACATCCCGGAGTCGTGGGGAACGGCGGTCAACGTCCAGGCGATGGTCTTCGGCAACCTCGGCGACAACAGCGGCACGGGCGTCGCCTTCACGCGCGACGCCGGCACCGGTGAAGACCTGTTCAACGGCGAATTTCTCATCAACGCACAGGGCGAGGACGTCGTCGCCGGAATTCGCACTCCGCAGCAGGTCACCCTCGAGGGATCGCGCCGCTGGGCACAACTGGCGATGGTCAGCGAGGACATCCGGCGCAGCAAGTTCCCCTCGCTCGAGGAACTGATGCCGGCGATCTACCAGCAACTGCTGCAGGCCGAGACGAAGCTCGAGCGTCACTACAAGGACATGCAGGACGTCGAGTTCACGATCCAGGAAGGCCGCCTGTGGATGCTCCAGACGCGCAACGGCAAGCGCACCGGTGCGGCGATGGTGCGCATCGCGATGGAGATGCTCAAGCAGGGAATCATCGACGAGAAGGAAGCGCTGCGCCGGGTCAACCCTGAGCGCCTCAACGAGCTGCTGCACCCGGTCTTCGACCCCGCCGCAGTGAAGGGCGCGCGGGTCATCGCCCACGGGCTGCCGGCATCGCCGGGCGCGGCCACCGGGCAGATCGTCTTTTTCGCCGACGAAGCAGAAGAATGGGTCAGGAAGGGCCGGACGGTGATCCTCGTCCGTCAGGAAACCTCGCCCGAAGACCTGCGCGGGATGAACGTCGCCAGGGGGATCCTGACCGCGCGTGGCGGCATGACCTCGCACGCCGCGGTCGTCGCTCGCGGCATGGGCAAGTGCTGCGTTTCGGGTGCCGGAGCCGTGCACGTCGACTACCATGCGCGGACGATGTCGGTCGGCGGCCAGATCTACAAGGAAGGCGACTGGATCTCGCTCGACGGATCGACCGGCGATGTCTATGAAGGCCAGGTGCCGACCAAGGAAGCCGAGCTGACCGGCGACTTTGGCGCGCTGATGGAACTCGCCGATCGCCACAAGCGGCTTGGCGTCCGGGCCAACGCCGACACCCCCGAAGACGCCAAGGCGGCGCGCAATTTCGGCGCCAAGGGAATCGGCCTGTGTCGCACCGAACACATGTTCTTCGAGGGTGACCGGATCAAGGCGGTACGCGAGATGATCCTCGCCGAGGACGAGGCCGGCCGCCGGCGTGCGCTGGCCAAGCTGCTGCCGATGCAACGCGGCGACTTCGAGGGCCTTTTCCGCGAAATGAGCGGCCTGCCGGTGACCATCCGTCTGCTCGACCCGCCGCTGCACGAGTTCGTCCCGCACGACGAGGAAAACCAGCGGATCATGGCCCACGAGATGAACGTGCCACTGGCGGTGATCAAGATGCGTGTCGACGATCTCCACGAATTCAATCCGATGATGGGCCACCGGGGCTGCCGCCTGGGCATCACCTACCCGGAGATCACCGAGATGCAGACGCGGGCGATCATCGAGGCCGGCCTGAACATGAAGGCCAAGGGTTACGACGTCAAGGCCGAGATCATGATCCCGCTGGTCGGCACGGTGCGCGAGTTCAACGCTCAGGCGAAGGTGATCCGGCGCACCGCCGAAGCGGTCTTCGCCGAGCGCGGCGAGAAGCTCGACTACCTGCTCGGGACGATGATCGAGACCCCGCGCGCCGCACTGGTCGCCGACAGCATCGGCAGCCAGGCCGAGTTCTTCTCGTTCGGCACCAACGACCTGACCCAGATGACCATGGGCTTCTCGCGCGACGACGCCGGCAAGTTCCTGCCGAGCTACCTCAAGGACGGCATGTACGAGCGCGATCCCTTCCAGTCGATCGACCAGAAAGGCGTCGGCATCCTCGTCCGCATGGCCGTCGACAAGGGCCGTTCGGTGCGCCCGGGAATCAAGCTCGGAGTCTGCGGCGAACACGGCGGCGATCCTGCGTCGGTAGACTTCTTCCATCGCGTCGGCCTCGACTACGTCAGCTGCTCGCCGTTCCGCGTGCCGATCGCGCGGCTCGCCGCGGCGCAGGCGGCGATCGACAACCCGAGCTGAGCCTCACCTGAAGCGACGGGCACCCCACGACGGGGTGCCCGTTTGCGCCTGTAGAGGCCGACAATCCCGATCGTCCAGACTCCGGTGAAGTTCCGCGTCCTTGCTGATGATGGTATGGCTCGTCTGGGCCGGCTCGACCTCGCCCATGGCACCGTGGACACGCCGGCGTTCATGCCGGTCGGTACCTACGGAACGGTCAAGGCGATGAGTCCGCGCGACCTCGCCGAAGTCGGCGCGCAGATCTGCCTCGGCAATGCCTTCCACCTCTGGCTGCGGCCCGGGCTGACCACCGTCGCCGCCCATGGCGGGCTGCACCGGCTGATGGGCTGGAACCGTCCGATCCTCACCGACTCGGGCGGATTTCAGGTCTTCTCGCTCGGCGCGCTGCGCAGGATCAGCGAGGAAGGGGTCCGCTTCCAGTCACCGGTCAACGGCGATCGAATGCTCCTGACCCCCGAGGAATCGATGCGCATCCAGCGTGTCCTGGACTCGGACATCGTGATGATCTTCGACGAGTGCACGCCGTACCCGGCGACACCGGCCGCGACCGCCGACTCGATGCGCCTCTCGCTGCGCTGGGCGAAGCGTTCACGGGCCGAACACGACCAACTGGGTAATCCGAACGCCCTGTTCGGCATCGTCCAGGGCGGAATGTTCGAGGATCTGCGCGACGAGTCGCTGGCCGGACTGATCGACATCGGTTTCGACGGCTATGCGATCGGCGGCCTCTCGGTCGGCGAGCCGAAGCACGAAATGGCGCGGATTCTCGCGCACACGACGCCCCGCCTGCCCGCCGACCGGCCGCGCTACCTGATGGGAGTCGGCACGCCGGAGGACCTCGTCGCTGCGGTCGAGCAGGGAATCGACCTGTTCGACTGCGTGCTGCCGACGCGCAACGCGCGCAACGGCCACTTCTTCACCCGTCACGGCGACGTGCGCATCCGCAACGCCCGCTACCGGAACGACCTGCAGCCGCTCGACGAGGATTGCAGTTGCTACACCTGCCGGCACTTCACCCGCGCCTACCTCCACCACCTGCAGCGCGTCGGCGAAATCCTCGGCGCCCATCTCGGCACGCTGCACAACCTCCATTACTACCAGACGCTGATGCGCGAAATGCGCGCGGCGATCGCCGACGGCCAGCTGCCAGCGATGATCGAGCGTTTCCATTTCGAGCGCTCGGCCGGCGGCGCGGCCGGCAGCGTCGCTGCACACGGCGTCTGACGGGATACCGCAGTTTCAGAGGGCAGCCCCGTCCGCCCAGGCAAAAGGCCGGCGGAGCCGGATCACCCAGAGGTCGTCGCTCCTGCTGACCAGTTCACCACGCATGGCGACTTCCTCGGCCAACCCGGCGGGCGTGAGCACGACGGCGTAGACCTCGCGAAGCCGGTGCGGCGCCGCGACCTCGAGATCCGACAGCAAGCTGTCGACCTCGTTGGCGACGAGCCTCCGGGGAACCTTCCGCTGCCATATGTAGAGCGGCCGGTAATCGGGTCTGACGACGATCGAGTGCTGCGACTCGACGGCTGGAAGCGTCGCGACGAAGGTACCGGGGCGCAACGAGGCAAGCGACGCGACGTGCCAGAGCCGCGTTTGCACCGGCGCCGCACCGTACTGGCGAGCACTCGTGTCGACCATGACGACGACCACGCTGCCAGCGGGAACCCTGCCGATATCGCGGACCACGGCCTGCATGCGCTCTTCGAAGCGAAGAAAGTCGCGGGCCGTCTCGCTCGCCTGCCAGCCCAGCAAGGCGAGCAGGACACCGAGCAGAGCGGCCTCTCTCCGGATGCTGACGAAAGAGACGACCAAGGAAGCGAGACCGAGCAAGGCGATGGCCAGCGGAAGCCGAGGGGACAGGTAATAACCCTCGCCGATGCTCTCCGGAGCGGCGATGAACACCGCACTGGCCAGGCCAAGTGCGGGAATCGTCCAGCGATGGATCGTGACCCGTGCCAGCAGGAGCACCAGGACGAGGTAAAGACCCAGACCAAGCAGGACGATTCCCGGCGAGACGGCGCCAGAGTCGATGAAGTTGAATACCTGGCGGGCCTTGTGCAGCAGCAACTGCTCGTTGCGCCAGACGACCACCTGTCCTGACTGGTGAATGAAGAACAACTGCCAGAGCACTGGAGGCACAAGCGCCACGATGACGCGCAGGAAGTCCGCAAGTGGACGGCGAAGCGAACGCTGTTCCCAGGCCACCGCTGCCTCGAGCGCGACCAGAGCCAGCGCGAAAACGGCAAAGGCGACGAGATGGGTGAAGTAGATGACCACGGCGATGATGGTCGCCACCGGTACCGACCGCAGGGGAGAGCCCCCGCGAACCCTGAGCCAGACGGCGAGTCCCCAGAGCGCAAGCCCGAGACCGAGAAGGTAGCTCAGGAAACCCATCTGGAGAACGAAGTTATAAACGAGGGCACAGGCAACCATGGGCCCGAGCGGAGAAGACTCCCTGCCGGACAGTGCCCTGTGCAGGGCGAACGGAGCCGTGACCAGGACGAGGACCGTCAGCAGCACGAATAGCCAGCCAGCGGTCTCGATGGGCCAGAGGCGATAGAGACCGCCAATGATCAGTTCGGCGCCGAGGTTCGGCGATGTCCGGTCGTTGAGTTCGTAGAATTCCGCGTAACTGGCGAGGTCGGCGGCAATCGCGATACGCACGATGTGCGTGTAGTAGTCGAGAAACGGCGGGTACCGCACGGCCAATACGGGAACGAAGGCGACGAGCACCGCGAGCAGCGAGAATGCGCTGCGCAGTAGCCGGAGTTTCTGGCCATACTCCCCTGTCCGAACGGTCGCCATGGCTTGCCTGCGATGAAGTTTGCACGCGGCCCGTCCAGCGAAGCGGCCGCACAGCGGCGATGGCCCCCCCGGGCCAATGTCGGGACACGCGGCCAGCCGCGCTCCTCGACGGCCACCATATTACGCGCACACGAAGGAATTCCTGCACTGCCGGCTCCGCTTCATCTTCCCTGGCAAGCTGCCCGACGGGTAACCGGCCAACAGCATGCGGCAGGCGTACCAGCGGTAGTGTTACAATCGCCCGCTTGTTGACCACAGCCTGAGCCAGGAGACTGTCGTGCTGATCAGTACCGCATACGCCCAGACGGCGACCACCGACCCGACCAGCGGCTTGATGCAGTTGCTGCCGATCGTTCTGATGTTCGTCGTCCTCTATTTCCTGATGATTCGTCCGCAGATGAAGCGGCAGAAGGAACACAAGGCGCTCGTCGAAGCGCTCGCCAAGGGGGACGAAGTGATCACCGGCGGCGGCATCGCCGGGCGGATCACCAAGGTCGGAGACACGTTCATCGGTCTCGAAGTTGCCGACGCCGTCGAGATCCACGTCCAGAGGCAGGCCGTCCAGGTGGTCCTGCCCAAGGGCACGCTGAGATCGCTCTGACCGTCCTGCCGGACGGCCCGCCGTCCGGCGCCGTCCGCACGCCCCCTGCCACCCCGACCCCATGAACCGCTACCCGCTCTGGAAGTACGTCACCGTCGCCGTCGCGCTCTTCGTCGGCCTGATCTATACGTTGCCGAACTTTTTCGGCGAGTCGCCTGCGGTGCAGGTGTCGAGCGCCAAGGCGACGATCCGGATCGACGAAAAGACCCGCGAGCGGGTGATCGGCGCTCTCGAAGCTGTGGGAATCGAAAACAGCGGCGTCTTCCTCGATACCAACGGCGTCAAGGTGCGCCTGCGCACGGCCGACGCGCAGATCCAGGCCCGGGACGTGCTCGAGAGGCAGTTCAATCCCGATCCATCGGACGCGCAGTACGTCGTCGCCCTGAACCTGCTGTCGAGTTCGCCCCGCTGGCTGACCAGCCTGCGCGCGCTGCCGATGTATCTCGGCCTCGATCTTCGCGGCGGCGTCCACTTCCTGCTCCAGGTCGACATGAAGGGAGCGGTGACGAAGCGTCTCGACGCCGTCGGCGGCGACCTGCGGACGCTGCTGCGCGACAAGAACGTCCGTCACGCCGGAATCAGCCGTGAAGGTGAGCGCCTCGTCATCCGCTTCCGGGATGCCGACACGCGCAGCCGGGCGCGTACGGTAGTCGAGGACAACCAGTCCGACCTGCTGCTCGCCGAGCAGGGCGAAGGCGATGAACTGCGTCTCGTCGCCACGCTCAGACCCGAGGCGATCAAGCGGCTCCAGGAATTCGCGATCAAGCAGAACATGACGACGCTGCACAACCGGATCAACGAGCTCGGTGTCGCCGAGCCGGTGATCGCCCAGCAGGGCGGCGACCGGATCGTCGTGCAATTGCCGGGCGTCCAGGATACGGCCAAGGCGAAGGACATTCTCGGGCGTACGGCGACGCTCGAAATCCGCATGGTCGATGATACGCCGGGCGCACTCGAAGCCGCGCAGGCCGGCCAGCCTCCTTTCGGCACCGAACTCTACGTCGAGCGCGGGGGCCTGCCGCTGCTGGTCAGGAAGCAGGTCGTGCTGACCGGTGACCGCCTGACCGACGCCCAGCCAGGTTTCGACAACCAGACGCACGAACCGGCCGTCCATCTGACGCTCGATTCGGCCGGCGCACGCATCTTCAAGGACGTCACGCGGGACAACGTCGGCAAGCGGATGGCCATCCTGCTGATCGAGAAGGGCAAGGGCGAAGTGGTCACCGCGCCGGTCATCCGCACCGAGATCGGCGGGGGCCGCGTGCAGATCTCGGGCCGGATGAGTACCGTCGAAGCCAACGACGTCGCCCTGCTGCTGCGCGCCGGGTCGCTCGCCGCCCCGATGGAGATCATCGAGGAGCGAACGATCGGGCCGAGCCTCGGTGCGGAGAACATCCGCAAGGGCTTCCAGTCGACGATGTGGGGCTTCGCCGCGATCGCCGCGTTCATGATCGCCTACTATGCCTTGTTCGGTCTCGTCTCGGTGATGGCCCTGGCCTCCAACCTGCTGTTCCTGGTCGCGCTTCTGTCGCTGCTCCAGGCGACACTGACACTGCCGGGAATCGCCGCGATCGCCCTCACGCTGGGCATGGCGATCGACGCGAACGTGCTGATCAACGAACGGATTCGCGAAGAGCTGCGCAACGGATCGACTCCCCACGCAGCGATCCACACTGGCTACGAGCGGGCCTTCGGCACGATTCTCGATTCGAACATCACGACCCTGATCGCCGGCATCGCGCTGCTCGTCTTCGGCTCGGGCCCGGTGCGCGGCTTCGCAGTCGTGCACTGCCTCGGCATCCTGACATCGCTCTTCTCTGCGGTCGTCGTCTCGCGAGCGATGATCAACCTGATCTACGGCCGCCGGCGGAAGCTCGAGTCGCTGGCCATCGGTCAGGTCTGGAAGCCGGGCAACACCGGCGCTCCAGCGGTCCGATGAGCGACCGGCGAGAGACCGGCGCGAGCCGACCGGTCGCACAATAGATTCGTGTTCAACGTCTGAGGGACAGCAGGACCATGGAGTTCTTCCGGATCAGCAAAGACATCCCCTTCATGCGCCACGCGCTGTGGTTCAACGTCATTTCACTGCTGACCTTCCTGCTTTCGGTCTTCTTCCTGCTGAGCCGTGGCCTGCATCTGTCGGTCGAGTTCACCGGTGGCACGCTGATCGAGCTCAACTACGCGCAGGCGGCCAACCTCGAAAAGATCCGCGACGGGCTCGGCAAGGCCGGGTTTTCCGACTTCTCGGTTCAGAACTTCGGTTCGAGTCACGACGTGCTGATCCGCCTGCCGCTCAGGAACGAACAGAACACGGCCCGGATCGGCGAACTGGTGAGCGGGGCGCTGGCCAGCGAAGCGCCCGGCGCCAGCCTGCGCCGGGTCGAATTCGTCGGCCCGCAGGTGGGCCGGGAACTCGCCGAGAATGGCGCACTCGCCCTGTTGCTCGTGGTGATCGGCATCGTCGTCTATCTCGCTTTCCGCTTCGAGTGGCGTTTCTCCGTCTCGGCGATCATCGCCAACCTGCACGACGTGGTGATCATCCTCGGCTTCTTTGCCTTCTTCCAGTGGGAGTTTTCGCTGTCGGTCCTGGCTGCGGTGCTCGCCGTCCTCGGCTATTCGGTGAACGAATCGGTCGTCGTCTTCGACCGCGTCCGCGAGACGTTCAGGAAGACTCGTGGCCTGACCACGCCGCAGGTGCTCGACCATGCGATCACCAGCACGATTTCGAGGACGATCATCACCCACGGATCCACGCAGATGATGGTCCTCTCGATGCTCGTCTTCGGCGGTGAGACGCTCTACTATTTCTCGCTGGCCCTGACCATCGGCATCTGTTTCGGAATCTACTCTTCGGTGCTCGTCGCCAGCCCGCTGGTCATGTGGCTGGGCGTCTCGCGCGAGCAGTTCGTGCGGCCGAAGAAGCAGATCGAAGGCGCCAACCGGGATGGGGCCGTCGTCTGACGGCAGCATCGACGCCCGAACGCCCTTCCCACCCTGACGAGGAGAGCCATCCGATGAGTCAGCAACGTCTCCGCATCTGGGATCTGCCGACCCGACTCTTCCACTGGCTGCTGGTCGCACTGGTCACCGCTTCTTTCGTCAGCGGTCAGATCGGCGGGAATCTGATGGTCTGGCATGGCCGCTGCGGACTCGCCATTGTCGGTCTGCTGGCGTTTCGCCTCGTCTGGGGAGTCGTCGGCTCGACCTACGCGCGCTTCGCCAGCTTCTTTCCGACCCCGGCTTCGCTCACCGCCTATCTGCGCGGCGAGTGGCGCGGTCTCGGCCACAACCCGCTGGGCGCGTTTTCGGTCTTCGGGCTGCTCGGCCTGCTCGCTTTCCAGGTCGGCACGGGCCTCTTTGCCAACGACGACATCGCCTTCCAGGGCCCGCTGTACCCGCTGATCAACGGCGATCTCAGCGACACGCTGAGCGGCTTCCATCGCCTGTCGTCGGACCTGCTCGTCGTCCTGGTCGTCCTGCACCTCGGCGCGATCGGCTTCTACGCGCACGTGAAGAAGGACAATCTGGTCAAGCCGATGATCACTGGCTGGAAGGACGCCGACCCGGCACAGGGCGCGCCAGCCAGCGGCGGCGGGCCGCTGGCTCTGCTCCTAGCCCTGCTGCTCGCGCTGGCAGCGGTCTACCTCGGCTCGGGAAGCTGGCTGCCGCCACCTCCGCCGGCGCCGGCCTCGGCGCCGGCCTGGTAGCGACCTTTCGGCAAACCTGCGACCCCACCTGGTCACCGGCTTCCTGCCTGGCCGTCGGCCCCGGCGCTCGCGCCCGGCTGGCGACCCTGCCCTTGCCGCGTGCTCAGTCCTTGCGGAACTTGTCGTGGCAGGCCTTGCAGCTTTCTCCGGTCTTGCCGAACTGGACCTTGACCGCCGCTGCGTCGCCAGTCGCGGCGACCTTCTGCAGTTCGTTGGTTTCCTTGATGTAGGCCATCGCCAGTTCCTTGACCTTGTCCGGCTCCTTGAAGAACTCCGGCTTGACACGCGTCGTCTGCCCGCCAACCTCCTTGTCGGTGCCCGGCCCAAACAGGGCGCCCATGCCCGAGTTCGCCGTCGCTGCGATCACATTCGCCGCCGCGACGACCTGATCCTTGTTGTACGTGCCTTCGAGGTTGGCCTTGATCTTGCCCATGTTCCAGGCCATGAAGTTGTAGCCCGCCTTGCGATACTTGATCATCTCCTCCGGCTTCAGCGCCTGCTGGGCCATAACGCTGCCGGCAAGACCGGCAAGGACGAGGGTGGTCACGAACTTCTTCATCAGTACATCTCCGTCACGGTTGAAAACACATTCGCCCCGTCCGGGCTGGCCTCGCGGCCCGGACGCCGCGCGCGAACCCGCCGCCCCACACCTGCCGATCGCCTGGACGGCGTTCAGAGTGCAAAAACATGCTTGGCGCGCAAGGTCCTCCGGCCATCGGCGATTTCCAGCAGTCGATCGATGTTCGGATGTTTCCCGGGATTGGCCCTCGCCTCCTCGACGTGTTCGCCGAACAGTTCGAGCCCTTTCCTCGCTGCCTCGGGAGTGATCGCCCCGAAGGTCTGGGCCAGGTGATTGTAGACCGCCAGCGACAGCTGACTGCCGGGCCGGTTGTCGATCGTCGCGACGATCTCCCCGCCCTCATCGAGCAGACGGATCGCCGCGAGGTGAGAGGTCCCGGGCAGCTTCCGGGGTCGGTCGGACGACGAAACCACGCCTAGCCTTTCCGATTGACGATCATGCCGATCAACACGCCGAACACCGCGCAGCCCAAGGTCGTCGTCAGCACCGGCGCCCAGGCGGTCTGCTCCGGCCCGACATACGACGACCAGGCGGCGCTGGCCAGACCGCCGAACAGAAAGCCGGCTATCCAGCCAAACATCGCTCCGCGCAGCAGCGCCCCACGCCGCCCGTCCTCGCCGCAGCACGACGGGCAATAGGTCGAACCGGCCGGCAGCAGGCGCTCGCAGGCCGGGCAGACGATCGCCCGCGGACCGCCCGCAGCGGAGCCCGGGGCCCCTTCCTGCAGCGAGCTTTCCGTCTCCTGCATCATCAGATCCTCCTGGCCAGCTTCGAAGCCAGGCCAACGTAGCGTCCCGGCGTCAGCGCGAGCAGCGCCTGCCTTGCCTCCGGCGGAATTTCCAGACCGGCGATGAACTCGTGCATGTCGTCGCGCGACACTCGCCTGCCGCGAGTCAGATCCTTCAGCCTCTCGTAAGGATTGGCCACGCCGTAGCGACGCATCACCGTCTGCACAGCCTCGGCGAGGAGTTCCCAGTTGGCATCGAGGTCGGCATCGAGACGCTCGGGATCGGCTTCGAGCTTGCCGAGACCGCGCAGCAGCGAGTCGTAGGCGAGCAGCGTGTAGCCCAGAGCGACGCCCATGTTGCGCAGTACCGTCGAATCGGTGAGATCGCGCTGCAGCCGCGAGACCGGAAGCTTCTCGGCAAGATGCCGGAGCAGCGCGTTGGCCAGCCCGAGGTTGCCCTCGGAGTTCTCGAAATCGATCGGATTGACCTTGTGCGGCATCGTGGACGAGCCGATCTCGCCGGCCTTCGGCTTCTGCCTGAAATAGCCCAGCGAGATGTACGCCCAGAGGTCGCGATTCAGATCGACCAGAACCTGGTTCGCGGCCGCAAAGGCGTCGAAAAGTTCGGCGAGCGCGTCGTGCGGCTCGATCTGGATCGTGTAGGCGTTGAACTCCAGACCGAGTGCATCGACGAAACGCCTGGCGAAGGATTCCCAGTCGTGGTCCGGGTAGGCCGCGAGATGCGCGTTGTAGTTGCCGACGGCACCGTTGATCTTGCCGAGCAGCCTGACACCGGCGATCCTCGACCGCGCGCGAAGCAGGCGACTGGCGAAGTTGGCCATTTCCTTGCCCAGCGTCGTCGGCGTCGCCGGCTGTCCGTGAGTGCGCGCCATCATCGGCAGATCGGCGAAGCGATGGGCCAGGTCGCGCAGGCATCCGACGACCCGGTCAAGCCCCGGCAGCATCGTCTCGTCACGCGCCTCGCGGAGCATCAGCGCATGCGCGAGATTGTTGATGTCCTCGGAAGTGCACGCGAAATGGATGAACTCGGCAACCCGCGTGACCTCGGGGTTGCCGGCCAGGCGGCGCCGTATCCAGTACTCGAGGGCTTTCACGTCGTGGTTGGTCACCGCCTCGATGCCCTTGACTTCCGCTGCCTCGGCCGGCCCGAAGCCACTGACCAGCGCATCGAGGTCGGCCAGCGTCTGTGCCGAAAACGCAGGAAGGTCGGCAAGCTCCGGGTCGGCAGCCAGCGCCTTGAGCCATTCGATTTCCACCTGGAGGCGCCGCCGGATCAGTCCGTATTCCGAGAACTGCGGCCGCAGCGCGTCGAGTTTACGGGCATAGCGGCCGTCGAGCGGGCAAAGCGCGGTGAGCTCGGTACCAGCAGACATCGAGGCAACCCCTGGGAGGTCGGTAAGCAATCGGTGCACATGAACCGCAGCGCCCGGCGCGAGCGGGAGAACGACGAGACACGTCGAGCAGGTGACGGTGAACCGGGTGAGCAATGCCACAGGCCGGTGACCCGGCAGACTCTTTCGTCGCCTCCGCGTCACGGCGGGGCCAGTCAGCTGCGTATTGTACCCGCCTGCGCGGCCTGCTCGTAAACGCCGTGCAGCGCGATGCTATAATCGTCCGCAGGTAGTCACGGTTGAAATGCAGATGAAACTCGTCGGATCATTGACCAGTCCTTACGTCCGCAAGGTGCGGGTGGTCCTCGCCGAAAAGAAGATCGATTACGACTTTGAGCTGGACTCGCCCTGGTTGGCCGGGAACACGGTCGCCGAGGTCAATCCGCTGGGCAAAATCCCCGTGCTCGTCCTCGACGACAACACCACGCTCTTCGACTCGCGCGTGATCGTCGAGTACCTCGACAACGTCGCGCCGAACAACAAGCTGATGCCGGCGCCGAATCGCGAACGTGCCGAAGTGAGGCGCTGGGAAGCCCTGGCCGATGGTGTATGCGATTCGGCGGCGCTGATCTTCCTCGAGCGCAAGCGCCCGATCGAACAGCAGAGCAGCGAGTGGACCGCCCGCCAGCAGGACAAGATCCTCCGCAGCCTCGAATTCATGGCCAGCGAACTCGCCGAGCATCCGTGGTGCGCCGGCACGCACTTTTCGCTCGCCGACGTCGCCGTCGGCTGCGCGCTCGGTTACCTCGTCTTCCGCTTCCCGGAAATCGACTGGCAGGAAAGGCATCCCAACCTGGCTCGACTCTACGCGAAGCTGATCCGGCGTCCGGGCTTCGCCGAAACCGTGCCGCAGGGCTGACGCCGGCCGGCGAAAGGCGCAGCGACCCGGTCAGCCTTTGGTCGCCGACTGGGCCGACGGGGCGAGCCGTCGACCGTCGACGGCCTCGCCACCGACCTCGACGGCGTCGCCCTTGCCGTCCTCCTGGAGCAGCGACTCCTCCGATCGCCGATTGAGCACGATGATGCTGATCCGGCGGTTGACCGAACTCAGCGGATCGTTCCGGTCGAAAAGGAGTGTCGAGGCCAGCCCGACCACCCGCAGCACCTTGTGCTCGTCCATTCCCCCGGCGATCAGCTCGCGCCGCGAGGCATTCGCGCGGTTCGCCGAGAGTTCCCAGTTCGAGAATCCCCTCTCCCCGCCACCGTACTGCGCTGCGTCGGTATGCCCGGACAGGCTGAGCTTGTTCGGCACCGAGTTCAGCGCCTTGCCGATCTCGCGCAGGATCGTCCGCGTGTAGGGCTTGAGTTCGGCGCTGCTGGTGTCGAACATCGGGCGGTTCTGCTCATCGACGATCTGGATTCTCAGCCCTTCACTGGTGATGTCGACGAGCAGCTGGCTCCTGAACTGCCTGAGCGCCGGATTGCTCTCGATCAGCTTCTCGATGCTCTCCTTGAGTTCTCCGAGCATCGCCTTCTCGCGTTCCTCGAACTCCTTGCGCGCCGCCTCGGCATTCGTTTCCTTGAGGCTCATCGTCTTGTTGCGCGCGTCGACGTCGCCGCCCTTGACCTGCCCGGCAGAACGGGTCAGGTCCTTGCCCCCGCCCTTCAGTACACTCGAGCTGTCTCCGGTGCCCGAGCCGCCCGAGGAAGCGATCTTCAGCGGATTCTGGAAGTACTCGGCGATTCCCTTGAGGTCGCCGCTCGCCGTCGACCCGAGCAGCCACATCAGCAGGAAGAAGGCCATCATCGCGGTCACGAAGTCGGCGTAGGCGATCTTCCACGCGCCGCCGTGATGGCCACCGGCGACCTTTCTGACCCGCTTGATGACTATCGGCCGGACCTCTTCGCTCATTCGTTTTCCCAGGCGGGACGGGGCTACTTGCCCCTACGGCTCTTGAGTTCTTCCTCGAGTTCGCGAAAGCTCGGACGAACCCGACCGGCGAGCGTCTTGCGCCCGAATTCCACGGCCACCTGCGGCGCGTACCCGGACATCGAGGCGAGCAGGACGACCTTGATCACCTGATAGATCTTCCCGCCTTCCTCGGCCTTCTGCTGCAGCAGGCTGGCCAGCGGCGCGACGAAGCCGTAGGCGATCAGAATCCCGAGGAAGGTCCCGACCAGCGCGCCGCCGATCATCTTGCCGAGAACCGCGGGCGGTTCGCCGACCGAGCCCATGACATTGACGACGCCCATGACGGCGACGACGATACCGAATGCCGGAACCGCATCACCAACCCGGGACATCACGTGGCCCGGCGTCTCGACCTCCTGGTGGTGGGTCTCGATCTCGATGTCCATGAGGTTCTCGATCTCGATTGCGTTCAGGTTGCCACCGACCATCATTCGCAGGTAGTCGGTGATGAACTCCATCACGTGATGATCTCCGGAGAGGACCGGGTACTTGCTGAAGATCGGGCTCTCTTCGGGATTCTCGACGTCGTTCTCGATCGACATCAGACCTTCCTTGCGCACCTTGGCCAGGACCTCGAAGAGCATCGCCAGGAGATCGACGTACAGCGCCTTGGTGAACCGCGATCCCTTGAAGATCCCGGGCAATGCGCCGACGGTCGCCTTGATGATCCGGATGTCGTTCGAGGCGACGAAGCCTCCGACCGTCAGGCCGACGATGGCCGCATACTCGAGCGGCACCCAGAGAGCGGCCAGACTGCCATGAATGGCATAGGTCCCCAACGCCGAAGCGAGAATGACCACGTATCCGACGATCAAGAACATCCGCTCTCCCCAGTCCTCGCGCGGGGAAGCCGCCGCGCTCTTCGAAAGCCCGTATTGTCGCGCATTCTAATCGTATAGACTTTCTGGATCATCGACCAACAGCCACCCAGGGAGCTCGAAGCATGCAGTTCTGCAGTCAGTGCGGCGGCCGGGTGACCCTGCTCGTTCCCGAGGGAGACAGCCTGCCGCGTCACGTGTGCCAGGCCTGCGGGACGATCCACTACCAGAATCCGAAACTCGTCGTCGGCTGTCTCGCCGAATGGCGCGAGCAGATCCTGCTCTGCCGGCGGTCGATCGATCCGCGCTACGGGCTCTGGACGCTACCCGCAGGGTTCATGGAAAACGGCGAATCGACGAGTCAGGCGGCGCTGCGCGAAACGCTCGAGGAAGCTTGCGCGCGGGTCGAACTCGGCCCGGCGTTCTGCCTGATCAACGTTCCACACATCAACCAGGTGCACCTCTTCTACCGCGCGCGACTGCTCGACACACGCTTCGCCGCCGGGGCCGAGACCCTCGAAACCGCGCTCTTCTCCGAAGACGCGCTGCCCTGGCACGAACTCGCCTTCCAGAGCGTCACGATGTGCCTGCGCGCCTACTTCGCCGATCGCCTCTCCGGCCGCTTCACTTTCCACGAGGACAGCATCGTGCGCGCTCCCCGGGCTGCTAACGGTCGTCCTCGAGACTGAACTCGACGGGCAACAGCACGCTGAAGTTCCTCCCGCGGAGTCCTTCGGGCAGCGTCGTACTCGCCGAAGCCTGCTCGATCATCCAGATCGCCTGCCGGTCGAGAAGCGCACTGCCGCTCGAGCGGGCGAGCGAAAGCTCCGGGCCGTGCGGCCACGAACGGACATCGACGGCGACCTCGACCCGCCCCTCGATGCCGCGCTCGCGGGCCAGCGCCGGGTAGCGCTTGAAGCGACGCGCCGCCACCGCGAGGGCGATCCGGTACTGCCGCAGATCGTCGGCGCTGACACCGTCCCGGGCTGGCACTGGACCACCCGCCGGCGCCTGGCCACCGGCGACCGGTGGACGATCGGACGCCGGACCCGGCAGCGGCGCTTGCTCGGCTGGTTCGACCTGCGCCTCGCGGACCGTCGGCTCCGCTCGTGCTACAGCCAGGCGCCGCTTGTCGGCGGGCGCGGCCAACGGACGGGCCGCGGCCGGGCGCTGGGCAACACTGTGCCGAGGTGCGGGAGTTGGCTGTTCGACCACCGCCGTCGGGCTGGCCGGGCGCTGAATCTCGGCCTCGATCGGTCTCGCGGCGAACTCGAGGCGCAGCGGCAGAAGCCTGACCGCCGGCAGCAGCACGACGACGTGCACCAGCGCAGACGCCGTCAGGGCGAGCAACAGCTGGCGGCGTGGCTCCTCGGCCATCGACGCCCGGTCGCCAGCCGTCTACCTGGCGACGGCGCCTAGCGCCCGCTCCGCGCCTGATCCTCGCGGATCTTCCTGCTGAAGAACCACGCAAACCAGGCGGCGATGAAGATCACGAAAACGATCACCAACAGGCTCGCCAGCCCATAGTCACTCGACAGAAGCAGATCCCAAGCCATCTTGCCTATTTCCTCTCTGAATCAGCCCTCGCGGACGTCGCCCGACCGGCTGAAGGCGTCAGGCGCAGCACCGGTTGCGTGTCGGGCAGCCAGTCACCGGTGAGCCGCCACACCCCCCTGCCATCCTCGAGCACGACGTGCCAGCGACCATGCACCGGCGTCAGGCTGCCGGCGTAAAGGCTGGCTCCATCCGGGCGCAGGATGACTTTCTGGTCGAGACCCGAGCGCGTCGGATGGGTGAGCAAGAGGACCAGCGAATCCGCCTCAGGAGCCCCCGGCGCACTGCGCAGGTGCGCGCGAATCCGTTCGCCCTGACCACCACTGACCAGTTCGGCCTTGAGTCCGAGATCGCTTGCCCGCTGGTCTCGCGCGGTGATCTGATTGATCGCCAGCCCCTGCCGGTAATAGTCGTCTTCGACGAGCCCGTCGTTGCTGATTATGGCCAGGCACGCGGTGATCACCCCGGCGACGATGACCACCGCAGGACCGGCCATCAGCAGCCACGGCCAAGGCTCGCGATACCATGGCGTGCTCCGTGCGCCAGGCAGTGTGCTCATGGCAGGAAGAAACTCGTCTTCTCGCGCACCGCGATCTTCTCCTGATCGTCGGCGCGCAGTTCGAAGAACACCGGGTGCGAGCCCCTCGTCCCCGCTTCGGGTTCGACGCGCGCCGCGAGCGCCACGGTGCGCGATGAAGCCGCCGGCACTTCGACCACCGTGGGGCCAGCAATCTCGATGCCTGCGAGACCGCTGACGCCGATCAGATAGCGATGCGCCCGGTCGTCGGTATTCGATACGTGCAGGCGATAGACGTTCTCGATCCTTCCGTCGTCGGCCTCGCGGGACAGCGTCGAGCGGTCGCGCAGCACGTCGACCTTGAGTGGCACGCGCTGACCCAGGCTCCACGCGGTGGCCGCGATGATCGCCAGCAGGATGCTGGTGTAGAGCAGCGTCCGCGGGCGCAGCAGCTGGGCGAAGGTTTCACGGCGAGTATAGCGTCTGGCCAGGGCATTTTCGGTCGAATAGCGAATCAGCCCTCGCGGGAGACCGACCTTGTCCATCACCTGATCGCAGGCGTCGATGCACGCCGCGCAGGCGATGCATTCGAGTTGCAGGCCGTTGCGGATGTCGATACCCGTCGGGCAAACCTGAACACAGATGCTGCAGTCGACGCAGTCGCCGAGCGCCTGGCCTGCCGCCGTCTTCTTGCGCCGTGCGCCGCGCGGTTCGCCACGTTCGGGATCGTAGCCGATGATCAGCGTGTCGGGGTCGAACATCACGCCCTGGAAGCGCGCATACGGACACATGTACTTGCACACCTGCTCGCGCAGGAAACCGGCCATCATGTACAGGAAGGCGGCGTAAAAGAATATCCAGAAGGTCTCCCAGGGCCCCAGCGAGAAGCTGACGATCTCGCCGAGCAGTTCCCTGATCGGCGTGAAATAGCCGACGAAGGTGATCCCGGTCCACAGCGCGATGGTCAGCCAGAGTGCATGCTTGGTGACCTTCAGGCGCAGCTTGCGGGCGTTCATCGGCTGCGCGTCGAGCTTCATCCGCGCCGGCCGATCGCCTTCGATCTTCCGCTCGATCCACATCAGGATCTCGGTGTAAACCGTCTGCGGGCACGCGTAGCCGCAGAACAGGCGCCCGCCGAGGGCGGTCACCAGAAACAGTGAATACGCCGAGATGACCAGCAGCACGGCGAGGTAAATGACGTCCTGCGGCCAGAAGATCAGCCCGAAGATGTAGAACTTGCGCTCGACGAGGTGAAAGAGCACGGCCTGGCGATCGCCCCAGTCGAGCCAGCAGAGTCCATAGAACAGCGCCTGGGTCAGAAAGACCATCGCCCAGCGCCAGTTGTTGAAAGTGCCGGTGACGCTGCGCGCGTAGACCGTCCTGTGCTTTTCGTAAAGACTATCGACCTTGACGGGAACGGCGCTCGGCCTGCTCCCGGCTAGCTGATCCATGACCTCGGCTCTCCGATCCATTTCAGAATTACACCAAACTCTAATATTACGCTTTCGAGGCGGCGCGATCTTGATATGCGTCAGAGAGGATGCGAAAGGTCCGCGGCGGCGGACCGCCGCGGACCGCGTACACATGAAAAGCGGAGCGTTCCCCCGGGAAGGAGTCCCGCTCCGCCGGAGTCGACCCTCGACCGGCTTACTTGCCGCCCGCTCCGCCTTCGCTGAGGCTGATCACGTAGGCCGCGAGGACATGCACCTTCGGCTCGCCGAGGAAGTCCTTCCAGGCCGGCATCCGGTTGTTGCGGCCCTTGGTGATCGTCTCGATGATCGTCGCCTCGGAACTGCCGTAAAGCCAGGTCTTGTCGGTCAGGTTCGGCGCGCCGACGGCGTGCATGCCCTTGCCGTCGGGACCGTGGCAGCCCGAGCAGCCGGCGCTGTTGAAGGCTTCCTGACCCTTGGCCACACGCACCGAGTCAGCCGGCAGGCCCGAGAGCGAGCGCACGTAGTTTGCCAGATCCTTGATCGTCTCCGAACCCAGCTGGGCATGTGGCGGCATCATCCCGTTGCGCCCGTTGCTGATCGTCTCGACGATGACCGCGGGCTCGCCCCCCCAGAGCCAGTCGCTGTCGGCGAGGTTCGGGAAGCCTTTGGCGCCCTTTCCGTCAGCACCATGACACTGCATGCAATAGGTCAGGTAGAGCCGCTTGCCGGTCTCCATCGCTTCCTTGTCGGCGGCGAGGACCTTCAGGTCGGTCTTCTGGTACTTGTCGAACAGGGGGTTGACCTGCTCGTCGGTCTTGGCGACTTCCCTCGCGTACTGGCTGTTGGCACAACCGGGTTGGGGACTCGAGCACCAGCCGAGCAGGCCTTGGAAGCTGCCGAACATCGGATACAGGGCGCCATAGACGAGTCCGAAGATGATCGTGATGTAGAACAGCCACATCCACCACTTCGGCAGAGGATTGTTGTATTCCTCGAGGTTCTCGTCCCAGACGTGGCCGGTGGTGTCCACCTGCGCGCCGGCTGGCGGAGTCTTCTGGGTCCAGAGCAGCACGGCGCAGGCAAGGATGCTGGCCAGGACCAGCAGGATGACATACCAGTTCCAGAACTGACTCACGAAATCGCTCATCTTGCATTCCTTTGTCCATTCGCATCGAGGCCGAGCTCGGCCCGATCCGCTTCTTCGTCGGAAAACGGCAGCATCGCCGCCTCTTCGAAGCGCTGCTTGTTCCCCTTCACGCCATACGCCCACCAGACCACCCCGAGAAAGGTGATCAGCGAGACGACGGTCATGATCGACCTCAGATCGTTGATGTCCATCGCGCTCACCTGACGTTCTTCAGTTCGAGACCGAGGCCCTGCAGGTAGGCGATCAGCGCGTCGAGCTCGCTCTTGCCTTCGAGCTGCTTCCGGGCGCCGGCGATCTCTTCGTCGGTATAGGGAACGCCGACCTTGCGCAACGCGCGCATCTTGCCTTCGATGTTCGCCGCGTCGGCCGGCGCCTTGTCGAGGAAAGCGAACGCCGGCATGTTCGACTCGGGAACGACATCGCGCGGATTGATCAGGTGGGCGCGGTGCCATTCGTCCGAGTAGCGCCCGCCGACGCGCTGCAGATCCGGACCGGTTCGCTTCGACCCCCACTGGAAGGGGTGGTCAAAGACGTACTCGCCGGCGACCGAGAAGTGACCGTAGCGCTCGGTCTCGGCGCGGAACGGACGGATCATCTGCGAATGGCAGAGGAAGCAGCCCTCGCGGATATACACGTCGCGCCCGGTCAGGCGTACCGCATCGTAAGGCTTCAGCCCGGTCACCGCTTCGGTGGTCGATTTCTGGAAGAACAGCGGGACGATCTCGACCAGTCCACCGACGCTGACCACGAGCAGCGTGAGCACGATCATCAGGCCGACATTGCGTTCGATGGCGTCTTGCGTGAGTTTCATCGTTTTCCTCTCTCAGGCGTGATGAGCAGCCGGCTGCATGACGCGCGCGTCATCGACCGACCGGCCGCCAGCGATCGTCTTGAACATGTTGTAGGCCATGACCAGCATGCCGACGAGAAACAGCAGACCGCCGAGGAAGCGGATCGCCCAGAACGGATACGAAGCCTTCACCGACTCGACGAAACTGTAGGTCAGCGTTCCGTCGACATTGACTGCCCGCCACATCAGGCCCTGCATCACTCCGGCGATCCACATCGAGGCGATGTACAGCACGACGCCGATCGTCGCCACCCAGAAGTGCACCGTGATCAGCTTGACGCTGGCCATCTCGCTCTTGCCGAAGAGCCGCGGCAGCAGGTAGTAGACCGAGCCGATCGAGACCATCGCCACCCAGCCCAGAGCGCCCGAATGCACATGGCCGACCGTCCAGTCGGTATAGTGCGAGAGCGCGTTGACCGTCTTGATCGACATCATCGGGCCCTCGAAGGTGGACATCCCGTAGAAGGACAGCGAGGTGATCAGGAACTTGAGGATCGGATCGTCGCGCAGCTTGTGCCACGCCCCCGACAGGGTCATCACCCCGTTGATCATCCCGCCCCACGACGGAGCGAGCAGGATCAGCGAGAAGACCATACCGACCGACTGTGTCCAGTCGGGCAGCGCCGTGTAGTGCAGGTGGTGCGGACCGGCCCACATGTAGGTGAAGATCAGCGCCCAGAAATGCACCACCGACAGACGATACGAATAGACCGGCCGGCCGGCCTGCTTCGGAACGAAGTAGTACATCATCCCGAGGAAGCCGGCGGTCAGGAAGAAGCCGACCGCGTTGTGCCCGTACCACCACTGGACCATCGCGTCCTGGACCCCGGCGTAGGCCGAATACGACTTGGTCAGGGTGACCGGAATCTCGGCGCTGTTGACCACGTGCAACAGGGCGACGGCGAGAATGAAACCGCCGTAGAACCAGTTGGCGACGTAGATGTGGGTGACCTTGCGCTTGGCGATCGTGCCGAAGAAGACGACCGCGTAGGCCACCCAGACGACCGTGATCAGGATGTCGATCGGCCATTCGAGCTCGGCGTACTCCTTGCCCGTGGTCATCCCGAGCGGCAGCGTCACGGCAGCGAGGACGATGATCAGCTGCCAGCCCCAGAAGGTGAACGCGGCCAGCCCGTCGGAGAAGAGACGCGTATGGCACGTCCGCTGGACGACGTAGTATGAGGTCGCGAACAACGCGCAACCGCCGAAGGCGAAGATCACCGCATTGGTGTGCAGCGGCCGCAGGCGGCCGAAATGAAGCCAGGGACCGAAGTTCAGCTCAGGCCAGACGAGCTGCGCGGCGATGATCACGCCGACGAGCATGCCGACGATCCCCCAGATGACGGTCATCACGGCGAACTGCCGCACCACCTTGTAGTTGTATGTTGATTGAGCTTCCCGCATGGACTCACCTCGTTTTGATTGTGAAACCGGTTTGCACCGCCCCGAATGATGCCGTCTTTCCTGGCACTGGCCTGCCAGATGGTATTGCACGCGTCAGCCATCAGGTTTGACGCAGATCAATCCTTTCCCGCCTGGAAGCCGCCCGGCGGCGCAAAAAAAGGGTGCGCCGCGACGCACCCGAACCCCAAGAGAGGAACCGCCCGAGACGCCCTAGGCGCTGACTACAGGAAGCACTCATGCCCTCAACGAGGCGATTATCGACCGGCTGGCGATCACCGATCTTGACCTGCGTCAAAGGTCACTCAGATCTTCGGCCGTCTCCGCCCGATGGCTCGGCGGGCGGAGACGGCGACGAATCGACCGGCACCTCGCTGCGCCCCGCCACACCGGGCGGGCTGTCGTCGTCCATCAGGATGCGGTACGCCGGCCCCTCGAGGTCGTCGAACTGACCGCCGCGCAACGACCACCAGAAGGCGGCACCGATGGCGAAGACGAGGACCACCGAGAGCGGGATCAGCAGGTAGAGCGTCTCCATCGGCGGACCTCAGCGTACCTTCTGCAGGCGCAGCGAATTGGCGACGACGAGCAGCGAACTGCCCGACATGCCGATCCCGGCCATCCACGGCGTGATCAGGCCGGCGACGGCCAGCGGCAGGACGACGACGTTGTAGGCGAAGGACCAGAGCAGGTTCTGCCGGATCACGCGAAGCGTGCGGCGGGCGACGGACACGCCGCGGCGCAGATGCTCGAGGTTCCCGGAAAGCAGCACGAGGTCGGCCTGCGTGCGCGCGAGCTGCGAGCCTTCGCCCATGGCCACGGAAACCTGCGCCTGGGCGAGAACCGGAGCGTCATTGACCCCGTCGCCGACCATCGCGACGACTGCGCCGCCGGCCTGCAGCCGGCTGACGTAGTCGTGCTTGTCCTGCGGCGACGCGTCGGCGACGACCTCGTCGATGCCCAGCGTCCGGGCCACCCGGTCGGCCACCGAGCGACCATCGCCAGTGAGCAGGACGACGTGCCGGCCGGCGGCGCGCAGCGCGGCGACCATCGCCGTCGCCTCGGCTCGCGGGTCGTCGCCGAGAGCGAACAGCGCGATCCACCCCGTCTCGTCAGCGAGCGCGACGACCGTGTCGCCCGACGCGACGAGCGAGGCCAATGACTCGGGCAGCGGCCGGCCGTGCAGTGCCGCGACGTAGTCGGGTCGCCCGAGGCGGACTCGGCGACCGTCGACGACCCCGCCGACGCCCCGCCCGGGCTCG
This sequence comes from Accumulibacter sp., assembly GCF_023806625.1. Taxonomy (GTDB): domain Bacteria; phylum Pseudomonadota; class Gammaproteobacteria; order Burkholderiales; family Rhodocyclaceae; genus Accumulibacter. Next base: position 60,499 of record NZ_JAMTDX010000102.1, read on the forward strand.
CTCTGCGGAGCGTCGACGGCCGGCAGCAGACGACCCGCGGCCGCGCGCAGGGCAGCGCCGATCGGGTGTTCGGAAGCCTGTTCGAGCGCTGCGGCGAGCGCCACGCTCTGCTCACGGTCGAGCGCACCGAGCGGGTGTACGCCGATGACGCTCATCTGGCCGCTGGTCAGCGTGCCGGTCTTGTCGAAGACGAAGTGGCTGGCCCTGGCCAGCGTCTCGATCGCGTGGCTGCGCGTGACCAGCAGGCCGGCCCTGGCCATCGCCCCGCTGGCCACGGTCAGCGCGACCGGAGTGGCCAGCGACAGCGCACAGGGGCAGGTGACGACAAGGACCGAAACGGTCACCCAGAGCGCCTGACGCGGGTCGATCAGCGACCAGCCGACGGCGACCCCGACGGCGACGATCAACAGGGCGACGATGAACCGGCTGGCAATGCGGTCGGCGAGCTCGACGATCCGCGGCTTGTCGAGCGCCGCACGGTCCATCAGGCGGACGATCGCCGACAGACGCGTGTGCTCGCCGACACCGGTGACGCGCATGAACAGCGGGCTCTCGACGTTGATCGCACCGCCGGTGACCGGCACGCCGGGGCGCTTGGCGACCGGCGCGCTCTCGCCGGTGAGCAGCGACTCATTGGCGCTGCTTTCCCCCTCGATGACCTCGCCGTCGGCCGCAAAGCTTTCGCCGGGCCGGACGAGCACCACGTCGCCCGGGCGCAGGTCGGCCGCGAGCACCTGCTCGGCTTCGCGGTTGCCCGGATAGCCGGGGACGCGGCTGGCCACCGCCGGCATCAGCCGGGCCAGCGCCTCGGTGACGCTGACCGCGCGCTGGCGCGCGGTCATCTCGAGAAAGCGCCCGGCGAGCAGGAAGAAGACGAACATCGTCACCGAGTCGAAATAGACCTCGCCGCCACCGCTCAGCGTCGCCCAGACGCTGGCCGCGAAGGCCGCGCCGACCCCCAGCGCGACCGGCACGTCCATCCCCGCGCGGCGCAGGCGAAAGTCGCGCCAGGCGTTGCGGAAGAAAGGTCCCGCCGAATAGAAGACGACCGGCAGGGTCAGGACGAGACTCGCCCAGCGCAGCAGCTGCTCGAAGTCCGGACCCATCTCGCCCTCGCCGGCCAGATACACCGGCACGGCGTACATCATCACCTGCATCATTCCGAAGCCGGCGACGAACACCCGCCACAACGCGCTGCGCCGCTCGCGGCGCGCCAGATCCTCGCTCTTCGCCGGATCGTAGGGGTACGCGCGGTAGCCGATCGCGGCGATCGCCGCGAGGATCTCCGAGAGCCGGGTCCGGTTCTCGTCCCAGCGGACCCTCGCGCGCCGCGTCGCGTAATTGATATCCACACCGGTCACCCCGGGCTGGCGCGAGAGCTGCTGCTCGTTGAGCCAGAGGCACGCCGAGCAGGTGATCCCTTCGAGGATCAGCGAAGCCTCGCGTTCGCTGCCACCGTCGGCCCCGCCCGGCGTGCGCACGAAGCTCTTCTGGAACTCGGCGTGGTCGTAGAGCCGCAGGCCGTCGAGAACCGCCGGCAGGGCCTCGGCCGGAGAACTCGGCAGCGCGTCGCGGTTGCGGTAGTAGTCGCCGAGGCCGTTGTCGACGATCGCCCGGGCGACGGCCTGGCAGCCGGCGCAGCACATCGCGCGCGCCTCCCCGTCGATGCTTGCGTGAAGATCGACTCCGGGCGGTATCGGCTGGCCGCAGTGGTAACAACTGGCGGTGGTCATCGACGAGGCGGCTAGGGAAGGTCGTGGGCGACGGGCAGCACCATGCCGGCCCACCAAACCCGGTATAATCGCACGTTTCGTCCGTGTCCACCCGCGCCCGATGCTCGTCTATCGCGGTTCTTCCCAGGTCGCGCACACTGCCACGGTCCTGACCATCGGCAACTTCGACGGCCTGCACCTCGGCCATCGGGCCCTGCTCGCGCGCCTCACGGCCACCGCCGCGCGAGCCGGGCTGCCCGCCGCGGTGCTGACCTTCGAGCCGCATCCGCGCGAGTTCTTCGCCCCCGAATCGGCCCCGCCGCGCCTGTCGACGCTCCGCGAGAAGCTCGAACTGCTCGCCGACGACGGCGTGGACATCGCCTACCTGTGCCACTTCAACGCCCGTTTCGCGTCGCTGACCGCCGCGCAATTCATCGACCGCGTGCTCGTCGGTGCGCTGCGCGTCAGGCACCTGATCGTCGGCGACGACTTCCGCTTCGGTGCCGGGCGGGCCGGCGACTTCGCGCTGCTCAGCGAGGCCGGGGAGCGCCTCGGCTTCCGCGTCGAGGGAATGGACAGCGTCACCTGCGACGGGCTGCGCGCCTCGAGTTCCGCGGTTCGCGACGCGCTACAGGCTGGGCAGCTCGAAGCCGCCGCCCGTCTGCTCGGCCGCCCGTACTCGATCGACGGACGCGTCGTCCACGGCGACAAGGTCGGCCGGCAGCTCGGTTTCCACACCGCGAACATCCGCATCAAGCACGACCGCCCGCCGCTGCTCGGGGTCTTTGCCGTCGAAGTGAGCGGGCTACCCGGAGGACCCCACCACGGCGTGGCCAACCTCGGCTACCGGCCGTCCGCGAATCGGGTGCACAGACCGATCCTCGAAGTGCACCTCTTCGACTTCTCCGACGACATCTACGGCGCCCACCTCAACGTGCGCTTCCTGCACAAGCTGCGCGACGAGATGAAGTTCGCCGATCTGGCCGCGTTGAGGACGCAGATCGCCAGCGATGTCGCCGCCGCCCGCGCCTGTTTCCAGTGCTGAGGGGTTGTGAAGAAATCGTCACGAGCAGGCCGATATGCCAGGCGCGAGCGAGCGAACGACGAGACATATCAGATGGATAGGCGAGGAGTGAGCGAGTGAGCAACGCCGCAGATTGGCCGCGCAGTAGATTTATTCACAACCTCTGAGATCGACCATGGCCGACTACAAGACGACCCTCAACCTGACCGACACCCCCTTCCCGATGCGTGGCGACCTGGCCCGGCGCGAGCCGCAGTGGGTCGCCGCCTGGCAGAAGAACGGGCTCTACGCGAGGATTCGCGAGGCGGCCAGGGGACGGCCACGCTTCATCCTCCACGACGGCCCGCCCTACGCCAACGGCGACATCCACATCGGGCACGCGGTCAACAAGATCCTCAAGGACATCATCGTTCGCTCGCGCACCCTCGCCGGCTTCGACGCCCCGTACGTCCCGGGCTGGGACTGCCACGGGCTGCCGATCGAGCACCAGATCGAGAAGCTGCACGGCAAGCACGTCGCCGCCGACCGCGTTCGCGAACTCTGCCGCTCCTTCGCCGCCGAGCAGGTCGAACGTCAGAAGCAGGACTTCATCCGTCTCGGCGTTCTCGGCGACTGGGACCACCCCTATCTGACGATGAACTTCGCCAGCGAAGCCGACGAAATCCGCGCGCTGGGCAGGATTCTCGAAAGGGGTTACCTCTACCAGGGGCTGAAGCCGGTCAACTGGTGCCTCGACTGCCGTTCGGCACTCGCCGAGGCCGAAGTCGAATACGAGGACAAGACCTCGGCAGCCATCGACGTCGCCTTCGCGGTCCATCCGAACCATGCCGACAAGCTCGCCCGTGTGTTCGGCGTCTCGCATCTGCGGGGCCCGGCGTTCGCGGTCATCTGGACGACGACGCCGTGGACGCTGCCGGCCAACGAAGCCGTCTGCGCACACCCCGACTTCGAGTACCAGCTCGTGGACACGACCCGCGGCTCGCTGATCCTCGTCGCCGAGCTCACCGAGTCGTGCCTGCAGCGCTACGGACTGACCGGAACGGTCATCGGCACGGCGCGTGGAGCGGCCCTCGACCAGATTCTGCTCGAACACCCCTTGCAGGCGCGCGATGTGGCGATCATCTGCGGCCGGCACGTGACCCTCGAAGCCGGCACCGGCCTCGTCCATACGGCGCCCGCCCACGGCACCGACGACTACCTGGTCGGCAAGGTCTACGGCCTGCCGGTCAACAACCCGGTCGGCGACGACGGGCGTTTCATCGCCGGAACTCCGCCGCTCGGCGTTGGCGAACTCGCCGGCCGGTCGGTCTGGGACGCCAACCCCCTGGTCATCGAAGAACTCGCGGCGCGAGGACTGCTGCTCAAGTCCGAGCGGGTCCAGCACAGTTACCCGCACTGCTGGCGGCACAAGACACCGATCATCTTCCGCGCGACGACGCAGTGGTTCATCGGCATGGAGCACCGGCCGACTTCGCCTGGCGAGGCAACGGCCGGCGACGAGCCGCCGACTTTGCGCTGGTCGGCCGAGCGCGCGGTCGACGAGACCCGCTTCTTCCCGAGCTGGGGGCGAGCGCGTCTCGAAGCAATGATCCGCACTCGCCCCGACTGGTGCGTCTCGCGGCAACGCAACTGGGGCGTGCCGCTGCCCTTCTTCCTGCATCGGCAAAGCAGCGCCCTGCACCCGCGCACTCCGGAACTCGTCGAAGCGGTCGCCCGACGCGTCGAGCAGGCCGGAATCGAGGCCTGGTTCGCGCTCGACCCGGCCGAACTGCTCGGCGCCGAAGCCGCCGACTACCGGAAGATGAGCGACACGCTCGACGTCTGGTTCGACTCGGGAGCGACGCATTCGAGCGTGCTGCGCGGCTCGCACCGCAGCGAGCTCGGTTACCCGGCCGACCTCTACCTCGAGGGCTCCGACCAGCATCGCGGCTGGTTCCAGAGCTCGCTGCTGATCGGCTGCGCGCTCGATGGCCGCGCCCCGTACCGCGCGCTGCTCACCCACGGCTTCGTCGTCGACGGCAAGGGACTGAAAATGTCCAAGTCGAAGGGCAACGTGATCGCGCCGCAGAAGGTCGTCGACAGCCTCGGCGCCGAGATCCTCCGCCTGTGGGTCGCGGCCACCGACTACTCGGGCGAACTCTCGATCTCCGACGAGATCCTCCGGCGCGTCGTCGAGGCCTACCGGCGAATCCGCAACACCTTGCGCTTCCTGCTCGCCAACACCTCCGACTTCGCCGCCGCAACCGACCTGCTGCCGGTCGACCGCTGGCTCGAGCTCGACCGCTACGCGCTGGCCATGACCCGCCAGCTGCAGGCGCAGTGCGCAGCCGACTACGAACGTTGCGAGTTCCACCGCGTCGTCCAGGCGCTGCAGACCTTCTGCTCCGAGGACCTCGGCGGCTTCTACCTCGACATCCTCAAGGACCGACTGTATACCACCGCCGCCACCTCGCTCGCCCGGCGCTCGGCACAGAGCGCGCTCTGGCACATCCTCCAGTCGCTCGTGCGGATCATCGCGCCGGTGCTCTGCTTCACCGCCGAAGAGATCTGGCAGCTGCAGACCGGTGACGAAAGGCAGTCGGTGATGCTCGAGACCTGGCATGCCCTGCCGGCGCCGGTCGACGAAGAGCTCCTGCTCGACAAGTGGCGCAAGCTCCGCGGCTATCGCGGCGAAGTCATGCGCGCGCTCGAAGAACTGCGCGTCGCCGGCCAGATCGGCTCGTCGCTCCAGGCCGAAGTGCGCGTGCACTGCGACGGCGAGAAGTACGACCTTCTCGCCTCGCTCGGCGACGACCTGCGCTTCGTGTTCATCTGCTCACAGGCCTCGGTCGTTCGCGAGGCGACCGAGCGGCTTGCCTGCCGCGCGCTGCCGCACGCCAAGTGCGAGCGCTGCTGGCACGTCCGCCCCGAGGTCGGCAGCGACGCCGCGCATCCGGGTCTCTGCCGCCGATGCATCGACAACCTCTTCGGGGAGGGCGAAGCGCGTGCCTTCGCGTAAGATCGACCGCTGGCTCTGGCTTGCCGGAATCATCGTCGTCGTCGACCAGCTCAGCAAGTGGCTGATCCTCGGCTGGCTGCAGCCCGGCGACACGGTCTATGTCGCCCCGTTCTTCAACTGGGTGCTGACCTTCAACCCGGGCGCGGCGTTCAGCTTCCTGTCCACGGCCGACGGCTGGCAGCGCTGGCTGTTCACCGCACTGGCACTCGGCGTCTCGGCGTGGATCGTGTACGTGCTGCCACGACACGTCGGCGAGTTCCGGTTGTCGCTGGCGCTGACGCTGATCCTCGGCGGGGCGATCGGCAACGTCATCGACCGGTTGCGCTTCGGAGCGGTCGTCGACTTCGTCCAGTGGCACGTCGCCGGCTTCTACTGGCCGGCATTCAACGTCGCCGACTCGGCGATCACCATCGGCGCGCTGCTGATCGTCTGGGATCAGGTGGCCTCCCGGCCACGCAGCGAGGCCGCCGCGCGAGGCGGCGAGAGCCAATGGTGACCGGCGCCGAGCCGCCGGGCAGCGGCGAACGACCGCCCGCTGCACCGGTCGTCGAACCCGACAGCCATCTGACGCTGCACTACCGCCTCGCCGACCGCGAAGGCAACGACTACGTCAGCACCTTCGACCTGTCGCCGGCGACACTGCAGATGGGCTCGGGCGAACTCGGCGAGCCGCTCGAGCGCTGTCTGCTCGGCCTTTCCGCCGGCGAGCGACACATCTTCGATCTCGACGAGGCCGGCGCCTTCGGGCCGTACAACCCGCGTCTCGTCGAAAGGATCGCCCTCTCGGCGCTGCCGCCGGGGATCGAACTCCAGCCGAACTCGCTCGTCGAATTCGAGTCCGTCACGCCCGGCCGGACGATGCGCTTCGCCGGCTTCCTGCGCGAGATCTCGGAGAGCAGCGCCGTCTTCGACTTCAACCATCCGCTCGCCGGCAAGGCGCTGCGCTTCGAAGTGCAGATCATCGCCATTCTCTGAGAACTCGCCGATGAAGGTCCTTCTCGCCAACCCCCGAGGTTTCTGTGCCGGCGTCGAGCGCGCGATCGCCATCGTCGAGCGCGCACTCGAGATCTTCGGGCCGCCGATCTACGTCCGCCACGAGGTCGTGCACAACCGCTTCGTCTGCGACGACCTGCGCGCCAAGGGCGCCGT
>NZ_JAMTDX010000103.1 GCF_023806625.1 Accumulibacter sp.
CTGCGATTCTCCAGCCAATTCAGCCCACTACGTCGGCACAGTGGGCAAAGTTCGGCCTAGCCGGGCGCCGGGCCGCCGGCGGGGCCGGGGCGGGAGATTGGAGACCCGGTCATCCGCCCATCACGCGGTTCTTGCCGGCGCGCTTGGCCAGATACATTGCCTGATCGGCCCGGCGCAGCGCATCCTCGCCCGATTCTTCCGCGGTCAGCTGGGCGACCCCGGCGCTGAAGGTGATCAGCAGGCGTTCGTTGCCCGACAGGAAGAAGCTCCGGGTCAGCTCGCGCTGCAGGCGTTTCATCGCCGCGATGCCGTCGTCGAGGGTCGTGTCGGGCATCAGGATGACGAATTCCTCGCCGCCGTAGCGCGCCAAAGTGTCGACCGGGCGCATGCAATGGCGGACGACGGTGACCAGATGGATCAGCGCGCTGTCGCCGGTCGCGTGGCCGAGCCGGTTGTTGATCTGGCTGAAGTCGTCGACGTCGAGCAGTGAGAGCGACAGTGGAGCTTCCTTGCGCCTCACGCTGGCGATCTCCCGGGCGAGGGCCTCGTCGAGGCCGCGCCGGTTGAGCACGTCGGTCAGCGGGTCGTGGCGCGCCGAGGCGCTCGCGTGTTGCAACTGCTGGTGCAGTTCGACGAGTTGCCGGTCGGTCTCGACGACGCGTGCCTGCAGCGCGTCGAGCTGCTCGCGCGCCGTTGCCGTCTCTTCGGCCATATCCCGCGTGGCGTCGATGACTCTGCGCAGCAGTGGTGCGAGGTCCTCGATCGTTCGTGCTTCCTCGATCTGCCGAGCGCTGCTTTCGAGCGTGCTCTGGAAATCGGTGCTCGACTGGCTGATCGTCGCCAGGTGGCTGATGAACGCGGCGAGCATGCTGCGCATCGCCTCCTGCGCTTCGAGCGTGCGATCCCGCGCCTGGCGCTGGCGAGCGATCACGTCCTGCAGCCGGCGCTCGACGTCGTCGAGGCGCCGCAGGGTCAGCGGCGGCAGAACGGCGCGCGCCAGCGAATCGATCTGGCCCTGGACGCAGCCCTCGTCGAGGCTCAGCGCGCCGATGTTCTCGATGATCAGGTGCAGCAGTCTGAGCAGGCAGAGGCGGATTTCTTCCTGCTCCTCGGCGGCCAGCGAGAGGCGCTGGCTGAAGCTCGAGAGCAGGACGAGCACCCCGGGGACGTCGACCTGAGGTCCGCGCAGGGCTTCGAGCAGCCTTTGCGCGTGGCCCGACAGCCATTCGTCTTCCTTGCCGAGTGCCGGCAGCAGGATTTCGACGAGGCGCCGCAGGCGCTCGAGCAGGTTGCTGGTCAGCTCCGCCGGCGCGGCCGGCTCGCCGGCTGGCGGGGCAGCTTGCTCGACCGGCTCGAGCGTGGCCCGGTCCGGAATGACCAGGGCGACGATGGCCTCGCAGACGCCCGACCAGCTGCGCGCTCCGATCGCTGCCCGCAGGCGGGCGACGCCGGCCTCCTTCGCTGAAGCCTTGGCGGCCAGCTGATCGGCCAGCTGGCGCAGCGACGCCTCCGGGAAGCCGGCGACGTTCGGCAGCCGGGCGACTTCGTTGTAGAAGGTCTGGTAGTTGGCCGGGGTCGGCGCGAGCTTGCGCAGCGCCAGTTGCCGGAGGGTCTCGCGGGCAATTTCGAGCGGGTTTCGCGTATCGGTCATCAGCGGGGAGCTTGTCGTGTGATCGTCGCGAGCAGACCGGGCGGTGCGGCGCAAGCGATCGGAGAGCGATATATATCCGATGGATAGGCGACACGCAAGCGAGCTTGCGGAGCGTTCGGGCGATCGCCCGGGCAATTCCTCGCCGAGCCTCGGGCAGGGGCCAGGTGGAACGGCAGTTTCGGGCATCGACTGAAGTTCACGGTCTGTCCGGCGCCTTCCTTGAGGCGCTCCTCGGCGCGCGCCTGGTCGGGTACAATTGGCCGGCAGATGGAGGAGGCGGATTGGCGAAACTGCTGCTCGCACCGATGGAGGGACTGGCCGACGAGATCCTGCGCGAGCTGCTGACCCGCGTCGGGGGCTACGACCTCGCGGTCAGCGCGTTCATTCGTGTTTCGGGTACGCTCCTGCCGGCGCGGGCTTTCCGCCGCGCGGTTCCCGAGCTTGTCTGCGGCAGCCGGACCGTGGCCGGAACGCCGGTTGCCGTCCAGCTTCTCGGCAGCGACCCGGCTTGCCTGGCGGACAACGCCGCGCAGGTCGCCAGTCTCAGCCCGGCCGGAATCGATCTCAACTTCGGCTGCCCGGCGCCGACGGTCAATCGCCACGGGGGCGGCGCAAGGCTGCTGACCGATCCGCAGAAGATTTACCGGATCGCCGCCGCGGTGCGCCGCGCCGTTCCCGAGGCCATCCCATTCTCGGCGAAGATGCGTCTCGGCCTGCGCGATACGCGAAGGACCCTGGACTGCGCGCAGGCGCTCGAAGCCAGCGGGATCGGCTCGCTCGTCGTCCATGCGCGGACCGCGGCGCAGGGCTACCGGCCGCCGGCCGACTGGGAATGGATCGCGCGGATTCGCGATGTGGTGCGCGTGCCGGTGATCGCCAACGGTGAAGTGTGGACCGCAGAAGACCACGCGCGCTGTCGTACGGTCAGCGGCTGCAGCGACGTGATGATCGGCCGCGGGGCGGTCGCCGATCCGTTCCTCGCCCAGCGGATCCGTGCGCGTGCAGCCGGACAAGCGATCGCCGACGACCCCGCTGGCGAATGGCGCCAGCTCCAGGAACTGATCGGTGACTACTGGCAGAAGGTCTGCGCCAAGGTCGCGGCGCGCCACGCGCCGGGCCGGCTCAAGCTCTGGCTGGCCGCGCTGCGGCGCCGCTTCGGCGGCGCTGAAGCGCTGTTCAGCGCAGTCCGCCCGCTGCTTTCTGGAGACGAGGTCGGCGAAGTGCTGCGCCGGCACGGTGTTCCGGCGCGGCCTGGTGAGTCTGACGGTGTTCGCCAACTCGCGCGTCCCTGAGAGCGCCCAGACCGGCGTGCACGAGCAGTTGCCAGCGCTGCTCGAGCGCCACCGCGCGACGCTCTATCGCCGACCGGTTGCCGAGTACAGCCGAAGAGCGTTTGCAGCGAGTCTGTCGCGCGTCGAGGAGGTTGGCCCGGGGTGCCCGCTGATCCTCGATTCGGGCTGCGGCGTCGGGGAGAGCAGCGTCCATCTCGCACGCCGCTTTCCCGGGCACTACGTGATCGGCGTCGATCAGTCGGCGGTGCGGCTCGCGCGCGGCCGGCGCAGTGCGTCGCGCTGGCCCGACAATCTCGACCTGGTGCGCGCCGACCTCGTCGATTACTGGCGCCTGCTCGACACCGCCGGCCTGCGGCTCGATCGCCATTACCTGCTCTATCCCAATCCGTGGCCCAAGCGCGCTCACCTCGTGCGCCGGTGGCACGGTCATCCGGTGTTTCCGACGCTCGTCGCGCTCGGCGGGGTGCTTGAGTGCCGCAGCAACTGGGCCGTCTACGTCGCCGAACTGTGCCTGGCGGTGTGCTCGATCAGCGGGCGCGAGTGCCGCTGCGAGGACTACGTTCCACTCGAACCGATGAGCCCTTTCGAGCGCAAGTACCTCGCTTCCGGGCACCCGTTGTTCAGGATGGTCGTCGACCTCGGCAGCCGGCGGTTCGCCGGCAGGGCGGTTGTCGCCGGCCGCGAAGCGTCGTAGAATGGCGCCCTGCGCGGGCGTCGTATAATGGTAATACCCTAGCTTCCCAAGCTAGAGCCGAGGGTTCGATTCCCTTCGCCCGCTCCACGTTCCTGGCCGGTTCGATCGGCGTTTTGCTCTGAACCCGGCGATCGCGCCGTCCGGCGCAGGCCGGCGCGGCCAGACGCTCCACCTCTCAGTAAGCGCCGACTCCCAGCGGTGGCAGCGGATCGGGGGTGCGCTGCACATCGAGAATGCAGCGGATTCCCGCTGAGTCCGACGCTCCGCCAAACGAAGCCGAGAGCGCGTTCGCGTAGTTCCAGGCGGAGATCTCGCGGTGGTAGTAGCGCGATGTGACGTCGAGGAAATACGCGTCGGGTCCGTTCACCAGGTCGTCGCCGATCCGCCGGTTGCCGATCTGCAGATCGCCGCAGCGCGTCTGGATCGCGTTGAGGAAGGCGTCGTAGGGGTTGTCCGGTCGCCAGGCGTCAGGTGCGCAGGCGCTGATGAGGAGCGGCAGCAAGGCGGCGACGAGCCGCGCGCTGCTCACGGAATGCACGGGCTCAGGCGCCGGGCGGCCGGAAGCCGGCCGAAGGCGGGCAAACTCAGGAAGGAGGCTGGGCATGGACGAGGCTTCGCTGGTCAGAGGGCATCGAACCGCATGATCAGATCAGCGGACCTAGCGCGGAACGACGCGGGCCTTCTCGCCGTTGCCTTCGATGTACACTCTCTGACCCTTGAACAGGTTCGGATTGACCGGCTGGGTGACCGAGACGAGAACGCCGTTGGTCGTCCGGACGATGATCTGCTGGCCGGGAACGGGCTGGTCGTACCTCTTCTGGACCTCGTGACCGGCGAACGCTCCACCGACCGTACCGAGGACCATCGCAACGTCGCGGCCCGTACCCGCTCCGATCAGGCTGCCGATGCCCAGACCGACCGCGCCACCAATGACCGCACCGACTCCGGCATGGGTGTCGCTGGCCAACTCGACCGCGGTGATCTGCTCGATGACTCCGCTGCGGATCTCCATTTCGCTCGGTTGTGTTCCCGTTCCCGCACACGCGGCAAGGAACAGCGCGAAAAGCAGCGCCGAGAAGTACGTTGAGACTTGCTTGAGCATGGGAGCCTCCTTGGGCTGGTCAGGGGTACGGGTTGTTTGGTCTGTGCTCCGGGTCGGGCGGCGTGGCCTGCTGCGTTCCAGCTTGCCGGCCCGGGCGCGGCGGATCCTACGTCAGAAGACAACCGATGAACAGATGCCCCGTGTCACGCGCGGGGGCGCCTGCGCTGCCGTTACTGCGGGTTGCCCTCGACACGGCTGACTGCCGCGGCCGACGCGGGAGCGGAGTCTTCGGCTTCAAGGCCGGCGATCACCTCGCCCGAGATGCGGTAAGACTTGCCGCGGAACAACGCGATGACCTTGCCATTGTGATCGCGGATCACCGTGTCGTACACACCGGTCCGGCCGGCACGCGAGCGCTCCTCGCATTCGGCTTCGAGGACTTCTCCTTCGCGTGCGGGTGCCAGGAAGTCGATGTGACACGCCGAAGCGACGGTATTCCGGTTGTAGGCGTTGCACGCGTAGGCGAAGGCCGAGTCGGCGAGGGTGAACAGGTAGCCGCCGTGGCAGATGTGATGGCCATTGACCATGTCCGGCCGAACGAGCATCGTCAGGCGGGAATACCCCGGTCGCACCGCAGCGATCTCCAGGCCGATCAGCCGGCTCGCGGCATCCCGGCTATACATCGCCTCGGCAGTCTGTTCGGCGAGGCGGAGCGCCGCTGGTGTGTCGGCGGCGGTGCTTCTGGGCATGGTCGGTCCTCCGCAGGAAAGACAGTCTACCTACGCCATCTATGATACTCGTCCGAGCCGCAGCGGTCGCGCGTCAAGAGCGTTCCGGCGAATCGTCCGCCGGGCCTTGTGGTCGGTCGGGCCGTCGCGGTGCTGGAAGTCGGCGTCGCACCGGGGTATCCTCTGCGCTTTCCCGGAAACGCTGCCCGTCCGCCTGTGAGCGCCAAGGTGGTGCGGGCGCCTGCGAATGGTGACGACTTCCCGGCCCGAACCGGTCTTCTCCGATCTCGACCCGACCCCGGTGTGGGCGCATTTCGCGACCCTCTGCCGGACCCCTCGGCAGTCGAAGGCCGAGCACGCGCTGCGTGACCATCTGCTCGGCTGGGCTGCCGGGTGTGGGCTGACCGCGGCCGTGGACGCCGCAGGGAACCTGCTGCTGCGCAAGGCGGCGAGCGCTGGTTGCGAGGAGGCGCCCGGGGTGATTCTTCAGGCGCATCTCGACATGGTTTGCCAGAAGAACGCCGGGACCGAGCACGACTTTGCGCGCGACCCGATCCGTCCGACGCTTCGCGACGGCTGGCTGGTCGCCGACGAGACGACACTTGGCGCCGACAACGGGATCGGCGTCGCGCTGATTCTCGCCGCGCTCGAAGATCGCTCGCTCGCCCACGGACCACTCGAAGCGCTGCTCACGGTCGACGAGGAAGCCGGGATGGGCGGCGCCCGCGGTGTCGCCCGCGGCTGGCTCCAGGGCAGCGTGTTGCTCAACCTCGACACCGAGGAATGGGGCGACTTCTACGTCGGCTGCGCTGGCGGCGTCGACGTCGAGGTACAGCGCCCGGGCGTGGCGCAGGTGCTGCCCGCGGACTGCGAATGCTGGCGGATCGAGCTCTTCGGGCTGCGCGGCGGGCACTCGGGCGTCGACATCCACGAGGAGCGCGGCAACGCCATCAAGCTGCTCGTGCGCATCGTGCGCGACCTCGAGAAGCGCTGGCCGCTGCGTCTCGCCGGCCTCGCAGGTGGCTCGGCGCGCAACGCACTGCCGCGTGAGGCATCGGCGACGGTCGTCCTGCCGGCCGGAATGGCCGACGTGCTGGCTGCTGCTCTGGCCAGCTGGCAGTCGCGGCTGCGCGAGCAATGCAGCGGAGTCGACGAGGGCCTCATGCTGCGAGTGCTTCCAGCCGGTGCCAACGCGCTGCTCGCGCCTGAAGAGCAGGCGATCTGGCTGGCCTCGCTGAATGCGGCGCCGCACGGCGTGTGGCGGCGCAGCCGGCGGGTGGCCGGCGTCGTCGAAACGTCGAACAACCTCGGCATTGCGCTGATCACTCCCGAGAACGGCTACTGCAACTTCATGGTCCGCTCGCTCGACGACAGCGGCAGCGAAGACCTCGCCGACGAGATCGTCAGCCTGTTCGCACTGTCGGGGACTGCTGCGCTCAAGTCCGGCGAGTACCCCGGCTGGGCGCCGGACCCCTCGTCGCCGCTGCTCGCGCTTTGCCAGTCGGTCTATCGGCACGAGTTTGCCGACGAGGCGCGGGTTCAGGTGATTCACGCCGGCCTCGAGTGCGGGTTGATCGGCGCCGCGTATCCGCAACTGCAAATGATCTCGTTCGGACCGACGATTCGCGGCGCGCACGCTCCGGGCGAGCAGGTCGAGGTCGCCTCGGTGGCCCGTTGCTGGCGTCTGCTCAGCGCGCTTCTCCGGGCGCTGGGCGGGCCCTCGGCAACAGCCGCCAAGTGGAGCACATGACCACGGTGGCGCATGCGGTTTCACGGAGCGTGCCGATCGGCCGTCCGGCAGCCAGACCGGCGACCGGGCGTCCGCCGCGCAGCGCGGGTCTCGACGCGGGAAGGTGAGCGCAGGCAAGCCGCAGGCGTCATCGGCCGAGCTCGACCGGCTCACCGGGCTCGTCGAGCGGGTCACGTTCCACAACGAGCAAAATGGCTTTTGCGTGCTCCGCCTTCGCGTCCGGGGACAGCGCGATCTGGTCACCGTCGTCGGGCATACGCCGGTCGTCTCGCCCGGCGAGTACGCGTCGGCGGCGGGTCACTGGGTCACCGAGCGGGAACACGGTCGCCAATTCCGGGCGCTGTTCCTGCGCGTATCGCCGCCGACGACGCTCGCCGGAATCGAACGTTACCTCGGCTCGGGGATGGTCAGGGGCATCGGTCCGGTCTACGCCGGCAAACTCGTGCGGGCTTTCGGGACCGGGGTCTTCGAGGTCATCGAGCAGGCGCCGCAGCGGCTGCTCGAAGTCGCGGGCATCGGCGAGGTCCGCGCGCGGAGGATCAGCGAGGGCTGGGCCGAGCAGAAGATCATCCGCGAGATCATGGTTTTCCTCCACGGACATGGGGTATCGACCGCGCGCGCGGTGCGCATCTACCGGACCTATGGCGAACAGGCGATTGGCATCGTGCGCGAGAACCCGTACCGGCTGGCGCGCGACATTCGCGGAATCGGCTTCGTTTCGGCCGATACGATCGCCGGCAAGCTCGGCATCGCCAGCGACTCGCCGCTGCGCGCGCGCGCCGGAATCGTCCATGCGCTCGGCGAGGCCGCCAACCAGGGGCACTGTGCTCTGCCTGTCGACGAACTCGTCGCCCTGTCTGTCCGGCTGCTGGACATCCCGGAAGCGGTGATCGAGGCGGCGATCGCTGAGGAGATCGCCTCTGGCGAGCTGATCGTCGAGCCCGTCGAGGGTCGCCGCTGCGTCTTCCTGCCCGCGTTCGCGGCTGCCGAGCAGTCGATCGCCGCGCAGATCCGGCGTCTTGCGCGCGCCCGAGCCTCGCTGCCGTCGTTCGACGTCGAACGGGCGCTGCCGTGGGTCGAGCAGAAGCTCTCGATCGCCCCGGCCGAGAGCCAGAAAGCGGCGATCCGCCTGGCGCTTTCGAACAAGCTGCTGGTCATCACGGGCGGTCCCGGAGTTGGCAAGACGACGCTGGTCAGGTCGATTCTGACGATCACCAGCGCAAAGGGCGTTCGCCCGCTGCTCTGCGCGCCGACCGGGCGCGCCGCCCGGCGGCTCGCCGAGTCGACCGGGCTCGAGGCGCGGACGATCCATCGCCTGCTCGAGGTCGATCCGGCGAACAGGCGCTTCAAGCGCAACGCCGACCGAGCGCTCGACTGCGATCTGCTGGTCATCGACGAGTGTTCGATGATCGACGTGCCGCTGGCCAGCCAGCTCCTCCAGGCCGTCGCGACGACGACGTCGGTGATCTTCGTCGGCGATGTCGACCAGTTGCCTTCGGTCGGTCCGGGGCAGTTCCTCGCCGACCTGATCGACTCGGGGGTGGTAGCGGTCGTCCGTCTTGGCGAAGTCTTCCGCCAGGCGGCCAGCTCGCGGATCATCCGCGCCGCGCACCAGATCAATCAGGGGCTTTTTCCGAGCCTGCCGGAGAAGGGCGAGACGTCGGACTTCTGGTTCATCGGAGCCGAAGAGCCCGACGCGATCGCCCGGACCGTCGTCGATCTCGTTCGTGATCGCCTGCCGCGCAGCTTCTCACTCGACCCGGTTCGTGAAATCCAGGTTCTCTGCCCGATGAACCGAGGGATCACCGGCGCACGCGGCATCAACCAGGCCTTGCAGGAGGCGCTCAACCCGCCTGGCGAGCAGAGCATCGATCGCTTCGGCTACCGCTACAGCGTAGGCGACAAGGTGATGCAGATCGAGAACAACTACGATCGCGACGTTTATAACGGCGACATCGGCCTGGTCACCGCAATCGATGCGCAGGAAGGCGAGCTGTCGGTCGACTTCGATGGGCGCGTGGTCGCTTACCCGTTCGGCGAGCTCGACGAACTCGTGCTCTGCTACGCGACGACGATCCACAAGTCGCAGGGCTCGGAGTATCCCGCGGTGGTGATCCCCGTATCGACACAGCACTACCTGATGCTGCGCCGAAACCTGATCTACACCGGAATCACCCGCGGGCGCCGGCTGGTCGTCCTCGTCGGTCAGAAGAAGGCCCTGGCCATCGCTGTCAATGGCCGACAGATCACCCGCCGCTGGTCACGGCTCAAGGAGCGTCTCATGCAAGAATAGAAAATAGAAGATAGAAAATAGAAGATAGAAAAATAGGAAAAATTGGTAAAAAACGGGGTCTGTCCCCTATTTTTCTATTTTCCCGATTCTCTAGACCGAACTTTGCCCACTGTGCCGACGTAGTGGGCTGAATTGGCTGGAGAATCGCAG
>NZ_JAMTDX010000104.1 GCF_023806625.1 Accumulibacter sp.
GCGGGCCGCGCAGCGACGGAATGATGCAGAAGGTGCAGCTGTGGTTGCAGCCCTCCGAAATCTTGAGGTATGCGAAGTGCTGCGGCGTCAGCCGGATCCCCTGCGGCGGAACGAGGCTGGTCAGCGGGTCGTGCGGCTGCGGCAGGTGCGCGTGAATATGCTCGAGCACCTCGCCGGCCGCGTGCGGGCCGGTCACCGCGAGCACCTCGGGGTGCGCCTCGCGGATGATCTCCTGCCGCGCGCCGAGGCAGCCGGTGACGATCACTTTTCCGTTCTCGGCAAGCGCCTCGCCGATCGCCTCGAGTGATTCCTCGACGGCCGCATCGACGAAGCCACAGGTATTGACGACGACCAGGTCGGCACCCTCGTACGACGGCGAGATCAGGTAGCCCTCGGCGCGCAGCCGGGTGAGGATCTGCTCCGAATCGACGAGAGCCTTCGGGCAACCGAGCGAGACGAAACCGACCTGAGGGACTCTGGCCATCGCCCTCAGACCCGCCGCAGATCGTGATCGCTCAGCGGCAGCGAGCGGATCCGCCTGCCGGTCGCCGCGAACAGCGCGTTGCACACCGCCGGCGCGAGCGGCAGGATCGCCGGCTCGCCGTGCCCACCCCAGAAGCCACCGGTCGGCGCGAGGACGACCTCGACGACGGGCATTTCCGAAATCCTCGGCAACCGGAAATCGTGGAAGTTGGTCTCGACGATGCGTCCGTTGCGCACGTTGTTCTGCTGGTAGAGGATGCTGCCGAGGCCGTAAACGACGTTGCTCTCGGCCTGCGCGCGGCAATTGTCGGGATTGACGACGTAGCCCGAGTCGATGGCCACGACGATGCGCCGAACCTTCGCGTTGCCCTCGGCGCCGACCGAGACCTCGGCGACCATCGCCGTGTAGCTGCCGAAGCCATCGGCGATCGCCACCCCCCGGTAAACCCCGGCGGGCAGCGGACTTCCCCAGCCGGCGGCCCGGGCCACGGCTTCGAGGACGAGCCGGTTCCGGTCTCCCGGCTCCAGCATCGCCAGACGATAGGCGACCGGATCGCGGCCCGCGGCGAGCGCAAGCTCGTCGATGAAGCTCTCGCGGTAGAAGCTGTTCTGCTGACCCGGCGCACGCCAGAAACCGACCGGCACGTGGCCGTTGCGCATCGCGTAGTCGACCTGCTGGTTGGCGACCGCGTAGGGCATGTCGCTGAAGCCGCGCACGGCCGTGAAATCGATGCCCTCCTTGCCGAGCGACCCGGGCATCAGCACCGTGAGGATCGACGGGCAGGCAATTCGCGTGTGCAGCGCGACGACCCTGCCCTGGGCATCGAGACCCGCCCGGAGACGGACGATGCTCGCCGGTCGATAGAAACCGTGCTGCATGTCTTCCTGGCGCGACCACATCAGCTTGACCGGCGTTCCGCGCAGCTCGCTGGCGATCGCCACGCCCTGGCGAACGAAATCCTGCGGGCCACCGCGCCGGCCGAAGCCACCGCCGAGCATCATCTTGTGCACCTCGACGCGCTCGAGCGGCAGGCCTGCTTCCTCGGCCGCGGCAGCCAGCGACGCTTCGCCGTTCTGCGTCGAGGTCCACACCTCGAGGAAACCGTCGCTCCTGAACCACGCCGTACAGGTCTGCGGCTCGAGCGTTGCGTGGTTCAGGTAAGGCGACCGGTACTCGGCCTCGACGATTCTTGCCGCCCCGGCCAGCGCGGCCGGCGCATCGCCAACCCGGCGCGCCTCGGGCAAGTTCCTTGCCGCAAGCCCTTCACCGAGCATCGCGGCGATCGTCTCGTTGTTCGCCTGCCCGTTGCCGCGATGATCCCAGTCGATTCTCAGCTTCTTGAGCGCCTCGTTGGCCCGCCACCAACTGTCGGCCACGACGGCGACGAAGCCCTCGCGCCGGATGACCTTCCTGACACCGCGCATCGCCTCGGCCGCCTGGCTGTCTACGTGGCGCAGCCGGCCACCGAACACCGGACACTGGGCGATCGACGCGTGGAGCATCCCCGGCAACGCGACATCGACGCCGAATACCGGCCTGCCCAGTACCTTGTCGGGAATGTCGAGCCGCTGCAGCGACTTGCCGGCTATCTTCCAGGCCGCCGGATCGCGCAGGCTGACCTCTTTCGGTGGCGCCAGCTTCGCTGCTTCGGCAGCCAGTTCACCGTAGCGCAGCATCCTCCCGGTCGGCCGGTGCGTGACCAGCCCGTTCGCCGCCGAGCATTCGGACGCCGACACCTGCCAGCGCGCGGCCGCCGCGCCGATCAGCATCTCGCGCGCGCTCGCCCCGGCGCGGCGCACGGTGTCCTGCGAAGAGCGCACGCCCATGCTGCCGCCCGTGGACATCGAACCCCAGACGCGATTCCGCCGGATGTGCTCGTTCGGCGAGGCAAACTCGGTGTCGACCTTCGCCCAGTCGCAATCGAGCTCTTCAGCGACGAGCTGGGCCAGCGCGGTCAGCGTGCCCTGTCCCATTTCCGAGCGTGCGATGCGGATCACGACCCGGTCGTCTGGGTGAATCACGATCCAGGCGTTGATCTCGCCGATGGGCGCACCCGGAAAGGCCCGTGCGACGCCGGGAAGGGAAAACTCGAGGGCCATTCCCCCGCCGATCGCGGCCGACACCCTGATGAACTCGCGCCGCGAAAGAACGATGCTCATCGGCTCTCCTCCGGCACCTTGCCGGCTGCTGCGGGAGGCGCTTCGGCGAGCGCGTGGATCGCCTTCCTGACCCGCGCGTAGGTCCCGCACCGACAGAGATTGGTCATCGTCCGGTCGATCTCCTCATCGCTCGGCCGCGGCACCTTGGCGAGAAGCGCCACCGCGGCGATGATCATCCCGGTCTGGCAGTAACCGCACTGCGGCACCTGATGATCGATCCACGCCTGCTGCACGCGATGCAGGCCATTCTCGGCCAGGCCTTCGATGGTCACCACCTTCCTGCCGATCGCCGCCGATACGGGCATCGTGCAGGAGCGTACCGCCTCGCCGTCGACGAGCACCGTGCACGACCCGCAGATGCCGACCCCGCAGCCGTACTTCGCACCCGAAAAACCGAGGTGGTCACGCAGGACCCAGAGCAACGGCATCTCGGGTTCGACATCGACGCTGTGGCGACGGGAATTGACGATCAGTTCAAGCATTCCTGACTTCCTGAGACTTGCACCAGCGGCGCACGGCGCCCCCCGCCACCACCCGGACGGCGCACTGATCCGCGCCGCCGGCAGGGGATCCTCGACGGCATTCTAGACGCTTGCGATTGCCGGTCAAGCCGTCGTCACCGTCGCGCAGCCGTTCTCCGGGGCGTCTCAACGAACGTCGCCGGCGTCGGCTCCGAGGGTGTTGAGGAAGGCCTGCGCTTCCTCGCGCCGTTCGAAGACGTGCGGGGCGATGCTCCGCTGCGAAAAAGCCTCGCCGAGCTTCGCGCGCAAGAAGGCGCTGGTCGCGTAGCGCGTGATCTGGCTGAAATAGTGGGCCAGGAAGTAGCGGTCCATCTCGGCGTAGGCGTCGTACATGTCCTGGCTGATCCGGAATCGGTCGTAGTTGATGATCACCCCGACGCGGCGACCGGCCGCGCGGCATCTCTCCTCGCAGATGTCCCAGATCGCCTGGACGTCGTCGCGCACGCGGACGTACATGCCCTCGAAATTGAGGAAGAGGATGTTGCGCTCCTGGTCGTAAGTCACCCGTTCGGGCATCGACAGGTTGAGGAGTTCCCTCTCGAGTCCCATCGGATCGGGATTGAAGATCCGCGGATCCATCGTCGCGTACTCGCCGATGATCGGCTCGAACTCCATCTGCGGCAGAATGTCCCGAGCGACGTCGATCCCCGGAGCGACCTCGATCAGCGCCAGCCCGCGCCGCATCCGACGGAAGACGCAGCGCTCGGTCACGTAGTACACGGGCTTGCCGCGATCGTAGGCGTACTGGCCGTTGAAGGTGATCTGCTCGAGCTGGCGGACGAACTTCTTCTGCCGGCCCTCTTCGACGATGCGCAGCTTGCCGTCCTCGACGGCAACCTTCAGGCCGTTGCCCGTGAAGGTGCCGACGAAGACCACCAGACGGGCGTTCTGGGTGATATTGATGAAACCGCCGGCACCGACCAGCCGACCCCCGAAGCGGCTCACATTGACGCTGCCCGACGCATCGCATTCGGCCATCCCGAGACAGGCCATGTCGAGTCCGCCACCGTCGTAGAAGTCGAACTGCTGGTTTTCGTCGATCACCGCGTCCATGTTGACGCCGGTACCAAAATTGCCACCGGTCGAGGGTATCCCGCCGATCAGCCCCGACTCGACGGTCAGCGTGAACAGATGCGAAATCCGCTCCTCGTGGACGACCGTCGCGACGCCCTCGGGCATTCCGACACCAAGGTTGATGATCCCGTTCGGCGGCAGCTCGAAGGCCGCGCGGCGGGCGATCAGCTTGCGCTCGCTGAGCGGCGTCGACACGACGCTCGCCGCCGGCACCCGGAACTCCCCGGCGTACGCCGGGCTGTACGGCGTTGCCAGCGTCTGCATGTGCTGCGCGGGTTCGGCGACGACGATGCAGTCGACGAGCATCCCGGGAATCTTCACCTGACGCGGCGGCAGGCAGCTGCGCTCGGCGATCCGTTCGACCTGGGCAATGACGATGCCGTTGCTGTTCTTGGCCGCCATGGCCATCGCCAGGTTGTTCAGCGTCAGCGCCTCGCGCTCCATGGTGATGTTCCCGAAGGTGTCGGCGGTCGTGCCGCGGATGAACGCGACGTCGACCTTGCCCACCCTGTAGAACAGCCACTCCTCACCCTCGACCTCGACGAGGCTGACGATGTCCTTGGTGGTGATCGCGTTGATCCGCCCACCGCCATAACGCGGGTCGACGAAGGTGTGCAGGCCGACCTTCGAGAAGGTTCCCGGCTTGCCGGCGGCAAGGTCGCGGAACAGCTGGCAGATGATCCCCTGCGGCAGGTTGTACGCCTGGATGCTGTTGTCGAGCGCGAGCTGGGCGACCTTCGGCATGCGCCCCCAGTGTCCGGCGACGACCCGCCGCAGCAGCCCGACGTGACCGAGATGATTGAGCCCGAGGCTCTTGCCGTCGCCCTGTCCGGCGGCGGCGAACAGCGCCAGGTTCCGGGGGCCGCCGGTGGCCAGGTGACGGCGCTCGAGCGCGGAGAGCAACGCCTCGGCAAAGCCGGTCTGGACGAAGCCGGTGCTGGCGAGGGTATCGCCGTCCCGAATCAGCGCAATCGCCTCATCGGCAGTCACGATCTTGCTGCGCATGGCGACAGCCTCAAGAAACGGGGGAAATCCGCAGATCAGCGGATAAGCATACGTCCCGCGCGAAGGCAGCGTCAAGCTCGCGCGGACGTGCTCAGTCGCCAGGGACAGCTTGCGCCTCCCGCGGCGCTGAACTCCCACACGGCGCGATGATCACCGTCCGCTCCGCGCGCGAGCAGCCAGCGCCCGGTCGACCTGTCTTCCCGCCCCGTTTGCGGGTATCCTTGAATGATTGCGGATTCAGCGCACCGCCGGGAACCGCCCAGCCGCGCACCGTTCGAATCTCCCACCCAAGCGAGAGGACCACCATGCTCTTCGAACCCTTCACCCTTGGCCCGACGCGCCTCGGCAACCGACTGGTCATGGCACCGATGACCCGCAGCCGCGCGGTGGAGCAGAACACGGCCAACGCGCTGATGGCCGAATACTATGGCCAGCGCGCGAGCGCCGGCCTGATCATCAGCGAGGGCACGTCGCCCTCACCGAACGGCCTGGGCTACCCACGCATCCCGGCGCTCTACTGCGACGACCATGTCCGGGGCTGGCGCCTGGTCACCGACGCCGTCCACCAGCGCGGTGGGCGGATCTTCGTCCAGCTGATGCACACCGGTCGCGTCGCGCACCAACTGAACCTGCCGGCCGGTGCCCGCGTACTCGGACCGACCGTCGAGACCTGCCCGGGCGAGATGTGGACCGACCAGTCGGGCCTGCAAGCGCACACGCCCCCGGCGGCGATGAGCGTCGCCGACATCGCCGCAGCGACCGGCGAGTTCGCCAGAGCCGCCACGCTGGCGATCGAGGCCGGGTTTGACGGCGTCGAACTGCACGCCGCCAATGGCTATCTGCTCGAGCAGTTCCTCAACGCCAACGTCAACACGCGGGAAGACGCCTACGGCGGCAGCGCGCAAGCCCGCAACCGGCTCGTGCTCGAAGTCGCCAGCGCAACGGCGACAGCGATCGGCGCGCAGCGCGTCGGAATCCGCGTCTCACCTTTTGGCGTGTTCAACGCCACCGGACCGTACCACGGGATCGAGGACCAGTATCTGGCCCTGGCCAGGGAACTCTCCTCGATCGGTCTCGTATACCTGCACCTCGTCGACCACTCGGCGATGGGAGCTCCGCCGGTGCCCGACGAGTTCAAGGCAAACTTGCGAGCGGCCTTCGCCGGCTGTTTCATCGCCAGCGGTGGTTTCGACCGTCCGGGCGCCGAAGAGGTCCTCCGCGAGCAGCGTGCCGACCTCGTCGCGTTCGGCCGTGCGTTCCTGGCCAATCCGGATCTCGTCGCCCGGCTCCGGGCCAACGCCGCGCTCAACGAGCCCGACGCGGGAAGCTTCTACACCCCTGGCGCCAAGGGCTACACCGACTACCCGACGATGAGCTGCTGAGCACCGCTCGACGGCCGGCAACGGCAGCGCCTTGGCGACGATCGCGGGAACCTGGCGGCATCCGCCCGGGATCCCGTCAGGCCGGGAGCCGCGCCAACAAGCCCATGCCTTCGCCGGAGAGAGCCGGTGATCTCTGAACCCGCAACCGCACCGATGGACAGCACCGATCGGCAGGTCCTCGCGGCGCTGACGCGCTGGAGCAGCAGCGGACACCGCGTTGCCCTGATCACCGTTGCGCGCACCTGGGGATCGGCACCGCGTCCCGCTGGCGCGTGGATGGCCCTGCGCGATGACGGGGTCGTCGCCGGCTCCGTTTCGGGCGGCTGCATCGAGGACGACCTGATCAGCCGGATGCGCGCTGGCGAGTTCGCCGGCGATCGTCCGCTGACCCTCGTCTACGGCGTCAGCAGGGCGCAGGCCGCGCGTTTCGGCTTGCCCTGCGGCGGAACGCTCGAACTGGTCATCGAGCCACGCCCGGACCTGTCTCTGCTCGCGCAGATCGAGCAGTCTGTCGCCGCGGGCCGACTCGTCGCGCGTACGCTCGAAGTCGCCAGCGGGCGCTGCAGCGTCGACGAAGCGACCCCGGACGAGGACACGCGCTGGGACGGCAAGCTGCTGCGCACCGTGCATGGGCCCGCGCGGCGCCTGCTGATAATCGGCGCCGGCGAGATTTCGCGCCACCTCGCCGAAATCGCCCAGGCCCTCGACTACTCGGTCAGCGTCTGCGATCCACGCCAGGAATACCGCGACCAGTGGGACCTGCCCCGCGCTCCGCTCGTCGAAGGCATGCCCGACGACGTCGTCGTGGCGATGCAGCCGGACCCGCACACGGCGATCGTCGCACTGACCCACGATCCGAAACTCGACGACCTCGCCCTGCTCGAGGCGCTCAATTCGCCAGCGTTCTACGTTGGCGCGCTCGGTTCGCGGCGCAACGACGCCGCGCGCCGCGAGCGGCTGCGCCAGCACTTCGACCTCGACGCCGCAGCGCTCGGACGCCTTCACGGACCGGTCGGCCTGCCGATCGGCAGCCGAACGGCAGCCGAGATCGCCGTCTCGATCATCGCCGAAATGGTCGCCGTGCGACACGGCATCGTGCTGCGCTCCTCCGCCGACCAGCGCGCGGAGGCCAGCCCGATGGCCGGTGGCGACGCCATGCTGTACCCCGGCGAGTGAATGATGCCCGCGCCGCCCGACGAGATCGTCGGCATCCTGCTTGCCGCGGGACGTTCGACGCGCTTTGGTGCCGACAAGCTCATCCATCCGCTCGGCGACGGAACTCCACTCGCCATCGCCTCGGCGAGTATCCTGTTGCCCACTTGCGACCGCGTGGTGAGCATGCTCCGGCCGGAGCAGATCGACCTCCGACGGATGCTCGACGACCTTGGCGTCGACACCCGTGTCGATCGGGCATGCGTGGAAGGCATGGGCAGCAGCCTCGCCTGCGCGGTCCGCGCCACCCCTTCGGCCAGCGGCTGGCTGATCGCGCTCGCCGACATGCCTTTCGTCCAGCACGGCACGGTCCGCTCCATCGTCACCGCGCTGCGCCACGGCGCCGAGCTCGCGGCCCCGATCTACCGTGGCCGCCGGGGTCACCCGGTCGGGTTCTCCCGGCGCTGGTACGCCGAACTCTGCGACCTGCACGACGATCGGGGACCCCGGCGGATCCTCGAACGACACACGGAACGAATCACGCGCGTCGCGGTGGATGATCCCGGGATCTACCGGGACATCGATACGCCGGGTGATCTGGCTTTCGCCTGCCGCACACCTTGATTCGGCCGATCGTCCGGCCGTCAATCGTTGCTCCACTGCTGCTGCGCCTCCGCCCAGCACCCGCGGCCATCGACTGACCCCGGGACAATCCAGCCAAGTCGTGCGCCGTGGCCATGCTGCGACGGCGAGCGCCGAGAATCGCGGCGCAGGCGTCACCGTTGGCAGTGTCCTTCCGATCCGGCGCCTGATGGTGGACTCCAACGCCCAGACGCCCTCCCCGATGTCGGTTTGCCCCTGGAAACGCCCTCCTGCACGACAAGCTGCGCATTTGCCCGTCGACGCTGCATGACGCCGGTACCAGATCGCCGGGCACGATTTCGCCCGGCCCGGTTGATCCCCGCGAGCACGGGGAACACCATCGCGACGGCACCGATTGCCACAAGGCGCGCGAGTTGGCCGAGCGCAAACTTGGCGAGATCAGAGAGAAGCTTGCCCTGCTGACCCAGATGGAAACCGCGGGGTCTATGTCGTTTCGTGTGGAAACGGCGTATGCGGAGGGGCATCGAGGGTACG
>NZ_JAMTDX010000105.1 GCF_023806625.1 Accumulibacter sp.
CCGAAGCGGTGGCTGCCAAGCCACCCGATTTACAGCAGTTTACGGACTTGATCCGCCCGCGCGGGCCTGGAGCACGCCGACCCGAAGGACCTGATCGCGTCGATGCGCAGCCACGGGGCCGAGGTGTTGCGGCTGCTTGGGGAGATCGAGGCGCTGGTCGGTGCGGTTGACGGCGAATGAAGGCGTGGCCAAAAGTCGACCTCGGCGCCCTCTTCCATGTAGAGAAGGGCAAGGTCGGCATCATGGCGGCTACACCCGGCAGCTTTCCACTTGTCACGACCGGCGAAGCGTTCGGCACTCACATTGAGCCGCATTTCTCGGGCGATGCCGTGTGCATTCCCTTGATCTCTGCGACTGGGCACGGTCATGCAAGTCTCAAGCGCTTGCACCACATTACGGGTGACTTCGCCGTTGGTTCGATCCTCTGCGCCTGCGTGAATCGAGAGCCCGAACGGGTCATGGGGCGCTTCGTCTACTACTACCTGAGCGCATGCAAAGACTCCGTGCTCATCCCGCTAATGCAGGGCACGGCCAACATGTCCATGAAGGTGGGCGATATTGCTGGTGTCGGGCTGCCGCTGCCACACCTTGATGAGCAGCGAGTCATCGTCGCCCGCCTCGACGCGCTCATCGAAAAGACGCGGGAGGTCGAAGCGCATCTGGATGCCGTCGAGCGCGACGTCGAGCACCTGCTGGCATTGCGCTTCCGCGACGTCATTGCCGATGCGCCGTTGCGGCCGATGGCAGACGTGGCCCCGCTGGTGCGACGGGAACAGACCATCGACCTGGATGGGATCTTTCCGCAACTCGGCATCCGCTCGTTCGGCAAGGGGACCTTCCACAAGCCGCCAATTTCGGGCAGTGAGGTCGGCACCAAGCGGCTGTATCGGATCGAGCCGGGCGACTTGTTGTTCTCCAACGTGTTCGCCTGGGAAGGTGCCATCGCAATCGCGCAGCCGACGGATGCCGGCCGCTTCGGGTCTCATCGTTTCATCACCTGCCGCGCGGTTCCTGGCCTGGTCACCGCCGAGTTCCTGCGCTACTACTTCCTAACGGACGACGGGATGCTGAAGATCGGCGAGGCATCGCCGGGCGGGGCTGGCCGTAACCGTACGTTGGGACTTGAGAAGCTGATGGCGATCCAAGTGCCCATGCCACCCTTGGCGGCGCAACAGACCTTCGACCGCCTGCAAGCCGACGTCGCCGCTTTGAAGGCCAAGCACGCTGCCATTCGTCAGGCCAATGCTGCGCTGTTGCCCGCAACGCTGGAGCGGCTCTTCGCCGGGAGTGCGTAGTGCAGTTCATCACCAACGGCCCGGACATTCCCAATGCGCTTTTGCAGGCGCACGAGGACGGCCGCGTGGTGTTCTTCTGCGATGCCGGTATCTCCTACCCCGCCGGTCTGCCGGGCTTCAAAGGCTTGGTGGACGAGATCTACCGGCGCAACGGCACCGCGCCGAGCGACATCGAGCGCGCGGCCCTGGCCCGGGGTCAGTACAACGCCACGCTCGAGCTGCTGGAGCGGCGCCTGCCGGGCCGGCGCCTTGCCGTGCGCGGTGCGCTGGCAGAGGCGCTGAAGCGCAGGCTGCGCCGCAAGGGCGCCACCGACACGCAGGCCGCGTTTCTGCGGATGGCGCGCGATCGTGATGGGGCGCTGCGGCTGGTCACCACCAACTTCGACCGGGTCTTTCACGTCGCGGCCAAACGCTCTGGACTGGCGTTCCACGCCCATGCCGCACCGATGTTGCCGATCCCGAAGAACAGCCGCTGGAACGGGCTGGTCCATCTGCACGGCCCGCTGCCACGGCGGAGGAGTGGCGCGCTGCGCTCGCGGGGCTTCCGCAGGAGGGCTTGCACGAGTCAGCGCTGGCGCAGGCACTCGAAGGGGCCGCTGATCAGCGAGAGGAGCACTGGAAGAACCGCATCCAGCCGTTCTGGCAGAACGTCTGGCCCAAGTCGCGCGATCTCGCCACGCCTGGCATCTCCGAATCTCTCGCGCGGCTGTGCATCGCGGCCGGCGCCGAGTTCCCGGCTGCCCTGAGCGCGGTCCTGGACTGGTTGCGACCCATTGAGCATCCGTACTACGTCATCCATCGGCTGCACGAGTCAGGGCTATGTGGCCGTTTTCCGATCCACGCCTCGCGAGTGTTGGCGGCGATCGTCAGCGATCAGCCTTGGGTCGCGCCCGAACTGGGGCAATGCCTGGATCTCATAGTGCAGGCGGACGCGAGCCTCGCCCAAGACCCGAGCTACCAGCGCCTCCGCGAGTGCGCCAGAAGGCGGGGAGGATGAGGACGAGTACCCGAGTCTGCGCCAACGCGCCTGCCGGGCGATGGGGTACCGGATCGAGCCCGACACCGTGCCGAATGAAAGCCTGCTTTGATGTCTCGATCCGGTCCTCACTTGGGCTTAAACGTGCGGAACACGCATACACCATCCGGGTTGAACTGCCCGCCCAGCTGTCGAGGCGCGCCGCGTCGGACCAGGGGCGGAAGCAGTCGCTCGGCTCCGGGATAAGCGTTTCAACGCCTGGCAACCCTGATCATGATCCCGACCGCGGGCATGATTGCCGATTCCCACGGCAACGACCCACCAGCCCGCACCGGCCCGACCCATTGCCAGGCATCGCAGTAAGACCGGGGGCGCGAAGTCGACCAGACACCAGCACCTTCTCAGGCCAGCGCAGCAGTCCGTCCTGGTCATTCGACGGCCTTGGCAGGCGCCTTGGCAGGCACGGTGGCGCTCGACGGCATACCCCGTGGGGAAAGAGCGAAAACTCGCCGCCTGGAGATGCCATGCGCCTTCCGCTTCCCCCTCGCCCGACGAAGGCATAAACTCGTCGTGACGCTGGCCAGGAGCGTGAGGCCGCGACAGCGGACGAGGGAGGTGCCCATGCAGAGGCTGCTGATCATTGCCGGATTGCTGCTGCTGATCGCCGGAGCGGCCTGGCCGTGGCTTTCGAGACTGCCGTTCGGGCGACTCCCCGGAGACCTGACGATCGAGCGCGAGAATTTCAGCTTCCACTTCCCGCTGACCACCTGCCTGATCGTCTCGCTGGTCCTGACCCTCGCGCTCTGGCTGATCAGGAAATAGCGCGGCCGAACGTGCACCCGCGCCAGGCGACGCAGCTCCCGTCCCGGAGATCAGTCCGAGAGCAGCACGTCCTCGCCGGCCTGGCTCGACAGCAACCGCGACAGCGCTCCGATCAGTTCGTCGCCACCGCGGGTATCACGCCACGCCTGGCCATCCCAGCGGTAATGGAATCCTCCCGATCGCGCAGCGACCCAGATTTCGCGCACCGCCTCGTTGCGCGTGACGATGATCTTGCTGCGGTCGGGCAGTTCGATTTCGAGCACGCGGTCGTCGATCAGTTCGAAGTCGAGATCGACGGCAGAGCGTTCGAGCCCTGCTTCGATCCGTCTCAGCACTGCCTCGGAAAGCTCGTTGAACTCGTGTTCGTTCATCCTGTGCTACCATCCCGTCATTTTGGAGGACCCCGACCTTGAGGCCGACCCTTGCCTGCGCCCTGCTGATCCTGTTGGTTCTTGGCGGCTGCGGCACCAAGGGCGCGCTGAGGCTCCCGCCGACACCGGCGCCCGTACCGCCCCCGCCAGCTGCGGAGAAACAGCCAGCCGCGGTTTCAGGGACTACCGCCGGCGATTCTAGCACCGCACGGGAGCCGGGCCGATGAGTGCGGTGTCGCTTCGCGATGGCGTGCTCCACGCCGAGCAGGTCTCCCTCGTCGAGATCGCCGCGCGCTTCGGCACCCCTTGCTGGGTTTACTCGCGCCAGGCGATCGAGTCGGCGCTCGACGAATTCCTGCGCGAGCTCGAGGGCTTCGATTCGCTCGTCTGTTACGCGGTCAAGGCCAACTCGAACCTCGCCGTGCTCAACGTCCTCGCGCGCCGCGGTGCCGGTTTCGACATCGTCTCGGCCGGAGAGCTCAGCCGGGCGCTGGCTGCCGGGGCCGATGCACAGCGCATCGTCTTTTCGGGTGTCGGCAAGACCGACGAGGAGATGGAACTCGCACTCGCCGCCGGGATCCTCTGCTTCAACGTCGAATCGGCCGCCGAACTGGAACGCCTGAACGCGGTCGCCGGCCGGATCGGCAAGACGGCGGCGATCAGCCTGCGCGTCAATCCCGACGTCGACGCGCGGACCCATCCCTACGTCTCGACGGGGCTGAAGGAGAACAAGTTCGGCGTCGCCTTCGACGAGGCCCGAGCCCTCTATCGACGGGCGAAGCAACTGGCACACCTCGAGATCAGCGGCATCGACTGCCACATCGGCTCACAGCTGCTCGACCCGGCCCCCTTCTCCGAAGCGCTCGACAAGGTCCTGCTGCTCGTCGACCAGCTCGGCGAGGACGGGATCGTCCTGCATCACATCGACCTCGGCGGCGGCCTCGGCATCCGCTATCGCGACGAGGAAGCGCCGAGCGTCAGCGAATACCTGCGCCCGATGCTCGAGAAACTCCGCGCCCGCGGACTGCGCATCGTCGTCGAGCCGGGACGACGGCTGGTCGGCAATGCCGGCCTGCTGCTCACCCGTGTCGAATGCCTCAAGCCGGGTGAGGTGAAGAACTTCGCGATCGTCGACGCGGCGATGAACGATCTCGCGCGGCCCGCGCTCTACGGATCATGGCACGACATCGTGCCGGTCGTTCCGCGGGCGGGGACTCCGCTCGTCTGGGACATCGTCGGGCCGGTCTGCGAATCGGGCGACTTCCTCGGCCGCGGGCGGGAAATCGCCCTCGAGACTGGTGATCTGCTGGCCATCCTCTCGGCCGGCGCGTACGGCATGTCGATGAGTTCCAACTACAACAGCCGCCCGCGCGCCGCCGAAGTGATGGTCGATGGTGCTTCGGCGCACCTCGTCCGGCGTCGCGAGAGCGTCGAGGAGCTCTACGCGCTCGAGCAGCCGCTGCCCTGAGGAATCAGCGCGCCGCCTCGCTCGCCGCGTAGCTCGTTCCGCGCAGGGAGAGCCAGGCGAGCGTCAGCAGCAGGAAGACGATCTGCGGGCTGTCGTTGGGGCTGTTCAAAGTCCCGACGGTGAGCACGCCTGCCCACGAAGCGAGCAGCGCGCCAGCGAACAGTTCGCCGCGCCACAACCGTCTGCCCGCCGCGAACAGCGAGCAGACGACGAGCAACGCGAAGCTCAGCAGACCCAGCCAGCCCTGTTCGAAGAAGACGTGCAGCCAGAGGTTCTCGATGTGCCAGGGCCAGTAATCGTCGACGGTTACCCACCAGTAGCGGCTCCCCTGCTCGAAGTCGCCGTTGCGGACGAGATCACGCCCGTCCTCGGTGACCAGCGCGACGTTGTCGATATCGATCACCCGCTGCTGATTGTGCAGCGACAGCTTCACGGACGGGCGCGCGAGCAGCGGTCCGTCGCCGAGTTCGCCCGAGTTGAAGCTGACCGCCAGCCGCTGCCACGAGTGAAGCGCAGGATCGGGCCGCAACTGGGGCTTCTGGCAATGCAGCGACTGGATCAGACGCTTCTCGCAGATCGAAACATAGACGCCCGCCTGCGGCTCCGGCCGGCTGGAGCGCAGGTCGAACGTCAGACGGTAGTTCGTCCGTGGTTCGAGGTCGACGAACTGGTCGAGATAGATCGCGCTTCCGGCACCGAGCCGGACGAATCCGTTGCCGTCTTCGCTCTCGAAACGGTAGGTGCCCGGTCGTTCGCCGACCGACGTGCGCCAGTAGAAGGTCTCCGGAAAGCGACCCAGACCCATGCCGAAGACGCTGGTCAGCCACGTGTCGTCGATCATCGCCAAGGCGTTCCGCCAGTAGCTCATGCGCACCGCGGTGTCGCCCTGCGCCTGGGCGAGCCTGGCCTGCACGTAGGACCCCGTGAACACCGGGATCGCCGCTGTACCAGCGACGACGAGCAGCAGCAGGGCCACCGCCAGAGGCACCCGGCGGCCGGTCGTCCGCCGGCGAAGGTGCCAGACGAAGGCGCCGACGATCAGCACGACGGTCAACACCAGCGCGACAAACCCGGCGCGCGAGTAGGTGACCATCAGCGCATAGACCGCCCCGCCGAAAAGGACGAGGCCGATCGAGCGGGCCAGCGGGTGGCGCAGCACGGCAACCGCGTAGGCGACGAAGGGCAGGCCCAGGACGAGGTAGGACTCGAGCAGCGAACCGCCGACGTGCAGCCCGGAGAACGGCCCGCTGACCCGGTACTGCTCGTGAAAGTCGAACAGGCCGACGAAGGCGCTGCGCTCGTACGCGACGTCGGCCACCGTCCAGGCCATGCCGGCAAGCATCCCGAAGGCAAGAAGGCGGCGCAGATCGGCCTCGGGTGGAATCGAGCGGGCCACGAGAAGTGGCATCGACAGCCCCCAGACGATCCCCCTGGCTACCCGCAACGCGTTGAAGTGACTGTAATAATTGGCAAACGCACCAGCCTCGGGGAAAGCCATCGGAAGGAGACCGACGACCAGACTGACCAGGCACGACAGGGCCACCGCACCGGCGAGCAGCGCGAAAGGCAGAGCGAAGGGAAGCGGCAGTCGCTCGCTCCGCGGACGGAGCAGGACCGCTGCCCAGACGACCAGCATCAGCAGGTCGAACTCGCTGAACATCAGCCAGCCGGTTCGCGAGCCCAGGTCGAACACCGGGACGGCCGCCGGCACGATCAGCAGAAGAGCCGGCGGATGAAGCCAGACGACGAGAGCGCAGGCGGCGAGCAGTAGACCGAGCAGCAGAGACGACAAGGGGTACGCGACGACACCCCATGTGGCGACGGCAATCAGCAGCAAAGCCCCAGTGGCGGCAAGCGCAGATGGCCGTCGCACGTCGTTCCGCGAATCCCGCGACCTGCTCCGCGCCACCCGGGGGGATCGCCCGGCGACCGGCTCGCCGACTGACCGCCCGGCGTGGATCCCCCGCCCGGGATCAGGAGCCGGCTCGGCCTCGCTCACCGGGGAGTCTCCGGTCAGCCCGCCGCTCAGGCGGCCGAGCAACCTGACGATCGCCCAGACGGCCAAAGCCGCGAGCAGCACGTTCGTCGGATCGGGATGACCGTCACCACGAAACAGCTTCGCGGTTTCGACGACGGCCGCGACGACTGCGGCGATGAATCCGGCTGCCGCCGAGCTGCCGCTTACCGCCCAGGCCAGGATCCCGATCGGCGCGTAGATGAAACAGACCGAAACCAGGCTCCTCAGGGCAACCGTCTCGGTCGTGAAGTAGTGGTAATAGAAGGGCAGGAAGTGAACTTCGCCGAGCCGCCGTTCCGCGAGGTCGATCCCTCCCCAGGTGCCGGTCAGCCAGCCATGAACTCCGGCCAGAGCAAGCAGATAGAGGACGGCCAGGAGGACCACGTGACGCGCGATCAAGCGCTGCGCATCGGGCAACCCCCACGCCGAGCGTGAGAGCGCCGCACCCGCGGCGACGCCGATCGCCCGGGTCAGCGCCGAAATGCCCTGACTCACCGCCGTATAGATGAAGATCTGGGCGACCTCGATCAGCAGGCCAAGCGCGAATCCGCTGACGAAGCCAGTCAGCGCCACCCTGGCGGCGGATCGCGTCTTCAGCCAGCGGCCGAGCAGCAGACCGAGCGGGACGACGGCGACCGTTTCGACGACCAGCATCAGCAGGCTCATCAGCAGGCCGCGACCACTTCCCGAAGCGATGAACCAGCCCCAGGCCCCGGAAGACAGCTTCTCATGGAGCTCGCTGGACGAAACGACGAAATCGTACGGGAAGCCGCAGAACGCCAGGTAGAGCACCGCATAGGCGATCAGCAGCCCGGGGACGAGCGCCGGCCTCGGCCGCATGAGGGAATCGACGAGCCCGCGCAGGTGCCGCGCGTAGAAGGCCGCCAGCGTCGAGCCGACGACGCTGCCGATTCCCTCGGCCATGATGTCGTTGATCGAAACCGTTCGCGGCGGAAAGAAGAGCTGGACGAACTCGACGCCGACTGCGATGACCATGCTGAAGGCGAGCGCACCGGCGATGCACCAGAACCGCGACGCCCGAGGGCGTCCAGCGCCGAGAACCGTCGCGGTAAGGAAGGCGAGCGGCAGATAGAGAACACCGTTGGCAATCCAGTCTGCCCGCTCGCCCAACCCCAGGTCGAGCATCCGGATCCGCTGGAAGTCGGCCCACGCGTCAGCCAGCGGCCGCGGGTGGAACTCCAATGGAACGAGGCTCCCGTAAATGACAAAGGCGGTATAGGCGAGCCAGGGTAGCCAGAGGGAGGACGAACCGTGGGCGGTTCGCGCCCGGGAAGCATCGATCGACATGCTGACTGCTCCTCGCGATTGGCTGGGCAAGGCGACCCGGCCGCACGGGGCGCCGTCACCTGGTCCGGACACAGAGCCGGGGGCACGCGGGTCGGACGACCAGCCGGCGCCTCCGCTCATCCGGTGGACATGTCGTCTGCCCGGCCGAGACTGGCTCGTCCTCGACGCCTGCCCGAAAACGGCCCTACGCGCATGCCGGATCGTCCGGACGGGCCGCGGGACACCAGCCGCTCGACGGGCCGGGTGTCGTCGCGGCGGCTTATCCTACCCGACGCCCGGAGATCCCGCAACGTCGCCGGCCAGGCGCAAACTCACCGGTTCCGGACCAACGCCGGCCTTTTCCCGTGACCCGCGCCGGGCGAGCTGATTTCCGGGGAAACTTGTCAGGAATTGGCTTGGGGACTATGATTTATTTCGGGCTTTGACGGTCCTCGGCCCGCAGACCGACCGGGGGCCGCGATGCCCGACGTTCAGGTCTTCCGGCACGATCGGTCACTGCGCCGGAAGAGATCGCAGCCAACGCTCCACCAGCGAGCAGGAAAAGGAGTACAAGAGGATGCCAAAGAAGAAAACCGCCAGCCCGGAAGCTGCTCCCGGGACGTCGACACCGCCCGCTGCGCCGGCCATCCGCAAGGCCGTCTATGGCTGGCTGCCGGACCTTCCCGACAGCCGGGACCAGGTCTACGGGGCCGTCCGGAAAATCCCGAAGAAGTTGCCGCCGTCGATCGACCTGCGCCCCGGATGCTCGCCCGTCGAAGACCAGAAGGAACTCGGCAGTTGCACGGCCAACGCTCTCGCCGGCGCTCTCGAGTTCCTGATGATCAAGGACAAGGCCCCGTTCGTCGACATGAGCCGCCTGTTCATCTACTACAACGAGAGAGTCATCGAGCACAGCGTGCAGACCGATTCCGGTGCCATGATCCGCGACGGCATCAAGACCCTGGCCAGACAGGGATCGTGCTCCGAGAAGCTCTGGCCATACGACGTTGCCAAGTTCGCCAGCAAACCGCTGAAGGCGTGCTACACGGAGGCGCTCAACTACCAGATCCTCTCCTACGCGAGGCTGACCACGCTCGATGAAATGCGCGCCTGCCTCGCCGACGGCTTTCCATTCGTCTTCGGCTTTGCCGTCTATGAAAGCTTCGAGACCCAGCAGGTCGCGCAAACCGGCGAGGTTGGCCTGCCGAAGAAGAACGAGCGGATGCTCGGCGGGCACGCCGTCCTCGCCGTCGGCTACGACGACCAGTCACGCCGCTTCATCGTCCGCAACTCGTGGGGCACGAACTGGGGCAAGGGCGGTTACTTCACGATGCCCTACGATTACCTCTCCAACCGGAATCTCGCCGACGACTTCTGGACGATTCGCCGCGGCGAACAGATGTAGGCTGCCGCGAGGCGCGAGCCGGACGGCGAGCCCGACCGCGGTACATGCCGCTGGCCGCGGTCGGGTTTGCCGCCGACCCAGTCAAGGACGGGGACGTCGATGGGCGGCGGCAACCCGTTGACCACCTGAACACCGAGCACGACCGGAATCATCGGCAGATCGGGGCCCAGTTCGAGCGTCGCAGCGAAGGCCAACAGGCGCGTGAACGTCCCGATGAACAACGCCGCGTCGTCCGCCGAACCGGCTCGTCGGCGCCGGGCCGGGTGACATCTGACACAGCCACGGTGCCCGCCGATGCCGTAGCATTCGCCCTGTGCCAGGAGCGCAGACGCCGCCGCTGGCGTGCTTCGGGTCCTCTTTCCAGACCCGGGCCGTCGCCGATGAGCCATCGCCAATCGACCGACAACGCCAGGAACGGCCGGCTTCGCGGCGAAGCTCCCGGTCGTTCCAACCGCCAATGCTGACAGAAAGCCGATGAAAGACAGACTCTCCGGAAAGCTCGACCTGACCCGGCTGTTCGATGGCGACCCTGCGTCGCTGCTGAGTTCGCTCGACTGGCGCGGCGAAGACGTGGCTAGAGAGGGCGAGCTGCTCTGCGCGCTCATCGGCTCGCCGCGGATCGCCGGCGACGACTTGCCAGAGACGGGCGGCCCGGTGGCCAGCGCCGGCCAGATCATCGAGATCTGGAGGATGCGCGGTCCCGACCTGACGGCGCGCCTTCACGGTTCGTACGCACTGGCGATCGTCGATGCACGGCGTGCCTGTGCCTACCTGGCCGTGGACCGCTTCGCCATCGAAACCCTCTGCTATCGCAGTGATGGACGAACGCTCTCCTTCTCCGATCGTGCCGACTGCGTGGACGGGCGAAGCGGGGAATTCGACCGGCAGGCGATCTTCGACTACCTGTACTTCCACATGATCCCGGCTCCGCGAACGGTCTTCCGCGAGGTGCGCCGCCTGCCGGCGGCGCACGCGGTGCTCGTCGATCGTCATGGCACCCACGAGCAACGCCACTGGCCGCTCGAATTCGTCGAAAGCCGGCGCCCGCGCTTCGCCGACGCGCGCGAGCAGTTTCGCGAGCTGATCCGCGACAGTGTCATTGAAGCGACCGCCGGCGACCAGCGGGTCGGCGCGTTCCTCTCGGGCGGGACGGACAGCTCGACCGTCGCCGGGATGCTCTGCCAGGTCAGCGGAACCGCCGCGCCGGCCTTCTCGATCGGCTTCGCGGCCGAGGGCTACGACGAAATGGCGTACGCCCGGCTGGCCGCGAAACATTTCGGTTGCCGGCACCACGAGTACTACGTCACTCCGGACGACCTGGTGACCAGCATTCCCGCTGTCGCCGCGCATCACGACCAGCCTTTCGGCAACTCGTCGGCACTGCCCGCCTACTACTGCGCGAAAATGGCCAGCGATGAAGGCTGTACCCGGATTCTTGCCGGAGACGGCGGCGACGAGCTGTTCGGCGGCAATTCGCGCTACGCGATGCAGCGCTTCTTCGACTTCTACCACGCCTTGCCGGCAGGGTTGCGACGGGTTATCGAGCCCGCCTGCGCCGACGGCAGTCCGATCCGGCGAATTCCGTTACTTCGTCAGGCGAGCGGTTACGTCCGCCACTCGCGGATCCCGATGCCCGATCGCCTGCAGAGCTACAACCTGCTGATGCAGCTCGCTCCGGCGAAGGTTCTCGAGCCCGAGTTCCTGGCCGCAGTCGATCAGATCGAGCCGGTCGAGCACATGCGCTCGACCTGGAACGTGTGTCAGGCCAGCAGCCTGATCAACCGGATGCTCGCCTACGACTGGCGGTACACGCTCGCCGACAGTGACCTGCCGAAGATCCGCGGGGCGGCGCAGATGGCCGGAATCCCGGTCGCCTACCCGCTACTCTCCGACCGGTTGACCGATTTCTCGATGTCCCTGCCTCCGGACTGGAAGCTGCGCCGCTTCAAGCTGCGCTGGTTCTTCAAGGAGGCGCTGCGCGGCTTCCTTCCCGAAGCGATCATCACCAAGCAGAAGAAAGGCTTCGGTCTGCCCTTCGGCGTGTGGACGGCGCGCACGCCGGCACTCCGCGAACTGGCTGCCGATTCGCTGAACCAGCTCGCCGGTCGCGGCATCGTCCGCGCGGACTTCGTCGCCACGCTGATCGACGAGCATCTGCGCGCACACCCCGGCTACTACGGCGAGATGATCTGGATCCTGACCATACTCGAGCAGTGGTTTCGCGCACAGGAGAGCGCGGCAACCCGGAACTGAGGACTTCGCCGGCCGCGCGACCGGTCACCGCGGGCTGCACCGCGTCTCGGCGCTCGGCGATGGCCAACGCCAGCTCGTTGCAGCGTATGATTGCCGGGCATCGGCAATCCCCGGGTCGGCCGGATTGCCCGCTCGGGAAGAGAGTCTTCTGCCACCCGAAAACTTGGCCTGGCCGCCGATCGAAGAGTACGGGGTCAAGGATGACTTCAGACGCCAGCCAGGTGCCGCTGCACCGAAACGAAATCAAGCCGGGGCGACCGGTACCCTGGAACGTCTACGACGCGCACGGCAATCTGGTTGTCAAGCGGGGCGGGGTCATCGACGGCGAGGCGCAGCTCGACGCGCTGTTCGGCAAGGGGCTTTTCCGCCCGCATACTTCGGGCGCAGCGAGTCCCGGATCCCGGCGTGACGGTCGCGAGATCGACGGTGGCGCGCACGAGGGCGCAGTCGAACGTACGGTGACTCTCGACGCGATCAAGCTGTCGATCGGCGACCCGTTTCAGATTCAGGCACAGATCGACGGAACCGACAACCGCTATTACGTGCGCCTGATCGGTTACCTCAAGGGCAGGAGCGTGCTGGTCACGGTCCCGGAGGTCGACGGACGGCTCTGTTTCGTCCGCGAAGGCCAAGCCTTTGTCGTGCGCTTCTTTGCCGGCAAGAACGCCTACGCGTTCACGGCGAACGTCCTGCGTTCTTCGAACGTGCCCTTCCCGCACATTCACCTGAGTTACCCAGCGCAGGTTCGCGGTCTGATGATCCGCACCGGCGAACGGGTGCCCGTCCAGATCATCTGCGCGATCGCCCTGCAGCAGGATAGCCGAACGGTCAGTGCCGCAGGACTGCTGACCAACCTCAGCGTCGGCGGCGCGATGATCTCGTCGAAGACGCGGCTCGGCGAGAAGGGTGAACTGCTGTCGATCAAGTTCCGAATCGAGATCCGCGAGGTCGAGGTCCTCGCGGCGATCGATGCAACGATCCGCTACGTGTCCCGGGACGAGTCGGGCGACTTCCTGCACGGTGTCCAGTTTGCCGGCCTGCCGAATGAGCTGGCGATTGCGCTGACTGCCTTCGTCTACCAGAAGCTCGCCGAAGCGGCGCACTGAGCGACTGACCATGCGCAGCGGCGTTTCCGCAGCTAGCTGAGGATCAGGTTGTCGCGATGGATGATTTCGGGCTCGTCGATGTAGCCGAGGATTCCCTCGATCTCCTGACTCGCGTGCCGGGCAATCCGCCGTGAATCGCTGCTCGCGTAGTTGACCAGGCCCCGTGCGATTTCCTGCCCATCCGCCGACGCACAGGCGACTGCCGAACCACGTTCGAAGTCGCCGTGGACGGCGACCACGCCGATCGGCAGCAGGCTGCTGCCCTGCCTTAGCGCGCGGATCGCTCCGCTGTCGAGGATCAGCTTGCCGTTGAGCTGCAGGTGATCGGCGAGCCACTGCTTGCGCGCGGTCAGTGGGGGCGTCTCGGAAATCAGCAGCGTGCCCAGCGCTTCGCCGCGCGCCAGGCGGACGATCACGTCGCGAACCCGCCCGCTGGCGATCACCGTGTGCGCGCCGCTGCGCGCCGCGCGCTTGGCGGCGATGACCTTGGTGATCATCCCTCCTCTGGCCAGCTCGCTGCCTGCACCACCGGCCATCGCCTCGAGCGTTTGCGCGCCGGCGCGCGCCTCGCTGATCAGCGTCGCTTCCGGATCCTTGCGCGGATCGGCGGTGAACAGACCCTGCTGATCGGTCAGGATGACCAGGCAATCGGCTTCGACGAGGTTGGCGACCAACGCACCGAGCGTGTCATTGTCGCCGAACTTGATTTCGTCGGTGACCACCGTGTCGTTCTCGTTGATGATCGGCACGACGCCGAGTTCGAGCAGCGTGCTCAACGTCGAGCGCGCGTTGAGATAGCGCTTGCGGTCGGCGAGGTCGTCGTGCGTCAGCAGGACCTGCGCCGTGTGCAGGTCGTAGCGGGCAAAGGCCCGCTCGTAGACCCGGACCAGACCCATCTGGCCAACGGCGGCAGCCGCCTGCAGTTCGTGAACGGCACGCGGGCGCTTGCGCCAGCCGAGGCGCTGCAGGCCGCAAGCGATCGCGCCTGAGGAGACCAGGATGATCTGCCGGCCCTCCTGCACGAGGCTGGCGATCTGCCGCGCCCACTCGTCGATCGCCGCGAGATCGAGACCTTCACCGTTGTTGGTGACCAACGCCGAGCCGACCTTGATGACCAGCCGGCGAGCAGCTGAGATCCGCGTCAGCTTCACGGTGCCGGCTCCCCTTCGCCAGGCTCGTCGGCAAACTCGTCGCTCGGCGCCGCGCTGCCCGGCACCGCCGGAGGAATCGCCGGGAGATCCCGGAGCGCGTCGAAGACGGCCCGGGCCAGATCCTGGCAGCCCTCGCCGGTCAACGCGCTGATCGCGAAGTGCCGCTCGGCCCGCACCGCGGCCTCGCTCGCCGCGAGAAAATCGGCGATCCGCCGCTCGCGCTGTTCGACGGGAATCAGGTCCACCTTGTTGATCACCAGCCAGCGCGGCCGCCGCGCGAGCTGCGGGTCATACTGCTCCAGCTCGCCAACCACCGTCTGCGCGTCTCGTTCGGGGTCGGCCGCCGGATCGGGTGGAGCGAGATCGACGAGCTGCAGCAGCAGACGGGTCCGCGCCAGATGCCTGAGGAAGCGAATGCCGAGCCCGGCACCGGCCGATGCCCCCTCGATCAGGCCCGGAATGTCGGCTATCACGAAGCTGCTCAGCGGGTCCACGCGAACGACACCGAGATGAGGCTCGGTGGTCGTGAACGGATAGTCGGCCACTTTCGGGCGGGCGGCAGACAGGGCGCGCAGAAGGCTGCTCTTGCCGGCATTGGGCAGGCCGAGCAGACCGACGTCGGCGAGCAGCCTGAGTTCGAACCGCAGCTCGCGCAGTTCGCCAGGCTCACCGCGGGTAAACTGGCGCGGGGTACGATTGACGCTCGACTTGAAATGCACGTTGCCGAGCCCGCCACGCCCACCGCGGGCGAGCAAGGCCTTCTGACCGTCCCGGTCGAGATCGGCGATGACGACTGCGCTGCTGGCGTCGGTGATCACTGTCCCCACCGGAACGCGCAGCCGCAGATCGGCACCGCGCTTGCCGTGGCAGTCGCTCGACCGGCCGTTCCCTCCACGAGTGGCGCGAAATCGGCGCACGTAACGGTACTCGACGAGGGTGTTGACGTTGCGGTCGGCAACCGCATAGACGCTGCCGCCGTTGCCGCCGTCTCCCCCGTCGGGTCCGCCCTTGGGTTCGTATTTCTCGCGCCTGAACGAGGCGATCCCGTTGCCGCCGTCACCCGCGGCAACCGAGATCCTGGCCTCGTCGATGAACTTCATGGCTGTATCTTCTGCTGGGAAACGAAAGCGAACAACAAAAAGCCCTACCGGAGGAGATAGGGCTTCGGGCAGTACCGGCGCGCCTGTGCGGCCAGCGCGTGGAGCTGGTCAGTCACCCAGCGGAACGATGCTGACCGTCCGTCGGTTCTGCGGTCCCTTGATCGCAAACTTCACGTGACCGTCGACCAGGGCAAACAGCGTGTGGTCGTTGCCGATACCCATGTTCTCGCCGGGATGATACGCGGTGCCGCGCTGCCGGACGATGATGTTGCCTGCGCGAACGAACTGACCGCCATAACGCTTGATGCCCAGGCGTTTGGCTTCGGAATCGCGACCGTTGCGTACGCTGCCACCCGCTTTCTTGTGTGCCATGACTTGCGACTCCTCAAAAATCAGTTCGCCGGAGCAGCTTCCGCGCCGTCGATGCCATCGACGCGAATCTCCGTGTAGTTCTGGCGGTGCCCCTGATGCTTCTGTGAATGCTTGCGACGACGCATCTTGAAAATCCGGATCTTGTCGTGACGACCGTGGGAAAGCACAGTGGCCCTGACCGATGCGCCGGCAACTACGGGGGTACCAATGCGCACGGCCTCGCCTTCACCGACCATCAGAACCTGGTCGAGGGTGATTTCCGCGCCAACTTCTGCCGGTATCTGTTCTATCTTGAGCTTTTCTCCGGAAGCAACGCGGTACTGCTTGCCCCCGGTCTTGATGACCGCGTACATGTTGGACTCCATTCGACTGGACAGCAAAGGACACGAGGAGATGAAAAACCGCGCATTATACGCGCCTGTTCCCCTCCGTCAAAGCTTTCGCGCGCAGGCGCGCAGGCCCGGGCAGGCCTAGAGCAGGTCCTCGACACGCAGCCGGACGATGCGCCCCTTGACCGCCGGCAGCGCCTCGATGCCGACAATCGCCGCGTCGATGTTCCGCTCGCGCGTCTTGTGGGTGAGCATGATGATGTCGGTCTGTTCCTCACCTTCGCCGGGCTCACGCTGGATCATCGCGACGATCGAGATGCCGTCGTCGGCGAGAATCCGCGTCACGTCGGCGAGCACACCGGGCCGGTCCTCGACGCGCATGCGCAGATAATAGCTGCTGACCACTTCCGAGATCGGCAGGATCACCAGGTCGACCATCGCGTCCGGCTGGAAGGCCAAGTGCGGGACGCGATGCTCGGGGTCGGCCGTGTGCATCCGGGTGACGTCGACCAGATCGGCGATCACCGCCGAAGCCGTCGGCTCGGCGCCGGCTCCCTTGCCATAGTAGAGCGTCGCGCCGACCGCGTCGCCCTTGACGAGAACGGCGTTCATCGCCCCCTCGACGTTGGCGATCAGCCTCTTCGCCGGAATCAGCGTCGGGTGCACGCGCAGCTCGACGCCTTCGGCGGTGCGCTTGGTGATCCCGAGCAGCTTGATCCGGTAGCCAAGTTGCTCGGCGTAGCGGATGTCGGCGGCGTCGAGCCGGCTGATCCCCTCGACGTAGGCCTGGTCGAAGTTCATCGAATTGCCGAAGGCGATCGCCGACATGATGCTCAGCTTGTGCGCGGCGTCGATCCCCTCGACGTCGAAGGTCGGATCGGCCTCCGCATAGCCGAGCCGCTGCGCCTCGCGCAGCACGTCCGCGAACGACAGCCCCTTGTCGCGCATTTCGGAGAGGATGAAGTTGGTCGTCCCGTTGATGATCCCGGCGATCCACTCGATACGGTTGGCGGTGAGTCCTTCGCGCAGCGCCTTGATGATCGGGATCCCGCCGGCGACGGCGGCCTCGAAAGCAACCATCACGCCCTGCTGCCGCGCCGCGGCGAAGATCTCGTTGCCGTGCCTGGCGAGCAGCGCCTTGTTCGCGGTGACGACGTGCTTGCCGTTGGCGATGGCCTGCAGGACGAGTTCGCGCGCCACGTCGCAGCCGCCGATGAGTTCGACGACGATGTCGACGTCGGGGTCGCCGACGACCGAGAATGCATCTCCGGTGACCCGGCAGCTTCCGCCGGTCAGCTGCCGCGTGCGCTCGACGTCGCGATCGGCGACGATGCTCACGTGAATGGGACGGCCCGCGCGCCGCGTGATTTCTTCGGCGTTGCGCCGGAGCACCGCGAAGGTGCCGCCGCCGACGGTGCCGATTCCGAGAAGTCCGACGTTGATGGCTTTCATGAGGCGCTCACTAGCAAAGTTGTGGGAACCGGCCGGCGATCGCGCGAGGCATCCGGGCTGCTTCGGCCGCACCGGATCAGGCGCGCACGCCGTGTCGCTTGCGGTAGCCGGCGAGGAAGCGCGCGATGCGCCCGATCGCCTCGCGCAGATCCTCTTCGTGAGGCAGGAAGACGAGCCGGAAGTGATCGGGCGCCGGCCAGTTGAAGCCACTGCCCTGGACCAGCAGCACGCGCTCCTCCTCGAGCAACTCGGCGATGAACTGCTGGTCGTCGTCGATCGGATAGAGCCGGCGATCGAGCCGCGGGAACATGTACAGCGCGGCCTTCGGCTTGACGCAACTGACCCCGGGAATCTCAGTGAGCAGTTCGTAGGCCACCTCGCGCTGGCGATGGATTCGCCCGCCCGGCGCGACGAGGTCATCGATGCTCTGGTAGCCGCCGAGCGCCGTCTGGATCGCGTGCTGGGCGGGGACGTTCGAACACAGGCGCATCGAGGCGAGGATGTCGAGCCCTTCGATGTAATCGCGCGCCTCGCGCACGCCACCGGAGACGACCATCCAGCCCGCCCGGTAGCCGCACGAGCGGTAGTTTTTCGACAGGCCGTTGAAGGTCACCGTCAGCACGTCGTCGGAGAGCGAGGCGATCGCCGTATGCTTCGCGCCGTCGAACAGAACCTTGTCGTAGACCTCGTCCGAGTAGATTATCAGGTCGTGTTCGCGGGCCAGGTCGACCATCTCGCGCAGCAGGCTCTCCGGGTACAGCGCTCCGGTCGGGTTGTTCGGATTGATGACCACCAGCGCCCGCGTCTTTGGGCCGATCTTCGCGCGCAGGTCGTCGAGATCGGGCAGCCAGTCGTTCGCCTCGTCGCACAGGTAGTGGCGCGGCGTGCCGCTCGACAAGCTCACCGCGGCCGTCCACAGCGGGTAGTCGGGCGCCGGAACGAGCACCTCGTCGCCGCTGTTGAGCAGCGCGTTCATGGCCATCACGATCAGCTCCGAAACCCCGTTGCCGATATAGATGTCCTCGAGCGCGACGCCCTTGATCTTCTTGTGCTGCGCGTAGTGCAGGATCGCCTTGCGCGCCGAGAAGATCCCCTTGGCGTCCGAGTAGCCGGCCGCGTGCGGCAGGTTGCGGATCATGTCCAGCTGTATTTCCTCGGGCGCGTCGAAGCCGAAGGCAGCGAGATTGCCGATGTTCAGCTTGACGATCTGGTGACCCTCGTCCTCCATCTGCCGTGCCTTCTGCAGCACGGCACCGCGAATGTCGTAACAGACGTTGTCGAG
Source organism: Accumulibacter sp. (assembly GCF_023806625.1). Taxonomy (GTDB): domain Bacteria; phylum Pseudomonadota; class Gammaproteobacteria; order Burkholderiales; family Rhodocyclaceae; genus Accumulibacter. The sequence continues at coordinate 18,687 of NZ_JAMTDX010000105.1, forward strand.
TTTGCTCGATTTGATGACCGGTTTCATGCCTGCCTAGAGTAGGCCGTCCTTCCTGAACATGTCCTTGATGCCGCGGACCGCCTGCCGCGTGCGTTCCTCGTTCTCGATCAGCGCGAAGCGGACGTGGTCGTCGCCGTACTCGCCGAAGCCGACTCCCGGCGAGACCGCGACCTTGGCGTCGCCGAGCAGCTTCTTGGAGAACTCGAGCGAGCCCATCGGCCGATAGGCCTCGGGAATCCGTGCCCAGATGTACATCGACGCCTTCGGCACCTCGACCAACCAGCCGGCCTCGTGCAACCCCTTGGCCAGGACGTTGCGCCGGCTCTGGTAGAGCAACCGGGCTTCCTCGACACACTGCTGCGGGCCGTCGAGGGCAATCACCGAGGCGACCTGGATCGGCGTGAAGGTCCCGTAATCATGGTAGCTCTTGATGCGCACCAGAGCGTTGCACAGTTCCTCGTTGCCGACCATGAAGCCGACGCGCCAGCCGGCCATGTTGTAGCTCTTCGACATCGTGAAGAACTCGACGGCGACTTCGCGCGCGCCGTCGACCTGCATGATCGACGGCGCCTGGTAGCCGTCGAAGACGATGTCCGCGTAGGCGAGGTCATGCACCACGAGGATGTCGTGCTCGCGCGCCAGCGCGACGATCCTCTCGAAGAACGCGAGGTCCACACAGCGCGCCGTCGGGTTGCTCGGGAAACCGAGAATCATCATCTTCGGCTTGGGAATCGACTCGCGGATCGCGCGCTGCACCTCCTCGATGAAATCGACGTCGGGAGTCATGCGCACCGAACGGATGTCGGCGCCGGCGATGATCGCACCGTAGATGTGGATCGGATACGACGGATTGGGCACCAGGACCGTGTCGCCGCGGTCGAGCGTGGCGAGCATCAGGTGCGCGAGCCCCTCCTTCGAACCGATGGTCACCACGGCCTCGGTGTCCGGATCGAAGACGACCCCGTAGCGACGCCGATACCAGTCGCAGATCGCCCGGCGCAGCCGCGGAATGCCCTTGGAGATCGAGTAGCCGTGTGTGTTCTCGCGCAGCGCCGCCTCGACCAGCTTGTCGGTGATGTGCTGCGGCGTCGGGCCGTCCGGGTTGCCCATGCTCATGTCGATGATGTCCTCGCCACGCCGGCGTGCGGCCATCTTCAGCTCACCGGTGATGCTGAAGACGTAGGGGGGCAGACGTTTGATGCGCGAAAACTCTCTCATGATCCGGTCCCGGAAGATCCTCTCCGGCAGCCGTCGATCGCCGCGGCAAGCCGCCGGGTACCGACCGTGCGCCGGGGAGCGATCGACAAAAAGGCTATAATGCTACTTTAAGGACCACTGGCCCGCAATTTCGATGAAGCTCCAGCTCGAACCAGGCGATGGGCAGAACACGTTCACCGGTTACGGAAAGGGCTACGTCAGCGTCAATGGTGTCCGCCACCGCGGCAACCTGCTCGTCCTGCCGGAACGGCTCTGGCCCGACTGGACGAGCGCCAGCTTCGCCACGCTCTGTCTCGCGGACATCGAGCTGCTCGCAGCGCTCGAAGCCGAGGTCGTTCTGCTCGGTACCGGCAACCAGCTCCGCTTCCCCCGCCCCGAGCTGCTCCGGCCGTTCGTCGAGGCGCGCAAGGGCCTCGAGGTCATGGACGTCCGCGCCGCCTGCCGCACCTACAACATCCTCAAGGGCGAGGGACGCAGGGTCGCCGCGGGCCTGCTGATCGAATGACGGGTGGCAAGGCGCGTGGGCCAGCAGGCCGAGAGGCGCGGCGCCAGGGCCTGGGAGGGTTCCCTCCTTGGCCTCGTGGAACGAACGACGAAACATGGCAGATGGATAGGCGGGAAGTGAGCAGCCGGGCAACACCGCGGGTCGGTCGGGCAGCAAATTCATTCACCCCCTCTGACGGCGGTCGGCCGGCCCGTTGACCTGCTCCCTCCAGGCCACTCGCCGGCGATGAAGCGCATCGGCCTGAAGATCGACGTCGAGACCTTTCGCGGCACTCGCTTGGGCGTCCCGAAGCTGATCGAAGGGCTGCAGCGGCACGCGGCGAGGGCGACGTTCTTCTTCTCGCTCGGTCCCGACTGCGCCGGCCGGGAGCAGACGCGGCTCTCGCCCGGCCGCTTTCACGATCGTCTGACCCGTCTCTACGGTCTCGTGCTGCCCGCACCGGACATCGGCCGGCGCTGCGCTGCGATCATCCGCGAGGTCCGTGACGCCGGCTTCGAGGTCGGTGTCCTGGCGTGGAATCGCGTCCGCTGGGAGAAGAACGTCCTCGCAGCCAGCAACGCCTGGGTCGAAAGCGAGATGGGCCGCGCTGTGGAGCGCTTCCGGGAACTCCTCGGTTCGCCGCCGATGGCGCACGCCGCAGCGGGCTGGCGAATGAATCGCCACGCGCTGCGACTCACCCAGCGTCTTGGCTACGCCTACGCCAGCGACTGTCGCGGCAACGGCCCGTTCGTCCCGGTCATCGATGGCGAAATCGTCCTCTGCCCGCAGGTTCCAACGACGCTGCCGACCATAGACGAACTGCTCGCCGGCGCGGCCACGACGCCCGACGAAGCCGTCGAACTTGTGCTGGCCGAATCCGCGAGAGGCGCCGGCGACGCCGTGTTCACACTGCGCGCGGAGAGCGAGGGCATGCGCTGGCCGGACAGCTTCGGGCGCCTGATCGGCGAATGGCAGAGCCGCGGCCACGAAGTCGTCGCGCTGCGCGAACTGATCGCTTCGCGCGACCTCTCTTGCCTGCCGAGACATGCGCTCTTGCTCGGCCAGGTCCCCGGACGCAGCGGCCCACGCCTCATCCAGGGCGCGGGCTTTCCCGGACCGCCATGAAAAAAAGGGCGGCTCGACGCCGCCCTCTTGCTTCGGCCGGCCCCGCCGGCGTCAGTCGCGGTCGCCGCTGAAGGCCATCAGCAGGTTCAGCAGGCTGACGAAGACGTTGTAGACGTCGAGGTAAACCGCCAGCGTCGCGGAGATGTAGTTGTCTTCACCGCCGGTGACGATCCGGCTCACGTCGTACAGGATGTACGCCGAGAAGATCATCGTGGCCAGCGCCGAAATGGTCAGCGCGAGCGCCGGAATCTGGAAGAAGATGTTCGCGAGCGCGGCAAGCAGGATGACGATCATGCCGACGAAGAGGAACTTGCCCATGAAGCTGAAGTCCTTCTTCGTCACCGTAGCCACCCCGGCGAGCGTGAAGAAGATCACCCCCGTGCCGCCGGCGGCCATGGCGATCAGCGACCCACCGTTGCTGAAGCCGAGTGCGACCTGCAGGATGCGCGAGAGCATCAGGCCCATGAAGAAAGTAAACCCGAGCAACAGCACGACGCCCATGCCGCTGTTCTTGGTCCGCTCGATTCCCCACATGAACGCGAAGGCGATTCCGAGGAACAGCAGGAAAGACATCAGCGGGCTGCCGGCGAAGAACGAGAACTGCAGCTGCACGCCGACCAGCGCTCCGAGCACCGTCGGAACCATCGTCAGCGCGAGGAGCATGAAGGTGTTGCGCAGGACCCGGTTCTGCTGCAGGGCAAGTTCGCCGCTCGCCTGACCGGTCATCTGATACTGGGGAAGCATGGTTTTCCTCCTTGAGAAAGTGCTTACGGACCTAAGACTAGCCAACGCCGACGAAAGTTGCAATGCCCCCTGCGCACTGCCCATCGACCGGACCGTCCGGGGCGGCACTCGGCAACGAGCGGCGACAGCGGCCGGGCCCACCATCACCGCGCCGCCGCAGCGCAGAAGCATCGCCTGCGGCGTGGTATCATCCCGAGCTGGCCGAACCGGGCTGGCGGCCGCGCGGAGCGCACGAAGCGTGGCAGAGTGGTCGATTGCACGGGTCTCGAAATTCGTCCGAGGCAGTGCGTCGGAGGTGTGGCAGAGTGGTCGATTGCACTGGTCTTGAAAACCAGCAACGGGCAACCGTTCGTGAGTTCGAATCTCACCGCCTCCGCCACGTAGCGTGGCTAACATCTTGTCCAAAAAATGGTCTTGATCGCTTACCACCCATCATGTTTTGGCCACCTGAAGGAGCTCGGGCAGGGGCAGTCAGCAGTGTAGTGGTCAAGTATTTTCGGACACCGGGATAGGTTGTTTTTCTGCCATGTGCCGTTCATAGGCATTCGGCGGCAGGTAACCGAGTTTTGAGTGCAAGCGGACGCTGTTGTAGAAGCCGACGATGTAGTCGGTCACATCGCGAGTAGCCTCTGCGTGGTTGGCATAGTGGTTTGGCCAGACGCGCTCGATCTTGAGATTGAGGAAGATGCGCTCGATGACGGCGTTGTCCCAGCAGTTGGCCTTGCGGCGCATGCTGGCGTGCAAACGATGCCGTGCAAGCAAGGTGCGGTGGACGTCGCTAGCGTACTGGCTGCCGCGATCCGAATGCACCACCAAGCCCGCCGGCGGTTGCCGCTGGGTAATAGCCATCTGCAAAGCCGTACAGACCAGTTCGGCAGGCATGCTCGGCGCCATTGCCCAGCCGACGATCTTGCGCGAGAACAAGTCCATCACGGCGGCCAGGTACAACCAGCCGCTCGCCGTGCGGATGTAGGTGATGTCGGAGACCCAGGCGCAATTCGCGCTGGCCGGTTCGAACTGCCGGTTGAGCAGGTTGTCGGCGATCGGCAGGGCATGGCGGCTATCGGTGGTGTGGACGAACTTGCGCTTCCAGACCGGCCGTAGGCCATTGATTCGCATCAGCGATCGGACACGGTAGCGGCCGATCAGCCGCCCTTGTTGAAGCAGGGCCTGCTGCAAGCGCCGGCTGCCATAGCTTCGCCCGGAGGCCGCGAAAGCGGCTTGTAGATGAACCGTTGCCGCGCAAACCATGGCCGGCTTTCTTGCCCGCGCTGCAGCAGCGTAATACCCCGAGCGACTGACGCCCAGGACGCGGCACAGCGGCGCTACGCCGGTGGTGGCCTTCTCTGCCAACTGATCGATGCACCGTTGGATCATCGCAGTTCTCGGGCAAAGAAGGCCGACGCTTTTTTGCAACAGGTCGTTGTCCTGGCGCAGCTGCCGAACCTCTCCTTCCAATTGGCGTATGCGCTGCTGCTCGGCCGTCAGCGGCTTGCCGATGCCGCCCTGGCCAGTCTGCTCTGCAGCAAACTGCGCCAGCCAGCGACGGACCGCCGTCTCCCCGAGGTTCATGTCTCGGCATACCTGCGCCACACTCAGCCCTTGGTCTTTGATCAGTTGAACCACCTGCAGCTTGAAGCTCGGGTCAGGAGTATTGCGTTGTTGACTCATCAATTGCTCCTCCAAAGGTGCATCATCCACCTATCGAGGTGTCCAGGAAAATTAGACCACTTCACTGCTGCGATCTCGCCGGCCCGCTCGCGGGGCGACATCGATTCGGGTAGAGTGGGTTCCTGGGTCATCACCGGTGGGCAGGAGCATCGGCGAGAACGACAACGATGATGGGCCGAGGGGATCACCCGGCGGGTAGCGTTCTGGAGTAGGCGTGAGGACTGGAGCGAAGACCGCGGTCGGGATCGCCGGCTCGTCATCGCCTGGCCTCGGTACTTTCCCGCGACTGCCCGGGATGCGCGGCGGACTGGACTCGGGGGATCATCATGGAGACCGTGATACCTCGTTGGGAGTGGCGGACGTTCGGCGCTGGCTTCAGCGGAGCGGGGAATCCTTTCGCCACACTTGAGCCCGGCGGTATCCAGGAGAGCGACGAGCTTTACCTGCTCTCGCCCCTCTCGGACGTCAACGTCAAGGTTCGTGACCGGCTCATGGATATCAAGAGGCTCGAACAGGTCAATTCTGACCGGTTGGAGCAGTGGAAGCCGGTGATGAGGGAGGCCTTTCCCCTGGCCGCCGCCGAGGCGGGTCGTGTCCTGGCGATCCTCGGTATGGTCCCTCCGGCACTGGCGCGGGCGGACTACACGATCGACCAGTTCGTGGCCGAGCTGTTGCGCCCCGATGGCCGCCTTCGCGCGGTGGAGGTCCACAAGACGCGGACCCGCTACAAGGTTGAAGGGTGCCTGGCCGAGCTGGCCGACGTCGTGGCGGAAGGCAGGACGACCTGCACGATCGCCATCGAATCCGAGAACCCTTCCCGCGTGATCGCGGCGCTGCGCACGCTGGGGCTCGACCGGCACAAGAACGTCAACTATCCGAGGGGCCTGAAGAGTCTGGTCGGAATGATCGGCTGAACGAGACCGAGAGCGGCTTGTGCGACACCATTGCTTCCACGACAAGCTGTCGCCCGCCGGGGCCGACCGCAAGACCTGCCGGATTGGCTGTATCGAGAATCCGGTCCGACCGAGAACGGCAGGTCCTGCAAATCGACATCGGGCCAGTCTGCTCAGATGATCTTGTTCAACGGGTACTCGACAATTCCCTCGGCACCGAGCTTGATCAGTTCCGGAACGATGCTTCGCACCTTCCTTTCCGGGAGGATGGTCTCGATCGAAACCCAGTCGGAATTGTGCAGATGGGCAACCGTCGGATTGTTGAGGCTGGGGAGGATCTCGGTGATCGCCGCAACACGGTCTCCCGGGGCGTTCATCTTCAGGCCCACCATCCCTTCCGCGCGCAGCGTCGATTGCAGCAGGGTAGCGATCTGCTCGATCTTGACCCGCTTCCACGGATCTTCCCAGGCCTTCCTGTTGGCGATCATCACCGGCAGCGACTCCATCAGCTCGCAGACGATGCGCAGGCCATTGGCACGAATCGTCGAACCCGTCTCGGTGACCTCGACGATCGCGTCGCACAGCCCCTCGACCACCTTGGCCTCGGTCGCGCCCCATGAGAATTCCACGCTGACCGGAATGTTGCGCTCGGCGAAGTAACGCCTGGTGAAGCCCACGAGTTCCGTCGAAATGGTGCCGCCGCGGAGATCCTCCGGTGAGCGAACCCTGGAATCATCATTGACCACCAGGACCCAGCGCACCGTGCCGCGGGAAACCTTGGAATAGACCATCTCGCAGACTTCCACGACATCCGAGTCGCTCTCCCGGACCCAGTCCCTGCCGGCAATACCGACGTCGATGGTGCCTCGTTCGACATACCTGCCCATTTCCTGGGGACGGATCAGGCTGCATTTCATCTCTTCGTCGTCGACGTTTGGAAAGTAGCTGCGCGATGCGCTGGTGATCCGCCAGCCGGCCTTGCGGAACAGCTCGACGGTGGCCTCCTCCAGGCTGCCCTTGGGGATGCCGACCTTCAGCAGATTGCCCGTCACGGCTTGCTTCATTTCTTGTACACCTGAGCCGGGTCGAACAGGGGATTGGAGTGCTCCACCCAGGCGCCGTCTTCCCATTTCACGAAGAAGCAGCTGCGGTTGCCGGTATGGCAGGCCGCGGGGCCATTCTGCCTGACCTTGATGACCACCGTGTCGGCATCGCAGTCCGTGAACACCTCGACAACGTCCTGGGTGTTGCCGGACTCCTCGCCCTTCATCCAGTATTTGTTGCGCGAGCGACTGAAGAACCAGGTCTTGCCGGACTCCAGGGTCAGATTCAACGTCCTTTCGTCCATGAAGGCGACCATCAACACCTCACCGCTCTCGGCATCCTGAATCACGGCAGGGATCAGCCCGCCCATTTTTTCGAAATCAATCTTGATCATGAACCATGCGTTCCTTGTGCGTTGAATGTTGACCGATGCAACCGCTTCGAGCGGGATTGGCGCCTGACGGCGCGCCGGGCCGGCGCGGACCCGTCAGTTTAGTCTCTCCGGTGCGCCGGGAACAGCCGCGATTTCAGCATCGAAGACCGTGCGCCGAGCTCGGTCCAGCGGCACATCGACTTCCTGCGACCCATCGGGATCGCGCAGGATCTCCAGATAGGTATCGAAGAAATCGGCGTCCGAGAAGGTCGTCTTCTGCAGATGGTCCGAGGCATCGAGCGCCTTCATGATTCCCCGGCAGATCGTCATCGGCATCGCCGAGACGACCAGCACCGGCGTGCCGCGCGTGCTCTTGTTGATCGCGGTGATGATCGCGACACCGGTATGCCGCTCCCGGCCCAACTCGATGGCCGGCAGCACCAGGTCGCAGTCGTCGCGGGCGATCGCCGCCTCGGCGTCATCGCGGGTGAACCACTGGTCGACCCGGATCCCCGGCCTGGCCCAGAGAATCCACTCGGGGAGCTGGTTGCTGGTGGGCCGATCGTCCTCGATGACCGCGACCTTGAACAGGCTTCGCACTCCGTTAAGGTTGGCTCAACCACCTTCGATTCCTCGGGAGCTGGCTCTCCGGTTTCGGGTTCGCCGGCGCGGCGATGCCGTTGTCCGTTCCTGCTCTGGTACCGACGGCCGACGGTCGAACGGCGACGAGCAGCCTCGCGGCGAGCATCCCTCCGCCAGACCAACCCGGCGCGCTGAAGCGTCATGCCGCAACTGGACGCCCGCACCCGCCGTCGCCCTCAGCCGCGAGCGCAAGCCGGAGACCATCCTCAAACGCCTCAAAGCGTGCCAGGGGCAGCGTGATTTCCCGTGACGACGAGCTTGACCTCGATCTGGCATTCGGCTGTGGATGTGGCATCGGGAGAGAAGCCGTCGACACGGCAATCCCGTAGCGACCAGAGGAAGGGTTGGTTGGTGATCATGCAGCAGGTTCTTCCGCCTTGGCAGGAGCGGCTGGCTATAATTTGGATCAAAGGTCGGGGGCAGAAACGACCGCACAATGCCAGGACCCCTCTCGAGAGTCGCTGGGACCGGCTGCCTTGGACCTTACCAATGATCGCTTCAAACCCGTGAACAGCCTTCGGTCATTGAGCTTCGCTGCCCGCTGGCGAATCGGCGCGCTTCTCCTGTGGCTGGTTCTCGCCTGCCTCTTGCCGGGGATACTGGGCGTCGCGGTCCTCTTCGCGCGGGAATACCGGAACGGACGTGCCCAACTCGAACGGGACCTGATGGCCACGGCACGTGCGATGGCTCAAGCCGTCGATAGCCAGTTGCTCAGGGCCCGAACCGTCGGGGAGGTGCTGGCCACCTCGGGCGCCCTGAACCGGAAAGATCTGGAGGGCTTCCACCGACGCGCGCGAGAGGTCATCGCAACGACGAAAGTGGGCATGAACGTGGTGCTCAGCGACGAGACCGGCCAGCAGATCGTCAATACGCTGCGGGAGTACGGCGAGCCTCTGCCGCGGCATGGCCATCCGGGAATAGTCCGCCGTGTCTTCGAGACCGCACAGCCGGTGGTCTCGGAAATCTACATCGGTGGAGTACTGCGCAAGCCAGTGGTGAGCATCGACGTGCCGGTGATCTTCGACGCAAAGGTGGCCTATGTCCTGAGCGTCGGTCTGTCGCCGTATGACTTCAACGCCATCCTCGTCGCACAGAACTTCCCCGCGGGTTGGGTTTCGACAATCTTCGACCAGACGGGCACCATCGTTGCGCGGACTCCGGCTCCTGAAGACTTCGTTGGCCAGAAAGGAACGGCCGAGTACATCCAGCGCATCAGCGAATTCCCGGAAGGCGTCATGGAAACAGTCACACGAGACGGGATTCCGATGCTGTCGGCCTGGAGCCGGTCGTCGGTCACTGGCTGGAGCATTGGCATCGGCATTCCCCGACGAATTCTCGAACATGACCTGATGCATACCATGGTATGGCTGGCCTCGGGTCTGGTGACTTTGCTCGGAGTCGGGCTCAGTCTGGCGTGGATCGCAGGGCGGACCATCGCCGCTTCCGTGCGCGCGCTGACCGAGCCAGCCGTAGCCTTGGGCAAGGGGCAGACGGTGCCCATTCCCGATGTCGGGATCGAGGAATCGGCCGAAGTCGCTTGCGCACTCCGTCAGGCTGGAGAATTGTTGGCAGAACGCTCTGCCGCCTTGGTCGCCGCCAATCGGGAGCTTGAGCAGCTCGCTCGGGTGGACACGCTCACCGGTCTGCAAAACCGCCAGTCTGCCAACGAGCGGTTGCGCATGGAGTTCCTGCGCTTGAAGCGGTCGGGTCATCCTTATGCCGTTCTGTTCATGGATGTCGACTGGTTCAAGGCAGTCAACGACACCTATGGCCACGAAGCCGGTGACCAGGTCCTGCGGCATATGGCGACTGTGCTGACGAGCGCCTTGCGCGAGACGGACTTCGTTGCTCGTTACGGCGGGGAAGAATTCCTGGCGCTCCTCTCGGAGACGAGCGCCGACGGCGCATTGCGAATCGCGGAGGTCGTTCGGCGGACCGTTGCAGACCAACCTTTCCCCGTGGTTGGACAAGTCACTGTGAGCATCGGTGTGGCAATCGCGCTGGGCGAGGACCAGGATGAGGAAGCAGCGGTGCGCCGCGCCGATACGGCCCTCTATCAGGCCAAGGAAGATGGCCGCAACGCGGTCCGATCCCGCTAGCCTACTGGCCGAATGGACTAATGACCAATTGCATGGATCAACGACGGTGTTTCGTAGCCGTTCGCCCTCGACCTCCCGCTTGCGCCAGGCTCGCCCGATGAGCAACGCCGCTTGAGCGGGCGAAGCGACGTTGCCACTGCCGGCGGGTCGGCTGCCGGGTACTCCGGTGTCGCGAACCGGCGATGTATGGGGCCTTGGGACCGCATCGTGTGCTCTCTGGCGATGCGAGCGACACCGGGTCAGACCCTTCAAGAGCTTGCCGCCGAGCGCGGCATCAGATCAGTAATCGTAGCGGCCCTGGAGAAACCCGATTCGCTCGCGCCTGGTTCTGGCTACAGAATTCGTCGACGAAGAGGTCGGCGAGATCGCCCTTCCTGCGCTCTCCGATGGCCGGATTGTCCGCGGCGAACTCGGTCGCCGCGTCGACATCGGCGGCCACGTCGTCGTGGAGCCTCTGGTCAGCCCGGGCGAACCATCGGGTCTCCTGAGCGGATAACTCGTCCCCGCCGAGACCTGCGCACGGAAGGGGTCGCCTCTGCGCGAGGCTCGGTCAGCGACGCCAGCGATTCGGCAGAAGCTCACCGGCAGATCGGGATCGTCGACTGCAGCACGACCGACCCTGGCCCAGTACTCGACCTGACCGGCGATCGTGCGATGCTTGGTCACCGATTCGGCGCGGGCCTGGTCGTAGCACTTCTGATCGAGGCCAATGGATGTCGAGGCGGTCATGGCAGCGCTCCCAACGTAGTCCGCTGACCGAACCCCGACAGACTTTTAGAATTGCAGTCAAATCGCGGACTTCGCCCCGACGGGGTCCACCAAGCCGGGCGGCTCATGCGGGCGGATTGTGGGAGGGTGGTGCAGGTCGACTTCCCCGCACCGGACGAGGACATGCTCGAGGGCCTCGGCGTCAGCCTCGGGTACGCGATCCGCCATTCGACGTGGCGTGTCTGGTTGGCAACCGGGGATCGAGTGACTGTCGAAAGTCAGGGTCACCGGGTTCGCGAGGTGTGGCCAGTCGCGGACGGCTCGGAATTCCGCGCGACCCTCACCCGGATCACTTGACCCAGCCGTTCCAGAGCATGCGGTCGATCGCCGCTCCCGCCGCGGCTCGGTCGAAGCGGGCGGGGTCGAAGTCGAGTCCAGCCCAGGTCCGGAGGTCCTCGGTCTCCTTGCCGTAAGGGTCGTGCTCCCAGCGCTCCAGGAACTCCTGGTAGGCACCGATACCCCCGGCATCTTCAGGCGGGCAGGCGCGTTCTCCACCCGCGATCCCGGCGATAAGTCCCTCGCCATAGCGATCGTCACCCTGCCTCACTTGCTCGACGCTCAGGCGATGCTCCCAGCTATCGCCAAAGTCGTAGAGATAGGTGAAGGTGCTGCCGGTGCCGAGCAGGCGATTGAGACGGACGTTCTTCTCGATGGCGGTGGGTCGGTCGGGGTTGTCGTACTCCGGATCCGGCACGCCGATGCTCTGTTCGCCGACCCGAAACTCGTGCAGGTGTGCGTCGTGCCAGCCCATGGCCGCCTGAATGACGTGGTGGAGCGTGGCGAAGCTCGCGTGATCACTGATCACGATCCGGCGCCAGATCAGCGGCTTGCTATCGACGAGTTCGATCTTCACGATGAAGAGCCTCGCGGAGGTCTTCTTGCGCGTGGTGGCCACGGTAGATCCCTTCTTGGGTGTTGGTCGCCATTCTACGCGACCTTGGCCGATGCCCCAATCGATCCGCGAAGTGATCCTGCAGGCGCTGATGACCACGCTTGCACCGGTCGCCGCGGCGCACGGTGCGCGCTTGCTCCGTTCGACGGACCCTCCGGTCCCCGGCAGTAGGTCAAGCTCGTCGAGTCCCACCACCGCGACGCGGCCGGGGTGTCCCGCGAGCGGGTGATCGCCACCCTCGGGCGCATCGAAGCCGTGCGCACCGGCGGCGCCGACTCGCTGGTCATCGGCCTGCTGCGCGCGGCCGGCCGACTCCCGAAGAGGGCATCGGCGAGGTCGGCTTTGCCTCGGCGCTGTCCGGCGGCGACACGTGGTTGCTCACCGCACTGTGGCAGGAGCTGGGATTCGCCGACGCCTTTCGTCGGCTGCTGCGCAACCGCCGGCAGTTCGATGCCGAAAAGCTGCTCCGGGTGATGGTCTTCAACCGGCTCTGTGACCCGGAATCCAAACTCGGCATCCTGCGCTGGCTCGAGGGGACCCGGGTTCCCGAGGTCAGCAGCGAGTCGGTGACCCACCAGCAGTTCCTGCGCACGATGGACACCCTGGCCGAGCACGCCGACCGGCTGGACCAGGCCCTGGCCGGCCTGTTGCGGCCATTGCTCGATCAGGAACTGGCGATCGTCTTCTACGACCTGACGACGATCCGCAGCGAAGGGGGAAGCGAGCAGTCGGCGGACCTGCGCCACAACACGGTCGCCTGCGCGATGAGCGGATCGCGGCGCTCGAAGCGGATGCGCCGCGCTGGGCCGGGGAGCTCGATGCCCAGGAGGCGGGCCAGCCGGCTCGCGGCAGAACGCCCTCGGACTCTGTGGAACGATGGCGCGTTTCTACCGCGCGGTCGCCGATGTGCATCTGGCGCACATCGTCAAGGTCGACCTGTCGTCGGAGGGTAACCGACAAGCCTGCGGCGTTCCCCCGACCCGCCTACGGAGCCTGACGATGCAACGGAGAGCGCAGCGCGTTCGGGGCGAAGAGCGCCTTCCAGCAGCGCGGCGTGATTTCGGAGACGCGGTCTGCTGGGTGCTGGCCGACGCGTTGCAGGACATCGACCAGGCAGTCGTAGCGCTTCATCCCGTGCAGCCGACGGGTGACGATCGGGCTCTGCCGGATTCCGACGTGCCGGGCACCGAGGCCGGTCCAGCAGAACATCCAGTTCTTTCGACCCATGGGGATCGCACGCAGGGCCCGTTCGAGGTGATCCGTGTCGATCGGCACGTCCGGGTCGGTGAGGAACACCTCCAGGCCGAGGCGGCGATCGCGGGCGCAAGCCAGAGCCCTGGTCAGCGGATTGCTCGGGAGCAGTCCCTGCGCCGCGCAGCGTTCATCGATCCAGGCGAAGAAGCGCTCGACGATCGGCTTGGCCTGCGCCAGCCGACGATCCTGAATTCCTCTGTCGGGCCTTGACCGGCATGGGCAAAGGATAGAACTGGCAAAGGGTTACGGCCGATCTTCATGACTGCGACGCAGTGCCCTCGGGGTGGCTTCAAGGCGTCCGGAAAAGCCTGTGTTCATAGCGAGTCAGTCGCGATCGAGCCGGACCCCTAGCGTCCGGCACGAACTTGGCGGTATGCTCGCCTTCCTTCGCCTGCTGCGCTCGCCAGCCTCGATCAACGAAAAAGAACGGGAGATCACCTTGCCTGCATTGCTGCCGCAACCCGACCCGGACGGTCTGCTCGAATACTCGGTCGTGTATACGGACCGTTCGCTGAATCACATGTCGCAGCGCTTGCAGGGCGTGATGCGCGACATCTCGCGGATTCTCCGCTCGGTATACAACGGGACGACGGCGATCGTCGTTCCCGGCAGCGGTTCGTTCGGCATGGAGGCCGTCGCCCGGCAGTTCGCTACCGATCGCAAGTGCCTGATCATCCGCAACGGCTGGTTCAGTTACCGGTGGAGCCAGATTCTCGAGATGGGACGGATCGCGTCGGAGACGATCGTCCTCAAGGCGCAGCGGATCGGCGACGAGCGGCATGCGCCGTTCGCGCCGCCGGCGATCGACGAGGTCGTCGCGCAGATTCACGCGGCGAAACCGGACGTCGTCTTCGCACCGCACGTCGAGACCGCTTCGGGAATGATCCTCCCGCCGGACTACCTGCGCGCGCTCGGCGAGGCGGTGCGCGCCGTCGACGGCCTGTTCGTGCTCGACTGCGTGGCTTCGGGCGCGATCTGGGTGGACATGGTCGCCCATGACGTCGATGTGCTGATCAGCGCCCCGCAGAAGGGCTGGACCGGGCTGCCGTGCTGCGCGCTGGTCGTGCTCGGCGAGCGTGCGCGCGAGCGGATCGAGGCGACGACGAGCACGAGTTTCTCGTGCGACCTCAAGAAGTGGATGCAGATCATGGAAGCCTACGAGCGAGGCGGCCACGCCTACCACGCGACGATGCCCACCGACACGCTGGCCGCGCTGCGCGACGTGATGCGCGAGACCGAGAACTACGGTTTCGAGCGCGTGCGCCAGGAGCAGCAGGAAGTCGGTCTGCGGGTGCGCGCGCTGCTCACCGGCAAGGGTTTTCCGAGCGTCGCCGCCGAGGGTTTCCAGGCGCCGGGAGTCGTCGTCAGCTACACCGACGACCCCGAGATCCAGTCGGCCCGCAAGTTCGCCACGATCGGCGTCCAGACGGCCGCCGGCGTGCCGCTGCAGTGCGACGAGCCGGAGGATTTCAGCACCTTCCGGATCGGCCTGTTCGGCCTCGAGAAGCTGCACAACCCAGATCGCACGGTGCGCAATCTCGCCGACGCGCTGGCGCGCCTGCCGGCTTCCGAGGAGGCAGGCTGACGCTGACTTCGCCACGCTGGAACTGCTGCGCCAGAACCACCCGGCGTGACGGCTGCTGCGCTCGGATCATGCGTCGCTGCTGGCGAGCTTCCTGTAGCGCGTGTTCGTCGCTCCAGACCGGCGGCTGATCAGTCAGGCACACCTCGCCGAAGCGCTCGAAGACGAACTCTACGCGCTGCGCGCGCATCTGCCGCAGGTCGAGTCGTTCCGGATGGACCGCGCGACGCTGCTCGCCGGACAGGCGCAATGGGGCGAGGAAGAGAAGCCCGTGCAGCGCGAACTGACTCGCCTGACCGATGACGAGCGTGCGTCGTACGACGATCTGCGCGACAATCGGCTCGCCAGGCATCTGCGCCTCGAGCAGGAGAGGATCGGCTTCGGCCGGGTCGAGCAGGCGCTGGCCGATCTGCTGGCCTGAGCGGGCGGCGCCGGCGAAGTGCCCGAACTGGTCTGATCATGCGCTGCCCTTCACGCCTCCAGGGAATCCACGATGACCGCTCCCTCGTCTTTCGATGACCGCGCGCAAAGCTGGGACGCCGATCCGGCGAAACACGAACGGGCGGAGGCAGTCGCCGCGGCACTGCGCAGGCGGATTCCGCTGTCGAGCGCCTGGCAGGCGCTCGAGTACGGCTGCGGGACCGGGCTGTTGAGTTTCGCCCTGCACGCCGATCTGGGCCGGATCACGCTGGCCGACAACTCGCCGGGGATGCTCGCCGTGCTCGACCGCAAGATCGCCGCGGCCGGGCTGACGCACCTGCATCCGGTCGACGTCGATCTGCTGACCGCTCCGCTTCCCGCAGAGCGCTACGAGCTGATCTACAGCCTGATGACGCTTCATCATGTCGCCGACGTCGCCCGGCTGCTGCGCATCTTCCACGAACTGCTGCGGCCCGGCGGCTGGCTGGCGATCAGCGATCTGGACGCTGAGGACGGGTCGTTTCACGGTTCCGGCTTCACCGGTCACAACGGTTTCGACCGCGGCGCACTTCGGGCGCAACTGACCGAGGCCGGCTTTTGCGGCGTCGATTTCTGCACCGCCTACGTGATCAGGAAGACGACTGACCAGGGTTCGCGGGACTACCCGCTGTTCCTGGCGGTGGCGACCCGGCCAGGCTGACCGCGGGCATTCCCGATGGCTCCTTCGGCGAAGCCGCTGCCGGAGGTCGGTCGGGCCTGCGCCGAAGGCACGCGATGCACCAGACGGCCATTCCGCCGTGGATCACGGCGACCGGCCACAGGCCAATGGCCGAGACGTGCGAGACGAGAGCGGTCGTCAGAACCAGCCCGACGGCGGACGCGTTGTAGAGGAGCATGGCGACCGCCAGGCCTCGGGCCGCCGGAGACCCGGCGTCACGACGCGCAAACCAGCACGCAAGACCGATCGCTGTGAGCGCGGATCCCGGGAGGCGGGCGAGGGCCATCCCGCCCGGACCGTCCAGCGTCGTGCCGAAGAACGCCCCGACCTGAAACAACGGCGCGACGAAGAATGCCAGTCCGGCCGGGATCTCCAGGAGGGCGGAGACAATGAAGAACCTTCTCATCGGCACAGCTCCCGGGCCGCCGGATTCACTGCGCGATGGCGGCAGCACGTTCCGCTGCCGCGATTCGCCGCTGGTCGGCGGGGGTCAACTTCGCCGGCTGTGAATCGACCACCAGCTTCCTGATCGTGCCCGTGAAGCGGTTGGGCGCGGCGTAGGCTTGGCTCACCGGAGAACCCGAGTCTTCGCCAACGTCGAACGTCTCGTCCGTCGAGTACTTGCCAACCCAGGCGGTGGCCTCGAGACGCCCTTGGCCGACCTTCGTGTCGTTTACGAAGAGCGAGACCGTCGCGCCCTTACCCAGGCCGCGGCCGTCGTAGAGGAATTCCACACGGACGACGTTCGCGCCAGGCTCCAGCGGTTGCTGGCCGGCCACGATCGTGTGGCGCACAGAGTAGTAGTTGTACTCGTAGACCGGTAGCCGGTCCTTGACGTAAAGCGAGAAGCCAAGCGCCGCTCCGCCGGTCGCCGCCACGACGCCTTCCGCTCCGCCCCTGGGAATGTCGAGGTAGGCGGTGATCGTGTGCGACCTGTTCTGCGTCGGCGCGGCCGAGCTGTCGGCGATGCGCGCGCCCTGGTAGTAGGTGAATGTGGTTCGGCCCGCGATCAGGCTGGGACGCATCGCCGGGTTCATGCGTTCGGCAATCCTGTCGTCCAGTGGCAGCACCTGGTACTTCCGGGCCTCAACCCAGAACGCCTCCTGCAGTTCCTCGAGCTTGTCGGGATACTTGGCGGCCACGTCGCTGTACTGGCTGTAGTCGCTTCTCAGGTCGTAGAGTTCCCAGGTGTCTTCTTCGAATCCCCGCGAGCCCCCGGCGCCCGTGATCCAGGGAAGCCGGCCGTGGCGGACGCTGGCCATCCACCCGTCCTTGTACAGCGCCCGGTTCCCGAGCAGCTCGAAGTATTGCAGCTTGCGGGTACCTTCGGCGCCCGCGTCGTCGAAGCTGTAGACCATGCTCACGCCTTCGATCGCTTTCTGCGCGACGCCATTGACCATCGTCGGTTCCGGGATCCCCACGGCCTGCAGGATGGTCGGCACGACGTCGATCACGTGGTGGAACTGCCAGCGGATGCCGCCCGCGTCCTTGATCCGGTCAGGCCACGCGATCACCAGCGGGTTGCGGATGCCGCCGAAGTGCGAGGCCACCTGCTTGCCCCACTGGAACGGCGTGTTCGTCGCCCAGGCCCAGCCGACCGGAAAGTGGTTGTACGCCTTCGGGCCGCCGATCTCGTCGAGGTGCCGGACGTTCCAGGCCGTCTCCTCCGGGATGCCGCCAATCGCCGCCAGTTCGTTGAACGCACCGAGCAGCGTCCCTTCCATCGAGGAGCCATTGTCGCCGATCATGCAGAAGATCAGCGTGTTGTTCAGCTGCCCGGTCTGGTCCAGGGCGTCGAGGATTCGGCCAATCTCGTAGTCGGTCTGCGCGGCGAAGCCGGCAAACGCCTCCATCAGCCGCGCCGCCACCTTCTTCTGATCGAGCGTCAGGGAGTCGTACGCCGGTATCGCCTTGGGTCTCGGCGTGAGCTTCGTGTCCGCCGGGATCACTCCCAGCTTGAGCTGCCGCTGGTAGGTCTCCTCGCGGTACTTGTCCCAGCCTTGGTCGAACTGCCCCTTGAACTTGTCGATCCACTTCTTGGGAACGTGATGCGGAGCGTGCATCGCGCCGGGAGCGAAATAGATGAAGAGCGGCCGGTCGGGAGTGACCGACTTCTGCCGGTAGATCAGCTTGACGGCCTCGTCCGCGAGCGCGTCGTTGAGCGTGTAATGTCCCTCGCGTCCCTTGGGAACCTCCATCGCAATGCGCTCGTTGTTCCGGAACAGGCCGGGGGCCCACTGGTTCGCCTCGCCGCCGACGAAGCCGAAGAAGTGATCGAAGCCCTGCAGGATCGGCCACCGGTCGTACGGTCCGGCGATGCTCGTCTCCCAGTCGGGCACGTTGTGGTTCTTGCCATACCACGCGGTGCTGTAGCCGTTCTGCCGGAGCACCTCTGCAACGAGCGCCGTGCTCTTCGGGATCTGGCCGGTGTATCCCGGGTAACCGGTGCCCATCTCGGTGATTACGCCGGCGCCTGCCGAGTGGTGGTTGCGCCCCGTGAGCAACGCGGCTCGGGTCGGCGAGCAGAGCGCCGTGGTGTGGAACCTCGTGTAGCGCAGGCCCATCTTCGCCAGCCTGTCCACGCTCGGAGTCGGGATCTGCCCGCCGAAGGTGCCCCACGCGCCGTAGCCGACGTCGTCGATCACGATCAGCAGAACGTTGGGGGCGCCGGCCGGGGCTGCCGGGACGGCGATGACGTCCGGCTGTGAGTCCTTGTAGGTCTGCCCGATCCTCGCTTTGGAGGGTGGCTCCGGTCTCGGCAGGACGGTCTGCGGCACGTCCTGGGCCAGCACGCCGACGGCCAGCATGGCGGCCGCGGCAATCCCTGCGTACCCGGCGAGCAATGCTCCAATACCGCGACGCCTGCTTTCTTTCAGTGGCATGAGGCCGTCCCCTTTCTTGCGCTACTGGATATTCGCTGGCGCTCGCTCTGGTATTGCCGCACCATCCTGGCAATGTACGGCAAGTGCGCATGCCGGTCCGGATGCTCCCCCGGTTCTTCGATGCGCCATGCGCATCGATCGAGGCGACGCGGGCCACAGCGCTTGAAGGTTGGCCAAGAACTGTTTGCCCTGTCCGAAATTGTCGTCGAAATGGTCGCCCTTGGTCCCGAGCTCGAATGTTGAATGGCGTGACGCGGCTTTCCGGCGATTCTGCAATCAGCGGCGGCGCGCGGTGACGACGCCCGGAACGTCGTGGAGCAGCCCGAGCGTCCGCTCGAGCTGGGGAATGCTGCCGACTTCGGCGGTGAAGCGCATGTCGGCGTTTCCCTGACGCGACTGCGTATTGACCGCGATGACGTTGATCCTTTCGCGGGCCAGGACATCGGAAACGTCGCGCAGCAGACCTTGCCGGTCGTGCGCGTCGATGACGATATCGACCGCGAAGACGCCTTCGCTGCCGCCGCCCCAGCTGGTTTCGATGACCCTTTCCGGATGCATCGCGCGCATGTTGGCGAAGTTCCGGCAGCGCGCGCGATGGACCGAAACACCCTTGCCGCGAGTCACGAAGCCGACGATCGGGTCGGGCGGGGCCGGCTTGCAGCATCCCGCGAGCTGGGTCAGCAGGCGATCGACGCCGACGATCAGGATGCCTTTCTCGGCAACCGAGCTTTCGCGCTGTCGCCGGACGAGCACTTCGTCGGCTTCCCGCTCGTCGGCCGGCGGCTCGCCACCACGAATGGCGGCCTGCAGTTGGCGCAGATTGATGTTTGCGCGCGCGACGGCGACGAACAGATCGTCGCTGCGCGCCAGGCCGAGGCGGGCGGCCAGTTCGTCGAGATTGAATCCCGTCTGACCGAGACGCTGCAGCTCGCGCTGGACCAGCGCCCGGCCCTCGGCCAGCGTCTCCTCGAGCGCGAGACTGGCGAACCAGTGCCGCACCTTGAGACGCGCGCGATGCGTAAACAGATAACCCAGCGACGAATTGAGCCAGTCGCGCGACGGCCCGCCGTGCTTGGCCAGGATGATCTCGACGCGCTGGCCGGTCGCCAGCGGCGTGTTCAGCGGAACCAGCGCGCCATCCACCTTGGCGCCGCGGCAGCGGTGTCCGATGTCCGTGTGCACGCGATAGGCGAAATCGACCGGTGTCGCGCCCCGCGGCAGGTCGATCACCCGCCCCTGCGGGGTCAGCACATAGACCGTCTCGTCGAAAGCGGCCTGCTTGTAATGCCGGACCCAGTCGGAGGAGTCGGACACTTCATCGCGCCAGCTCAGCAGTTGACGCAGCCAGGCGATCTTCTCGTCGTAGCGGTCTTCGGCCGTCGCCGCGCCGCCCTCCTTGTAGCGCCAGTGCGCGGCGACCCCGAGTTCGGCGTGGCTGTGCATCTCGCGGGTGCGAATCTGCACCTCGAGCGCGCGACCGTCCGGGCAGTGCACGGCGGTGTGCAGCGAACGGTAGTCGTTGCCTTTCGGATTCGAGATGTAGTCGTCGAACTCGCGGGGAATCGGCGACCAGATGTGGTGGACGACGCCGAGCGCGGTGTAGCAGTCCCTGACCTCGTCGACGATGACGCGCAGCGCGCGCACGTCGTAGACCTCCGAGAAAGCCACGTCCTTGCGGCGCATCTTGTTCCAGATGCTGTAGATGTGCTTCGCGCGGCCGGTGATTTCGGCGTTGGCGACCCCGGCGGCGGCGAGTTCCTGGCGCAGCAGGGCGCTCGCCTCGGTGATGAACTGCTCGCGCTCGGTGCGCTTCTCGTCGAGATGCCGGGCAATTTCCTTGTAAGTCTCGGGATGCAGGAAGCGGAACGAGAGGTCCTCGAGCTCCCATTTGAGCTCCCAGACGCCGAGGCGGTTGGCCAGCGGCGAGTACAGCGCGAGCGTCTCGCGGGCCACCGGAACGCGCAGCTCGTCGGGCTCGGCAGCGAAATGGCGCAGCGTCTGCGTGCGCGAGGCGAGACGCAGCAGAACGACGCGGATGTCCTCGACGATCGCCAGGAGCATCTTGCGCAGGACTTCGACCTGCGCCTTCATCTCGCCCGAGTTCTTGTCGCTGCTCTCCGCAGAAACGGCGACAAAGCCGCGCGTGATCGGGCGCATCCGGTTGAGCCGCGAAACGCCATCGACGAGGCGGGCCACGCTGGCGCCAAAGTCCCGCTCGATCCGGCTCAGACCATTCTCGTGCAGCGCGGGGACGGCGAAGAGCAGCGCGGCGATCCGCGAATCGGCGTCGAGCTTCAGGCCGCAGACGATCAGCGCGACGCCGAGCGCGTGCGCCCAGACCTCCTCACCGCTGCCCAGAGTGCGGTCCTCGTAGACGGATCGGGCGAAATCCACCGCCTCGGCGAGTCGCTCGACTTCGGCAGGAGAAAGCCCTTCGCCGAGCGCCTGCAAGGACCGATCGGGATCGCGATGCGTGGCCAGCGAATGGACGACCGAAACCATTGGCGCATTATAAAGTGTCGCCCGGGGCATCAGGCATAATGCGGTTTTCCGACCGTCCCCGATGATCCTCGCGCAGTTGCACAACCCTTACCTGCTCCTCGTCCTGACCACGCTCTTCTGGTCCGGCAACATGGTCATCGGGCGAGCGGTCCGCGATCAGGTTCCCCCGCTGACTCTCGCCTTCTGGCGCTGGGCGATCGCCCTCGCCCTGGTCCTGCCGCTGGCCCTGCCTCACCTGCGCGAACAGTGGCCGTTGATCCGGCGCAACTGGAAGGCAGTGGCCCTCCTCGGCCTGCTCGGCGTCGGCGGCTACAACACGCTGGCCTACGTCGCCCTGCGCTACACTCCGGCGACCAACGCCCTGCTGCTCAACTCGTTCATTCCGGTCGCCACGATCGCCCTCTCATGGATCTTCCTCGGCAAGCGCCTGCTCGGCGTCGCGTGGGTCGGCGTCGTGCTCTCGCTGGCCGGGGTGACGACGATCGTCTGCCAGGGCAGCCTCGACACGCTGACGCAACTGAGCCTCAATATCGGCGATCTGTGGATGCTCGCTGCGGTGTTCACCTGGGCGGTGTATACGATCGGTCTGCAGTGGCGCCCGGACGGAGTGCATCCGATGCTCATGCTCGCTGCTTTCATTGGCGTCGGACTGGTTGCGCTGGCTCCGGCTTACGCCTGGGAACTGGCCAGCGGAAAGACGATAGCCGTCTCGGCCGGATCACTCGCTGCGATCGCCTACACCGGAGTCTTTCCCGGATTCCTCGGCTACGTCTTCTATAACCGCGCGGTCGGCGAAGTCGGGGCGAGCAAGGCGAGCCTGTTCATCCACCTGATGCCGGTCTTCGGCACGCTTCTCGCGGCGATCTTTCTCGGCGAGATCCCGCACGCCTACCACTACCTGGGTATCGCGCTGATCTTCTCGGGCATCTACCTGACCACGGCGACACTGCCGGGGGTGAACAAGCGATGATCGGCAGGCTGCTCGACTGGTTGCGCGGCAAGCCGGAAGCGGAACCGATTCCGGATTCTCTCTGGGAGCCGGTGGTCGCGGCGCTGCCCTTCCTCGCCGCGCTCGACGGGAACGAGCAGGCCCGGCTGCGCGCGCTCGCCGGGACCTTCCTGGCCGAAAAGGAGTTCGCCGCAACCGGCGGACTCGAGCTGTCGGACGAAATCTGCGTCGCGATCGCCGCGCAGGGCTGCCTGCCGATCCTCAACCTCGGGCTCGACTGCTACCGGAACTGGGTCGGGATCATCGTCTATGCCGACGAGTTCGTGATCCCGCGCAGCATCGAGGACGAATCCGGCGTCGTCCACGAGTACCAGGAGGTGGCCTCGGGCGAGGCCTGGGACGGCGGGCCGCTGCTCATCTCGTGGCGCGACGCGCAGATGGCCGGCGAGGGCTACAACGTGGTCATCCACGAGTTCGCGCACAAGCTCGACATGCTCAACGGTGACGCCGACGGCATCCCGCCGCTGCCCGCGGGAGCGCCGCGCAAGGCCTGGGAGGATGCGCTGCACGCGGCCTACGAGCATTTCTGCGCAAGCGTCGATATGGCCGAGGCGACCGATCAGGAAACGCTCTTCGATCCCTACGCGGCGGAGAATCCCGGCGAATTCTTTGCGGTGATGAGCGAAGCGTTCTTCGAGGAGCCCGATCTCCTGCTTGCCGAATATCCTGATTTCTATGCTCAGCTGAGCGCCTTCTACCGTCAGGATCCGGCCAGGCGGATCCAGCTCGCCGATGGCTGACCCGATGTCCGGAGCCCGCTTCGGGCACCTTGCGAGTCAGGCCGGCTGATGGCCTCGCGGCTACGTGTCCGTCTGCTCGTCGGCCTGCTCGTCGCCGGCGGAATCGGCGGAGCGATCTGGTGGGCGAGCCGCCCGAAGCCGGTCAGTGTCGTCGTCCGGGAGATCGACCAGGGCCTCGTCGAGTCGACGATCGCCAACACCCGGGCGGGAACCGTCGAAGCCTGCCTGCGCACCCGCCTGTCGACGATCAGCGGCGGGCGAATCGAGGTCCTCGCGGTCCGCGAAGGCGACCGCGTCGAGAAGGGCCAGTTGCTGATGAAGCTGTGGAACGACGACCAGCAGGCGCAGACCGCCTGGGTCGAGGCCCAGGTCGCGACGGCGCGGCAGCGGGTCGGCGAGGCCTGCGTCGTCGCGGCCAATGCCGAGCGCGAAGCAGAGCGCCAGTCGGCACTGCGCGCCCGCGGTTTCGTGTCTACCGCGCGAGAGGACAGCGCGCGCAGCGAGGCGCTGGCCCGGCGCGCCGGCTGCGACGCGGCGCGGGCCGACCTCGCGCAGGCCGAGGCGCGCGTCACGCTGACCCGCGTCGAGCAGGGCCGGACGATCCTCCACGCACCCTTCTCGGGGACCGTCGCCAAGATCGTCGGCGAGGTCGGCGAGTATTCGACACCGTCTCCTCCCGGGGTGCCGACGCCCCCGGCGATCGACCTGATCGACGACTCGTGTCTGTACGTCAAGGCGCCGATGGACGAGGTCGACGCGCCGAAGATCGTCCCGGGGCAGGAAGTGCGGATCAGCCTCGACGCGTTTCCGCGCCAGTCCTTCGCCGGCAGGGTCAAGCGTGTCGCGCCTTATGTCCTGGCCGTCGAGAAGCAGGCGCGGACGGTCGACATCGAGGCGACCTTCGCCGACCCGCAGGCGCCCGGCAAGCTGCTCGTCGGCTACAGCGCCGACGTCGAGGTGATTCTCGCCACCCGCGATCAGGTGATCCGCGTTCCGACTTCGGCGCTGCTCGAAGGCCAGCGCGTCCTCGTCGCGGCAACCGACGGCCGGCTCGAGGAGCGGGTGGTGAAGACCGGCATCGCCAACTGGGAATTCACCGAGGTCGTCGACGGACTGAGCCCCGGCGAGAAGGTCGTCACTTCGCTCGAGCGGGCCGGCGTCCGCGCCGGCGCGCGCTACGCGGTGGACACGAAAGCTCCGGCGCCGGCTGCCGGCCGATGAACACGGCGCAGATCGAGCTCACCGGAATCGAGAAACTCTTCCGGCTCGGCGACAGCACGGTGCTCGCCTTGCGCGACATCGACCTCTGCGTCGCGGCCGGCGAGTACATTGCCGTGATGGGCCCTTCGGGTTCGGGGAAGTCGACGCTGCTGCACATCCTGGGCCTGCTCGACCGGCCCGATTCCGGGAGCTACCATCTCGAAGGCCGCGACGTGACCACCCTCTCGGCGGTCGAACAGGCGCGCGTCCGCAGCGAGCGCATCGGCTTCGTCTTTCAGAGCTTCCACCTCGTGCCACGGCTGACCGCTGCCGAGAACATCGCCCTGCCGATGATTCTCGCCGGCATCGCGCCAGCGCAGCGTGCGCAACGCGTGGCCCGGGCACTGCGCGACTACGGACTCGACAACCGCGCCGACCACCGGCCCGATCAGCTCTCGGGAGGCCAGCGACAGCGCGTGGCGATCGCCCGGGCGACGATCATGGAACCGGCGGTGATCCTCGCCGACGAGCCGACCGGCAACCTCGACCGGGCGACCGGCGAGGAAGTGATGCGGCTGCTCGAGAGCCTCAACGAACGGGGTGTGACGCTGATCGTCGTGACCCACGACGGCGTGCTTGGATCGCGCGCGCGCCGGCAACTGCTGATCGAGGACGGAATGCTCCGCGCCGACCGGCGCCGTCCCGCCGAGCCATGCGCCGGCCCGACCTGATCCGCTTTGCGCGCGATGCCGCGGCGGGCAACCCGCTGCGCACCTTCCTGCTGGTCCTGGCGATGGCCATCGGCGTCGGCGCCGTCGTCGTGCTCACCGCACTCGGCGACGGCGCGCGCCGCTACGTTCTCGACGAGTTCTCGTCGATCGGCAGCAACCTGGTCATCGTCCTCCCGGGTCGCTCGCAGACCGGCGGCTTCAACCCGGCCAACGCGATCACCAGCACACCCCGCGACCTGACCATCGACGACGCGCAGGCGCTGCTGCGAGCCAGCGCCGTCCACCGGGCGGCGCCGCTCGCCGTCGGCACGTCCGAAATCAGCCACGCCGGCCGGCTTCGCGAAGTGACCGTGGCCGGAACGACGGCCGAGTTCATCGAGGTACGCCGCCTGTCGCTGGCTCAGGGACGCTTCCTGTCGCCCGGCGACTGGCGCCGCGCTGCGCCCGAAGCGGTGATCGGCGCGAAAATCCGCGACGAGATGTTCGGCCAGCAGCCGGCGCTCGGCCAGTTGGTGCGCGTCGGTGACCGCCGCGTCCGGATCGTCGGAGTCCTCGCCGCGAGCGGCCAGGGCCTCGGCATGAACACCGATGAACTCGTTCTCGTGCCCGTCGCGCTCGCCCAGACGATGTTCAACAGCAACACGCTGTTCCGGATTCTCGTCGAGGCGACGAGCCGCGAGGCGATCGAGCCGGCCAGCGCGCAGGTCGGCGAGATCATCCGCCTGCGCCACGAAGGCGAGCAGGACGTGACGATCATCACCCAGGACGCCGTGCTCGCGACCTTCGATCGGGTGCTCGGGACCCTGACCCTCGCCGTCGCCGGAATTGCCGCGATCAGCCTCGCGGTGGCGGGAATCCTGGTGATGAACGTGATGCTCGTCTCGGTCACCCAGAGGACATCCGAGGTGGGTCTGCTCAAGGCACTCGGGGCGAGTGACGCGACGATCCGTAATGCCTTCCTCTGCGAAGCAGCGATCCTCTCGGTCGCCGGCGCGCTGCTCGGCTTCCTCGTCGGTCACGCCGGCGCCGCGCTGATCCGCCTGTTCTACCCGGCGTTCCCGGCTTATCCACCCGACTGGGCGGTGCTCGCCGCTCTCGCTACGGCACTCGCCACGGGCACGCTGTTCGGCGTCCTGCCCGCGCGGAGGGCCGCGCGCCTCGACGCGGTTCTCGCGCTGTCGCGACGCTGACCTGGAGGTCGACACGGTGATCCGTCTTCGCGACTCGTTCCAGCTCGCGCTGCGCGCGATCACCGCGGAGCAGCTGCGCAGCGTCCTGACGCTGCTCGGCATCGCCGTCGGCATCGCCGCGGTGATCCTGCTGACCTCGATCGGCGAAGGCGTGCATCGCTTCGTTCTCGCCGAGTTCACCCAGTTCGGCACCCATGTGATCAGCGTCGCGCCGGGGAGGACCAGGACTTCGGGGCACACGCCTGCCGGAATCCCGACCTCGGTTCGCCCGCTGACGCTCGAAGACGCCCGCGCGCTCGAGCATCTGCCGCACGTCACCGGAATCAGCGCGACCGTCTGGGGCAACAGCGAGGTCAGCGCCAACGGCCGGGTCCGTCGGACGACGGTCAATGGCGTCGGCGCGCGGATGCTCGAAGTATTCAGCCTGCGCGTCGGCAGCGGCCAGTTCCTGCCCGCCGACGAAGCCGGCAACGCTCGGGCGCTCGTCGTTCTCGGAGCGAAGCTCAAGGACGAGCTGTTCGGCAGCGCGAACCCGCTCGGCGCGCGCGTCCGCGTCGGTGGCCTGCAGTTCCGGGTGATCGGCGTGCTCGAAGCCAAGGGACAGTTTCTCGGCATCGACCTCGACGACACCGCGTACATCCCCACCGCCCGCGCCCTCGAACTCTACAACCGCGACGGAGTGATGAAGATCGACCTGTCCTACGAGGAAGGAGTCCCCGTCGAGCGGGTCACCGCACTGGTCGGCGCCGTGCTCAAGGCGCGCCACGGGCGCGAGGATTTCACGATCACGACTCAGGAGGACATGCTGCGCACGCTTTCGAACATCCTCGAAGTCCTGACCGTCGCCGTCGGTGCGCTCGGCGGAATCTCGCTGCTCGTCGGCGGGGTCGGCATCGTCACGATCATGACCATCGCGATTGCCGAGCGGACCAGCGAAATCGGCCTGCTCGTCGCGCTCGGTGCGCCGCAGCGGACGATCCTCGGCCTCTTCCTCGGGGAAGCGGTCGCGCTGTCGGCGATCGGCGGGCTGGTCGGCCTGGCGATCGGCACCGGCCTCGCCTGGTTGACGAGGTTGCTGCTGCCCGCGCTGCCGGTGCACACGCCGCTGAGCTTCGTCCTCCTCGCCGAGGGCATTGCCGTCGCCATCGGCCTGCTGGCCGGCGTCCTCCCGGCCCGACGCGCCGCACGGCTCGATCCGGTGGAGGCCCTGCGCGCCGAGTGAATGGCCTGCCGATCCCTGCCGCGCTTCGCGGCCCGTCCTGAGCAAGCACCGGGCGGTGTGGCCGCTGGGCTGGTGCGCGACCGCAGCCGGAACCTGCAAGCCGGTCGCTGTAGACGCCTCGGTCGCTCTCGGCCATTGACCCACCGTGCTCCGAGGCGTCCTGCCCGACTGCTTTCTATACTGGAGGTGTTCGGCCATGTCCGAGCCCGATCGTCCGGGGACTACCGCTTGGGCCATCGCCGCCCCTCACGATCGGTGCGTCGTCCTTGCGCAAGATCTCTATTGGAGGCAGGGTGCGCGGCGCCGGTTCTTTGATCATTCATCTCGTCGACGGAGGAATACCGAAGTGAAACATGCAATGCTTTCAGTTCTCGCTGGGCTCTGCTGGCCTCTGGTTTCGGCAGCCGAACCGGTGAACATCGAGTCGGTCGCCATGACCACCACCGCCGGCAATCAGCATCTGGTGATCCGGGGAACCGGCCTCAAGGGCACAGCGGCAAGCGTCGTCACCCTTGGAGCCACGACGCTGACCATCCTGAGCGCGCAAGAGGACAAGATAGTCGCGCTTTGTCCAGGCACCCCGGCCCGGTGCTACGACGACAACACAAACAAGCTCTCCGTCGCCACCTACCAGCGGAATTTGCCTCAACCCGACAAGCCCATCCTCGTGTCCAGCGAGACCTGGGGCTACGGCGGACCGCCGCGAAAGGGCGACCGCGGCGAGACGGGTGCACAGGGAGCACCAGGAGAGCGAGGCATTCAGGGGCAACAAGGCGTCCCCGGGAAGGACGGGGACAAGGGCGACAGGGGCGACAAGGGCGACAAGGGAGACAAGGGCGACAAGGGTGACACGGGGACGAAGGGAGACACGGGGGCGAGGGGAGCGAAGGGGGACAAGGGCGAAAAGGGCGAAAAGGGAGACCCAGGGCCAGCAGTGAAGACCGTCGCATCCTGTGCCAAAGGCACCGCAAACGGGCCGGGGCAGTGCTCATGCACCGGCAAGACCGTAGCACGAGCCACCTCCGTCGAATGCAGCGCGGTCTCTGAGTCGGGTCAGTGTACCGCGCATGGGGACTGGGTCGCTGCCAAGGGCGGAGAGGTCGATTCACAATGTTGCGTCTGCGCGCCTTGAGCCGCGGAGGATGCGGGCGCGGGTGAGTACGGTCAGCAGGACGGCTGCGATGCCGCGTGGACCGGAGCGGGCGCAAAGCCGGTCGGCATTGCCGAACCGGCAACGCGGTCAGCGGATTCTGGTGGGGTCGGCGGAAGCCACCGATGAGTCGGCAAGTCACCAGGCCCGGCACGCCTTCACCAAGGCTGGCCTGCGGCCGGAGCCCGAGTCGGCGAACCCCGTTCTCACGGCCCAGGACGACGGGATCGCGTGAGCCGTCACGAGAAGAGCTCTCGTGGTCCGCGCGGCACTTCGCAGGGCGAGTGAGCGCCGGAGTCCGTCCTGCCCCATTGCGCCACCTGGATCGCGGGCGCAGTCGCCATCCAAAGAGCTGCACGCCCCACGAGTCTGTCGACAAATTTTACAGTAGCCTGCCCGGACTGCCTGCCCCGGAAGATTGGCGCTGGATAATCAAGATGTTGGACGATATGGCACATGCTTTGCTTCAGAGTTGCCAAAACAACAAGACCGGAGGGTTCTGCCCCGTTTCGGGAGGTGAAGCAGACGGTCAGGCCGAACGCACCAAGCGTTCGGCCGATTTTTTTGCCGGCCGGCCGCTACCGGGGAACGCCCGTCTGGCGCAGGCCGTCGGCACGCTTCAGCCCGCAGAGGCAAGTGCGACTTCGGGGAGGCTCGACGAATTTTCTGTCTCCGCCGATGGTCCAATCGACGACTCCCCTTCTCGGCAGAGTGCGTGCCGCTGCCTCGAACACGATGTGCACGCTGGCGGTCGACCCGGCCCGCAAGGCGCGGTGCGCAGGAGTAAGGCATGTTTGCGGTTTACGGACTCGGGGGTCCGGTCTTTCGCGGCACCTTCGAGCAGCTCAGCCAGGTCCCCGAGGTAACCCGGGGCCTCGCCGTCCGCCCGGTCGCCGCGCGCGAGGAGGTCCGTGTCGCGGTCAGCGCACCGGCGGCCCAGGCACTTGCCGCGTACCGTGAAGTTCTCGGCGTCGAAGCCGACCGGGGTCCGCTCTACCACGCGTATCAGATCATGCAACGCCCGGTGATCCCGGTGTTCAGCGACGAAGCGGTCGAACGCGCCTGGCGCATACTGCTCGAACGGCGAATCCATCAGGCCCCGGTCCTCGACCGCGGGCATCGCCTCGTCGGCATGGTCAGCGAGCGCGACCTGCTGACCGTGCTCAACGTCGATCACGGGCGGCTCCGCGACGTGCTGGCCCGCCAGGTGGGCGACGTGATGACCACCCCGGTGGTCACCGCCGACCCGATCACCGACATCCGCAGAATCGCCCAGGTCATGCTCGAGCACGCGGTTGACGGCGTGCCGATCGTCAACGACACTGATGCCCTGGTCGGCTTCGTCTCACGCAGCGACATCCTGCGGGCGGTCGTCGTCGATCCGCCGCTGAGCCTCTGGCGCTGAGGACGGCATCTACGGCCGCGCGTCGCTCGCCCTTTCCGCAGAGAGGAGACCCATGGACGACCTGTCGATCCGCATCTACCACAACAGGCGCTGCTCGAAGAGCCGCGCGGCCTGTCAGCTGATCGCCGACGCCGGCGTCCCGGCCGAGGTGATCGACTATCTCCAGCACCCGCCGGACCGGGAAGAACTCCGCAAGCTGCTCGGCAAGCTCGGCATGAGCCCGGCGCAGATCGTCCGCCGCGGCGAGGTGGTGTTCAGGGAACACTACGCCGGCCGTTCGCTGACCGACGAAGAGTGGCTCGACGCCCTCGTCGCCCACCCGATCCTGATCGAGCGCCCGATCGTCGTGCGCGGCAATCGGGCGGTCGTCGGAAGACCACCCGAGAAGGTCCTCGAACTCCTCGATGCGCCAGCATGACCGGTCTTCGGGCGGCTCGACTGGCCGGTCGACCGACCGGGTTCACCGGCTGACGAAAATCCAGGCCGGCGGTAGCCACGATTTGCCGTGACGGCGACGAGCGCTGGAGGATTCCGACGATGAGCAGACGAATCGCATTGGCCGGATTCCTGGCGATCGTCGTGGCGGCCGTCGCCGCGGCCTGGATCTGGTTCCCGTGGGTCTTCTCGGCGAACTACACGATCCGCGTGGCGACCGGTCCCCTCGGCGGCGACGCGCACAAGTTCGTCGCCGCGTTCAAGCGCGAACTGTCCGAACAGCGCCCCCGCGTTCGCCTGCTGCTCGAGGAGACGGCGAACCTGCAGGAGAGCGGGGAGGCACTCGAGAACGGCAAGGTCGATCTCGCCGTCGTCAGGAGTGACCACCCGGCCGCGGCCAACGGCGGGACGATCCTGGTCATCCGGCCGGTTTCGGTGCTGATCATGGTCGCCGCCCAGTCTTCGGTCAAATCGGTCAGCGAACTGTCCGGCAAGAAGCTCGCCCTGCTCGAGGGGACGCCGGCGAACGACCCGCTGCTGCGCACGGTGATCGACGCGTATGGCCTCAGGGCCAGCGACTTGGTCAGCACTCCGCTGGCCGACGTCGGCGCCGCTCTCCAGGCGAAGCGGGTCGCCGCCGTGCTGGCCATGGGATCGACCGGTCCCGGCCCCGTCGCCGACGCCGTCAAGGCGATCGTCAGGGCGACACGCAAGCCGCCGACCTTCCTCGACATCGACGAAGCGAAAGCGATCACCGCGCGCAGTCCGGTGTATGAGGAGACCGAAATCCCCGCAGGCGGCTTCCTGGCCACGCCGGCCGTCCCCGACGACAGCGTGAGCACGGTCTCGGTCAGCGTTCGCCTGGTCGCCAGAAACTCGATGCTCGACTACGTCGCCGGCGAGATGACCCGGCTGCTGATGGTCACTCGTGCCAAGCTCGCGGCGACGGTGCCGGGAGTTGGCGGGATGAGCGCACCGGATACGGACAAGAAGCAGGGCGTGCTGCCGGTCCATCCCGGGACGGCGGCCTACCTCGACGGAACCCAGGAAAGCCTTTTCGATCAGGCGATGACCCAGCTGTTCAACTTCTCGATCATCGGCGGGATCCTCGGTTCGCTTGGCGTCTGGCTGAGCAGCCAGTGGCGGCGCCACCGGCCCGACGAGACGCAGAGAAAGCTCCAGCGTCTGCCGGCCATGCTCGTCGAAGCGAAGACGGTTCCCGCCGATCGCCTCGACGACCTCGAAGAGGAGCTCGACGCGTTGTCGGCATGGTTCCTCGAGCGCTTCGCCCGCGAGCAGATCGATCCGGACCGGATCGGCGGCCTGTCGACGACGATCAGCGAGGTCCGCCAGGCCATACGCCGCCGGCGCACCCGCCCCTGAACGAACCCCGACCGGCGGATCCGCGGCAGCGTGACGGCGGCGCGATCCTCCTGGCCAGGAGCGGTCGGTCAGCGCCGATGGGAACCGCCAGCCGCCCAGGAATCCCTGAGCGTCACGGTGCGGTTGAAGACCGGTGCGCCGACACGTGAATCGACCCGGTCGACGACGAAGTAGCCGTGCCGCTCGAACTGGAAACCCGCTTCCGGCTGCGCGTCTTTCAGCGCCGGCTCGAGCCAGCCGTCGACGACACGCACGCTGTCAGGGTTGATGTCGTCGCGGAAATCGCGCTCGACTCCATCCGCATCGCCCTCGCGCCTGCCTCCCGGAGAGGGAACCGAGAACAGCCGGTCGTACAGCCGGACCTGTGCCCGATACGCGTGGTCCGCGGCCACCCAGTGCAGGTTGCCCTTGACCTTGTGAGCATCGGCGCCTGGCGTTCCGCTCTTCGAGTCCGGCAGATACTCGCAATGCACGACGCTGACCCGGCCACTCGGGTCATGTTCGCAGCCGGTGCAGCGGACGACGTAGGCGTGGCGCAGGCGAACCAGGTTGCCTGGGTAAAGGCGATGGTAACCCTTGCTCGGCCGCTCCATGAAGTCGTCACGCTCGATCCACAGTTCGCGGCCGAAGGGCATCTCGCGCCGGCCCATTTCCGGCTTCAGCGGGTGGTTGGCGGCCAGGCAGGATTCGCCGTGCCCCGCCGGATAGTTGTCGATGACCAGTTTCAGTGGATCGAGGACGGCCATCCGGCGCGGTGTCGTCTCGTTGAGCACCTCGCGCATGCAGTCCTCGAGCAGCGAATAGTCGATCAGAGAGTCGGACCGTGAAACCCCGACGCGTTCGGCGAACAACCGGAAGCCTTCCGGCGGGTAGCCCCGCCGTCGTGCGCCGACCAGCGTCGGCAGCCGCGGATCGTCCCAGCCGGTCACATGCCCTTCGTCGACCAACTGGATCAGCTTGCGCTTCGAGAGCACGATGTACGTCAGGTTGAGGCGCGAGAACTCGATCTGCTGCGGCAGCGGGCGCTGCAGAAGGCCACCCTCGGCGAGGCGTTCGAGCAGCCAGTCGTAGAACGGACGCTGGTCGGCGAACTCGAGCGTGCAGATCGAGTGGCTGATGTTCTCGAGAGCATCCTCGATCGGATGCGCGTAGGTGTACATCGGGTACACGCACCAGCGGTCGCCGGTGTTGTGGTGGCTGGCGTGGCGAATCCGGTAGATCGCCGGATCGCGCAGGTTGATGTTGGCCGAAGCCATGTCGATCTTCGCCCGCAACACATGTGCCCCGTCGGGGAACTCGCCACGCTGCATCCGCCGAAAGAGGTCCATGTTCTCGTCGACGCTGCGCTCGCGAAACGGCGAATCGACCCCCGGTTCGGTCAGCGTCCCGCGCCTGGCACGCATCTCCTCGGCGCTCTGGCTATCGACGTAGGCGTGGCCGCTGGCGATCAGGTACTCGGCGAACTCGACCATCCAGCCGAAGTAGTTGGACGCGTAATAGAGGTTGCACTCGGCTTGCGCATCGGCCCCGGCGGCCGGAGCCTCCCACGAGAAACCGAGCCAGCGGACCGCGTCGATGATCGAATCGACGTACTCCTGCTCTTCCTTCTCGGGGTTGGTGTCGTCGAAGCGCAGATGGCAGCGACCGCCGTAGTCCTCGGCCAGCCCGAAATTCAGGCAGATCGACTTGGCGTGACCAAAATGCAGATAGCCGTTCGGCTCGGGGGGAAAGCGCGTACGAATCCTCGCCGGATCGAGCGGGCCGGCGAGTTGCTGCGCGCCCGGCCCCGGACGACCCGACCAGTGCCGCAGCGCGTGCTTGCCGGCCGCGAGATCGGCCTCGATGATGTTGCGGATGAAATGGGTGCTGGCGATGGCCGCGGAGGCTGCGGAGTGGCTGGCTGGCTCGTGGTTCACGGTGCGGTCCTTGATTCGGGAAGCTCGCATTTTAACCGCCCGAGGGCGAGAAGCCGCGCCACCGGCCCCCGGCGACCCGCGAACACGACTCCCTGAAACCTGTTGGCCAGCGCTCAGCTCTCGCGGTCGACCGACCGCCTGGCCAGCCGATGCGCCTGGCTTTCGAAAGCGCCGACCATCGTCGCGGCCATCGGCAGCATCATCGTTTCGACGAACGGAATCAGGAAAAGCGACCGCGCCAGACAGTTGAACGCGAAATCGACCCGGCAGTGGTCCTCACCGTGCGGCACGAACGTCCACCGGATGTCGAACCGGCAGAATGAGCGATCGTTCGAAACCACGCTGATCTCCTGCGGCCGGACGAGTTCGGTGCGCGTCTGGAAGCGATGGGCGAACAGCCCGAGGGCGAGCGTCTGCACCGTTTCATAGCCACTCGCATCGCGGCGGACGATTCGCGCGTCGCGCATCAGGGGCACGAAATCCGGATAGCTTTCGACGTCGGCGACGACGTCGAACAGGCTCTCCGGCGGCAGTGCGACGATGCGGCTCTCGCGATGGCTGGCCATGGGCTTCGGCCTCCCTTTCGTACGCTGGTCGATCGCTCGCCGATCGGCAATACTTCTCCCGCGCCTGCGGCGCCGGCCCGGGCAGTGCCGCTACGGCTCTCCGGAACACCTGCTGGCGACGATCATAACAAGCTCGAGTGCCGCGCGATAGGTCGCCGGCGCCACCGGCAATCGCGGGCGCCGCGCGGCGACCGGAAGGTGCCTTAGAATTCGCGTCGGAATCCGTTGCTGTCGAGGCCCGATCGTGAGAGTCGTCGTCCAGCGCGTCGCATCGGCGCGCGTCGAAGTTGCCGGAGAGGTCGTCGGATCCATCGGCGCGGGTCTGCTCGTGCTCGCCGGCTTCGAGGTCGGCGACGCCGACCCGGACCTGACGTGGATGGCTGGCAAGCTGGCCAGACTACGCATCTTCCCCGATCCGGCCGGACTGATGAACCGCAGCGTCCTGGACACCGGCGGCGAAGTGCTCGCGGTCAGCCAGTTCACCCTGTTCGCCTCGACCCGCAAGGGAAACCGCCCATCGTGGAGCCGGGCAGCTCCGCCCGAAGTCGCGCAGCCTCTCTTCGCCGCCTTCGTCACCCGGCTCGAGCGGGTCCTCGAGCGCCGCGTGCAGACCGGAGTCTTTGGCGCCGAGATGCAGGTCCACCTGATCAACGATGGCCCGGTGACCATCGGCATCGATTCCCGACAGCCTGAATGATCGACCGGCCATCGCCCGAAGCGACGGCCAGCGAGTCGCCACGGCCCGTCGACTGGACGGCCGGCGGCGAGCCGCAGGAAGCGGAATCGCAACCCGCTCCCCTGTGCCCAGGCCACTCCGCCGGCCCCGGAACGCACGCCGAAGCGCTTGCCGGGCGGCATTTCTGCTATCATTCCCCCCTTTTTGCACAATCCTTCCGAAGGCACTGACATGGTTGTTATTCGCCTGGCCCGCGGGGGTGCGAGGAAGCGCCCCTTCTACAACATGGTGGTTACCGATTCACGCGCTCGCCGCGACGGCCGGTTCATCGAGCGCATCGGCTATTACAACCCGCTGGCCACCGACAAGGAGGTCGGGCTGCATGTCGCGAGCGACCGCCTCAGCTACTGGCTGCAGCAGGGCGCGCAGACTTCGCTGACCGTTTCGCGTCTGATCCGCCAGGCCGCGAGCAAGGCCACAGCCTGACTCCGGCTGGCCGGCACGCGCTCGATCTGCCGACAGGGAGGCCGATGACTTGCCGGCTCGCGCAGAAGAGATCATCGTCCTCGGCCGAATCGTCTCGGCCAGAGGCCTGCAGGGCGAAGTTCGCGTCTTCCCGTACGCCGACGACCCGGACGACTGGGCACGACTGAGCCACTGGTGGCTCGGCCGGGAAGGTGACACCCCGGACCGCTGGCAGCCGACCAGGCTGCTGCACTGCCGCAGCCGGCAGGACCTGCTGATCGCGCGCCTCGAATGCGCGGGCGATCGTGACGCTGCCGAGAGTCTCGGCGGTCTGCTGGTCGGCGCGCCGCGTGGCCAGTTGCCGCCGACCGGAAGAGACGAGTATTACTGGGCCGATCTGATCGGCCTCGAAGTGGTGAACACGAAAGCCGAGTCGCTGGGCCATGTCGCCGGCCTGATCGACACTCCGGCCAACCCGGTGCTCAGGGTTGCCCGAACGGATGGCGACGAAGGCCTGTTGCCCTTCGTCTCCGCGGTCGTGCTCGAGGTCGACCTTGGGCAGGGACGGGTGACGGTCGACTGGGAGTCCGACTGGTGACCGGTGAAAGGGCAGCGGCCCCGGCGGCTTCCTGCCTGGTGGTCGACGTGGTGACGCTTTTTCCGGAAATGTTCGCCGCGCTGACCGGGTCGGGAATCAGCGGCCGGGCACTTGCCGCCGGCCGCTGGGCCGTGCAGCTGTGGAATCCGCGCGATTTCACGAGCGACCGGCACCGCACCGTAGACGACCGGCCGTACGGTGGCGGGCCCGGGATGGTCCTCATGGCCGAGCCGCTGGAATCGGCGACGAGGGCGGCCAGGGCACGGCAGCAGGGGCTCGGCGCGGCCAGCCGGGTGATCTGCCTGTCGCCACAGGGCAGCCTGCTGACGCATCAGCGCGTGCTGCGCCTGGCGCAGGGTGCAGAAGCGCTGATTCTCGTCTGCGGACGCTACGAGGGAATCGACGAGCGCTTCGTTGGACGCTGCGTCGACGAGGAGATTTCGATCGGCGACTTCGTCGTCTCGGGCGGCGAGATCCCGGCGATGGCGCTGATCGATGCCGTCGTCCGGCAACTGCCCGGCGTGCTCAACGACGCCGAGTCGGCGGAACAGGATTCGTTTGTCGCGGGCCTGCTCGACTGCCCGCATTACACCCGGCCCGAGTGGTATCAGGGCTGGCGGGTGCCGGAAGTGCTGCTTTCCGGTCACCACGACGAGATACGGCGCTGGCGCCTGCAACAGGCGCTGGGCCGAACGTGGCAGCGGCGACCCGAGTTGCTCGCGGAACGCCGACTGTCGAAAGCGGAGACGCAACTCCTGGCGCAGTTTCAGGAGCAATGCGCTCATCAGAAGAAGATGTGATTCTCGTGAATGGAGTTCAGAAGATGAATCTGATCGAGCAACTCGAGCAGGAAGAGATCGCCCGTCTGGGCAAGGTCGTACCGAAGTTTTCACCGGGCGACACGGTCGTCGTCCAGGTCAAGGTCAAGGAAGGTTCGCGCGAGCGCCTGCAGGCCTACGAAGGCGTGGTCATCGCCAAGCGCAATCGTGGTCTGAATTCGAGCTTCATCGTGCGCAAGGTGTCGTCGGGTGAAGGCGTCGAGCGGACCTTCCAGACCTACTCGCCGCTGGTCGCGTCGATCGAGGTCAAGCGCCGCGGTGACGTTCGCCGCGCCAAGCTCTACTACCTCCGGCAACGTTCGGGCAAGTCGGCGCGGATCAAGGAAAAGCTCGTCCGCAAGACGCGCAGCACCGGCACATCGGCCTGACCCGAAAACCGGCTCGGCAGGCCGGACCCCTGCGGTGCGGCCTGCCCGGCGGAATCAGCAGCCGTCTGCCGCGGTGCGCCGGTCGCACTCGATCAGCGCGTAGGCCGAGTGGTTGTGGATCGACTCGAAGTTCTCCGATTCGACGACGTAGGCGTCGATCCTCGGCTCGGCATTGAGACGCGCAGCCACGTCGCGGACCATGTCCTCGACGAACTTCGGGTTGTCATAAGCCCGCTCGGTGACGTACTTCTCGTCCGGGCGCTTGAGCAGGCCGTAGAGTTCGCATGAAGCCTGCGCCTCGACGCATTCGACGAGTTCCTCGATCCACAGGTGCTCGTTGATGCGCACGGTCACCGTCACGTGCGAGCGCTGGTTGTGCGCGCCGCGCTCGGAAATTTCCTTCGAGCAGGGGCACAGACTGGTCACCGGGACGACCACCCGGATCGTCGATTCGATCTGCCCGTTGCTGATCTCTCCGGTCAGCGTCACCTCGTAGTCCATCAGACTTTGCACGCCGGAGACCGGCGCAGCCTTGTTGATGAAGTACGGGAAGCTCATCTCGATGTGCCCGGTCTCGGCCTCGAGACGGTCGACCATCTCGCGCAGCATTGCCGGGAAATTCTCGACCGATATCTCGCGCTCGTGGCTGTTCAGGATCTCGACGAAGCGCGACATGTGCGTGCCCTTGAAGTTGTGCGGCAGGCCGACGTACATGTTGAACATCGCGATCGTGTGCTGGACGCCCCCGCTCTTGTCGAGGACCCTGATCGGGTGGCGAATCGCCTTGATCCCCACCTTGTTGATGGCAATCCGCCGCGTGTCGGCCGAGCCCTGGACGTCGGCCATCACCGCGGGCGATCGAGGGGATTCGGGGGCGTTCATGACGGCTCCTCGCTGGGTGTTCGCTGTTCTCTCTGACTGACCGCCGGTCCGGCGGCCTCACTGCCTCTGGCGGCGCGCACCGCGCGGACGATACCCTCGCGATCGAGGCCGATTTCCGCGAGCAGCAGCGCCTGGTCGCCATGATCGATGAAACGGTCGGGAATCCCGAGGCGCACGAGGCGCACCGGACTGCCGACCTCCTCGAGCACGCGCTCGACTTCCGAACCCGCGCCGCCGATCACGGCGTTCTCTTCGACGCTGATCAGCAGCGAATGTTCCGCAGCCAGCGCGATGATCAGCTGGCGATCGATCGGTTTGACGAAGCGCATGTTGGCCACCGTCGCATCGAGTTCGTCGGCCGCGGCGAGCGCCGGCTGGAGCATGCTGCCGAAGGCGAGCAAGGCCACTTCGCGGCCACGACGCCGGATCTCGCCCCGACCAAGCGGAAGGCTGACGAGACTGTTTGCGATCGGCACCCCGGGACCGCTGCCCCGTGGATAGCGCACGGCGCTCGGGCCGTCGTGGCGATAGGCCGTGGTGAGCATCTTGCGACACTCGTCCTCGTCGGCCGGGGTCATCAGCAACAGGTTCGGGATGCAGGCCAGAAAGGAAAGATCGAAGGCGCCGTGATGCGTCGGCCCGTCGGCACCGACCAGACCGCCGCGATCGAGCGCGAAGACCACCGGCAGGTTCTGCAGGGCGACGTCATGGATGAGCTGGTCGTAGCCGCGCTGCAGGAACGTCGAGTAGATCGCCACGACCGGTCGCAGGCCCTCGCAGGCCAGACCGGCGGCGAAGGTCACCGCATGCTGCTCGGCAATGCCGACGTCGAAGTAGCGGTCGGGAAAGCGCTCGCTGAAGCGGACCAGTCCCGACCCCTCGCGCATCGCCGGGGTGATGCCGACCAGCTTCGCATCGGCCGCGGCCATGTCGCAGAGCCAGTCGCCGAAGACCTGCGTATAGGTCGGCCTGGTACCGGCCGGGCCACCGGCGATGCCCACGTCGGGCTGGAACTTCGAGACGCCGTGATAGAGCACCGGATCGACTTCGGCGAGCTTGTAGCCCTGCCCCTTCTTGGTGATCACGTGCAGGAACTGCGGCCCCTTGAGATTCTTGAGGTTCTGCAGCGTCGGGACCAGCGAATCGAGATCGTGGCCGTCGATCGGACCGATGTAGTTGAAGCCCATCTCCTCGAACAGCGTCCCCGGCGTCAACATGCCCTTGACGTGTTCCTCGGCGCGCTTGGCGAACTCCCTGAGTGACGGCGAGAAGTCGAGCATCTTCTCGCCGGCCCGGCGCGCCGCGTTGAAGCTGTTCCCCGAGAAGAGCCGCGCCAGGTAGCGATTCAGCGCGCCGACGGCCGGCGAGATCGACATGTCGTTGTCGTTGAGGACGACGAGCATGTCGGCGTCGGCGACACCGGCGTTGTTCAGCGCCTCGAAGGCCTCTCCGGCGGACATCGCGCCGTCACCGATGATCGCCACGACCTTGCGGCTCTGACCGCTGATCTTGGCGGCCAGCGCCATGCCCAGCGCGGCGGAGATCGAGGTCGACGAATGGCCGACGCCGAAGGTGTCGTACGGGCTCTCGCTGCGCTTCGGAAAACCCGAAATGCCCCCGTGCATGCGCAGCCTGGCCATTCCGGCGCGCCGGCCGGTGAGCACCTTGTGCGCGTAGGTCTGATGGCCGACGTCCCAGACCAGCCGGTCGTGAGGGGTGTCGAAGACGTGATGCAGGGCGATCGTCAGTTCGACCGTCCCGAGGTTCGACGACAGATGGCCGCCGGTCCTGGCCACCGACTCGACGAGAAAGGCACGCAGTTCATCGGCCAGTTGCGGCAGCTGCCGGCGGTCGAGCTTGCGCAGCTGGGCCGGATCGTTGATCGTGTCGAGAAGGGGGTAACGGCTCATGACTGTTCGTGATCCTGCATGCGGCCCGGTCTGCCGAGACGGAAGAGCGGACTAGAACTTGCGCTGGGTGATGAAATCGGTCAGCTCCGCGAGGCGCCGGCCACGTTCGCCGAGCGATCCCAGGGCGTCGATCGCCTGCTCGCGCAGGTCGGCAGCCAGCTCGCGGGCCCCGTCGAGGCCCATCAGGCTGACGTAGGTCGGCTTGGCGGCTGCCGCATCCTTGCCCGCCGTCTTGCCGAGTGTCGCCGTGCTCGCCGTGCAGTCCAGGATGTCGTCGACGACCTGGAAGAGCAGACCGGCGCGCTTGGCGAAGCGATCGAGCGCCTCGCGCTCATCGGCTGCCAGTCGCTGCCCGCAGAGCGCGCCGAGCAGCACGGCGGCGCGAATCAGTGCGCCGGTCTTGAGCGCATGCATCAGCTCGAGCTCGGGCTGGGTCAGCTGCCGGCCGACCGAGTCGAGGTCGATCGCCTGACCGCCGGCCATGCCGCACGAACCGCTGGCCCTGGCGAGCAGGTAGACCATCTCGACCTGCCGACCCGGGTCACCCGGATCAGCCCTGGCGAGCAGCTCGAAGGCCAGCGACTGCAGGCTGTCGCCGACGAGCAGCGCCGTCGGCTCGTCGAACTCGACATGGCAGGTCGCCCGGCCGCGGCGGAGCACGTCGTCGTCCATGCACGGCAGATCGTCGTGCACCAGCGAATAGCTGTGGATCAGCTCGACGGCGCAGGCCGCGACCTCGAGCCGCCCGGGCGGCGCCTCGCTGACTTCTCCGGCGGCGAAGACCAGCAGCGGCCGCACCCGCTTGCCGCCGTTCAGCGTTGCGTAACGCATCGCCTGATGCAGGCGGCCCGGGATCGCTTCGCCGGGCGGCAGCGCGCGCGCGAGGCTCGCTTCCACCTGCGCCTGGACGCTGCGCATCCAGTCCTCGAAGGGAAGCCGCGGCGAGGCACCCGGCTCAGCCACAGGCGGACTCACCGCGTGACTCCGCGATCGGCATCGAAGTCGCGCAGCATCCCCTCGTCGAGAATCTGGATCTGACGTTCGGCGTCGCTGAGCTGCTGCTGGCAGTGCCTGAGCAGCTCACTGCCCCGCCGATAGGCCGCCAGCGCCTCTTCGAGCGGCAGGCGCCCGGTTTCCATCTGCTGGACGATCTGCTCGAGCTCGGCCAGCGCCGCCTCGAACTTCAATTCGCCGAGCAATGGCGGGCCGCCGGCCGGAATCGCGGTATCGTGTGCAGGGTCGGCAGGCTCTCGGGGCATCGAAGGGACTCGGATTAAACGAGAGAAAATAGCCTATCCGGGGGTCCGCGGTCAATTGAAAAGCACGCCGTGCCACGCCACGTCGCCGGAGAGGACCTGCGCTCGCCGGCCCGACGATCCCGGAGGTTCCGGCTGGCACGGCCCGCTCAGCCGTATTCGACGCTGACATTGTCCTTGCCGAGCCAGTCGCCGACCGCGGCGAGCAGCTCGTCCTCGAGCCGCACGCGGCTGGCTTCGCCCAGGGCCAGTTCGCAGCTCGCCTCCCCGTTGCAGTACGCGAGGCGAACCGGGCACTCGCCAGGCGTGTAGGGCGCCAACAGCGCGCGCAGCCGCTGCGCTGCGCCACTCGCTGCAGCCCCGCTGGCCTGTCCGTTGATCGACAGGCGCAACTGGCGAGCGAAACGCCCGCGTGCTTCGCCGAGCGTCAGCAGACGTTCGGCAACGACCCTGACGCGCCCTTCTCCGGCGTAATCGTCGCGCTGGACGCGGCCCTCGACGATCAGCACGTCGTCCTCGCGCAACCTCGAGCGGTCGGTCTCCAATACCTCGCCATACACGGCAACCTCGACCGACGCGCTGCCGTCGTCGAGCTGGACGAAAGCCATCCTGCCGCGACTGGTGATCTTGCTGCGCACGCCGACCACGAGACCGGCGAGCCACTGCGCCTCCTTCGCCGGTTCGAGCGCAGCGAGCGGGCGCCGGACGAAGCGCGACACCTCGGGCTGCAACGCCCGGAACGGATGGCCCGAGAAATAGAAGCCGAGCGCGAGTTTCTCCTCGTTGAGCTTCTGCCGCTCGCTCCATGGCGCCACTTCGACGTATTGCGGCCCGTGCTCGGTGGCCTGGTCGTCCCCGTCGCCGAAGACGTCGAACAGGCTGCCCTGCAGCGCGTTGCGTTCGGCCTGCTCGGCGGCATCGATCGCCACCCCGACCGAAGCGAGCAGACGAGCCCGATGACCGTCGAGCGAATCGAAAGCTCCGGCGCGGATCAGCGCCTCGATCGTCCGCCGGTTGACCAGCCGCTTGTCGACCCGCCGGCAGAAGTCGAACAGATCGCGGAAAGGCCCACCGGCCGCGCGCGCCTTGATGATCACATTCACCGCCTGCTCGCCGGTGCCCTTGACCGCGCCGAGACCGTAGCGGATCGTGCGCCGGTCGACCGGGGTGAAACGGTACGCCGAAGCATTGACATCCGGTCCGAGGACCGTCAGACCGTTGGCGATCGCGTCGTCGTGGAGGACCTTGACCGTATCGGTGACGTCCATGTCCGAAGACAGCGTCGCGGCCATGAACGCCGCGCAATGGTGCGCCTTGAGCCAGGCCGTCTGGTAGGTGACCACCGCGTACGCCGCGGTGTGCGACTTGTTGAAACCGTACTCGGCGAACTTCTCCATCAGGTCGAAGAGCTGCATGGCCAGCTTTTCGTCGTAGCCCTTCTTCTTCGCTCCCTCGCGCATCAGGTCGCGGTGCAGGGCCATCTCCTCGGCCTTCTTCTTGCCCATCGCGCGCCGCAGCAGATCGGCTCCACCGAGCGTGTAGCCGCCGATGATCTGCGCGATCTGCATCACCTGTTCCTGATA
>NZ_JAMTDX010000106.1 GCF_023806625.1 Accumulibacter sp.
CTCTTCGTCTCGGAAGTCGTCGTCTCGAGTTCGCTGCGCAGCGTCTCGACTTCGTTGCCCAGGTCGATCGAGCGCAGCAGTTCGCGAATCCCCTCGGCGCCCATCGCCGCAAGGAAGTCGTCACCGAACTCCTCGACCTTGGCCAGATAGTCGTCCTCGGTGAGCAGTTGACCGCGGGTCAGCGGCGTCATCCCGGGATCGTAGACGACGAACGCCTCGAAGTAGAGGACGCGCTCGATGTCGCGCAGCGTCATGTCGAGGACCATGCCCAGACGACTGGGCAGACTCTTCAGGAACCAGATGTGGGCAACCGGGCTGGCCAGTTCGATATGCGCCATCCGCTCCCGGCGAACCTTGGCCAGAGTCACTTCGACACCGCACTTCTCGCAGATCACCCCGCGGTGCTTGAGGCGCTTGTACTTGCCGCAGAGGCATTCATAATCCTTGATCGGACCGAAGATCTTGGCGCAGAACAGGCCGTCGCGCTCGGGCTTGAACGTCCGGTAGTTGATTGTTTCGGGCTTCTTCACTTCGCCGTAGGACCAAGAGCGGATCTTGTCCGGCGAGGCGAGGCCGATGGTGATCGCATCGAACTGCTCTTCGGGCGTCACCTGCTTAAACAGATCAAGCAATGCTTTCATCTCTCGCTCCATTAGGAGTAAAGCTTCGCGGCGGGAAACCCGCCAGTCGGCGGACCGGGTTTCCAGGTCTCCCGGTCGCCGAAAGGACGATCAATAACGCTCCAGGTCGATGTCGATGGCCAGCGAACGGATCTCCTTGACCAGGACGTTGAACGACTCGGGCATTCCGGCGTCGATCTTGTGGTCGCCCTTGACGATGTTCTCATAGACCTTGGTGCGGCCGTTTACGTCGTCCGACTTGACGGTCAACATTTCCTGGAGAACGTACGAGGACCCGTAGGCCTCGAGCGCCCAGACCTCCATCTCGCCGAAGCGCTGGCCGCCGAACTGTGCCTTCCCGCCCAGAGGCTGC
The DNA here is from genome assembly GCF_023806625.1 of Accumulibacter sp. GTDB lineage: Bacteria > Pseudomonadota > Gammaproteobacteria > Burkholderiales > Rhodocyclaceae > Accumulibacter. Next base: position 994 of record NZ_JAMTDX010000106.1, read on the forward strand.
TGGGTGACCAGCGAGTACGGGCCCGTCGACCGCGCGTGCATCTTGTCGTCGACAAGGTGGTGAAGCTTCAGCACGTGCATGTAGCCGACGGTCACCGGGCGCTCGAACCGCTCGCCGGTCCGGCCATCGTACAGCGTCATCTGCCCTGACTCGGGCATTCCTGCAAGTTCCAGAACCTGCTTGATCTCGGACTCCGTGGCCCCGTCGAAAACCGGCGTGGCGAACGGAATGCCGGCCTCGAGGTTGCCGGCCATCTCGACGATTTCCTCGTCGCTCAGCTCATCCAGCTTCTCCGGCTTGCCGGAGCTGTTGTAGATCTCCGACAGGAGGGCGCGCACCTCGCCGGCCGCAGCCTGCCGGCGGAGCATCTCGCCGATCCGTAAACCCAGGCCTTTGGCCGCCAGGCCGAGGTGCACCTCGAGGATCTGGCCGACGTTCATCCGCGACGGTACTCCCAGCGGGTTGAGGACGATGTCCACCGGTCTTCCGTCGGCCATGTACGGCATGTCCTCTACCGGCACGATGCGCGAGACGACCCCCTTGTTGCCGTGGCGTCCGGCCATCTTGTCGCCAGCCTGCAGGCGCCGCTTGACCGCGACGTAGACCTTGACCATCTTCTGCACACCTGGCGGTAGTTCGTCGCCCTGGGTGAGCTTCTTGCGTTTTTCCTCGAAGGCGACGTCGAAGCCCTTGCGCGTCTGTTCAAGACCTTCGCGCAAGGACTCGAGCTGCTGCGCGACGTCTTCGTCGGCCATCCGGATGTCGAACCAGTTGTGCGGTTCGAGACCCTCGAGATAGTCCTCGGTGACCACTGCCCCCCTGGGCAGCCGGCGCGGCCCGCCGTTGGCCACCCGACCGACGATCATCCGTCGCGCACGGGCGAACGCGTCACGTTCGACAATGCGCAACTGATCGGCGAGGTCGAGCTTGTAGCTGCGCAGCTGGTCGTCGATGATCGACTGCGCGCGCTTGTCGCGCTCGATTCCCTCGCGCGTGAACACCTGGACGTCGATCACCGTACCCGAGATGCCCGACTGCACGCGCAGCGAGGTGTCCTTGACGTCGGACGCCTTCTCGCCAAAGATCGCGCGCAGCAGCTTTTCCTCGGGAGTGAGCTGGGTCTCACCCTTCGGCGTCACCTTGCCGACCAGAACGTCACCGGCCTCGACTTCGGCACCGATGTACACGATCCCCGATTCGTCGAGCCGCGAGAGTTGCGATTCGCCGAGCGACGCGATGTCGCGGGTGATTTCCTCCGGACCAAGCTTGGTGTCGCGAGCAACGACGGTCAGTTCCTCGATATGGATCGAGGTGAAGCGGTCCTCGGCCACGACGCGCTCGGAGATGAGGATCGAGTCCTCGAAGTTGTAGCCGTTCCACGGCATGAAGGCGACGAGCATGTTTTGACCCAGGGCGAGTTCGCCCTTGTCGGTCGAAGCCCCGTCGGCCACCACGTCACCCTTGGCAATCTGGTCGCCCACCCGGACCAGCGGCCGCTGGTTGATGTTCGTGTTCTGGTTGGAGCGCGTGTACTTGACGAGGTTGTAGATGTCGACGCCGGCTTCACCGGGCCCGGTTTCGTCGTCGTTGACCCGGACGACGACCCGCGAAGCGTCGACGTAGTCGACCAGTCCGCCGCGCAAGGCCTGAACCGCCGTACCCGAGTCTACGGCGACGGTGCGCTCGATCCCCGTCCCCACGAGCGGCTTCTCGGGGCGCAGGCACGGCACGGCCTGACGCTGCATGTTCGCTCCCATCAGGGCGCGGTTGGCGTCGTCGTGTTCCAGGAAGGGAATCAGTGACGCCGCGACTGAAACGATCTGGCTCGGTGCGACGTCCATGTACTGCACGCGCACGGGTTCGGCGAGGATCGTTTCCCCCTTCTCGCGGCAGGTGACCAGTGGATCGGTCAGCACGCCGCCATCGCCGAGCGTCGAATTCGCCTGAGCGATCTTGTAGGCCCCTTCCTCGATCGCCGAGAGGTACTCGATCTCGTCGGTGACGCGCCCATCGACGACTTTCCGGTAAGGAGTTTCGAGGAAGCCATACTCGTTGGTCCGCGCGTAGAGGGCGAGCGAGTTGATCAATCCGATGTTCGGTCCTTCCGGCGTCTCGATCGGACAGACCCGCCCATAGTGTGTCGGGTGTACGTCGCGCACCTCGAAGCCCGCGCGTTCGCGAGTCAGACCGCCCGGACCAAGCGCCGAGACGCGGCGTTTGTGGGTGATCTCCGAGAGAGGGTTGGTCTGGTCCATGAACTGTGACAACTGGCTAGAGCCGAAGAACTCGCGTACCGCTGCGCTGATCGGCTTGGCATTGATCAGGTCGTGCGGCATCAGATTGTCCGACTCGGCCTGCGACAGACGCTCCTTGACCGCGCGCTCAACGCGCACCAACCCGGCGCGAAACTGGTTCTCGGCGAGTTCGCCGACCGAGCGGACCCGCCGGTTGCCGAGGTGATCGATGTCGTCAATTTCCCCGCGGCCGTTGCGCAGTTCGACGAGCAGCCTGATCACTTCGACGACGTCACGAGGAGACAGGGTCAGCTGCTCACGCACCTCACCGGCGACGCCGAGACTCCGCAGCCGTTCCAAAAGATCGCTGGCCTCTCCCCGAGTCAGGTTCTCGGCCACCGCCCGCGGGCCATAGCTCAACTCGGCGAGAACCTGCTCAACCGAAGCCAGGGCATTGCCGGCCACTTCGTCGATCAACCTGACGACGTTTTCGCGCCGGGCGGGCGCCTGGCGGACCATCACCTTGTACTCGGCGACGTCGCGGCGCGACACGCGACGATTGAATTTCATCCGCCCGACCGCCGAAAGGTCATACCGGTCGTCCGAATAGAACAGCCCGTTGAACAGGATCTCGACGGCTTCTTCGGTCGGCGGCTCACCCGGGCGCATCATCCGGTAGATGGCGACGCGTGCCGCCTGCCTCGACGCCGTCTCGTCCGAGCGCAGCGTCTGCGAAATGAACCCACCCCGGTCGAGATCGTTGATGTACAGCGTCGGCAACGACTCGACTCCGCACTCCTGGAGTTTCGCCAGCAGGCCCTCGGTGATCTCGTCGTTGGCATTGGCGAGGATTTCTCCGCTGCTCCGGTCGACAATGTCCTCGGCGATCACCCGGCCGACGACAAAGTCTTCGGGAACCGCGACCTGCCTGATGCCGGCAGCGTCGAGCTCGCGGATGTGCTTGGCGGTGATTCGCTTGTCCTTGGCGATGATCAGCTTTCCGGCCTGGTCGTGGAAGTCGAAACGGGCGACTTCCCCACGCAGGCGCTCGGGCACCAGAGCGAACTCGATCACCTTCTGCCCGAGGTGGAAGGTGTCGAACTCGAAGAACTCTCGCAGGATGCGTTGCGGGGAGAGCCCGATCGCCCTGAGCAGCGTCGTCACGTGCATCTTGCGGCGCCGGTCGACGCGGAAGAAGAGCAGGTCCTTGGGGTCGAACTCGAAGTCGAGCCACGAACCGCGGTAGGGAATCACCCGAGCGGAGAACAGCAGCTTGCCCGAGCTGTGCGTCTTGCCCCGATCGTGCTCGAAGAACACGCCGGGCGAACGGTGGAGCTGGGAAACGATGACCCGCTCGGTGCCGTTGATCACGAACGAGCCCGTCGAAGTCATCAGCGGAATCTCGCCCATGTACACTTCCTGCTCCTTGACTTCCTTGATCGTGTCGGGAGCGTCGCGGTCGAGAATGACCAGACGAACCTTGGCGCGCAAAGCCGATGCGTAGGTCAGGCCACGCTGCTGACACTCGGTGACGTCGAAGGCTGGATCGGCCAGGGTGTAGCTCACGAACTCCAGGCGCGCATTGCCGCTGTGGCTGACAATGGGGAAGATCGAGGAAAAGGCGGCCTGCAGGCCCTGATTCCGGCGCTGGGCAGCAGGCACGGCGGCCTGCAGAAAGGCGGAAAAAGACTCCAGCTGGGTAGCCAGCAGGAAGGGCACGTCAAGCACGCTGGCGCGCTTGGCGAAGCTCTTGCGGATACGCTTTTTCTCGGTGTAGGAGTAGGTCATGGTCGCTCCAGGCTCAGAAGGCAAGTCTCCCGGCAACCAGGCGATGGTCGCGAGAGCCGCCGGTTCGCAACGGACAAACGCAAGGCGGGATCAGCTGGCGGGCTGACTTCAGCGTGCGACGCGTTCCCTGCCCGCACTTGCGTTTGCACACTGCCGGGGGCCGAGCGTCGGTGGGGAAATCGACCGACGCGATGCTCTTCCCGGAAAAGCACAAAAGGGCTGACAGCCGGAAGGCTGCCAGCCCACTCCACCGAACCACTCCTACTTGATCTCGACCTTGGCTCCGGCGTCCTCGAGAAGCTTCTTGAGCGACTCGGCGTCGGCCTTCGAGATCGACTCTTTGACCGCCTTCGGCGCGCTGTCGACGAGATCCTTCGCCTCCTTGAGGCCAAGCCCGGTCGCTGCGCGGACGACCTTGATCACTTCCACCTTCTTCTCGCCGATTCCGGTCAGCATGACGGTGAACTCGGTCTGCTCCTCGACCACCGGCGCGGCAGCGGCCGGCGCAGCGGCCGCCATCGAAGCCGCCGAAACACCGAATTTCTCTTCGAACGCCTTGACCAGGCTGTTCAGTTCCATGACAGTCATCGCGCCGACGGCTTCGAGGATGTCTTCCTTGGTGATTGCCATTATCGATACACTCCTATATCAGAGAACTCACGAAACCGCTTCTTGGGAAACCGCTTCTTCGCGCTGCCTGGCAAGAGCCGAGAGTGCGCAAGCGAATCCGGTCAGTGGCGCCTGCATGACGCCGAGCAGTTGGGCGAGCAATTCCTTGCGGCCCGGGATCGAGGCCAGAGCCTGAACGCCCGCCTTGTCGAGCAACTCGCCCGAGAAGCTGCCAGCCTTGACGACCAGCTTGTCGTTGGTCTTGGCAAACTCGTTGAGCACCTTCGCTGCCGCCACCGGATCCTCGGATATGGCATAGATCAGCGGCCCCTTCATCTGCTCGGCCAGGCTCGCAAAAACGCTGCCCTGGACTGCCCGCCGGACGAGGGTGTTCTTCTGCACGTGCAGGTAGACCTCCGAGGCTCGCGCGGCTGCCCGCAGACGGGTCATCTGCGCGACCGGCAAGCCCTTGTACTCGGCCAGAACCAGCGTCTGCGCAGTCGCGAGCCTGGACGACACCTCGTCTACGACGCCTTTCTTTCCTTCTAGATTGAGACCCACGGGTCTTTCCTCCCATCAAGTGAACACACGGCAAATCCGTCGGGATCTGCCTCACCCACGGCGGCCTTGATCAGGGATTGCAGCGGCGGTCGAAACTGACGGCCGCTGCACGGTCCTTTCTTCGGGTCACACCGTCTACGCAGGCCGCTCGCACACTTAGGCTTCAGGATGAATCCCTCCGCACCTGCGGTCTTTGACGATCCATCGGACTAACCCGAAGGCACAGCCGCGATGGCCCAACAAAGTTCGTCAATCGGCCGCGGGGCGTCTGGCCGCGGCCGCATGTCCTCAAAGCGTCGCAGCGTCGACGCGAATACCCGGCCCCATCGTGCTCGATATGGCCACCCGGCGAACGTACTGGCCTCGCGAGGTAGCGGGTTTGGCCTTGATCAGTGCGTCGACCAGCGCCTTCAGATTGAGGGCCAGCTTGTCGGATTCGAAGGAAGCCCGGCCAATCGTGCTGTGGATGATTCCACCCTTGTCGGTCCGATACTGGACCTGACCCGCCTTGGCGTTCTGCACTGCGGTGGCGACGTCCATGGTCACCGTGCCGACCTTGGGGTTGGGCATCAGTCCTCGCGGGCCGAGGATTTGTCCGAGTTGGCCGACAACGCGCATCGCATCGGGAGTCGCGATGACCCGGTCGAAGTTCAACATGCCACCCTTGATCTCCGCGGCGAGGTCTTCGAAGCCGACGATGTCGGCACCGGCCGCCTTGGCCGCAGCCGCCTTCTCGCCCTGCGCAAAGACAGCGACGCGCACGGTCTTGCCCGTCCCCGCGGGCAGGACGACCGAACCGCGAACGATCTGATCCGACTTGCGCGGGTCTACACCCAGGCAGACTGCAGCGTCGATCGACTCGTCGAACTTCGCATTCGCAAACTGCTTGGCCAGCGCCAGAGCCTCGACGACCGGATAATTGCGACTGCGCTCGATCTTGCCCTTGAGGGCTTTCTGCCGTTTGCTCAGCACAGCCATTTCACAGTCCCTCCACGGTCACGCCCATCGTGCGGGCACTGCCAGCGATCGTACGCACGGCTGCCTCCAGGTCGGCAGCGGTCAGATCGGGCATCTTCTGTTGCGCAATCGCCTCACACTGCGCGCGCGTCAGTTTGCCGACCTTCGTGGTATGCGGCTTTGCACTCCCCTTCTGGACCCCGATCGCCTTCTTGATCAGCACCGTTGCCGGCGGGGTCTTCATGATGAATGTGAAACTCTTGTCGGCGAACGCGGTGATCACCACCGGAATCGGCAGACCCGGTTCCACTCCCTGTGTCTGAGCGTTGAACTCCTTGCAGAACTGCATGATGTTCAGACCGCGCTGGCCGAGTGCCGGCCCGATCGGCGGCGACGGGTTGGCCTTCCCCGCCGGCACCTGCAGCTTGATGTATCCGATGATCTTCTTTGCCACGATGACTCCTCGATACGGGTCCAGACGCGCCCGCGAAGGCGCTCCCCAAACGACAAACGCGGCCCGCGAGCCGCCCTGGTGCGACGCGCCGGGTCGCTGCCTGCGCGCCGCGAACCGGGATCAACCGGTCAGGCCTTCTCGACCTGGCCGAACTCCAGTTCGACGGGCGTCGGTCGCCCAAAGATGGTCACCGACACCCGCAAGCGATTTTTTTCGTAGTTGACGTGCTCGACGGCCCCGTGGAAATCGGTGAATGGCCCCTCCTTCACGCGAACCACCTCGCCGGGCTCGAAGAGGACCTTCGGGCGCGGCTTGTCCACCCCCTCCTGCATCTGCTGCATGATCTTCTCGACTTCCTTCTCGGAAATCGGCGTCGGCTTGTTCGCAGTTCCGCCGACGAAGCCGGTAACCTTGGGTGTGCTCTTCACCAGGTGCCAGGAATCGTCGTTCATTTCCATTTCGACGAGCACATAGCCGGGAAAGAACTTGCGCTCGGAGATGCTTTTCTGCCCCATCTTGAGTTCGACGACCTCTTCGACGGGAACCAGTATCCGGCCGAAGGAATCCTGCATCGAATGTCGCTGGATGCGTTCCTGGAGGGCGCGCTGAACGGTCTTTTCGAACCCGGAATAGGCATGTACCACGTACCAGCGCATGCTCATGATCTCTTCCATCCGAGTACCAGGTCGTACAGCAACCATTCCAGGCTCTTGTCGGTCAACCAGAGAAACAGCGCCATCACCACGACAAACGCAAAAACCAACCCGGTTGTCTGCATCGTCTCCTTGCGCGACGGCCAGACGACCTTCCTGGCCTCGGTCGTCGACTCACGGGCAAACGCGAAGAACAGACGACCCTGCTCGGTCTGCCAGGCAACGAGGACAGCGAGGCCGACCCCGGCGAGCACGGCGAGCACGCGCAGGATCATCGCCTGCTCGCCGAGCAGGTAGAACCCCGCGACGCCGGCGGCGAGCAGCAGCACCGCCAGCGCAAACTTCAACTTATCGGCCATCTCGTCCGCTTTGTTTCGTTGGATGGCAGGGGCAGAGGGAATCGAACCCCCAACCTTCGGTTTTGGAGACCGACGCT
>NZ_JAMTDX010000107.1 GCF_023806625.1 Accumulibacter sp.
CATCATCATCAAACCGACCGACAGAATTTACAGCAAATTTTGGACTTGACTCGCGGGCGTGGGGGCTCTTGAGGTCCAGGTTGTAGATGGGCCAGTACAGGGCATCGCCCTCGGCCTGGGCCGCCTTGACGGCCTGCTCGTGAGCCTGCTGTTCGGCCTTGAGCGCACGCAACCTGTCCTGCAGCGCGGCCTTGTCGCCGTTTGCCGCGGTCTGTGCGGCCTGTTCCAGTTCTCGAATCGGCTTGCCCAGCGAGAGCGCCGCATTTCGCTCGGCTTCGGCTCGCTGCCAGTGCGGCGTGGCGGCCTCCACGGCGGCAGCGCGCCTGGCGGCAAAGTCGACCTTCCAGGCTTGCGGACCTTCCTCGCGGGCGTTCCACCAGGCCAGGGCCGGCGCGAACTCCTCGAACTGCAGCGGCGCGGTCTTGCTGTACTTCTTGCGCCCTTCGGGCAAGGGCAGCTCGTAGTACCAGATGGTGTCGGTCTGGCCGCCGCGCTCGAAGAACAGCAGGTTGGCCGGGATGTCGGTGTAGGGCGCGAACACGCCCTGCGGCAGACGGACGATGGTGTGCAGGCGGAACTCCTTGAGCAGTTCCTCCTTGATAACGGCGCTGATGCCGTCGCCGAACAAGGTGCCGTTCGGCACGACCACTGCCGCACGGCCGCCGCGCGCAGCGGGTTTGCCGCCGGGTACCGGCGCGCCCGCCACGCGCAGCTTGCGCATGATGTACTGCAGGAAGAGCAGCGCGGTCTCCGCCGTCTGCATGTTGGGCGGGAAGTTGGCCTTGATGCCAACCTCTTCCTCGCCGCCGAAGGGCGGGTTGGTGAGGATCACGTCCACGCGTTCGCTGTGGCCGATCTCGTTGACGCGGCGGTCCAGCGTGTTGCCGTAGGCGATCTTCGGGGCTTCCAGGCCGTGCAGCAGCAGGTTCATCTGCGCCAGCATGTAGGGCAGCGGCTTGGCTTCCTGGCCGTAGAGCGTGTCGCGCTGCAGGATGCGGCGTTGCTCGGGCGTGGTCACCTGCGGGGCCAGGTGGTCGTAGGCCTCCACCAGGAATCCGCCGGTGCCGCAGGCGGGGTCGAGCACGGTTTCGCCCAGGCGCGGGTCGGTCACCTGCACCATGAAGCGCACCACCGGGCGCGGGGTGTAGAACTCGCCGGCATCGCCAGCGGCGTCGCGCATCTCGCGCAGCATCGATTCGTACAGGTGCGAGAGGGTGTGGATCTCCTCGCTGCTGCTGAAGTGGATGCCGTTGATCTTGTTGACGATGTCGCGCAGCAGGTAGCCGCTGACCATGCGGTTCTGCACGCCCTTGAACACGTTGGCGATGACTTCGCGCTGGCTGCCCTTCTCGCCGCTGCCGGCCAGGGCGCGCAGGTAGGCGAACAGCCCCGCGCCCCGTGAGCCGTCGGCGCGGTGAGTCTCGTCCTGGTTGATGAAGGCCAGCAGTTCGTCGCCGGTCAGGCCGTCCTCGCGCGCGGCCCAGTCGCGCCAGCGGTACGGCGCTTCGATGATCGGCTGGTAGCGCTGGCCGTCGAGTTCGGCCTCCTGCTCGTGGACGGCTTCGAGGTCGTCGAGGAACTTGAGGAACATCACCCAGGTGAGCAGCGGCAGGCGATCCACGTCGCCGTTGAGTCCCTTGTCCTTGCGCAGGATCTGGCGGGCGGTGCCGATCAGCGCCGACAGGTTCTCGCGGGTGGTGAGTGGCGCCTTGGCCTTACGCGCGGCGCGGGGCTTCTTTTCGACGGGGGCGTCGGCGGTGGCCGCTGAACGTTCGGAACGGGGCATCGGTTCGGGTTCTCGCGGGTCTTGTCGTTATTGGTAGAGCGCGCTCTGCAGGCGGGAGACGGCGTCCTTCATCCCGCGCACGCCACCGAAGTGGCGGGTGGCGATCTCGGCCGGGCTGCCGTAGCGGTCGAAGGGCTGGACCTTCATCAGCTCCGACAGCGTGCTGAACTGCAGGATGCCGCGCTCGACGTAACGTTCGAGCAGCAGTGCCAGGAGCTCGCGCGCGGTGTCACCGTACTGGGCGAACAGGTCCTGCGCCCGGCGGCGGGCCGCTTCGGCGCGCTGGCGGCGCGTGAGCAGCGGCGCGTTCCAGGCCAGGTGGCACAGCAGGTCGAAGGGGTCGGCATCCGGCTGGTCACTGCTGGCGGCCAGCTCCTCGAAGCTGATGCCGCGCTCGGTCAGCTCGCGCAGCACCTCGCTGCGCGTATCGGGGTCGGCCCAGGCCGATTGCAGGGCCTCGCGGGTGGGGTACAGGGTGCGCACGGAGCGGCCGGAATACTCGGTGTACTTCACCACCTGCAGCTTCTTGCCGTCGGTATCCAGGTCGTACACCAGGTGTCCGATCACCTCGACTTCGCCACCGTCGATGTAAAACTTGCGCGGCTCGGGTGGTGGCACGTTGATGGCCAGGCCGCCGGCATCAGGGCCGATCTGCTCTTCCGGCACCTCGTACTCGACTGGCTGGGCTTCGGGTGGCCCATCAGGCGACGTCGGGGGCTCGGTCTCCGTGATGCCGACCTGTTCGCCGGACTCGTCGACCGTCACTTCCTCGATCAGCGCGGGCTCACCATCGAAGTCCGGATCGGCGAAGTGGCGGGTGGCCGTGCCGGTGAAGTCGATGATGTTGAAGTACTCCTTGCCGTAGTCGACCTTCAGCCGCGTGCCGCGCCCGACGATCTGCTTGAACTCGGCGCGCGAGTCGACGACGCGGGCCAGCACCACGTTCTTGACCATCTCGGCATCGACGCCGGTAGTCAGCAGCTGGGAGCTGGTGAGGATGACCGGCGCCGGCTTGTCGACGTCCTGGAAATGCGCCAGGTGGCTCAGGCCGATGGCGCCTTCGTCGGCAGTGACGCGGCAGACGTAGTCCGGGTACTGCTTCACCAGATTGCTGTTGAGGTTGAGCAGCTCCTGCCGCATCTCGGCGGCGTGCTCCTGGTCGACGCAGAACACCAGCGTCTTGGCGAAGCGGTCGGTGCCTTTGAGGAAATCGGTCAGATGCCGGGCCATCGCCCGGGTGCGGGCGCGCAGGGCCACGATCCGCTCGAAGTCCTTGGTCTGGTACTCCTCGTCGGGAACCTTTCGTCCGTAGCGATCGAGTTCATCCTTGCTCGGTCGCCAGCCCGCCGCATCCACCGTGGTGATCACGCGATGGATACGGTATGGTGCGAGGAAACCGTCCTCGATGCCCTGGCGCAGGCTGTAGGTGTAGACCGGATTGCCGAAGTACTCGTAGCTGTCACGTGACTCCTCGCGCATCGGAGTCGCCGTTATGCCGAACTGCACAGCAGGGGTGAAGTAGTCCAGCACGGCGCGCCACGCGCTCTCGTCTCGGCTGGAGCCGCGATGGCATTCGTCGATGATGATCAGATCGAAGAAGTTCGGCCGGTACTGTCGGAAAACATCTTCGTTGGCGGTGGTCAACGACTGGTAGATGCCGAAGTACATGTCCCGGCTCTTGCTCACGTGGCCACCGATGATCTTGTGCCGGGCCTCGCCGAAGGACGCGAACATCCTGGCCATCGGGTCGTCGACCAGGATGTTGCGGTCGGCCAGGAACAGGATCTTCGGGCGACGGTATTCGCGGGTACGGTTCCAGCGGCTGTTCCACAGCTTCCAGCAGATCTGGAACGCGACGCAGGTCTTGCCGGTTCCGGTGGCCAGGGTGGCGAGGATGCGCTTCTGTCCGAGCAGGATCGCTTCGATCACACGATGAATGGCGATCTGCTGGTAGTAGCGCGGCACCTTGCCCGACACCAGGTTGAACGGCTCCAGCAGGTGTGACGCGGCTTCCTCGGGGATCTGCGCCGCGGCGGTCAGGCGGGCGAACAGCTCGTCGGGTGTGGCGTAGCGGTCGACCTCGCGCTCGGTGCCGGCGGTGTAGTCGATCTCGATGATGCGGTGGCCGTTGGTGGCGTAGGCAAACTTGAGCCCGAGGATCTCCGCGTACTCGCGGGCCTGCTGCACGCCGGTCTCGGCGGGCAGGCCGATCTCCTTGGCTTCGACGACGGCCAGGGGGTAGTCGCGGCGGTAGTACAGCAGGTAATCGGCGCGCTTCTGCTTGCCGCGACGTACCCTCCCGCCCGCGACGATGATCCGGCCATTGGTGAAGCTGCGCTGTTCACCGATGACGTGGGGCGCCGCCCCCCATCCCGACTCGACCAGTCGGGGCGTGACGAACTCTCGGCAGGTGTCTGCTTCGGTGATCACGCCATCGCGCATGGCCGCCCCTTCAATGTCGCATTGAGCCGAAAGAACATCCTCAGCTTCACCTCCACCGCGGTGAGACTGACCTCCGCATGGCTACAGCTCAGCGCTGCAAGTTGTCGCGCGGCCAGCTTCATTGCGCATTCCCAGGAAGTTCAGTCGCGCCCATCCAAAAGCAGAGCAGCGGTGCGGGAATGCGCATGATCTGCGTGGCCGCCGTGGTCGCGCCCGCTGCCGATTCGGCTATGGACACCGACAAACCCTGCATCGGCCCGAAGTCGTCGAGCGACTTGGTGACCAGGTAGCCGCGCGCGATGCGCCTGGCCTGGCACAGCTCGATCAGGCCCTTGAGCTCCCGCGCGCCGGTGTGCTGGGCGCGGTACTTGACCTCGAAGGGGATCAGCTCGCCGCCCACTTCGGCGACGAGATCGACCTCGTGTTCGCGCTTGCCGCGCCAGTACGAGAAGCGCACGTTCTGCGCGTAGTAGCGGGCGAACAGGTGCTTGAACACGGCCGTCTCGGTGGCCACGCCCAGCGCTGCCGCATCCTCCAGGATGGCCTTGCCCTTGAGCATCACCGCCGGCGCGATGGCCGCATCGGCCAGGTAGATCTTGAAGCGCGCGCGCAGCACGTCCTTGCCGTAGCCGTAGGGCGCGAGACGGTAGATCAGGTGGGTGGCCTCGAGCAGCTCGATGAAGTGCTGCGCCGTGGGTCGCTTGACCTCCAGGTTGCTGCACAGGTCCACCATGTCCAGCAGGCCGCCGTCGTGCAGGCACAGGTAGAGGAAGGTGTGCTCCAGGTCCAGCACGCGGCGCACGCCGAACAGCGCGGTCATGTCGCGCTTGAGCACCTTGTCGATGATGTCCTCGCGCAGCAGGCGCTGCGCCTGCGTCACGCTGTCTACCTGCGCGGTCTGCGGAAAGCCGCCGCGAAGCAGGTACTCGTGGAAGTGGCCGACGTAGTCCCGACCCAGGTCGGTGGCGCGGTAGAAGTCCGCCGGCGTCCAGTCGAACAGGTCGCGCAGGCTGCGTAGCTTGGGCAGCTCCGGCAGTTGCAGACGCTTGATCTGCAGGTACTCGTAGAACGACAGCGTGGTCAGCCGGATCGTGTGCCAGCGGCCGACGCCGGATTCCTGGTCGGCCTCCACCAGCGGCATGGCCGAGCCGGTGAAGGCGATGCGCCGGTCCTTGCGGAAGTCGACCTGGTGCTTGACCCACGTCCCCCAGTCGCGGATGAACTGGGCCTCGTCGAGCAGCAGGATCTCCGGCCCCTCGGCGCGCGGCTCACGCTCCCGCCAGGCCTCGATGACGGCGTCGATGCCGGCCAGTTTCAGGATCGGATGGTCGAAGGTGGCATACAGGATGTTGGCGGCGGGCACGGAGGTAGCGAGCAGCGCATCCGCGGCCTGCAGCAGCAGCGTGGTCTTGCCGATCTGCCGCGCACCGGAGAGCATCACGGCCCGGGGCGCGGGCGGAGCGGTCAGCCAGGCGTGGAGTTCACGGAAGGCCGCGCGCCGCCACTTGGGCAGATCCGCAATGGCCTCGCCCCGCCACCAGGGGTTGAACTGGGCGAGAACCGCGACGAGTTCTTCCTTTGAGACCCTCATGGGTGAAATTGTACTTGCGGACTTCCTTTAGTTAAAGTGTATTTTACTTGAAAACCGACTCCAGGGTGATTTCGTCGTCGACGGGGCACTTGGCTTCCGGGCGCGACAGCGCGTGAATCGCTCGTAAGCCCGCGCCAGCATTCGGCTTCGGCGCATGGCCGTTGTCGGCGGCCCGAGGCTGCAAAGCGCCATCCCTGCAAAGCCCGGTTTGCACGCTGACGGTGGCGTTCTTCACGGTCGAGCAGCGTGCCGACCCGGTCGGCCGGCCGACGCTTGCCGATGCTGTGGGAGTGCTCCGGCAGTTCGTGCCGACGCTCGTAGACGCCGTTGCCGCGGGTCTTGGTGTATGGCTCGCCCTCGGTCGCTGCACGGGCGATGGTGGCCTTCAGCGCCGGCCGCAGGTCCACATCGGTCGCGCGCGTTCGCAGCACATCCTGGCTGCGATCCACCAGCAGGCCACGCGCGTCGCGCAGGAACGTGGTCACGCGCAGATTGGCGCGACCGTTGGCCTTGACCACGCCGCCCATCAGGACGCGGCCACGCTCGAAGGGTTCGCCCAGGGTCTTGCAGATCGTCTTGGCCTGTTTCTCCTTCGGGTTCCACAGTGCGCAGACGGAGCGCACGCCATCGAGCAGGCCGCCGGTGCCGCGAACCGCTTCCCGGGCCTGCTCCGGCGTTGACGCCTCACGCCTGGCGAAGCGGTGCGACACGATGACAGGCGCGCCGGTGCCGGCCGCCAGCGTTGCCAGACGGGAACAGACGAACTGCGCGTCGTCCGGCACGTTCAGGTCCAGCGCGCACAGGGGCTGCAGCGGATCGAGCACGACCAGGCGTCGGCCCGGCATCGCCTTGATCTGGCGCTCCAGGTCCGTCCACGCGGTGGGGTCGTCGCCGGTCCTCGCGTCGACCGGTCTGGTGCGCGCAGCGGCACAGCGCCGCCGGCATCGGGCGACGGCTTAGAGCCGATCCGGGATCGGGCCCAGCACGTTCAGCCGGTCTTGGGCCTCGATGGCTTCGTCCTCGGCCGTGACGTAGATCGCCACGCCGTGGCCCGCCAGCGTGCCGCCTGACCGCGTCGGTGCGTTGGCCCGGAGGCCATCGAAAGCGGCCGCCTCGCGGGCAGCAGCATGAAGGACTTCCCGAGACCACCCGCAGCGGCGGTCAGGGCAGCCTGCGCCATGGGGGAACACGCCCGCGACCAGCCACCTTCGAACCTGCGGCTCCCAGACCAAGCGGTCGGCAGCACGCCAGCGGGTGATGTCCAGTGGCTGCACGGCATCGGCGACCGGGCGCCGTCCACATCGGTCGGGCCCTCGGTCACGGCGACTGACGCATCAGATGGCTGGCAGCCCGTCCGCGCCGTGAATCCGCGACCGGGTGCGCCCGTGGCGATCAAGAAGCAGCTCGGGCGGGACCTCTGGATCAGCACCACCGTCCGCCCCGGCGGTCCGCGTTATCCGTCTGCCCAGCGGGCCTGAAGCATCAACACGCAGGAGCCTTCCGATGAACCTGATCTCCAAGATCAGGAAGTCCGCGCTCGCCGCAGCGATGGGCGTCCCGGCAGTATCGAAGCACCTCGCCGACGAAATCTGCGACCTGGAGGCGCTGGCCGCCATGCTCCAGCAGTTGCAGGCCCGCAATCAGCAGGACCAGCGCGCCATCGACGCCTTGATCGCCGCGCGCCGCATCGTCAACCGCTGGGACCCGAAGCCCGAGCCGGCGTCGGTCTGGTCGGTGCGTCGTGACCTGCTGGCTTCGATGGGCGACCAAGATCGACCGCCTGTCGCGCTGACTGGCCGACTTCGCGCGCATGGTCGATGTGTCGTGCTGCCGATGGGGTACCTGGCCAGCCTCTGGCGAGAGCTGTATCCGGCTGAGCAGTGTCGGCTCGCGAAGCCGTTGATCGAGCGCGTCGTCGTGGCCGACGGCAGTCTGGAGATCGTCTGGCGCGATCAGGGTTGGCAGGAACTGGCCGGTGAGTTGATGCCCGGCACCATCGGCGCCGAGCTTGAGGAGCTGGACGAAACCGGATGAAGGCACGTGTTCAGGCCACCGGCGCACCCGTTGCCCGCGAGCGCCGGGATGGCGGGCAAATCAAGCTGTCCACGTTCATCCCGTTGAAGATCAGGAAGCGCGGCGCCAGCAAGGTGGTGGTGCGGCCGGATGGCCAGATCGAAGCCGCGGGCAAGGTCACCACGCCACACGATCAGAGTTTGCTGGTGGCGCTGACGCGGACCTTCTACCGGCAGAAACCGCTCGACGACGGCGTGGTGTCCAGCGGCAGCGAGATTTCCCACCGCGACAAGCTTGCCGTAGTCGAAGCCTTCCAGCCGGTGCTGCGCGGCAAGGGGCTCCGGTGCCCGCAACGCCACTTCGCGTCCCAAGGCGCCTTACGAGCGAACAAGTCGCGCAAGCCGTCGTTGGCCTGGTCGGGGCGCTCCAGCAGATCCATCAGGGCCTGGTACTGGCTGCCCGAGACCATGAACAGGCGCTGATCGAGCAGGGTCTGCTCGGCAGCCAGGCAGGCGCTGTCGAGAATGAAGTCGGTCAGCGACTTGTGGGCCACCTCGGCGGCACGGCGCAGCACAGCCTCCTGTTCGGGCGTGGCGCGCAAGCCGAGACGGGCCGAACGGGCAGCAGGTGAGGATGCGATGGTTCCCATGGCGGCGCCTCTCTTGTTCGATCAAGTGACGCTGTGTTAATACAAGCGACGCACGCAGGCCTGTTCTCTGAGGCGACTGCTACCGCGGTTGACGGTGAACCGCCGGTCTTGAGTCGTCATGATTAGCCACAATGTTCAGCAAACCTGATCACGCGCTCTGGCCGAGGTCC
>NZ_JAMTDX010000108.1 GCF_023806625.1 Accumulibacter sp.
GAAGTATGCCTTTGGCAGCATGAACTCAGGCGACAACTATCTTGACACGCACCGCAGGTGGGCGAGAGGGAAGCAAATGTCAAGACCTGACCCCGGGTTCGCGCGCTTCGCCCATGCTTCCAGGCGGGCCGGATCAGCGCCTGTGAGGCGGCTCTCGACCCAGGCCGGCAACGATCCGAAGCGCCAGGTCAGCAACTGCTTCAGCAGCCGTGCCTCGCCTTGCTCGATCCCTCGCTCGATCCCTCGCTCGATTCCTCGCTCGATTCCTTGCTCGATTCCTTGCTCGATCCCTTTCTGAATGCCTCGTTCCATCGCCTGTTGTTCCCATTGCTCAGCAATCGTCAGCATCAGTTCACCTCCAGAACTCAACGTTTGGGTCACCGCCCGGGACAACTCGTCCGGGCTCAAGCGGTCGATTTTCGCCGCTTGCGCGAGGTAGCGCAAAAGCGTGCGGATGTAGTCCAACCCGTTCGAACTCTGCTCCAGATCGCGCAGAAGGGCCAGAATCTCGGGCACACGCTGGCGCAGCTCTTCACGGAAGATGTACTTCAGGGTCAGCAGCGCCGTGTGCAGCAGGACGGCGCCGCGCAGTTGGTCGTCCGGGTATTCGCTGAGGTCGATCAGCTGATAGACGCAGGCCGGTACATAGGCGCGCAGCGCCGGGCAGTTCTCGACTTCATCGGCGAACTGTCGGCTGACGTGCCATTTCGCCGTGCCATGATAGACCACGACCGGTACGACCACCGGCAAGCGACCTGAATTCCCGGCGTTCAGCCATTGTTCCCAGATCCGCAGGCGGTAACGCAACAGATCCAGGGAGAAAAAACGGGGACAGACCCCATTTTCTCCGCGAGAAAATGGGGTCTGTCCCCGTTTTTTTTTTTCTATTGCCGGTCGTACTGCCGCCAGTACAGGCTGTCTTCGATGTACGCCTGCGAGAGCTTCTGGCGATCCTTGAGCCAGGCGGCAAACTCGCGCCCGAGTTCGGGGTGGGTCTCGCCAAGGACGACACTCGCCTGGAGCAGGCCGAGCTTGCTGCCGCAGTCGTAGCGTCGGCCGTGATAGCGATAGGCCAGGACGGGCTCGTTGCCGAGCAGGCCGGCGATGCCGTCGGTGAGCTGGATCTCGCCGCCGGCGCCACGCGGCTGCTCGCGTATCCGGTCGAAAATCGCCGGCGTCAGGATGTAGCGCCCAGCCACGGCGAGGTTCGACGGGGCGACCGATGGGTGCGGCTTCTCGATCAGGCCCTCGATGTTCACCAGATCGGACGAAATCGCCTGACCCTTGACGATGCCATAGCGGTTGGTCTGATTCCTCGGGACCTCCTGTACGGCGAGAATGCTGCACTGGTGCTTGCCGAACAGACCGGTCATCTGTTGCATGATCGGTGGGTCGCCGATCATCAGGTCGTCGGCGAGCAGCACCGCGAAGGGCTCGTCGCGGACCAGACGTTCGGCGCACAGGACGGCGTGGCCGAGACCCAGCGCTCTCGGCTGGCGAACGTACACGCAGTCCATGTCGTCGGGCTTGATCGAGCGGAGGAGGGCCATCAGCTCGTCCTTGCCCGATGTGACGAGCTCGGCCTCGAGCTCGTAGGCGGTGTCGAAGTGGTCTTCGATCGCACGCTTGTTGCGGCCCGTGACGAAGATCATCTCGCGGATTCCGGCCGCGTACGCTTCCTCGACGGCGTACTGGATCAGCGGCTTGTCCACGACGGCGAGCATTTCCTTCGGGCTGGCCTTGGTTGCCGGCAGGAATCGCGTTCCGAGACCGGCGACGGGAAACACCGCCTTGTGGACCTTGAATTGGGCTTTCATCGGCTTCTCCACTGGCGCCTGGCGCCGCGTCCTGACAAGTCGATTCTAGCGCGCACTCCTGAGCGGGCCGTGACTTTTGTCGCGCCGGGTGGCACGGCTACGGGCTTGACCCACAAAAAAAAAACGGGGACAGACCCCATTTTTCTTCCCAGAAAAATGGGGTCTGTCCCCGTTTTTAATCAGACTTTGCGGCGGCGTGCGGCACCCAGGCCGGCGAGCGCCAGACCGAGGAGAGCGATGCTCGCCGGCTCGGGGACAGTCACCACCGCGCGGTTGCGAACCTGGAAGATGTACTGGCCGGCGACCTGCGAGTTGAGCGAGTTGCTGATCAGCGCGTTGGGACCGCCGTCGATGAACGCGCCGTTGATGGCAGAGCCAGCGAGTTCGGAGGAGTGGACAGGCGAACCGTTCGACCACCCGGCGCGCGCCGAGGGGTTGCCACCGAGCCCATTGATGCCGCCGCTCGCATCGCCGGTTTCCCACAGGATCTGGTCGTAGTTGAACTCGATGTCGAAGTCACCCGCCGCGACGTCGGAGCGGTCGGTGAGGATCAACTGGAACTTGTTGCGCTTGTCGACTTTGGAGTTCCAGTAGCCAACCCCCGTGGTCCCGTCGGTAGAAACCCAGTTCACGCCAAAGACGTTACGTCCGTTCACCGTGCCGCTCCCGTAGGTCACCCCGGCGGATGCCGCGTTGCTCGTATCGACGTCGGCAAAAAACGGAGCGATCATTGGGATCGAGGTGGTGAGTAGACTGAAAGGCGACCACGTCGACAGCGGCCCCAAGAAGCTGACGTTGCCGTTTTCGTTTACGTACAGCTGCGTGTAGGTGCTACCGAAAAAGTTGGCAGAAAAGCCGATGTTCACTGCACCGGTCGAACCGTCGTTCTGGAGGTTCGCGGTGTTTGTGAAAAGGTTGGCGTCGTGGACCGCGCCCGCATGGACCGCCGAGGCAGAAAGCGCGCAGAGGATCGCCGAGCTGACCGCGAGTCTTCTAAAGGGAACACGCAACATGTCGGTACTCCTTCTCATATGAATTGATCTTTTCTGCTCACAATGCTCGATTCGAGGAAAGCAAACCTCGGAACCTCAAGCAAACGGCGTGCCAAACAGCTATATAATTAATTTAATGATATCGACGAATTCCTCGATGGGTCTCGATGTAAAATTTGTCGACACCCGAACCGGGCCTTGGCGGAGGAGTCCCGCCGCTTCGACCGATCGACGAGCGCGGCGCGAGGCAGCGGGGAGCGTCATTCGAATGAGCATTCGCGGACCCGCCGCGACCTTGGGCATCTCTTGGACAGTGGCCATCGATGGACGAAGAACCTCGCGGAACTGACGCCTCTCCGGTCAACGAGAGCGGCAATCGGCACCTCAACGACCTGCTCGTGCCGATCCCGCGCGGCGGCCTGACGCGGCGGCGGTTGCTCCAGATGGGGCTCGCCGGGGGCGTGCTGCCGTTCCTCGGTCTGCCCGCGCGGGCGGCGGGGAAGGAGCGGCTACCCGCGGGTTTCGCGGCGACTTTCGAGGCGGTTGCCGCGTCGACCGACGACCTCGTCCATGTTCCCGAGGGCTATTCGCTTGAACTGCTCTACGCCTGGGGCGACCCGGTCTCGGACGGCCCGGTGTTCCGCGCCGACGCGTCGAACAGCGCCGCCGAGCAGGCCGAGCAGGCGGGGATGCATCACGACGGGATGCATTTCTTCCCGTTCGTCGAGCGCGGCCGGGCTTCGTCGAGCCATGGCCTGCTCTGCGTGAACCATGAATACACCGACGAGGGTCTGCTGCACCCCGACGGCCGCGCCGGGTGGACAGCCGAGAAGACGCTGAAGTCGCAATGCGCACACGGCGTGTCGATCGTCGAGATCGACCTGACGGGAGAGGGGCGCGAGGCCCGCTGGCGGGTCGTCCGTCCGTCGCCGTATGCGCGGCGGATCACCGCCCGCACGCCTCTGCACATCGACGGTCCGGCCGCCGGCGACGAGTTGCTGCGCACGCACGAGGATCCGCGCGGCGAGCGCGTCCTCGGCACGCTGGCCAACTGCGCGATGGGCGTGACGCCGTGGGGAACCTACCTGAGCTGCGAGGAGAACTTCAACGTCTACTTCCTGGGCAGCGAGCGGCCAACGGCCGGGCAGCGGCGTTACGGCATCCGCGAGCGGGCGGTGTACCGGTGGCACGAGCACGATCCGCGCTTCGCCGTCGCCGGCGAGCCGAACGAGCCCAACCGCTTCGGCTGGGTGATCGAAATCGACCCCTGGAATCCCGGGAAGATGCCAGTCAAGCATACGGCGCTCGGCCGCTTCAAGCACGAAGGGGCGACGGTGCGGCTGGCGCGCGACGGCCGAGTGGTCGTGTATATGGGCGACGACGAGGCCTTCGAGTACATTTACAAGTACGTCTCGCGCGAGCGCTTCGATGCCCGGCAGCGACGCTCTGCGGCCAGGCGACCCGCAGACGGTCGCCTGCTCGAGGACGGTACGCTCTACGTGGCGCGTTTCGCGGCCGGTGGGCACGGTCGCTGGGTCGCGCTGCGCCACGGCGAGAACGGTCTCGATGCGGCAAACGGCTTCGCCAGCCAGGCGGAGGTCCTGATCCACGCTCGGCTGGCCGCCGACCATGTCGGCGCGACGAAGATGGATCGTCCGGAGTGGATCGCCGTCCATCCGCAGAGCGGCGAGGTCTATTGCAGCCTGACCCACAACCGCCAGCGGGTCGATACCGACGCTGCCAATCCGCGGCCGGGCAACGTCTTCGGACACATCGTCCGCTGGCGCGAGGACGGCGGCGACGCCGCGGCGATGGCCTTCTCGTGGGACGTTTTCGTGCTCTGCGGCGACCCCGGGCACGCCGATCCGAAGCAGCGCGGCAACATCCGCGGCGACGCTTTCGGCAGCCCCGACGGACTCTGGTTCGACCGCGACGGCCGGTTGTGGATCCAGACCGACGCACCGTCGAGTTCGGGCGACGGCGGAGACTACGCGCGGATCGGCAACAACCAGGTGCTCGTCGCCGACGTCACGAGCCGCCGGATCAGGCGCTTCCTGACCGGTCCGAGGGGCTGCGAGATGACCGGGCTGACCGGAACGCCCGACGGTCGCAACGTGTTCGTCAATGTCCAGCACCCCGGGGAGCTGCCCGGCAGCCGTTCCGATCCGGCGCGGCCGCTCGGCGGGTCGGCGTGGCCGGCGAACCAGTTTCCGGAGGTGACCGGCGGCCGGCCGCGCTCGGCGACCGTGGTCATCCGCCGCGTCGACGGTGGGGTCGTCGGCGGCTGAGCGCATACGGGGCCAGTCGCCGCCGCCGGGGGTTGGCTCAGAGGTTGTGAGTAAATCTACTGCGCGGCCAATCTGCGGCGTTGCTCACTCGCGCACTCCACGGCCGGCTTTGCACAGCCGGCCGGCTACGGCGGCGCGCAGCGTGCTGCGCGAAACCCCGCCTTCGCCCTCGCCTATCTATCTGATATGTCTCGTCGTTCGCTCGCTCGCGCCTGGCATATCGGCCTGCTCGTGACGATTTGTTCGCAACCTCTCAGTTGCCGCTGTGGGCCGACCGCGGAGGAGAAGCGGGCGGCCGGCCGGCGCCGTCGCCACCCGGGGCAAGCCGGCCGCAGGCTTGACGCAGGAAGGCCATCTGCCGGCGGTAGGTGCGACAGCCGGCGCAGAGCAGCAGGTGCAGGCGAAGGCCGAAGCGCTCGCCGCCGGAGAGGTCGCGGTCGAGCTCGTCGGACATCAGTCGGGCCGCGCGCTTGCAGTTCATCATTCGTCTCGCCCTCCGGCGAACCATTGACGGTCGAGGCACAGGCGCAGCGCCATCCGCGCCCGATGCAGGACGACCCAGCAGTTCGAGCTGGTCATCGACAGCTCGGCGCAAATCTCGGCCGTGCTCAGCCCGAGCAGCTCGCGCATCATGAAGACACGCGCACTGGCTGCCGGAAGGTGTTCGAGGCAGGCCTCGAAGACGAGCCAGAAGCGCTTGTTTTCAAGGGCTCTTTCAGGATCGCCCCAGTCGCTCGGACGCCTTTCGTCGAGCCAGTGGCCGTTGCCGGCATAGAGCTCGTCGAACTCGGCCTCGCCGATTTCCTCTTCGGGCTCCTCGAAAACCGGTTCGCGCACCCTTTGCCGGATCAGGTCGATGATCTTGTTGCGCAGGATCGAGAACACCCAGGTCTTGAGGCTCGCTCTGCCAGCGAAGCGCTCGGCCCCCTGCAGCGCGGCGAGCGTCGCTTCCTGGACGGCGTCTTCGGCCATCGCCACCTCGCGCAAATGGAGCAGCGCGAAGCGCAGCATGTCCGGCCGGAAGCTGGCGAGGTCCGCGGCAATCGCGGCGCCGGCGGACGACAGGCCAGGGTTTCCGCCGGGCGGACGCGGGCCGTCGTCGAGGGGACGATCCTGGTCGAGACTCATGCTTGTGCCCCTCCCAAGGGCAAAAGACGGAGGCGAATCGTACCTGGGCCTTGCTGCCACGCGAAGCGGCCGGGCAGAGGACCGGTTGGGTCGTCCGGCGCAGCCCGCTGATTCTTCGCCCAGCCTGCTGACGGCTCGAATGAGCCGGGTTGCGTCAGTTGCGCTCGAGTATAAACGAAAAGTGACTGTCGGTAGTGGCCGCCGGTCACAGGCCACAGCGCACGAGCCCCGCAAATCGCCTAAGATAGGCACCCCGATCAACGCTCGAAGGAGACCGCAATGCACGTCGGCGTACCCAGGGAGATCAAGAACCATGAATACCGCGTCGGACTGACTCCGTCGTCGGTCCGCGAGATGGTCGCCCACGGCCATCGGGTGAGCGTCGAAGCCGGCGCCGGGCGGGGTATCGGCGCGACCGACGAGGTCTATGAGAAGGCCGGAGCGATCATCGTCGGGAGCGCCGAGGAGATTTTTGCGACGGCGGAGATGATCGTCAAGGTCAAGGAGCCACAGGCCGGCGAGCGGGCGATGCTGCGCGAGGGGCAGGTCCTGTACACCTACCTGCATCTCGCGCCCGACCCCGAACAGTGCGCCGACCTCGTGCGCAGCGGCGCGGTGTGCATCGCCTACGAGACGGTCACCCAGCCGGGCGGCGGATTGCCGCTGCTCGCGCCGATGTCGGAAGTCGCCGGCCGGCTGTCGGTGCAGGCCGGTGCGCACTGCCTGGAAAAGGCGCACGGTGGAATGGGCATCCTGCTCGGCGGAGTCGCCGGCGTGCCGCCGGCGAAGATCGTCATTCTCGGCGGCGGGGTCGTGGGCACGAACGCCGCGCAGATGGCCGCCGGCAGCGGCGCCCAGGTGGTGATCATCGATCGCAGCCTCGACGTTCTGCGACGGATCGAGGCGCAGTTCGGCGCGCGGGTGATCACGGTCTATTCGAACCGCGACAACGTCGAGCATCACGTGCTGCGCGCCGACCTGGTCATCGGCGGCGTGCTGATCCCCGGCGCGGCGGCGCCGAAACTGATCACCCGGCAGATGGTCGAGGCGATGAAGCCGGGCTCGGTGATCGTCGACGTGGCCATCGACCAGGGCGGGTGCAGCGAGACGGCGCACGCGACGACGCACACCGACCCGACCTATCTCGTCGGCCACGTCGTCCATTACTGTGTGGCGAACATGCCCGGCAGCGTTCCGCGAACCTCGACCTACGCGCTGAACAACGCGACACTGCCCTTCGCTCTGCAGATCGCCGACCAGGGCTGGCGGCAGGCGTTGCACGAGGACGCGCACCTGCGCAACGGTCTGAACGTCGCGTACGGTCAGGTCACCTGCCGCGAGGTCGCCGAGGCCCTCGGCTACGATCATCGCGATCCGCTCGCGGTGATCGGCGGCTGAGCGTTCCCGCCGGGCGGCGGTTCAGCCGATACGCCTGCCCATCGCTTCGCCCATGCGGATCGGGCGCTCCGGCGACCAGTCGGGGTTGAAGGCGATCGTCCGTTTCGGGAAGAGCAGGACGACCGTCGAGCCGAGCTGGAAGCGGCCCATCTCGTCGCCACGTTCGAGGAGCACGGGCCGCTCGTCGTAGCGCCATTCGCGAATCTCGCCGCGGCGCGGCGGGTTGATCGTTCCGTGCCAGACGGTGGCCATGCTGCCGACGATCGTCGCGCCGACGAGAACCAGGACGAAGCAGCCGCAGTCGCCTTCGAAGACGCAGACGACGCGCTCGTTGCGCGCGAAGAGGTCGGGAACGCCGCGCGCCGTCACCGGGTTGACCGAGAAGAGCGCTCCGGGCACGTGGATCATGCGCCGCAGACGGCCGCTGGCCGGCATGTGGATCCGGTGGTAGTCGCGCGGACTCAGGTAGAGCGTCGCGAAGTCGCCGTCGACGAAGCGATCGGCGAGTTCCGCGTCGCCGCCGACGAGCGCGGTCGTCGAGTAGCGGTGCCCCTTGGCCTGGAAGATCTGGTCGATCTCGATCGGCCCGAACTGGCTGATCGCGCCATCGACCGGGCAGACGAAGTCGCTGTCGGCGAGCGGGCGCGCGCCGGCGCGCAGCGGGCGGGTGAAGAATTCGTTGAACGTCCGGTAGCTCGCCGGGTCGGGATCGACCGCTTCGGCGAGGTCGACGCCGTAGCGGCGAACGAACCAGCGGATCGCCGCAGTGGTCAGCGCCCCGGCTTCGCTGTCCGCGAACTTTCCGGCGACGGTGGTCAGCGCGAGCTTGGGCAGCAGGTACTGGGCAAGTACGGCGAGACGGTCGGGCACGATCGCGCGGGTCGGGAAACGGATGCGCGATTATACGGGCGATCACCCCGGGCCGGTACGCGCTGCCGGCCGCTTGCGCGGCAGCGGCGCAGCGGCCAGCACGACGGTCAGCGCAGCGCGGCGTTGATCTTCTCGAGTGCCGCCGACCCGGGGCACAGTTCGGCGGCGCCGAGACGGTTCAGCGGCGCCTCGACGGTGTTCATCTGCGCGTGCAGGTCGCAGGCTTCGGGATCGACATAGAGCAGCCCGGTGACCAGTTCGCCGAGCCGCGCGTGCTCCTGGACGTAGGCCATCGCGCGGATCCGGTCGGTCGGGTCGTAGTCGGCGTGCAGCTTGCGCAGCCGGACGATCGAGCCGTCGTGCTGGCGCACCTCGATCAACTGGCCCTCGCCGTACTCGGCGGTGATCTCGTCGCGCGGGGTCAGGAAGTCGAGGCGGTTGACCGCCTCGTTGTGCGCGCGGACGTAGTCGTAACTCTTGGTGCTGCCGGCATGGTTGTTGAAGGCGATGCACGGCGAGAGGATGTCGATCACCGCGGCGCCCTGGTGGGCGATCGCCGCGCGGAGCAGCGGCACGAGCTGCGCCTTGTCGCCCGAGAAGCCGCGCGCGACGAAGGTCGCGCCCATGACCAGCGCGAGGCTGACCAGGTCGATCGGCGCGTCGGCGTTGACCTGCCCCTTCTTGGACTTCGATCCCTTGTCGGCGGTCGCCGAGAACTGGCCCTTGGTCAGGCCATAGACGCCGTTGTTCTCGACGAGATAGGTCATGTTGACGCCGCGGCGCATGACGTGGGCGAACTGGCCGAGGCCGATCGACGCCGAGTCGCCGTCGCCCGAGACGCCGAGGTAGATCAGCTCGCGGTTGGCCAGGTACGCGCCGGTGAGCACCGAGGGCATTCGCCCGTGCACGGTGTTGAAGCCGTGCGAGTTGCCGAGGAAGTAGTCGGGCGTCTTCGACGAGCAGCCGATCCCCGAGAGCTTGGCGACGCGATGCGGCTCGACGT
The DNA here is from genome assembly GCF_023806625.1 of Accumulibacter sp. Classification (GTDB taxonomy): domain Bacteria; phylum Pseudomonadota; class Gammaproteobacteria; order Burkholderiales; family Rhodocyclaceae; genus Accumulibacter. The sequence goes on from NZ_JAMTDX010000108.1 coordinate 9,497, forward strand.
CGAGTTCCCAGCACGCCTGGATGATCGCCGCCGAGATCGAATCGTGGCCGCAGCCGGCGCAGAGCGTCGAGATCTTGCCTTCGTAGTCGCGGCGCGTATAGCCGACGCGGTTCTTGGCCAGGGTCGGGTGGTGCAGTCGGGGTTTGGCGATGTAGGTCATCTCAGGCGACCATGTCCTCTCTGAGCGGGCGCACGTTGAGCCGTGAGACGCGCTCGGCGATTTCCTGGGTGATGAAGCGGGCGGTGATCGGGGTGCCGTCGTAGTGGCGGATCGAAATCAGGCTCGCCGGGTTGACTCCGGCTTCATTGACCAGCATCGTCGCCAGTTGCCCGTCGCAGTTCTGCTCGAGCACGAAAACCTTCGAGTGCGCGGCGACGAACTCGGCGATCTCGTCCTGGAACGGGAACGCGCAGACGCGCAGCGCGTTGATGTAGATCCCCTGGTCGGCGAGTGCGTCGAGCGCCTCGTGCATCGCCGGGCTCGTCGACCCGTAGAAGATCGCCGCGAAGCGCGCCGGGTACCGTGCGGCGGTGAGCACCGGCAGCGGCACGAGCGACTTCGCCGTCTCGAATTTCTTCTTCAGGCGCTGCACGTTGTACACGTAGTCGGCGCCGGCTTCGGAGTACACGGCGTAGGCGTTCTTGGTCGTCCCGCGGGTGAAGTAGCCGCCTTTCGTCGGATGCGTACCCGGGTAGGTGCGATAGGGGATGCCGTCGCCGTCGACGTCGAGGTAGCGGCCGAAGTCGGCGCCGGAGTCGAGCGCCTCGCGGGTCATCACCTTGCCGCGGTCGTACTCGCGGCTGTCGTCCCAGGCGAAAGGCCGGCACAGCCGCTGGTTCATGCCGATGTCGAGGTCGGTCATCACGAACACCGGCGTCTGCAGGCGTTCGGCGAGGTCGAGCGCCTGCGCCGACATCTCGAAGCACTCGTAGGGATCCTCGGGGAACAGGAGGACATGCCGCGTGTCGCCGTGCGACGCGTAGGCGCAGGCGATCAGGTCGGCCTGCTGCGTGCGCGTCGGCATTCCCGTCGACGGCCCGCCGCGCTGGACGTTGATCAGCACCGCCGGGATCTCGGCGAAGTAGGCGAGCCCGATGAATTCGGACATCAGCGAGATCCCCGGCCCGGAGGTCGCGGTGAACGCTCGCGCGCCGTTCCAGCCGGCGCCGATGACCATGCCGATCGAGGCGAGTTCGTCCTCGGCCTGGACGATCGTGTAGCGTCGCGCGCCGGTCGCCGGGTCGATGCGCAGCTTCTGCGCGTAGCGCTCGAAGGCTTCGGCGACCGAAGACGACGGGGTGATCGGATACCAGGCGCAGACCATCGCGCCGCCGTAGATGCAGCCGAGCGCCGCGGCGCTGTTGCCGTCGACGAAAATCCGCTCGCCGACGCGGTCGCGGCGTTCGACCTTCAGCGCGATCGGCTTGAGGTGCTCGCGCGCGTACTCGCGGCCGAGCGCCAGCGCCTGGATGTTCGAGTCGAGCAGCTTCTCCTTGCCGCGAAACTGCTCGCCGAAGAGCTTCTCGATCTCCGCCGGATCGACGTCGAGCAGCCAGGCGAGCGCGCCGACGTAGATGATGTTCCTGAACAGCTGCCGTTCGCGCGCGTCGCTGTACGTCTCGTTGCAGATCTCGGTCAGCGGCATCGCCAGCAGGTGGATGTCGTCGCGGAACTTCGAGCGCGGCAGCGGCTTCGAGCTGTCGTAGAACAGGTAGCCACCGGGGTCGATCTCGCGGACGTCCTGGTCCCAGCTCTGCGGGTTCATCGCCACCATCAGGTCGACGCCGCCGCGCCGGCCGAGGTAGCCGTGCTCGGTGACGCGCACCTCGAACCAGGTCGGCAGCCCCTGGATGTTCGACGGAAAGATGTTCCGCGGCGAGACCGGAACGCCCATGCGCAGGATCGCCCGGGCGAGGAGTTCGTTGGCCGACGCCGACCCCGAGCCGTTGATGTTCGCGAACTTGATGACGAAATCGTTGACTGCCTCGATCTTCTGCATGCGTCCTCCTCTCTCAGGCGGCGGCCTGCGCGGGCGTCGCGACGGCGTCGCGGCACGCCGGTCCGGCGTGGGTCATGACCAGCAGGAACTTCTGCATGTCCCAGGCGCCGGTCGGGCAGCGTTCGGCACAAAGGCCGCAGTGCAGGCAGACGTCCTCGTCCTTGACCATCACCCGGCCGGTCTTCAGCGTGTCCGAGACGTAGAGGTCCTGGCTCGTGTTCAGCGCCGGGGCGCGCAGGCGCGGGCGCAGTTCCTCTTCTTCGCCATTGCTCGTGAAGCTGATGCAGTCCATCGGGCAGATGTCCATGCACGCGTCGCACTCGATGCACAGCTTCCCGGCGAACACCGTCTGCACGTCGCAGTTCAGGCAGCGCTGCGCTTCCTTGAAGGCGAGCTGCGGGTCGAAACCGAGCTCGACCTCGACGCGGATGTTCTTCAGCGCGGCGTTGAGGTCGCGCAGCGGCACGCGCAGGCGGCGGTCGACCGAGACCGCGTTGTCGTAACGCCAGGCGTGGATGCCCATCTTCTGCGAGACGAGACTCGTCGCCGGTGCCGGACGCGCGGCCATGTCCTCGCCGTTGAGCATCCGGTCGATCGACACGGCGGCCTCGTGGCCATGGGCGACTGCCCAGATGATGTTCTTCGGGCCGAACGCCGCGTCGCCGCCGAAGAAGACGTTGGGCAGCGTCGACTGCATCGTCCGCTCGTCGAGCTTGGGCAGCCCCCATTTGTCGAACTCGATGCCGAGATCGCGCTCGATCCACGGGAAGGCGTTCTCCTGGCCGACGGCGACGAGCACCTCGTCGCACGGGTAATGGATCGGCGGCTCGCCCGAGGGAACCAGCGTCCGCCGCCCGCGCTCGTCGTAGATCGAGCGGACCTTCTCGAAGGTCACCCCGGTGAGCCGGCCGCTGTTGTGCGTAAAAGCCTTGGGCACGAGGTTGTTGAGGATCGGGATGCCCTCGTGCATCGCGTCCTCCTTCTCCCACGCGCTGGCCTTCATCTGCTCGAAGGTCGAGCGGACGATGACCTTGACGTCCTGCCCACCGAGCCGCCGCGCCGAGCGGCAGCAGTCCATCGCCGTGTTGCCGCCCCCGAGGACGATCACCCGCTTGCCGATCGACTTGACGTGCCCGAAGGCGACGTTGGCCAGCCAGTCGATACCCAGGTGGATCGACTTCGCGGCCTCCTTGCGGCCAGGGATGTCGAGGTCCTGACCGCGCGGCGCGCCGCAGCCGACGAAGACCGCGTCGTAGCCCTCGGCGAGCAGTTCGCGCAGCGAGCGCACGTACTGTCCGCCGCGGAAGTCGACGCCGAGGTCGAGGATGTAACCCGTCTCCTCGTCGATGACCTGTTCGGGCAGACGGAACTTCGGGATCTGCGTGCGCATCATTCCGCCCGCGAGCCTGTCGCCGTCGTAGACGACCACTTCGTAGCCGAGCGGCGCGAGGTCGCGCGCGACGGTCAGCGATGCCGGCCCGGCGCCGACGCAGGCGATCCGCCGCCCGTTCTTCTGCGCCGCCGGCTTCGGCATCCGCCCGCGCACGTCCTGCTTGTAGTCGGCGGCGACGCGCTTCAGCCGGCAGATGGCCACCGGTTCCCTGCGCTCGCGCCCGTCGGGCGTCTCGTCCTCGACGCGGCTGCGCCGGCACGCCGGTTCGCACGGCCGGTCGCAGGTTCGCCCGAGGATCCCGGGGAAGACATTCGACACCCAGTTGACCATGTACGCGTCGCTGTAGCGGCCGGCGGCGATCAGGCGGATGTACTCGGGAACGGGCGTGTGCGCCGGACACGCCCACTGGCAGTCGACGACCTTGTGGAAGTAGTCGGGCGCGCCGATATCGGTGGGCTTCAAGACGAAGGTCTCCTTTCTTCGTAACGAGTCCGGGGCGCGGGCGCTGTCCCCAGGAGTACGGCATACTAGCGCGCGATCGGCGGGGTGAGAAGATCCGCGGCGTATTCTTCCGACATGCGCCGCCGAGTTTGCCGGCGGCGGCTGCGCTTCGTGCGTGTCCATCGGCTGAGGGGCGGTGTAAGATCGCGTCTTCTTCGCCGTGGGAGTCCCGACCGATGATCGCCCGGTTGCTCGTTCCGCTGTTCGCCCTGTTGTTCGCCGCTGCGCTGCGCGCCGAAGTCGTCGACATCGGCAACGCCGAACTGGCGCGCCTGCTCGCCGCCGGAGTTCCCCTCGTCGATATCCGCACCGAAGCCGAATGGAAGCAGACCGGCGTCGTCCCCGGAAGCCGGCTGATCACGCTTTTCGACGAACGCGGACGAGCCGATGCGCCGGCCTGGTTGCAGAAGATGGGCGGCGTCGCCCCGGCGAATCAGCCGGTGATCGTCATCTGCCGCAGCGGCAACCGGACGCGCGCGGCAAGCCGGATCCTCGCCGAGCAGGGCGACTATCAGAAGGTCTACAACGTCAGCGAAGGGATTCGCGGTTGGGCCGGCGAAGGCCGTCCAATGACGCCGGCGCCGGCCGCCGTGGCCAGCTGCCCACCCGGGGCCAGCTGCTGAATCAGTCCGCGGACCCGGCGAGCAGCGTCTCGTAGACGCGCAGATCGCCGGCCGAGAAGCAGCAGAAGATCACTTCGCGCAGCGTCTGCGAGTCGGCCGTCGCCGATCGAACGGCGGAAATCGCGACTCGCGCGGCTTCTTCCACAGGATAGCCGAAGATTCCCGTGCTGATGCCCGGAAAGGCCAGAGTCGAAACGCCGTGCGCCTCGGCGAGCGCGATCGAGTTGCGGTAGCACGCGGCCAGGAGTTCGGCCTCGCCACTGCCGCCGCCGCGCCAGACCGGCCCGACGGCGTGGATCACGTAGCGCGCGGGCAGGCGATAGCCTTTCGTCAGGCGCGCGCCGCCGGTCGGACAACCGCCGAGAAGGCGACATTCGCGGAGCAGCTCCGGCCCGGCCGCGCGGTGGATCGCCCCATCGACCCCACCACCGCCGAGCAGCGACGAGTTCGCCGCATTGACGATCGCCTCGACAGCCAGAGTCGTGATGTCGGCACGCATCACGCGTAACGCAGTCGGCAACGGCAACCTCCTTCAAAGAAGAGGAGAAAAGAGAAAAGGAGAAAATGGGGACAGACCACGTTTTTTGCGTTCTTTCGCCCGGGGAAAATGGGGACAGACCACGTTTTTTTAAAATTGACCGTGCCTGCAACGGGCATCTATACTCGGCTCGGTTTCCTCCCGCCGATGCTCGTCCTCCTCCTGCCTCCTACGATGCCGCCAGCTGCACTGATCGAGTCTTTGCGCCGGTTCTTCGCCAGCCGGTATGGAGAGGTCGTATGTGTCTATCTCTTCGGCAGCCAGGCTCGCGGCACGGCTGCGGCGAGCAGCGACGTCGACGTCGGTGTCCTCTACGCCGCCGATCCTCCGGAGACTCTGGCCGGGATGGGCCTCGACCTGGCCGCGGACCTCGAGGCAGCGATCGGCCACCGCGTCGATCTCGTCGTCCTCAACCGTGCCCCGGTCGATCTGATCCATCGCGTCCTGCGCGACGGCGTGCTGGTCTGCGAACGAGATCGTTCGCAGCGAATCCGTTTTGAGGTGCGCGCGCGCAACGAGTATTTCGACCTCCTGCCTTACCTGCGGCAGTACCGGCAGCCAACGGGGGGCTGATCGAGTGACCGACACCGAACTCCTCGAAAAGAAGCTCGCCTTCATCGAGACCTGTGTCCGCGAACTGCGCGATCTCTGTCAGCCGGAACGCATCGTGGTGGACATCCGCGAGGAGCGCTTCGCCGCGCACACGCTCCAGATCGCCATCCAGGCCGCGCAGGATGTCGCCTCGCACATCGTATCCGCCAGCCGTCTCGGGGAACCGGAGAGCAACCGCGACCTGTTCGCGTTGCTCTGCGCGCATGGCTGGCTCAAACCGGAACTGTCGATCGTCATCCAGCGCATGATCGGCTTCCGGAACGTCGTCGTCCATGGTTACCAGCATCTGAAGCCGGCAATCGTCGCGGAACTGGTAACCGATCGCCTCACTGACCTGCTCGCGTTTGTCGCGGCTATTCGCTCGCGATTGAAAGAAACCCCTTCCGCTGGACGCTGACCGCCAGTCACTTGGGAAAAATGGGAAAAATGGGGACAGACCACGGTTTTTGCGTTCTTTCGCCCTGTCTCGTCGTGTCGACTCGTGCTTGACGGCGGACATGAAGGAAAGCGCAGCCAGGAAAACGTGGTCTGTCCCCTTTTTTTAGGCGGAGAGGTTCAGCTCGATTTCCCGCTCGGCGCTCCGCGCGACGGGTGTTCCTGAATCGCTGACGGTGCACTTCAGCGTCAGTTCGGCGACCGCCGTCGGCGTGCCGCTGATCCGCCCGGTCGCTGGATCGAGCGCCAGACCTGCGGGCAGGTTCGGGGTGATCGACCAGGTTCGCGCTCCTTCGCCACCCTCGGCTTCGAGCTGAGCCGAGTATTCGCTACCGACGACTCCATCCGGCAGGCTCGCGGTGCTGATCGCCAGGGGAGCGACGGTGACTTCGATCTCGATCTCCTGGCTCGCCGACGGGCTACCCGGCGACCCGGTATCGGTCACCGTGAACTTGAGCGTCGCCTTCGTGGCAGCCGTCGGTGTGCCGCCGATCTGCCCGCTGGCCGGGTCGAGCGTCAGTCCCGAGGGCAGGGCAGGGGTCACCGCCCACTGCAGCGAGCTGCTGCCGCCGTCGGCTTTGAGCTCCGCGACGTACGGGACGCCGACGGTCGCCGGGTCGAGGCTGGTCGTGGTGATCCTCAGCGAAACCATCTTGCCGCCGCGATCGTCCTGCGGCTTGAACCAGGCCTGGAAGATCTCGCGCAGCTTCAGGAAGGCGACGTCCGAAAACGCGCCGGAAAGCGCGGTGATCGCGCAGATGCCGAAGAGGTTGGCGGATTGCAGATCGCTGCCGCCGCCGGCCAGGAAGCCGCCGCGAATGACCAGGTACATCAGGAAGGCCAGCCCGGCGCCTTCGATCGGCTGAATCCAGTAGTAGAGGTCCCACGACGCGTAGAGCGTCCGCTGGCCACGGTAGTCGGCCATAGACTTGAGCGCATAGACGCACGAGCCGAAGCAGCCCGAGAGAAGGACGAGCAGCAGCAGGCGCAACTCGTTGCCGATCGACCAGGGCCCCCAGCCGAACAGGCTGACCGAGTTCTGCGGCTGAACGACGTCGAGGTAGTCCGAGCCGAAGTCGCCGGCCTTCGTCGATGCCGTGACGACGATCGTCCCGCCCGAAGAGACATCGCCACGGTTGAGTTCGACCCGAAGGTGCTGCTGGTCGAGAAGCTGACCTGGACGGCTCGCGCCGTTGAGCTTGATCAGCGTGTCAGCGGGGAAGTTGCAGCCGACGAGCAGAACCGGCGCGGGAACGGTTCCGACGGCCACGCGGCTCGGATGGAGCCCGGCCAATTGCGGGGATTCCCCCTTGCACGCGGGCTTCGGCCTCGGTTCGGGCGTGAGCTGCGCTTCGGCGGACCAGAGTACGGCGATCGCCACGCAGCTGGCGATCGAGAGAACGCCGAGGTAGAGGGCGATGACCAGCCGGGTCGAGGTCGACATCCTTTCCTGGCCGGAGTCGCGGCCCAAAGGGTACTTCCGGGCCAGGATGACCATGAAGAAGACCAGCGCGAGCAGCGCGAAAAGGATGACGACGACCATCCCGAATTCGATAATCAGGTTCATCAGACGCTCCCGATGATTCGCCTGACGGCGGCGTCACGCGGCTTGCGCCGCTCCCGCCCAGGCCCGTGGTGTTGACTGCCACGAGGATAACGCGCGGGTTCCGGCTTGTCGAGGACGCTCGCCGGACGTTGCCGCTGCCGCGTGACCGCGTGAAACACGGGCGCGGGCGAGCGCGATGACCACGCGCGGCTGCACGAGGGTGGCCGGGCGCGTCTTCAACTGGCCAGGCGGATGCACGGCCCGTCCGGCGCGGCGACCGGCGTCGTTGCCGACGCGCCGCCGACGAAGTCGACGAGCCAGCCGTTCGGCTCGAGCCGCGGGTCGGCAAAGCACGCCGGCTGACCACCGCTCCAGTCGATCCGGACGGCCCTGACCGCCGTGTCGCTGCCGGTCCTGCTCGCCGCCGCCTTCGCCGGGACGGTGGCCGAGGGCAGAGCCGGAGTGAGCAGTCCGCTGGCCGCGAGCACGGCATCGTTGTAGTCGCGGTCGCCGCCGTAGGCGAGGTCTTCCCAGGCCAGGCCGAGGCGACCGTCGCTCTTCCGCTCGATGCGCAGATGGTCGAAATGGTCGGGGTTGGCCGCGGCGACCGAGAAGAAGGCCAGCAGGCCGGCGCCTTCGCGGTTCGTCGCGTTCGTCGTGCGCCACTCGCTGGTCGTCGTGTCCTGGACGAGATAGAAGCCAACCCAGGCCCCCGCGGGAAGATCCGTCACGCCCCTGGCCCCGCCGCCCGAGCCGCTCGGCAGTAGCGCGACCGCCCGCTCGGACGACAGTGCCGCGGCCGCGTAGCCGGCGTCTCCGGGAGCGAGCCCGCCGATCCTCCCGCTCGCGTCGTCGACGCGGAAGACGCCGATCTCGTTGTCGAAGCCGGCCTCGCGCGAGAGCCAGTCGACGACCAGCGCCGTCGACTCGCCCGGCGTGCCGCCGACCCTGAAGATGCCGGCCGCCGGAACCGGCTCCGGGACTTCGATGGTCATCGTCGCGCGAGTCGAGGCCTGCGCCCCGTTGCCCCTTTCGGTTGCCGTCGCGACGAGGTCGAGCCGGAGGGGACCGAAGGTATCGGGGGGAGGGGTCAGCGAGACCCGGTCGAGCATCCAGCCGGTCAGCGCGATCGCCTCTCCAGGCGCAGTCACGGTGACTGAATGATCGCCATCGTCGATGCGCGCATCTGGCGGAAGCCCGGTCAGCGTGACGCTGAGCACTTCCGAACCGTCGCGGTCGCGCAGCGCGGCATCGATCAGCGGCAGGCGGATCGTCCGCCCGGTCATGCCGGCAACGGGCAACGACTCTTCGAGCACGATGTCGTCGATCATCGTCCCGGGGCCGCCAGCTTCGGGCGGCTCGGCCGCGGATTCGATGCGCAGCGTCTGAGAATCGCCGGCGCCGACGAAGACGAAACGCCGCGATTGCCAGGCCAGTGAATTGTCGGGGTTCGCACCTCCGCCAGAGCCGAGTTCGCCGATACCCGTTTCCTCGCCAGCGATGTCGCAGCCGTCCACCCGAACGTGAATCGCCGTCGAGCCGGCCGCTGAGCCCACCAGCGCGGCGACGTCGAACGACAACGTGTAACGCGCGCCGGCGACCGTGTCGAACGTGCGCTCGATCGCTGGTGTGCCTGCCGCCACCTCGCCGCCGAGTGCGAGCCAGTGCTTGCCGTTGCCGGGAGCTGCCCGGAGCCGGAGCGAGGTCGTGCCGGCGCCGAACCGATCTCCCGAACTCCACAACACGAAGCCGGGTCCTGGATCTGCGCCGGCCGTCGGGGCGCTGACCACCGACCAGCCGTCGTAGCTGGATCGCTCGAGCAGCGTCGGGCCGAGGTCCGGGTTCGGGCAGTCCTCCCAGCCGGTGCGGAACATCTTGTGCGGCGTATCGAGCGCGCCGCTCAATGCGAGCCGCGGCGCGTCGGCCACCGGTCCCAGCTGCAGGCGCAGCGTCGCCGACTCCGACCGCGCCAGGCCGTCGGTGAAGTGGTAGCTGACGCTGTCCTCGCCGCTCCAGTCGCCGTCCGGCGTGTAAGTCCACCTGGCCGTGGCGTCGCGCTGCAGGGTGCCGTGCGCAGGCGGCTCATCGACGATCAGCGAGAGCGGATCGGCGTCGGCATCGCTGCCCAGCGCGGGCAGGTCGAGGACGATCGCTTTGTCCTCGAGGCCATGAACCTCGCCGCCGGCAGCCAGCGGCACGTCATTGACCGGGTCGACGCGAACGCGGACTTCGGCCGGCTCCGACTCGAGGCCGTGCGCAGCGAGCCGGTAGCGGAAGCTATCTTCGCCGTGCCAGTCGGCTGCCGGCGTGTAGCGGAAGCCGCCGCCGTCGACGCTGACCGAGCCATGGTCGGGACCGCTGACGACGAGCAGGTCGGGGGCAGCCTCGCGGCCAGCGAGGTCGTTGGCCAGTGCGTCGATGTGCACCGGCGTGTCCTCCGCGGTCAGCGCCAGGTCGTCGACGGCGTGCAGCGAATCGTCGTCGAGCCGCAGGTCGCGGATGGTCACCCGGCTGTTGTGCGCCTCTCGATCGTCGGCTGCGGTCGAGCCAAAGCCGATCAGGTCGAAGCAGAGGTGCACGACCGTGCCCGCCGTGACACCCGAGAGGTCGATCCGGTATCTGCGGCTGCCGTCGCTCCGGGTCGTCACGCCGACCTCGGGAGCCCGGTACTCGGAGCCGTCAGCCTGGAGGTTGAGTGCCGCGTCGCTGTGCGTCAGGCCGATGTCGCCGAACAACGAGCGACCGGTGTTGGCGTCGATCAGGGCCACCTCGAAGGCATCGTCCGGACGACCGGGCTGCTCGCCGAGAGCCAGATCGGCGATCGAGAACGAAAGGTAGCGCTCGTTCTCGCCGACGGCGAAGACCTGACTCAGGCGCGTGTGTCCCGGCGCCGATTCGCGGAGGGTCGCCGCCCCATCGGCGAAGCTGACCTCGCCGTGCGTCTCCCATGCGCGCAGACCGTCGGCAAATGACGGATCGTCGAGAGTCGGGCTGGCGAGAGTCTCGTATCGGAGGCTGCGCGAGGAGCTGAGGTGCTCGGTGTAGGGAACCCGGCGCGAGCGCGTCGCACGCTGCCGGCTCGCATCTCCGGTCAGCGGGGCCTGTGCGCCGCCGTCGCGTGGCAAGTCGGGCGAGGGCGGAGCGCCCGGCGCGGCCGTAGCGTTCCCGCCGGGCGGGAAGACGAACTCGCCCGACGAGGGGAAATAGCCGGCCAGGCGCAGCAGGAGGAGCCGATCGTCCTCGCCGAGCGTCCGCCGGACACCGGGCAGCAGCGTGGCGGCCATGTAATGATGCGGGTCGGAGCTGTGCTCGACGCCGAGCGTGTGCGCGTACTCGTGGAGCAGGACGGTGCCGAGATCGATCCGTCCTTCGGCCGCCGAACCCGGCCGGGCGATCCACTCGTTCGGGTCGCTCGTCGGCAGGAACTCTTCGCTCGCCCAAGGCGTCGGGTCGAAGAACCAGCCGTGTCCGGCAGCGTCGTCGTCGAGGGTGATCGTCGCGTTCGGGCCACTGCCGAGCGATTCAGCCAGGGCACCGCCGGGCAGGTTGGAGAAGCGGGGCAGGCCGGGCGAGATCATCGCGAGCGCATTGTCCGCAGAGCCCGGAGCCTCGGACCGGCCGGGAGGAATCAGCCAGAGTTCCGGCAGACCGTCGCAGAATTTCCGGTGTGCCTTCTCGTATAGACGTTCGTTGTCAAGGACCGGTCGCAACGCATCCCTGATCTTATCTATAACGCGGATGTGGTAGATTAGCTTGACCCTGTAGCTCTCACCCGATCCGTCCGGATTGGTCGCTTGGACGACGATTGTCAGCCGATCGGCTCCGGTGAAGCCGTCATTCGGAAGATAGATGAGCTTCTCGCCAATCAGTTGGCCGTGCCGCGGTGGCTGCACCACCGTTATCTCGGCCTTCGCATCCCACCATTCGCCGATCCGGTAGAAGTCGTCATCGCTTTGCAGCTTCCTGCCGATTACGATATGGCTATAAGCCACTGCAGAGAGAGAATACGCTGCGTCACCCAGTCGCCCGAGCAACTCTATCTGGTCTAACGGGGGGCTGAGATGGCATACGCCCGCGGTGGCAAAGAGCCCCTCTTCGGCACTCCTCCGAGACCCCCGCGCAACCTGAACGACCTGCGGAGGCTGATAATCATTGAAGTCCATGGCGATGGGGAACATGATGAGTGCCTCTGGTGTGTCGATATTCGATTGAGAAGAAAGGAGGCCGCGCTCTGCCAGATACCGGTCCCCGCCATTGTCACCAGGGATCCACTCGCCAGACTCCAGCCGTCTTCCGAGTGAAGGGAGAATCGGCTGTAACTGCGGCCGGCTAACCTGCAAGCCGAACTGGGTGTTGTAGTTCCTCGCGTTCTGCGCCTGTATGCCCACGAGGCCGAGGAGCGCGCTGATGTTCCCATACGAATTTCGGTCGTAGGCAACTGGCTCCACATAGTCATTAAGGGCCTCTCTCCTCCTCGCGATCTGATCCGTACGCGCGCCGTGAATCTTGATCACCGTGCGCGCAAAATCCCCACTGTCGACAGCCGTATTCAGATCCCAGGTAGCGCCACGCTCACGCCTCCAGTACCAGGCGGCTGTGCGCGCTGCGGTCAAGGGATCATTGGTGACGTCTGCGAAATTGGTCGTCAGGTCATAGCGTCCTGCGCCGTAGACTTCGTTCAGGCCGTTGCTCGCGTTCCGGTAGTTCTCGTAGAAGGTCAGGTGCAACAGCCCCCGGCCGCGGAAATCCGAACCACGGTGCGGGTTACTGGACCCCCGGTTGAGCCTGTGACTGCCATACTGCGTGTCGTAGTACTGCTGCGTCCTGCCTTCGTCGCGGCTGACGTATGCTCCTTCGAAGAGATGGGCGAGCCCCCCGGTTTCGGCGCGAACGTTGGCGAGAAAGGCGGTCATCCGGGTCGGGGTGTTGATGTCGAAGTCGCGCAGTGCGCTGTTCAACGGCTGCACCCAGGCGCCGTAGTCGACCCCCGATGTATTGCCCATCATCGCGCCGAGCGTTTCCGCCGAAAGTTCTGCGCCGATGCCGCCATTGCGGTCGCCGCGGCCGCCGACGTAGATCCTCGACGCGTCGATCAGTCCTCCCTGCTTCGAACCATCGCCGAGCAAGGCCCTCCGGATCAGCCGTTGCTCCTCGGGCGTCCGGGAGACCGCGATGCGGGTGACGATTTCGTCCCACGAGCCGTTGTCGGCGATGCTGTCCGCGCGAGTCGCCGTGTAGGTCGCGAGGAAGTCCCGCAGCGCTTGAGTCTGATCGTTGACCCCCTGACTGTTGTGCAGGGGGTCTCGCGCCAGAGGCTTCCGATTCGGGTTGGCGAGCAGGCCGGCAAGGTCCTGGGCGACCTGGTAGTTCCACTGGCCGTTGGCCTGGGCACTTAGCCGGTCGCGCTCCTGCAGGATGAATTTCAGCTTCTGCTGCGGCGTTCCGTTGCCCGAGTTCCGGGCAGCGACCCCTGCGAGGTCCAGGCTGGTCGCCGACGAGAGGCCGAGCAACCACTCGTCGGGATCGATCTGCGCCTGATTCCTTTGCGAAACATAGCTCGTATTGACGCCGATGCCGAGCCGGTTGCCGAGCGAACCGGCACTCTGGAACCAGAGCGGATTCGGCCTCTGCTGGGCCGCCGCGGCGTACTGGCCGGCGAGCATCAGGTTGTGCACCCAGCTGGTTCCCATGCTCCCGCTCGGCGCGCCCGACCCTGCCTTGTTCTCCCACCCGCTGAGCTGGCCGTTCTTCGCCGGAAAGAACTCCATCCAGTGCGGGGCGTTGTAGGCGTTCAGCCAGCTGACGTCCTCGGTGGACAGGGTGATCGGCGGCATTGGCCGGGTGACGGTCTGCCGCCGGCCGCGCCGGTCGGTGGTCGTCTCGCTGACCGTGTCCTCGTAGTCGCCGAGGTTGCGGATGATCTGGTCGAACTGCCGCAAGGCGACGAGTTCGCCGCGATCGAGCACGCCGTTGACGGTGATCTCGCCGATCGCCGGGATCGTCGCCAAGCCGTAACCGAGGTAGCGCAATCGCTGCTCGACGCGCGCGACGTCGAGCAGCCGGTTGTCGTCGCTGCTGTTTCCGCCGACCGTCCCGGTGAGGGTGAACTCGTGATAGCCGGGGTTGTCCAGCGGACGATCGCCGAAGAATGCACTGTCGGCCGCGCGATCGTAGTCGACGACCTTGAGCTTCAGCGCCAGGCGACTCTCGGGGTTGCGCGAGTCGTAGCCGCCAAGGTAGAGCGTGATGTTCGCGGCGTCCCCGCCGGGCAGCGTCCGGCCGCTGCGCAGGCGATCGACGTCGAGCGTCGGAACCAGGAAAAGAATCCCGCTCTCGCTGAACGTTCGCTTGCCTTCGTCGCTGCCCACCGACTGCAGTCCCGAGTAGCTCGGCCGGACGGCCGCGGCGACCGAGGCGAGTTCATCCTCGCGCTGCGCAGTCAGAAGGAAGCCGCCGGCATCCTTGAGCAGAGTGGCCGCGCCGCTGACTTCGACGTTGGCCGGGTTGAAGCGCAGGTCGGAATCCCGCAGGTTGGCCAGCGTCGTCGGATACTGATCGCGGATCAGCTTGCGCAGGTCGATCCGGGCGATGTCTCCGTAGTTGAACTCGGGCACTGCCCGACCCGGATCGGGGTCGACGGTCCTCAGCAGGCGGCTGGTGTCGACCGGATCGGCGAAGGCCAGCGACTCGGGCGTCCTGAGCGGGCTTCCGGCCAGACCGACGACCCAGCCCGAGGTGATCGTCCGGCCGTCGCCGAGGTCATACTTGTCGGGAGTGACGACGAGTTCGCCGGTGTCCGGGTCGCGATCGAAGGGCAGGGGGTTCGTCGAAGTCTGACGCGACAAGGCGTGGCTTTCGGCGGCCCGGAGCAGTGCGTCGAGATCCCAGACGAGCAGGCCGGCGGGCGGTGGTGGGTCGCCGGTGGTCGGCCAGTAGCGAAGGTCTGCCGACAGCGTTCCGGCGTCGCGATCGACGAGCAGGCGGGAGATGTTGGCGCCGACGATCGGCGATGTCGCACCGAGGTACTCGGGACGCGAGCCGAAGGGGTCCCTGACCACGCCGACCTTGCCGCCCATCTGGCGCTGGGCGCCGGAAGGCTCGCTGGCGAACAGCGGATCGAGGAAGTCGAAGAAGTAGTCGGCGACGAGCGCGTACTCGCTGCCGTCGGACGCGGTGACGAAGACCGGGGAACGCGCGCGCTGGATGTTCAGCTGATAGGTGCCGTCGACACGACTCGCGCCCGGGCGAGCCCCGGACATCGTGATGCGGCGGAACTCGGCTTCGCCGGCGAATCCGCCTCCTGGCGCGACGGCGACGGTCGCCGTCGCCAGACCGGCATCCGGCTCGAGCGCGTCGCTGAACATGAAGCGCAAGCGGTCATCGCGAATGCCCGCCGAGGCGACGAACTCGGCGCCCTGGAACTGCCCGAAGGGAATCGCGACCTCGCGGAAGGCGTTCGCCGCGCGCGCGTCGAGCCTCCCGCCGCCTTCGCGGGCCGCGTCGAGGTCGACGATGAAGACCTTGCTCGGTTCGGTCCGGCTCTGCCCGGCGGAGACGGCGAGGGCCTGGCGGCTGGCGGTCACCGCCAGGTAGCTGTGCACGCCTTCGCTCACCGCCAGATCGATGTAGCCACACGGCGTGTTCTCGCCAGCGAGCTCGGCCGGCAGCACGACCTGCTGGACTTCGAGGAATCCGGGCGAGCTCTCGTCGATGTTGACGCGCAGCAGGCGATACGCACCACCACCCGCTTCCCGGTGGCCTCCCTCGGCGACGTAGAGCCACTGGCCCGAGACGGCAAGGCTCGAGACGTTCGCGCTGCCGACGCTGATGCGGCCGGCCAGACACAGCGTCGCCGTATCGAGCACCTGGATCTCGCCGCGGTCCCCGGCGACGAACATCAGCCGGTTGTCGAGACTGAAGGCGATCTGGTCGGCCTTGCTGCCGCCGATGCTTTCGGGGTCACCGGCCGCGTCGCGGTAGGGGATCTCCACGACCTCGCGGCCGTCGCGGAAGACGCGCAGCACGCCGCGCTCGCTGACCACGCTGAATCCGGCCTGGGCTTCGATCGTCGCCGTGCCCGGATCGTCGTTGGCCACCCAGCGCATCGCGCCGGGGTTGGCGGCGTCGAAGGTCTGCAGCATGCGCTGGACGGTCAGGCGATGCAGACCGCTGGCCGTCTGTTCGGGAACGTCGATTTCGAATGTCAGGCTGGTCTGTCCGGCGGCGACCGGCTGGAGGTCGATCGCTTTCTGCCAGACGCGCAGCCGGTCGTGCTGCGCGAGCGAGTCGTCGGTCCACGAGGGCGAGCTGGCGTGCCCGAGTTCGTCGATCGTCAGCTCATCGGGGGACATCCAGACGCGCAGGGCGAGCGGCTGGGAGCCGGGCGCCGCACCGGCCGCCTGGAGATTCTCGACGGTGATGCGCAGGCGGCCGGACGACAGGGCCTCGACACGCGTGATCCGCGGCGCGTTCGCTTCGCTCTCGGCGGCTGCCTCACCCGGGTCGATGGTCAGCGTCAGGTCGCCGCCGGCCACATCGCGGACGCAGGGGACGACGCGATAGGTCCCGCCGAAGCCCATTTCGACGGCCAGCAGGCCGGTCTGCGCCGAGATCGCCCCGATCAGCCCGGCCGCGGCCTGCGCCTCGGCAATGCCGCCGAACGCCGGATTGCCGCCGAGGGGCAGCGCGATCTGGTCCACGACCAGGGCCAAGGGGTCGATCCGCGAGCCGCTGATCCGGATCGCTCCAGTCTGCGCGTCGACCGCCGTGCGCGCGCAGAGCAGGTCGCCCGAGCCGTGCACCCCGCTGTACGGCGGGCTCGCCGTTCGCGCGACCAGCGAGCCGCTGGCCGTGGCTTCGACGAAGCCGTTGTCGACGATCCACCAGGCGTCGCGCAACTCGCCGTCGCCAGACGGAGCGAGTCCGCGGCGCAGGAACAGGACCTCGTCGCCGGGTTGTACGCCGGCCGTCTGCTGCAACGGCAGCGTCAGCTGGACGGGAGCCAGCGAAGGCTGGTCGCCGAGCTCGATATGGCACGCGCCGAGGGGCTGCACGAGCCCCGGTGCGGGGGAGTCGAGTCCGGTGCGCTGGAGCAGCTCACCGAGCTCGATGCGCTGGATCGAGACGATCGCGTCCTCGGCGAGTGCGCCGGCGCCGATCAGCACCGTCTCCCCGGTCGCGGCCTGGATGACCCCGCCGCTGTGCGCAGCGACGGCGATCGCCTCCGGCGCACTGGTCTGTGGATCGGAGTCGGTGAGCTGCGCGTCCTCGACGACCAGGCTGACGTCGGTCTGGCCAATCACCGTGCCATGCACGTTTCCCCACTGATCGACACGATTGAGCAGGTGAACGACCGAGATCGTCGCCTGCCCGCTGCGTCTGGCGGTGATCAGCCCGTCGTCGCCGACGCTGGCGACCGTCGGATCGCTGATCAGGTAGCGCGTGCCATCGCGGACCTCGGGGATCGCCGGATACACGACGGTCAACGTTTGTCCGCTGGCCGGATCGAGGAGCACTTCGCCGGTCAGCGGGTCGGTGGCCACCTGGCCGGTCAGCGGGTCGATCAGCGCCTGCTGTGTTTCCGGATCGATCAGCGTCTCCAGCGCTTCGGGCACCCCGGCAAAGGCGATCCGGCTCGCCCGGCGGACATCCCGGCGATCGCCACTGTCCGGGTCGATGACCCGGACCTGCAACTGTTTGCTCGCCCCGGGCAGGAGCGTCAGCGTTCCCGGATAGACCACCGGTTCGACCTCCGCCGCTGCCGCGTCAGCGCCTCGGCCAGCGCTGCGCACGTTGATCGCGGTGACCGCCTGGACCAGCTGGCCGTCACCGTCGACACGGCTGACGGCCAGCAGAGCCGGGCCCTCGCGCGTCGTGCGCACCCGGTCGAGTGCGTCGTCGACGAGCAGCGGCGCGGGTCCGGCGAAGCCCATCGTGGTCAGGTCCTCGGCGCGAAGCGTCAGATACGCCGGGTCGATCACCGGCACACCGGCCTCGTCGGCGAAGTCGAGCGTCGCCTCGATGGTCGCCGCCTGTCCGGTCATCAGTTCGGCCGGAGGCGCGAGATGGATGGCCAGCAGGCGTGCATCGCTGACCTCGACGGAAAGGTCGAGCGGTGCGCTGGCGGCGTAGCCGTCGTCGGCCTGCAGCTTCAAATGCGCGGTTCCCGCAAAGCCCGGATCGGCAGTGAAGACCAGCGTCCGGCCGTCGGCGGCGAGCCGCGCGCTGCCGTTCGGCGAAGCGACGACCCGCCAGAAGACCGGGTCGCCTTCGAGGTCCTCGGCCAGCGTCGACAGGTCGCTACTCGTGGCCAGGCCGCCATGCGCGCGGATTGCCGCAGGTGCCCCGGCGATCGGCGGAAGATTGGCGGCGAAGCCGGTGTTCGCTTCGACGATCCGGCGGTCCGCCGCATCGACCGTTCCGTCGCCATCGAGATCGGCCGAATCGTCCGCTGCAGCCGCCAGGGCCTGCCAGAGGGCGGAGTCGCGAGCGTCGACGCGACCGTCACCGTCGAGGTCGCCGGCGACCGAGACGCGTACGCTCGCCGGGCCTTGGCCAGCGAGTCGCAGCAATTTCCGGCCGCTTTCTTCGATGCGCAGAAGCGTCGTGCGCACCTCGCCGTACTGCTCGCTGCCGACGATCGCGCAGCCTCTGCCGAGGCATTCGAGCGTCGCCCGATCGTCGGTGCGACTCTCGACGCGGACGATCAGGCTGCCGCTCGCACCGGCGACCGAGCGCAGTTCGCTGTCGCGGATCGTCAGCCCGAACACGGCACTTCCGGCCAGTTCGCCGGTCCAGCTGGCGCCGCGGGCCCACCCGGCGATCGGGCCGAGGTCTGCGGTCAGCGCCCCGGCGAGCGGACGGCCATCGGCCGCGTAGCCGACCGCTGCGCCGCCATCCTCCCCGGGACGACGAGCGAGTACCAGGCGGCCCGCCTGGTCGTAGAGGTAAACCACGCTCTCCGGCGGATCGGGCGTTTCCGGGAGATGGGTCGCGCGGACGACGCGCCCCTGGCTGTCGCGCAGCAGGTCGAGGCGTCCGGCGGGGTGAGCGTCGGCGCCGATCGCCGCGATGCCGGCATCCGAGACCAGCCACTGAGCGCCGTCGGCGAAGGCCACTCGTCCGACTCGCCCCTGCGAGTCGAGCAGGGTGCGATCGCCGCCGGGCGAGGTCAGCGTGAAGGACTCGGGGGCCCAGGGCAGCCCGGTTTGTTGCTCGTAGAGGCGTTCGCCGAGACGGACGAGCGCGTCGGGGCGAGACCCTGCGGGGCTCGCCTGAGCTTCGAGCCGCCAGCCCTGGCTGTCGGTGAACGCCGGGTGCCAGACGAGCGGTGCGCCGGGTTCGGCGCCGAGGCGCTCGGCCGTCGCGCGCAGCGAGAAGGCGAGTTCGAGCGGGCCGGTGTCCGCGTCGGCCAGGCTCGCCGGAACGGTGATCCAGACGCGTGCGCCGTCGCGCCACGCGGCCGTCGCTCCCGAGTCGTCGGTCCCCGGCTGATCGCTGGTGAGCCGCGAGTCGAAGAGCGACAGCGTCCAGTTGCCGAGCTGGCCGCGCCCGGGCTCGCGGGCCGCGTGCTGCTGGTCGGCCGCATCGAGCAGCGCGGGAACCAGCCGGGTCAGCGCGAACGCATGGCCGCCGAGCGTGAACAGCGCGTCGGTTGCCAGCGCCAGCGGCGGCGCCTTGACCGTGCTGTCGATCAGCAGCCGGCCGCCGATCTCGCTGGTTCTGCCGGCGACATCCCAGGCGCTGAGGCGCAGCCGCCAGAGCCCGTTGGCCAGCGTCGCCGGATCGATGCGCCCGACGTCGATCGCCTGGTCGATGCGGCTCGCACCGAGCGTCTGCTCGGAGAGCGTCGTCCAGCTTTCGGAACCAGCCGCAGCGATCTGCAGCCGCCAGCCAGCGAGTTGGGCGTCGCGCAGCGTCGCGCCGAGGGTCAGCGGCGCATGCAGCGCGATCGGCGAGTTCGCCGCGCTGTCGCCGAGCGCCCGGGCCAGTGGACCGCTCCACGCCAGTTCGGGCGCCGCGCTGTCCGCAGGGTCGCGAACGGCGAGCGTGTACGCCTCGCTGGCCGAGAAGCCGTCGTGGTCGGTCGCCGTCGCGCGCACCTCGATCAGGCCCGGCTCGCGTGGCGTGACCCGGAAACGCCCGGCGGCGTCGAGCGCGACCGGAGACCACGGCGCGCCCGTTTGTTCGCGCTGCTCGACGGTCAGCGCCGCGATGCCGCTCGCGGCGCTCGCGCGAACGCTGACGATGACCGTCTCCCCGGGAGTCACCGGGCGTCCCGGAGTCGCCGAAATGGTCACCCGGGGCGCGTCGTCGGCGACGCTGGCCACCGCCCGGAGGACGAAGCGCTGCGTGTCGCCGGCGCCCGCCGGCCCCGGTCCATCGTAGACGCGGGCGGTGACCAGCGTGCTGCCGATCTGCGCGACCGTCGGCGTCCATTCGAGACGCCGGGTCAGCGGGTCGTAAGCCGCGCCCTCGGGAAGATCGCTGAACTCGACGCGCAGCGCCTGCGTCTGCGCGGCACCGTCCGGATCGAAGACGGCAATCCCCGGACCGGCCGAGGTACCCGAAATCAGCGGCAGCGACAGCGTCGTTCCGGCGAGCACGCGGTGATCGGCGGCGCTGATCTGCGGCAGGCGGTTGACGTCGAGGACCCGCACACGGACGGTCTGCGTGCCGCTCGATCGGCCGTCGCTGGCGCGGAAAGCGAAGGCGAAGTCGCGGCTTTCGCTGCTCAGGTTGTCGACGACCTGATGCTCCGGTGTCCAGCTGAAGCGGCCGGTGGCCTCGTCGAAGCTGGCGTCGGGCGGAGTTTGCGCATCACGCAGCCAGGCGATGGCCACGGGATCGCCGTCGGGATCGCCGGCGATCAGCGAGAAGGCGAGCGTCTCGCCCTCGCGGACGAGTTGCAGTGGCAGCGGCACGATCGCCGGGGCCTGGTTCGTGTCGCCGATGATCAGCTCGACCGGGCGCACGAACTGCGCATGGCCGTCGCTGCCGTGGATCGTGAAGCGCCAGGTTCCCGGATCGCCGGCCCCTGGAGAGCCGTCCTGCGCGGCGAAGTGATCGGGAGTCCAGTGCAGCGTCAGCCGGTTCCCGGTCGAAGCCTGCACCGACATGCCGCGCGGCAGCCCCTCCCATTGCCAGTAGACGCGGTCCGCATCGGCGTCGCTGGCGAAAAGGTCGAGGGTCAGCGGCTCGCCTTCGCTTCCGGCAATGCGCAGCGCGTCGCCTGCGTCGGCAACGGTCTGTCCGTTTCTCTGCACGCCGATCAGCTCGGGTGCGCTGTTCGACGTCCGGACGGTGACGCGCAGACGGTGAGCGCTGGTGTTGGCGACCGGGGTGGCCGGCAGTGGGTCGCCCTCGGGTGGCAAGCCGCTGTCGGTGACCTGCAGCTCGATCTCGTGGCTGCCGAGATCGCTGGCCGAAGGCAGCCACTCGAGGGTTGCCTGGCCGTAGCGCGCGCCGGCGCTCAGCGTCGCGCCGGGGGGCAGGCCGGAAGCACTCCAGGTCAGCGGATCCTGGTCCAGGTCGCTGGCCTCGAGGGCGACGACGAGCGGCTCGCCAACGACCCCGACGACCTCGCTGGCCGCGCGGATCAGCGGGATTTCGGTCGTGCTGCGCACGCTGACGATGAAGCTTGCGCCTGTCGAGAGTGCTGCAGCCGGATCGCCGTTTCCGCCGTCGGTCGCCGTCACACGGATCAGGTAGTCACCGCGGTCGCCGTTTCCGGGAGCGACGCGAAGGATCGTCGAGGCCATCCCGGGTGCATCGTCCGGAGCGGCAACGAGGCTGACGAAGCGCGGCAATTCGGCGAATTCGAGGCGGAGCGGAGAAGCGTTCGCGGCCGAGTCGGGGTCACGCACGACGACCGGAATGTCGACGACCTCGCCCCGGCCGACGACGGTGTGTCCGATCGCTTCGAGGACCGGTGGCCGGTTGCTGTCGATGACGCTGACCGGCAGGCTGAGGTGACTGGTCATCGGCTGGCCGCTCGCGTCGCCGCTGTCGGTCGCCATGACCTCGATCAGGTAATTGCCGGCCTGGTCGTAAGCCGGTGTCCAGACGATCTCGAAGGTCTCGGCGTCGAAGATTGCGCCAGGCGGCAGGCCGTTGACCTCGTAGCGGATCGCCGCGCTCGTCTCTCCGAGGCCGACCGCCGCGGCGCCCCTGCACCAGCGGACCGGC
Source organism: Accumulibacter sp. (assembly GCF_023806625.1). GTDB lineage: Bacteria > Pseudomonadota > Gammaproteobacteria > Burkholderiales > Rhodocyclaceae > Accumulibacter. Next base: position 31,332 of record NZ_JAMTDX010000108.1, read on the forward strand.
GGCGTCAGATCGGGGTGGTCCGGGTCGACCGCGAAGACGCTGACCCGCAGCGGCTGACCTTCGTAGACCGTCCACATCGCGGCCGGCGGAAAAACCGGTGCCGCGTCGGCGTCGGCGACCTCGAGGACCAGGTCGCGTTCGCTGGCGCTTTCGCTGACCGAGCCGTCAGCCGCCGTCCAGCGCGCGGTCAGGAGCAGCGGAACGACCTGCTGGCCGTGCTGCGCGTAGCCCGGCGTCCAGCTCAGCCAGCCGGTCGTCGGGTCGAGCGTCGCGCCGGCAGGCAGCCAGCGCGCGCCGTATTCGAGCACGGGGGCGTCGACGTCGCCGATTCCGGCCGTCGTGCCAGCGACCCGGCCGCTGACCCGCAGCCGGAAGGGCTCGCCTTCGCGCAGCGCCTGCGGCCGGATCGGCAGGATCTGCGGCGCCGGCACCGACTCCTCGACGGTGATCGACAGGCTCTCGCGGGTGCTCGCCGTGCCGTCGCTGGCGACGATCTCGATCCCTTCCCAGAGCCCAGCCTGATCGTATCCTGGCGTCCAGATCAGCCGGCTCGCCGACGCGTCGAAGACAGCGCCGGGTGGCAGCCCTGAGAACGCGACGGTCACCGGTTCGCCATCCGCATCGCTTGCGCTGATCGGCAGGATCAGCGTCTCGCCCTCGGCGATCGTCGGCCACCGTGGCATTTCGACGACCGGTGGGTGGTTGCCTCCGTCGACGGCGATCGTGAACCGGTACAGGGCGAAGGCCCCGCGGCTGTCCTCGACGCGGATCAGCACCGGGCTGCTCGCCGCGTCGCTTCCCTCCGGTGTCCAGTCGAGCGCGGCGAGCACATGGTGGCCGGCGAGGCCGGCATCGGACGTGATCGGCGTCAGCGTCATTCCCGCTGGCGCTTCGAGCAGCTGCCAGTAGATACGGCTGCCGTCCGGGTCGACGGCCTCGATCTCGCCATGCCAGGACTCGCCGACCCGCGCGTGTGCGGACCCGTCGTCGCCGAGTGCAGCCGTTAGCGCCGGCGCCCGATTTGCCGGCGGAGCCGCGTAGACGCGGTGGCCGGGGTCGAAACCGACCAGGTCGGCTACCGATGCATGCAGCGTTGGCGCTTCGAGCGGCGCGATCGTGATCGTCGGGCCGGCGATCGTCTCGCCCGGAGCGATCCGGCCACCGAGTGCCTGCAGGGCCGGTCCGAGGTCGATCGTCCACAGGCCGGCGTGTTCGCCGGCGCCCTCGGCGGCGCCTGCGACAAGTCCTCCGGAGTAGCGGCCGGGATCGAGCAGAAGGAGCAGCGGGCCACCGATCGCCTCGTCGCCGACGTTCGTCACGCCCAGTTCGTAGCTGATCTCGCCGTGCGCGCGGTCGGCGCGGGTGCGCGCGAAGTCGATGCGCACCCGGTTGCTGAAGTCCTCGAGCGCAGTGAAGGATGAGACGAAGGCGCTCGCCAGTCGCATTTCGCTGGCGCTTTCCAGCTGCGCGTCGATCTCGATCCGGTAGTCACCGACTCCGAGCCCCGCGAAGTCGAGCCAGGCGGTGTTGGTTTCTTCGTCCCAGCGTACCGCGACCGGGCGAATTCGCGGGTCGGCCGGCGGACTCGCGTCGAGCCGGACGAGGCTGAAGTGCTCAGGGTCGATGACGCTGCCGCGATCGCCGGGTACCCCAGTGCGCATCGGCTGGTCGAAGACGACGCCGATTTCGTTGAGCGGCAGCGGCACGAATGCGCCGTCGGCGACGGTCAGTGCCTGAACTCGCGGCGCTCGGGCCAGGGCGATCTCGTCGATGTGCCGGGTCTGGCCGACGAGGAGGCGCCCGTCGCCGGTGGCGACGATCGCCTCGCTGCGCGTACCGCCGCCGGCCAGCGGCAGGATCCGCCGGCTGGCCAGTTCGATCATCCACACGCGGCCCTGATGCACCGGTTCACCGTCCGCCGGATGGACCGGGTGCTGGGCGGGCTGGCTGCTGGCCAGCAACAAGCCGGCGAGCGGGGTGCCGGCAGCACCGAAGGCGATGCTGTCGACGACTCCGGGCAGGCGATACTCGAGTTCGGCACGGCCGGCCAGGCGCCCGGTCAGCGGGAAGCTGACGATTTCGGTGATCGCCTCGGGATCGGCGGCGAGGATTCGCCCGGCCGTCCACGGCACAGCCCAGAGCCGACCGTCGGCAGCGAAGGCGAGGTCGACGACGCGCTGGTTGCTGAAGTGGCGCCAGGCGCGTGCCGGCTGCTCTTCGGCAGGATCGAAAACCTCGATGCCGTCACCCGACGAAACGTAGATCTCGCCGGTGCGCGGGTCGACGGCCAGCGCGTGAGTCAGCGGATGTCCACCCGGCGCCTGTACGCGCCCGACGATCGCGCCGGCTTCGGCGTCGATCTCGAGCAGCTCGGCTCCGCTGATCACCCAGAGGCGGCCCAGGCCATCGACGGCCATGTCGAGCACCGGTGCGTCGAGCACGAACAGCGGTGAAGCGCCATGCACGCTGGCTGGAAGGCCGTCGCGGGTGAAGCGATGAACCTCGTTGCGTTGTGCCCCGGAGCTGGCCAGGATGCTTCCGTCGGGCAACTCTACGAGTGCCTGGACGCCGATCTCGCTGGCACTCGCCGTGAAGCCGCCAGCAAAGCCGCGCAGTGCAAAGGGAGCGGCGACCGCAGTCAGATCGCTGCTGCGGTTGTTGATCAGCGTACCCGGCAGCCCGCGCAGCGCCTCGGCGAAGACTGCGCTCGGCGGATATTCGCGGTCGGCCGGTGCCAGCGGAGTGACCGGGGTCTGGTTGACGACACCGGCACCACCGAGGTCGTCGAGAATCCGCTGCCGGCTGCCGTCGTCGGGAACCGGTGCCGTCCCGGCAGGCGTGATCTCTCGGTTGCCCACCCGGTCGGTGGCGACGGCGAAGAATTCGTAGCGTCGCCCGGGCTCGCCGATGAACACCGCCTGTCCGGCACCCGGTGCCGGCTCCCGCCTCCAGATGTGGACGTCGCCGCCATCCTCGGCGACGTAGAGAGTGACCGACTCGACGCCGGAGAGGTCGTCGGTCGCCGTCCAGCGCAGCGCATAGGTCGGCGCCTGGTCAGCGGCCGCCGCCGGCGGCGACGCGTCGACGCCGAGCCGGGTCTGCGGTGCCGTGTCGTCGAGGCGAACCGACGCCGATTCGCTGGCCATCGGTGGTGCTCCGTCGATGATCAGCCGCGCCGAGCTGGCCAGTTCGCTCGCTGGACCAGGGCCGCCGGCAGCCTCGATCGTGTAGCTGACGAAGCCGCGGCCGCTGCCCCGCGCCAGGACGAGGTCGTCAGCGGAACGGCCTTCTGGCTGCTCTGCAGCTTCAGGGACGAGCAAACCTCGGGTCCGGTCGTGCACGACCTCGCCGGTGTCGGGGTCGATCGCCTGGAACAGCCAGGTCGCGACACGCTCGCCGGCGTCGATTCCGGCGCTGACGCGCAGGATGAAGCCACGGCTGGCCGTGAAATCGAAGTCTCCGTGGAAACTCGTCCGGTTTTCCGGGAGGTGGAGGTCGATGTCGCCGACGCGGAGGTCGCCGAGACGGAACGACGGCAAGTCGAAATTTTCATCGAAGCGAGTGACGACGCGCAGCTGGCCAGCCGGGCTGCTTCCCGGATTGGCGAAGGCGATTCTCCAGGGCAGCGCGATCGCCGCGGGAACGTAACTCAGGCCGTCTTCGCCGCGCAGCGCAGCGGGAGCGATGACGCGGACCGGCCCGCCCGAATCGGCGCTCGCTCCGAGATGGCGGGCGAGGTCGAGCGCCTGCCCGGCACGCGGTCGAAACTGGTCATCGAGGACGCCGACGTGCCGCAGATACTCGAGTTCGGAAAGGCCGCCGACGAAGACGTTGACGTCGACCAGCCGGGTCCCCGAACTGCCCGAGGGATCGAGGCTCCCCGGGCTGATCGGCAGCGGCACCGGCACTTCGACGACACCTTCGGAACTCTGGCGCGTCTCGTGGTAATCGATGGGCGCGCCGGCCGCTGCTTCGTCGCCGGCGTAGCGCGCGGTGTCGCCGTACCACGACTGCACGCGCGAAAAGAAGTCGACCAGATCGCCCTGCGTGCGGAACGCCTCGCCCGCGCGAGCGAGCAGGATGCCGCTGGCCAGCGTCGCGTTGAGGCTCAGCACCGCCGCGCTCTCGCGCACCGGTGGCGCTTCGCCGGCCGGGCGCAGCATCCCGCCCGCTTCGAGCGCAGCCAGCCAGCCGGCCTGCCACTGCTGCGCATCGGCGGCCAGCACGGCGAGTGCGGCGGGCGCCGTCTGGTCGTCGAGGATCGCCGCGCGCAGACGCAGCGCGTGCTTCCGCTGCTCGGCGACGAACTCTTCACGGGTCAGCGCGGTGACCGCTCCGGCGACGTCGAAGCGGAAGGGCATCGCCAGCGCCTCGAGCGGGGTCAGACGGTGCTCGGGATCGAGGAACCTCTGGTCGAGGTTTTCGCCGAGACGATCGAGGTCGGTCACGCCGTGATCGAGCAACCCGGCCGCCTGCCACTCGGGATGCAGCGCGTAAAGCCGCTCGCGCAGGCCGTCGAAATCCCTCGACAGCCATTCGGCGAGGCCCGGATAGGTCTGCAGCGTGAAGCTCGTCCCGGCGTAGCCGCTCGCCGGGACGTCGAAAGCGTAGCCCGGCGCGAGGTTGGCGCCGGCGGAGTTGAGGACCGAGTCGAGTCGGGCCCACGGAATGTCGCTGCGCCCGCCATGATCGGTCGGGGTCGCTCCCCAGGTCAGCGTGTTCCCGGCCGCGTCGAACGTCCGGCCACCCGGCGCGCCGCCCGACGGTCCGCCGAAGACCAGGTAGGGCAGTGCGAGGCCTTCGAGGAGGTCGGCGCTGTAGCCCATCTCGGGAGCGCCGAAAGCGAAGCGGACGTACGGCTCATCGACGTTCGCCAGGTTGTGCAGCGTCACCCCGTACGCGGCACCTGCGCCCGGGTCGAGGCTGCGCGGGCCGCTGATGCCGATGCTCATCCCGGCGCCGCTGGCGCGCTCGACGAGGAAGCGATTGGCTTCGCAAACCTGCTGTCCGTCGGGGTTGACGACGGTCAAATCGTAGAGCCCGATCGGCATCCGGCCGGTGTCGAAGATCGCCCGGATGTGCGTCGCGTCGAGCACCTGCCAGCGCTCGGGTTCGCATTCGAAGACTCCCGGCCGGGATAGTCGGACGAGCGCGCCCGGCGCGAAGTGCGAGCCCTCGATGTCGACGGTCAGCCAGCGCTTGGTCTCGTCGCCGCAGCCTCCCCGGTCCGGGCTGATCCGGGTGATCGACAGCGGGAGGAGGTCGGCGCGCAGTTCGATCGGCGAGTCGACCGAACCCTGGGTGCAGCGTACGAGCAGGTAGTAGTCACCGGCCCGTGTGCTGGCGACGATCGCCTGCTCGCTGGCGGAGAGTGTGCCCGAGGAGGAGGCGTCGAAGAGTTCGGCCGACGGTGGTGCGCCGTAGCGCAGCGCAATCTCGTGACTTGCGCCGGGCGCGGCTGCATCGAGACGCACGCGCAGCGTCTCACCGCCGGCGACGGCGATCCGATAGAGCCGCTCTTCGCCGGAGCCGAGCGTGGTGGCCAGCGGATCGCCGACGCGCAGTTCCGGAACGCTGACGCGAACCGTCGAAGCCGACGCGCTGCGGTTGTTCGCCTCACCGGGAGAAAGCCGAAGGCCGCTGGCGTCGCGCGTGGCTCCGCCCTCGAAGACCTCGTCGTACAGGTCGGGCCGGACGATCAGCCGCCAGTCTCCTTCGGCGAGCGCCGGCAGACGCGCGGTCAGCGTCGCCTCGTAGCTCTCGCCGCCGGCCAGGTCACCGGCATGCGCAACCCTGCCGAGCAGCACGTCACCGGCATCCCACAGGTTATCGCGAGAAAGATAGACGGCGTCGGTCCACCGGCCACGCGCCGCGTTCGCCGAGTCGTTGTGGATCACGAAGCGGACCGCGATGGCTTCGCCGACTTCGCCCGAAGCGGGAACGAGCGTGTCGTCGGCGAGCAGGTCGGCTGGCGGAGGAATCGTCACGAGAGTCGGCGCGAGCGCGGCGCGGGCATTGTTGTCTTCGTGACCGACCTCGCGCACATGGCCCGCCGGACCGCTTCCCCAGACTCCAGCTGGATCGGCGACCACGAAGACGACGTACGCCCCGGAGAGATCGGGCGGTATCGCGACCTCGAGCCGCGCATCGTAGCTCGCGCCGATGGCCAAGCCACCGCGATGTTCGAGAAAGCCGAGACAGCTGTCCTGTCGAAGATCGAGGAAGCGGTCGCGCGACAGGTAGACCAGGTCGTTCCAGCTGCTCTGGCCCGCCGGGAGCTCGCCGCCGGCGTTGACGACGCGCCATTCGACCGCGAAGCGCTGGCCGGAGAGCACCTCTGCTGGCGCCTCGACTTCGGCAACCTGCAGGTCGGCGGGGGTGTTCGGCACGACGTGCAGCGCAGTCGTCGCCTGATTGTCGCCTTCGCCGCCAAACTCGAGGACCCGGCCGGCTGCGTTGCCGAGCGTCGACAATCCGGGGAGCTCGCTGCGGATCGTGCCGGCGAGCCGCGGATTCCGGCCGAGCGCGGTGTCGGTACACAGGATCAGCGTGAAGTCGCCGCTGATCGCATCCGGCAGGTCGACGGTCGCGGTCGCCGTGTACGATTCGCCGGGCTGCAGGAAGCGGGGACCGTCGCTGCCCGAGAGTGCGACGCTGTACACGCCGAGTGCGGCTCCCGCCGACCCGCCACGGTTTAGCAGCGGGTAGTCGCCCTGGTCGAGCGAAGTGTCGCGCGAGAGATAGAGGCCGTCGAACCACTGGCTGGTCCGCGTCGCGCGGTCGCCACGGTTGGTGACCGTCCACGCGACGTTCAGCGGAGCACCGGCCTGGACGAGCGGCGTGTCGACGACCAGCGAGTCGATCTGCAGATCGGGCTCGCGGTAGCTGATCGCGAGGGGCACGCTGCCGATGTTGTTGTCGTTGCGCGCCGCTTCCCAGACCGAAGCGCGGTAGTAGTCGCCGGCAGCGCCGGCATTGTCTCCACCCGAAGTGAGCTCGACTCGCGCCCGCGGCTGCGAGAAGCCGGCGAGGTCGCTCTCGGCGTCGGCGATGACGTGGATGAAGTAGTCGCCTTCGGCACCTTCGGGTAGACGGATCGTCGCCGTGCCGGTGTAACTCGCAGCGGCCGGCAGGCCGCTGCCGTTGAGGTGTACGAAGTCGCCGAGATGGATCGCGCGCGCCGGGATCAGCACCGGGTCGCGGCTCAGATAGAGCGAGTCGACCCAGCTCCGGGTCGCCGGCCAGACCGCGTCGCCGAAGTTGCCGACTGTCCAGGAAACCGTCGTCTCCTCTCCCGAGAGGGCAGCCGATCCGCTGCGCAGATCGGTGACCCGCAGGTCGGCTGCCGTCGTGCTCAGCACAACCGGAGCAGACTGGCGGTTGTTCCGCTCGTCGGACTCGGCGACCTGATTCAGCAGATCGCTGCGCACGACGATGTAGCTCCCGCGGACCGACGGCGCGAGGGTCACCGTCTGGTCGACCGAATAGCTTGCCCCGTTGTCGAGCGCGCGAGTCTGCCGATGATCGGCGAGATGCCAGAGCTCACGCGCGTCCTCGAGCGTTGGGCTGTCGCTGAGGTAGACCGAGTCGACCCATTCGCCGCTGACGCGTTCGCCGCAGTTGACCACCGTGTAGCGGTAAGCGAAGCTTCCTCCGGCACTCGCCGCCGGCTGTGCATCGAGCGACTGGACGGCGAGGTCCGCCGGGGCCGGGCCGAGGATGCCGATCGGCCGGGCACGGTAGTTGTTGTTGTCGATCTGCTGGGCGTCGTCGGGGTTGATCTCGGTGGCCAGCGTATCCTCGACGACGACATCGTAGCTGTCGCTCCAGACGGTCAGGTAGTACTGGCCGCTGGCGACGTCGTCGGGAATCCGCACCCGGGCGGTGGCGAGGTAGTCCCCGCCCGGGTCGAGCACGCCGCTGTGGCTGACGGTGGTCAGCAGGATGTCGCCCTTGGCGGCTCCCGGGCGCCGCCGGTCGCGGGCCAGCCAGATGCTGTCGGTCCAGTTGGCCGCCGTGCTGTCCTGGCCGCGGGTCGCCGCGGCGCCGCGGTTGGCGACCCGCCAGCGCACTTCGATCGTCGCTCCGTGCACCGACTCGTCGGGCGCGCCGAGTTCAGTGGTCACCAGGTCGGCAAATGCCGCGGCGTCGATCGCCAACGGCGCAGCGAGGACGTTGTTGGCTTCGTTGGGGTACTCGTCGATGCTTCGGCCGGCGTCGGCGACGACGATCACGTAGGCGTTTCCCCGCAGTTCGAGCGGGACGTCGACAATCGCTTCGCCCTGCGTCGATGACTCTCCGGGGGCCAGAGCACCGGCGCAGGGGAACTCCGCGATCAGGCGATCGTCGCTGCTCAGCGTCGCGTCGAGCGAGAGGTAGAGCCGTTCCGTCCAGGCGCCGTTGGTCGCCGTCGTGCCGAGATTGGTGATCGTGTAGCTGACCGGCGCGGTCGCGCCGGCAGCGATCCGCTCGGGGACGCCGACCCGCGTCACGCGCAGATCGGGCCGCCCGGCGGCCGCGATGTGCAGCAGATCGGCCGAATCGAAAGCGTCATTCGCACGCGCCACGGCGGACTCATAGACGCTGCGTCCCGAGCTCGCGTCGGGGCTGTTGGTCAGCACCCTGAGCCGGTAGGCACCTTCGACCCGCTGCGGCAAGCGGATCTGCTCGGTTCGCGTGCTGCGCAGGCCCGCGCCAAGCCCCCCGACGGTGGCAAAGCTGCCGAGCGCGATCGACTGTCCGGCTCCGCCAGCCGGCACGAGCCAGAGCGAGTCGGTCCACCCGCCGCTGGCTGCGACGGCGGCCTGGTTGAGCACGGTCCACGAGACGTCGATCAGCGACCCTTCGTCGGCGCTCGACGGCAGAGCGACGCTCTCGACGACGAGGTCCGCCGATTCGGAAAGCGCCACCGCGATCACCGACGAGGTCGCGGTATTGTCGTCGTCGTGAATGAACTCGTAAGGCCCGCCGGTCCGCACGTTGAGGTAGAAGTCGCCGGCGATCCCATCGGGGAGGATCAGATCGACGCTCCTGCGGTACGAGGCCCCCGCGGCGATCTGGCCAACGTGCGGGCTGACGGTGAACCGGGCGACGACGTCGCTGCCGTCCGGGTTGCGACTCAGCCACAGCTGGTCGACCCAGTCGCTGCGGTCGGTGATCCCGATGCCGCAGTTGCTGACCTGCCAGTCGACGCGCAGCGGCTGGCCGCTCGCCCCGGAGTCCGGCACCTGGACTTCGTCGACCCGCAGGTCGGCGAAGGGGATCGGCATCACCTCCAGCGCCTGCGGCGAGCGGCCGACGTTGTTGCTCTCGCCGGTGTATTCGAAGACTTCGGCGAGCGCGTCGACGACGACGAAGACCTCGTAGCGCGCCGAAGTGCCCGGCGGCAGAACGATCTCGGCGCTGTGCGTGACCGATTCGCCGACTTCCGGCAAGGTGTCGTAGCGATAGCTGCCGGCGATCCGGTCGTCGTCGTTGCCGAGCAGCGCGTCGCTCGAGAGCACGATCTGCTCGGTCCATGCGTGGCTCCGCCCCGTTCCGCTGCCCTGGTTGCCGACCGTCCAGCTCAGCGGCAACCGCGCCGGATCGCCGATGATCCTCGCCGGCGCGACGACCGGTCCGGCGACCAGATCGGCGTAGGGGGCGAGCTCGACGTCGATCGGGTCAGCTCGCTGGTTGTTGGCGCGCTTGCGATCGTCGACCTGCTCGCCCGAATCGCTGACCACCAGCAACTCGTACGGCCCCGAGCAGTCGAGCGGAAGCTGGACTTCGGCGCTGGCGAGGTAGCTCTGGCCAGCGAGCAGGCCGCGCGTATGCGCGACTTCGGCGAGCCGCTGGCGCGTGCCTCCGGCGACCAGCCAGACGCTGTCGACCCAGTCTCCGGGAGCGTCGCCGCCGTGGTTCTCGACGAGCCAGTCGACATGCAGCGAGTCGCCTGAACTCGCTGCAGCCGGAAAGCTGACCGAGCCGACGGCGAGGTCGGGGCGCTCGATCAACAGCGGCGCGCTGGCGCGGTTGTCGCCCTCGCCGGCACGTTCGTCGATGCTGTCGTCGCCATCGACTTCGACCAGCCAGCGGTAGTCTCCGTCGGCCAGGCCACTCGGGACGACGACGTCGACGCTGCGGGTGAGCCGTTCGCCGGGGGCCAGTGGATCGCTGTTGAAGACCGTGGCCAGGCGCAGCAGTGCGAGCTGCGGGCCAAGGTCGATGAGCAGCCGGTCGAGCCAGGCCGCGGCGGTCGTCGCGCCGCCGGCGTTGACCAGTGTGTAGGTCAGCGTCGCGGTCTGCCCGGGGCGCACGATCGCCGGGCCGTTGAGCTCGCTGGCGACGAGGTCGGCGACCGGCGAGAGGTCGATCTGCAGCGGCGCGCTCGCGCTGCTGTTGTTGCTCGTCCGCCCCGCTTCGTCGAGATTGCCGCCGGGGTTGGCGATGACCACGATGCGAAAGCTCCCGGCAAGATCGCGGGGCAGGGTGACGCGGGCGCGGGCGTTGCCGCTGTCGCCGCGATCGAGGGCTTCAGCGCGCGGCAGCGAAGCGACCAGGATCACGTCGTCGGCGCTCGGCAGTTCGTCAGTCGAGAGCACGATGCGCTCGATCCACCCGTCGGCCGGAGTCGCGCTTTCGCCGTGGTTGGTCACCCGCCAGCCGACCTCGATCTCGTCGCCGCTGAGCGCTCGTTGCGGAGCGACGATGGCCGACACCTCGAGGTCGATCGTCGGCTCGCGGACGTCGATCGGCTGCGCGGCGCTGGCGTTGTCGGCGCGGGTGTCGGGTTCGACGACGCGCCCCGCGGCGTCGCTGCGTACAGCCAGGAAGAAGCGGCCGGCCTGCCCGGGTGGCAGGACGACATTCGCCGTCTGCGAGTAGCTGTCGCCGACGGCCAGCGCACCGCCGTACTCGATGTTCGCGAGAATCCGGTCGTCGGCATTGCCGATCAGCGCGTCGCCGCTCCACACGACTTCGTCGTCCCAGCCCGCTGCGCTGCCGGTCGATCCGCGGTTGCTGACCGTCCACCCGACGGTGATCGGCTCGCCGGCGACTCCGCTCGCCGGAACCGAGAACGCATCCACGGCCAGGTCGGCGTAGCGACCGGCTTCCGAGAAGACCTGGAGCATGGCCTCATTGTTGCTCTCGGCGTCGTCGTTGACGCTGGCTTCGAGAACCATTCCTCGATCGCCATCGTCGGCGTCGGCGGTCACCCGGACCTCGAGCAGCCCCGCACCGCGGCGACCATCCGGAAGCTGCAACGCGAGGTGGCGCTCGACGCTCGCACTCGCCGCGAGGACCTGCGACGGATCGCCGGCGACCAGCGTATCGAGCAGCGTCTCGCCGCTGTCGAGGTTCACCACCTGCACCCGGTCGCTCCACGCGCCGAGCGCGCTGCTGTGGCCGGCGTTGTAGTCCTCCCACGAGATGAACAGTTGATCGCCCGCCGAGATCGCCAACGGCGAGGCGTGTAGGCGGCGTACGCGCAGATCGGGGCCGTGCGTCGTCCAGCGCAGCGCCTCGTTGTTCCGTTCGCCGCTGCCGATCGCGTTGCTCTCGCGGATGCTGTCGTCAGAATCGGCGACGACGCGCCAGAGGAAACGCCCGACTCCGGCTTCGCCCGCCGGCCAGACGAACGAGAACGAGCGCGCGATCGTCCCGCCGCCAGCCAGACCACCCGAGCTGTCGACCAGCGTCTGGTCGACGACGACCTCGCCGGTCGTCGCGTTGAGCACTTCGACGCGCTCGCTCCACTGGCCTGCGATCGCCTGGTTGCCCTCGTTGCCTACGCTCCAGCTCACGCGCACGCTTTCGCCGGGGGAAGGGTCGCCGGCGATGCGCAGATCGCTGACCGTCAGGTCGGCGTGCAGCGACTCCGGCTCGTGGGTCAGATAGGGGCCCCACGCCGGGCGGTCGACGAGCGGATCGGGCGGAATTCCCTGCGCGAGTACCGGCAGCAGCGGAATGCCGTTGAGCGTGCTCGCCGAGTCGAAGCACCAGCCGTCGACCGCCAGCCATCCGTCGTCATCGGCGACGACGCGAACCAGCTGCGCGGTGCCGGTTGCGCCATCGCTCGCCAGCCACCGTGCGCCGTCGATCCACTGGCCGAGGGCGCCGCTTCCCGCCGACCAGTAGCCGGAACTTACGGCCAGCCAGACCTCGCCGAGCGCTTCGCCGCCGGGTCCGCGCCAGACGTGCAGCAGATCGCTGCGACCGTCGAGATCGAGGTCGACAGCGACCACCTGCTGAACGGGCTGGGCTTCGCCAAGCGGATGATCGCCGCCACCCTGGAAGGCAAGTCCGCCGAGCGGGTCGATCGACGACCGCCAGCTGCTCGCCCTTAGCCCTCCCGTGCCGTCCTCGACGACCAGGACGACGTCGTCATCGCCGTCGGCGTCGACATCGGCGCCGGTCAAAGCGACGCTGCCCGCGAAGGCGCCGAGCACCTGTTCGCCTCCGCTGACCAGCGCTCCGGAATCATCCGACCACCAAGCGAGCCGGGTCAGACCGTCGGGCGCCTCCGCGGCGACGACGAGCTCGTCCCGGCCGTCTCCGTCGACGTCGATCAGCGTCCACAGGGCATTCGCCGGGTAGTCGCCAAGTTCGCTGGTCGCGCCGGCGGTCAGGCCCTCGCTGCGCGCCAGCCACTCGCGGGCGATCGCCCGGCCGTCGGATCTCTGCCTGAGCTCGATCAGGTCGGCCGAGCCGTCAGCGTCGAGGTCCCCGGCAAGGGCCAGCGAAGCTGCATGCCACTCGCCGAGTTCGACGCGGCCACCCGTGCTGACGCCATCGACAGCCAGCGACCAGTGCCGGGCGATCGCCGTGCCGCCCGCGGGAACGCAAATTTCGACGAAGCTGGCCGTGCCCTGGCCGGAGGGGTCGATCGCCACATAGCGCGAATCCTCGCGCCGGCTGCGCTCGCCGGGCAGCCCGTTGCCATCGGAAAGCGCGACGCTGATCGTCAGGCGACCGTCCGGCTCCTGCCAGGTCGAGACGAGGTCGGCGCGCCCGTCGCCGTCGTGGTCGGCGAAGCGATGCTCGATCCCGCCGTGGGTGTCGGGCCAGGGGCCGACGATCCGCTCGCTGGCCAGTTCATAGGCGATCTGTTGAGCGCCGGGCTCGGCGAGCCAGAGGCGGGCGACGATCATCCCCTCGTCGCTGCGCGAGACCTGCAGCAGGTCGCTGCATCGGTCGCCGTTCGCGTCGCCGGTCAAGAATGGTTCCCAGCTGCTGGCGCCGACCAGCGTGCTCGTGCCGCATTCGGCGAGGCCGGTCGCTCCACCGCTCCAGACGGTGACGCGAACGACCTCCTGGTCATCGACCGAGACGCTCAGGACGTCGTGCGCACCGTCGCCGTCGACGTCGCCGGCAAGGAACTGCATATCCCCGAGCCAGTTGCCCAGGTCCTGCGTCAGAGTCGAGGCCGTGCCGTCGGTGCGGCCAAAGCGCAGCAAGAGCGCAGCACGATCGGCTTCGTCGCCCGGGCCGCCTTTGCTCGGCCAGACTTCGATCAGGTCGCTCGTCCCGTCGCCATCGACGTCGCCGGTCAGCCGCGTCGTCCTCTCCCACATCCCGCCGCTCGCCTGCTCGCTCGGCTCGACGCGCTGGAAGCGGCTGCCGTCGGCTCGCCATACCGTCGTGCTGGTCGAGTTCCGGCCGACAGGCTGTTGGACGACGAGGTCGGCGCGACCGTCACCGGTGACATCGGCGAGCGTGAATCGGCTTTCGGCGTACCGGCTTCCTTCCTCGTCGTCGGGGAGTACGGTCGCGTCGCCTGCGACGAATGATCCCGAGGCGGCGAGCCACGGCGTCGCGCTGCGATCACCGTAGGAATTCCGGCCGACGACCAGCAGGTCGCTATCCAGATCGCCGTCGACGTCGCCGACGAGCCACGTCGTGTCCGGGTCTGCCGGGCCGAGATCGACCGCACTTCCCGGAGTGTAGGCGGCGCCGGTGGATCGCCAGGCGATCACCGTGGCCGATCCGTCGGTCTCGCTGCGCACTTCGATCAAGTCCTCACGCAGGTCGCCGTCGAGGTCGGCGGGGAACACGCGGATCTCACGCGCCTCGACCCGCTGGCTCAGCAAGCGTTCGCCGTCGCTGAGCCAGACGCTGCATTCGGGCGAGGCACTGGCGCCCGGCGGGACGGCGACGAGGTCGGCGCGCCCGTCGCCGTTGTGATCGTCGGTAACCCAGAGCGTGTCCGCAGTCCACCCGCCGAGCCACGTTCCGGCAGCCGGCAGGTAGCGGACTCGCTGGTCGATCAGCGTCGCCAGCCAGAACTGGGCGATCGTCCCACCGGATCCGTCAGGCCGAAGCTGCAGCAGATCGCTGCGCCCGTCGCCGTCGAAATCGTCGCTCAGGAAGCGCTGCCCCGGTTCATCGGGACCGAGGTCACTGCTGGTCCACTCGTCGAGCGTCTCGCCGTCGTTGCTGTGCCAGACGGTGATCTTGAGGCTGCCGTCAACGTCGCTCCAGACCTGCATCAGGTCGCTTCGCGCGTCGCCGTCAGCGTCGCTGGCAAGGAACTGCCGATTGCCGGCCCAGGCGCCGAGATCGCGCTGCGCCACTGCCTGCCACGAGCCGTCGCTCTGAGCGGAGAGGACGACCAGGCGGGTGCTTCCCGGGCTGGCGTCCGGATCGGAGTCCGGGTTGCGTGTGACGACCAGGATCTCGCTGCGCCCGTCGCCGTCGAGGTCGGCGGCGAACGGCGTGAAGTCTTCGCAGCTTGCTTCGAGAACCACGTCGGCTGCGGAGGGTGCGAAGCGCCCGCGATCGCCGTGCCAGGCGGTCAACGCCGCCCGGCTGCCAGCGACCAGCGAGTAACCGACGAGGTCGGGCTGGCCGTCGCCGTCGCAGTCGGCGAGCAGGTGACGGCGGTCGGCGGCCGCGGTGCCGAGATCACTCTGCGCCCCGGCGACGAGCGTCACCCCGTCGCCTCGGCCGTCGGCGGGTTGTCCGACGGGCGAGGCGACGGCAGCCGACAGCCAGGTCGTCGCCCGGCGATGGCCGTCCGGCTGCCGATCGATGGCCACGAAGTCGCTCCGCCCGTCGAGGTCGACGTCGGCGACGAAGTACTCGCCGTCGCTCTGCCAGTTCCCGAGATCGACGACGACACCGTCGGTGAACGTACCCCCCGGGCTGGCGATCAGCTGTCGCGCAGCGGTCCGGCCATCGGCCTGGCGAACGATCTGCAGCAGGTCGCTGCGCCCGTCGTCGTTGAAGTCGCCCCCGAGAACCTGCGTCACCCGCGCTGGCTCACCGCCCCCGGTCGGCCCGGGTTCTCCGGCAGCCGTGAAGCTTCCGCCGTCGCTCAGCCAGAGCATCACCCCGATTTCGCCGGTCGACCGCGTTCCGACGGCCACCAGATCGGCGAGTCCGTCGCCGTCGTGGTCGACCAGGCGATGGGTCGGAGCGGCGAGCGCGCTTTCCAGAAGCTGCACCGGCTGGCCTTCGTAGTGCAGCGTCCCGGACGCGAGGTCGCCGCGCAGCAGCCAGCGGTCGAACACCGTCTGACCGCCCTCGGTCTCGCCGACTCGCGCGAGGTCGTCGCGTCCGTCCCCGTCGAGGTCGGTCGCCTGAAAGGTCGCTCCCGGCAGCGCGTCGCCGAGGTCGCTCCAGCCGGCGAGGTGGTAGCCGGAAAGCGCATCGCCCGCCGGCTGCCACATTTCGGCCCGCTGACTGCCGCCTGTGCCGGGCACGATACGCAGCAGCCCGGACTGGCCGTCGCCGGCGAAATCGGCGCCGAGCAGGCAATTCCCGATCGCCCACTCGCCGAGGTCGCTGAGCACGCTCTCGGTCGGCAACAGCGAGTCGATGTCGAGCAGACCGAGCAACTCGTGGTCGCGGCCGGCGATCTCGCGTCGCTGCACGCGCACGAACTCGAGGCAGTCGTCGCCGTCGGCGTCGGTGAGACCGACGCGGTCCGCGTCCGACCAGGCGCCGCCGCTGAGCAGACCGCGCGCCGAAGTCGGCTGACCGTCGGCGAAAGCGTAGATCTCGAGCGCCGCGTGATCCGCTGTGCCGATGCTCCAGCGGGCAAGCTCGGCGCCCGGCATCGGGGCGACGTCGCCGAGCAGGTACTCGGCGCTCGAATCCCAGGGACCGAGAGTCATCGAAGGGCCTGGCGAGAACCGTCCGTCGCCGATCAGCCACGAACGAACGAGCGTCGCTCCGGTCTCGTCCTGCCGGACCTCGACGAGGTCGGACTGCCCGTCGGCGTCGAGGTCCCCGGCAAGGTAGCGGGCGTCGGTCTGCCAGACGCCCAGGCTCAGCTTGGCGCTCTCGCGATAGAGCCGGTCGTCGGCCAGCCAGAGCCCGGCGACTGCGCTGCCGTCGACCGAACGGCCGACGACGAGGAGATCGTTCGGCGAATCGCCGTCGAAACGTCCTTCGAGGACCCGGATCGCGACGGCTTCGCCAGCCTCCGTCTCGATCGATTGCGTGACCACGCCGCGCGGCGGACGATCTGCGGCAATCGCGTCGATCCGTCTGTCGATCAGCACGCCGGGAGTCGAATCGGGGGTCAGAGACTGAGCGACGACTTCGCTCGGCGAGTCCAGAGGGAAATCGGCGTCCGGGGAAAGCGCGACCGGGTCGGCCGAGAGCAGGACCCGCGGCTCGAGGGGCTCGAAGGGAAAGCGCGGCTCGCGAGGACCGGCGATCGGCGGCGCCGAGGGCGGCGGGGGATCGCTGGTCGGTGGTCGACGCCCGTTGGCGAGGACATCGTAGACGCGGCGCAGCGCGCGAAACAGCGGCGACGAGGCGAAAGTCGTCTGGCGCGGCTTGCCGGCGCTTCCTCCTGCGCAACTGTCCATGGCCATTTCCCTCCCCGGAAAGGCACAACAAGACCCGGCGAACGCGCAGCGCGCAGAGCCGGATTCCAGGTTCCTCGACCGGGCAGTGCCCTGGCCCTCTCCCGGAAGAGGGCGACCGGAGGTCGCCGATGCTCGTCACACGGGACGTGCCCGATCGCCGCCGAAGAACCTTTCCTGCTATGCTATCGACTGAAATTTTCCGCAAGATGTTGCGATATGTCAAGATGCCACAGGGGGTTTTCGATCAGTCCGAGACCCGCAAATCGGCCGGCGGCCGTGGCCGAGGCGACTGATTTAACGAATGCTGAGAATTTTGCCAGGAGGGCTGACCGCTGGCCGGATCGGCCTTCGCGGATTCGCTTCGGCCGGCGAAGCGGGTCGGCTGCGTTCCCGAGTCGCCGGCTCAGGGATCGAGTCGGGGGTGTCCACGCCGGGTCACCCGCAGACGGCAGTTGAGCAGCCGACCGGCGCAAGCCGGCGAGGCGGGAAGAGATGAAGGCAGCGCAAGAAAAGCGGAGCAGCGGCGAGAACCCGACCGACGCGCAGGACGACGGGCAGATGAGCGCCGCGACGAAGGCCGCCGAACCGCCGCAAGCCAGGGCACTCGCGACGCGCCTGCAGGCGATGATCGGCCGCGAGTCGGTGTCGTCGTTTGCGCGCCGCTGTGGCCTCGCCGAGTCGGTGTTGCGGACCTATCTGCGGGACGGCAGGATGCCGCCGCTCGACAAGGCGCGAGATATGGCCGCCGCTGCCGGGGTCTCGCTCGACTGGCTCGCCTCGGGTCTGGGCCCACGCCTCGCAGCCGAAGGTCTGGCTGCTTACGACGTTGCCCAGTCGGCAGCAGCAGGCCGCGACGCTCCCGAGGCGCTGGCCCTCCAGGCGGCGATCACCGAGGCGTTCAACTGCCTGGGCCGCGATGCTGCGCCCGAGGATCTCGCGCGCGAGGCGGTCGACCTCTACGCGCGGCACGGCAAAGGAACGGCGCGCTGATCCAGTGCCGTCCGTTCCCCGTCGTCCCGCCACCGCCTGCTCGGCGACCGAGCGGTGAGGGAGGGCAGGGACGCGGCCGGGTTGCGCGAGCGCCAGGGGCTGCTTGCTGGTCACCTCGAGCGCTTCGCGTGCTGCTCCCGATGAAAGTCATGAAAAAGTTCCCGTGGCGCCGTGCGCCAGCCGGCCGGTCGATCAGCCCGATCGGCGCCGGCGACGACCGCCGCCTCTCGCCGCGGCATCCCGTCGGCCATCTTCGCTGCGCTCGTCCACGGTGACACCGGCGGATCGCTCGCCGCATGGGTCCGTCGCGATGACGGAATACGATGTAGAGCCGGGGCTTGGATCGTTTTTCCGAGAAGTCGGGTGAAGCCTGTGCATGGCCTCTGACCGACCACGAATCCGATTGTTTATCAGCGTGTTGGGCCTGCAAATCGAGAAACGGGGCGAGCTGTCGGGGGTGCTCGACGTCGGCGATTCCGGCGATTCTCGAAGGCGCCTCATTCAGGGAACGCTAATCGCTTTATATTCGCGGCTTACGGTCCTTTCCTGACAAGTCGCGCGAATCCTGCAGTGCGCGCGGCAGCCGGCTCAGGGAACGTTGAAATCGCCGCTGTCGGCGGCCAGACCGGCCGCTGCGAAGAAATCCGGCCCGAGTTCGGACACCACGGGTCGGGCACAGCGCAGCGAGTTCACCCGCTCGCCGGCCTTCTCGACGGCGACCCCGTCCCTGGAGCCGCTGCCGCGAATCCACGCGCTGTACACCACGTAGCGGTATTCGGCGGCAGCAAAGCGGAGGTACGCGCCGCCACCGCCAGCAAAGGTCAGCGTTCCGGCAAGCACGCCGGAAGGGCCTTGATCGGTCTGCGCCGGGAGGACGATCTCGGGCGCCCCTTCGCGCCCGAAGCGGTACTGCAGGTAGCCTCGCCCTGGCGACAGATCGGGCGACGCGCAGACCGAGACGAGCTTCCGACTGGTCGCGCAGGAAAAGACGATCACTTCGCCGGCGGTGCATAGCGACCCGACGGCGCTGGCCGGCCCGGCAGCCGACGCGGCGAGCAGCGCGACGACGATCGGGCGCGGGCAGCCGACACGGCGCCGCGAATCGCGCCGCGCGTCGCCGGACCGGGACGCATCCGGGCTCTCCGCGCAGCACGCTGCGGCCTGGTCGTCGAAGCCCGACGAACGGGCGTCCGTCAGCCGGGCGACGGGCATTCAGAACAGCTTCTGACCGATCCGGAAGGCCTCGGAAAACTGCTCGAGTCCGTGGCTACCGCCATTGACGAGCCGGCGGGCCTGCGCCAGATCGTCGTCGTCGAGCGCCTGGCGTATCCGGCTATCCTTGCTCTTCAGGAAACTGGCCAGCAGCCGCGCAGCGATGTCCGGATCGTTGGCCAGTTCGGGACGATCGACGAGCTGGCTGCCGAGGCCGATCGCTTGGCCGTGTGTCAGGTAGTTGGCGCGGCCGGTCAACTGGATGAAGCCACGGCCCTTGAAGCTGTCGCCGTCGGGCCGTCCGCGATTGCCGAGGTCCTTGCGCGAGTCGTAGAGATCGAAGGGATGTCCGCCGGGCGAGGTGTTGAACTTCGACCGACCCTCGCTGATCGGCTCGAATCCGGCAGTTTCGGCGCGAATCGTCGCCAGGGCCATCAGGACCATGTCCTTGTCGCCGATGCCGGCCTGATCGAGCGCCTCGAGCACGTGCGGTAGGTGGTCGCGAATGTTGCCCATCGGCGTCGCCGGGAACATCCGGGCCACCTTGACCGCGGTGACCTCGGCGAGACAGAAACCGCTGCCCGGCGCTGGCGGCGCGGCTCCTCCGCCAGAGACCAGGCCGAGCGCGCGCAGCGTCAGCGGGCCGGCGAGACCGTCGGGTCTAAGGCCCTCGCTCCTCTGGAAGGCGATCAGCGCTGCCTCGGTGCCGGGTCCGAAGTCGCCATCGACGAGCCCCGGTGAAAACCCGCGCTTTCTCAGCGCCTCCTGCAGGGACCGGACTTCAGGACCTGACGAACCTTCGCGCAGTGAACCCATGGCCTTCTCCTCGACGAAACGCAGCAGGGGGAGCTGCCACCCGGCGGTCGCCTGGGTCCCGCTGGGTCCCGCTGGGTGCCGACAGCGCAACGAGTATAGTGTCTTGCGTGAACGCCGGTCAATCGCCGGACCGGGCGCACGGCAGCGCCCGTCGCCCGGGCTGCTACAATGCATTCCCATGAGAGTCCATGGGGTGGCGCGGCGGTCGATCCGTCCGCTCGACGAGGACCACGCCGTCGAGATCATCGATCAGACGGCGCTGCCGCATGCCTTCCGTCTGCTCCGGCTGAGCAGCGTTGGCGAGGTCGCGGAGGCGATCCGCACCATGCAGGTCCGCGGGGCACCGCTGATCGGCGTCGCCGCAGCGTACGGCGTGGCGCTCGCGCTGCGCGCGAACCCCGACGATGCGATGCTCGCCGCGGCTCTCGCGACACTGGCCGCGACCCGCCCGACAGCGGTCAACCTGCGGTGGGCCCTGGCCCGCCAGCGCGCGCTGGTCGCCGGACTGCCCGAGGACCAGCGGGCCGACGCGGCGTGGCGCGAGGCGGCGGCGATCGCCGACGAGGACGTCGAGCAGTGCCGGCGAATCGGCGAAGCGGGTCTCGATCGGCTGCTCGCCGGCCGTCGAGGAGGAGGGCGGCTGGAAATCCTGACGCATTGCAACGCCGGCTGGCTGGCGACCGTCGATCACGGCACCGCGCTGGCGCCGGTCTATGCCGCTTTCGATGCCGGAATCGCGGTCCATGTCTGGGTCTCGGAGACCCGGCCGCGCAACCAGGGCCTCCTCACCGCCTGGGAGCTCGGCGCGCACGGCGTGCCGCATACGCTGATCGCCGACAACGCCGCCGGCTGGCTGCTCGCCCGCGGAACGATCGACGCGGTGATCGTTGGCGCCGATCGTGTCGCGGCCAACGGCGACGTCGCCAACAAGGTCGGCACCTGGCTCAAGGCGCTGGCGGCGCGCGCCGCTGGCGTGCCGTTCCTGGTCGCTGCCCCACGATCGACGATCGACTTCGCCTGCCCGGACGGGAGGGGGATTCCGATCGAGGAGCGTTCGGCCGACGAACTGCTCGTCGTCCGCGGCTTCGCCGCCGGCGGCCAGTGCGGCGAGGTCCGGCTGACCGGCGGCGAGGTCGCGGTGGCCAACCCGGCTTTCGACGTCACACCGGGCGGCCTGATCAGTGCCCTGATCACCGAGCGAGGCTGTTGTCCGGCGACCCGACCGGGCCTGTTGGAGCTTTATCCGGAGGAAACAAGTGGTTGAACTGACTGTCAAGCTCATCGAGATCGCGCGCGCGACGGCGGCTGCCGGCCTCAGCCGGGGAACCGCCGGCAACCTCAGCGTGCGCGCTCCCGAGGGATCCGGAAGCGACTTTCTGATTACCCCGAGCGGAATGGCCTGCGACACGCTGACGCCGGAAGACATCTGCACGGTGCATTTCGACGGCAGCTGCGAGGGGGTGCGCAAGCCGTCTTCGGAATGGCGCGTTCACCGTGACCTCTACGCGACGCGCCCTGACGCCGGGGCGATCGTGCACGCGCATCCGCCGTTCGCGACGAGCCTCTCCTGCCTGCGCCGCGACATTCCGCCGTTCCACTACATGGTCGCGCGCTTCGGCGGGCACAACATCCGCTGCAGCGACTACGCGACCTTCGGCACCCAGGCGCTTTCCTACGCGGTGCTGCGCGCGATCGAGAAGCGCCGTGGCTGCCTGATGGCCAACCACGGGATGATCGTCGCCGGCCAGGATCTGCGTCACGCTTTCGACCTGGCGATCGAGCTCGAGGCGCTCTGCGAGCAGTACTGGCGTGCGTGCCAGCTCGGTCCGCCAGTGCTCCTCGAACCTGAAGAAATGGCCGCGGTGAGCGACCGCTTCGCCGGCTATGGGCAGCCGTAGGCCCGGCCAGGACTGACCCGGACCGGCAACGGGCGGACCGGACGATGTTGCGGGTCAGCGAGATCCGTCTGCCGATCGAGCATCGAGCCGACGAACTCGCGGCAGCGGTCGCCGCGCGGCTGCAGGTTGCGTGCTCGGAAATCTCTGGATTACGGGTCTTTCGGCGCAGCCACGACGCGCGCAAACGCGGTAGCCCCTGTTTCGTTTATGGCGTCGACGTCGAACTGCCCGACGAGGCCGCCGTGCTCGCCAGGCTCGTCGGTGACCGCCACGTCCAGCGCAGTCCGGACCTCTGCTACCACCCCGTCGGCCGGGCACCGGCTGGCCCGAGCGCACGGCCGGTGGTCGTCGGCTTCGGCCCGGCCGGAATCTTCGCCGCGCTGATCCTCGCCCAGGGTGGCTTCCGGCCGATCGTCCTCGAGCGCGGCAAGGCGGTGCGCGAGCGCACGCAGGACACCTGGAAGCTCTGGCGCGGCAAAGTACTCGACCCGGAATCGAACGTCCAGTTCGGCGAAGGCGGCGCCGGCACCTTCTCGGACGGCAAGCTGTACAGTCAGATCAGCGATCCGGGGCACTACGGGCACAAGGTGCTCGAGGAGTTCGTCCGCGCCGGCGCCCCGCCCGAGATTCTCTGGCTCGCGAAACCGCACATCGGCACTTTCCGCCTCGTCGGAATCGTCGAGCGCCTGCGCCACGAGATCGAGCGGCTCGGCGGCGAGGTTCGCTTCCGGCAGCGCGTGACCGGGCTGCTGAGCGAAGGCGGCCAGGTGCGCGGCGTCCGGCTCGCCTCGGGAGACGAAGTGCGCGCCGATCAGGTGATCCTCGCCCTCGGCCACAGCGCGCGCGACACCTTCGAGAGCTTGCTGCAGGCCGGCGTGGCGATCGAGGCGAAAGCTTTCTCGATCGGCTTCCGGATCGAGCACCCACAGTCGCTGATCGACCGCGCCCGCTTCGGCGCCTGGGCCGGGCACCCGCTGCTCGGCGCCGCCGACTACAAGCTCGTCCATCACTGCCGCAACGGGCGCTCGGTGTACTCGTTCTGCATGTGCCCGGGCGGCACGGTCGTCGCGGCGACTTCCGAAGCCGAGCGCGTGGTGACCAACGGGATGAGCCAGTACTCGCGCAACGAGCGCAACGCGAACGCCGGAATCGTCGTCGGGGTCACGCCACTCGACTATCCGGGCGGACCACTGGCGGGAATCGAGTTGCAGAGGCGGCTCGAGGCGCGAGCCTTCGAACTCGGCGGCGGGAGCTACGAAGCGCCGGCGCAACTCGTCGGCGATTTCCTCGCCGGACGGCCATCGACCCGGCTCGGCTCGGTGATCCCGTCTTATCAGCCCGGTGTGCGCCTGACCGACCTGTCAGCGGCGCTGCCCGATTACGCGATCGCCGCGATTCGCGAGGCGCTGCCCGCCTTCGACCGCCAGATCCGCGGCTTCGCGCTGCCCGACGCAGTCCTCACCGGAGTCGAGACGCGCACCTCGTCGCCCTTGCGCATCACCCGCGGCGACGATTTCCAGAGCGTCAATGTCCGCGGGCTGTATCCGGCCGGGGAGGGCGCCGGATACGCCGGTGGGATTCTCTCGGCGGGTGTCGACGGCATCCGCGTCGCCGAGGCGGTGATCCGCGAGATCCTCGGCGGCCTGCGGCCGCCTGCCCCATCGTCCTGAAGACCCGGGAGCAGGGGTGGACAGTCGGGCCGGCGCCGCTCAGGGGGTGCCGAGGAACAGGTAGAAATTCGAATAGCCGCCGTTCGACCCGGACGTCGAGTGGCCATAGCCGAGATAGACCGGACCGAGCGGGGTTTCGCCACCGAGGTAGATCGCCGCCGAGTTGATCAACCCGTGGAGTTCGGTTTCCGTATACGGCCGGCCGATCTTCGCCGCTTCGATGGCTACGCCGATGCGCATGTCGCCGCGCAGTCCGAGCGGCAGCCGGCCGATGATCCGCTCGGCGCGCACGCCGCCGTAGCGCATGTCGTCGCCGCGCAGCTGTCCCGGAGCGAAAGCGGTCATGTTGAGGATGCCGCCGAGGCTGCCGGCGTCGTAGAGCGGCAGATGACCGATCGGCGAGCCCTGGTACGACACCCGCGCGCCAATGACCCAGTCAGCGAGACTGAAGTACGCCGATCCGTCGGCGTCGAGGCGGCTGAAGTCGTTGGCCGGCGAGTCGAAGTAGCGCAGCGTCGTGGCCCAGCCGCTGGTCGGGAAGTAGAGCCGGTCGGTCTGGTCGAAATCGGCGCCCGCGAACCAGCCGCCGTAGCGCTTCGAGACGCTCGGCCAGAAAGGCGACCCAGTGTCGAGAATCGGGTTCCACCACTTCTCTTGCCAGCCAGCCCGCAGCTGCCCGAGCGGATCGACGTTGATCCCCCCGCCGACCTTGACGTCGCCGTCGAGGACGCGATACTCGGCGAGCTTCTGGTTGTTCTGGTAGATCGCGCTGAGCTTGCTCATGTAGCTCATTTTCGTCTCGAAGAAGTACTGCTGCCTCTCGTCGACCGGCTGGTAGTAGTCGAAGGCGACACCGGTCTGCGACCCGATCTCGCCCTGAAAGATCATTTCGCCGCCGAGCCGGTTGAGCCAGGTCCGGTGATACGCGCCGCGCAGGCTGTAGGTCGAATCGGACTTGAAGTTGCTCTCCAGATTCAGCCCGAAGCGCAGGTAATCGGCTCCCCAGCTCTTCTCGAGCGGCGTGACGCGCAGGATGTCCCGCTCGCGCAACGTCGTGTCGAGCGAGTAGTCGACGTTTTCGTAGTACCCGTCGCCGAAGGCCTTGAGCAGATCCGAGCGCAGCGCCTCGGGATCGACGCGCTCGCCGGGCTGGGTCCGAATGTGCTTTTCGACCATCGCCGGGTTGACGACATTCAGACCGCTGATCTCGATCGCGTCGATCTTCGGCGGCTCCCGCCGGGCGACCTGGATTTTCGCGGTCCACTCCGCATACTCGGCTTCGCCGACCGCCAGCGCACGCAGCCGTTCGGCGACCGCTTCGGTCGCGGCTGCACCGCGATCGGCGGTTTCCGACGTGCGCTTGAAATCGCCGGCGGTGATCCCCTCGAGATCGGGCTTGATGTAGATGTCGCGCGGCGTCAGGGTCGCCAGCGAGCGGGTGACGTTCTGCTCGGTCAGGATGTTGACCATCTGCGCCGAAACGCTGAGCAGGCTGCCGATCTCGTTGGCCTTGAGCAGCGGCGAGCCGACGTTCACCACGATCACCACGTCCGCACGGCAACGCGCGCGGGCCTCGTTGATCGGCACGTTGTCGACGAGGCCGCCATCGACGAGCTTCTGGCCATCGATCTCGACCGGCGACATCAGTCCGGGGACCGACATGCTCGCGCGCATTGCCCGTGACAGGCCACCCTCGCGAAAGACGACGCGGTGACCATTGACGATGTCAGTGGCAATGATCGACAGCGGCAGCGGCAGTTCCTCGATCCGCCGCTCGCCAAGGTAGTCGCCAACCAGGTGGTTGAAGAAAAGCTTGATCTTCTGTCCGGTGACCACGCCGGTCTGATACTTGACGCCATCCGGCCCGATACCGGCTTCAGAAGCGGGCAGGAAGCGCTTGTCCAGCGCCCTCTTGCGAAAACTCTGGTCGGAAAACGACGGGGAGTCCTGGAACAGATCGTCCCAGTCGGCTCTTGCCAGTTCGTGGCGCATCGTCGCCGGCGAGAGACCTGCCGCGTAGACGCCGGCGACGAGCCCACCCATGCTCGTCCCGGCGACACAGTCGACCGGCACGCGCAGCTTCTCGAGTACCTCGAGGACACCGATGTGCGCCGCGCCGCGCGCGCCGCCGCCGCCAAGGACGAGGCCGACCCGCGGTCGCCCGGCCAGCGGCTGGTCCGGGGCACCTGCCGCCTGGCTGGGCAACGCCGGCGCGTTGCCCGAACCCCCTACAGGCTTTGCCGCGTTTGCCGCGCCGGCCGGGCCGGCAAGAATTCCGCTGGTCGCGAGCACGCAGATCAATCTGCACAGCCAGTGACGGGTGTCCATCCTTCAATTCTCCTCGTTCAGGCGAAGCGTACGCCCCAAGGCCAGCGTCGAGCCGACACTGCGCGTCGAGCAGGGGCCCGGCCGCAGGGCAATGATCAGGTGGGCGGCTGAGCAGCGCTGGGCGAGGGGACCGAGCAGAGTATCGTCAGCGCCGCCTGGACATGTTCAGCCGCGTCGCGTCCGAGCCCGGTCAGATAACCGCCATCCGGCTGGGTCAGCAATCCCTTGGCATGCAGCCGGCGGGTCGCAGCGATCACCGCCGGGTCAGCCGTCTTGTGGATCTTGATTCCCTGCTGGGTGCTGCCGAGATCGAAGCGGGCCAGCGTGTTGAGTTCGTCGACCAGATTGGGTGTGAAGAACATGACGGGTCCTCGGGAAGGTCGTTGGCGGTCGCGCGGCGGGGTCGCGCCGGAGAGGCCGCATTCTAGCGCGCCTACTGCGCGCGATCGCGACTGCCCCCGGCACTCGAGCAAGCACCGGCGCGGCTGCGCCGCAGCCCGATCGGCCTGGGTCCGGGAGAGGAGGGCGGATCAGGCCCTCAAGACCACTTTCCGGTATGCTTGCTGCTCGGCGACCAGAGCGCTTCAGTCTCTTCTTCGCCAATCAGACCGACGAGAGCCGCCTGACGTGAGCAACCTCTACGGCCACCGCGAGCCGACCCGCGCGGAGATCGATGCCCTCCACGAGCCTCTGGTGCTCGAATTCGGCGCTTCGTGGTGCGGTCACTGCCAGGCTGCCCAGCCGCTGATCGCGCACGCGCTGCAAACCCACCCGGGGGTTCGCCACCTGCGCATCGAGGACGGTCGTGGCCGGCGGCTCGGACGCAGTTTCGCGGTCAAGCTCTGGCCGACACTGATCTTCTGCCTCGCCGGACGCGAGGTGCAGCGTCTCGTCCGACCCAGGGATCCGGCAGCGATCGAACACGCGCTGGCGCAGATCGATCGACCGCGCTGACTCGCCAGCGTGCGCAGCGATCGCCGAACACTGCCCGCCCCGAGGCGCCTGCCGATGCACCCGAGACGCGCATGACCGGCAGGCGGGTGCGCCGGTCTGGTGCGCCCAGCGCACCGCGGTCACCGAGGCCTGGCCGCGCCATATCTTCGAATCAAGGACTTGGGACTCCTGGCCCAGTTCCTGCTTCTTCCCCGAGAGGGTGCGATGTCCGTCAATTCCGGCGGCCAATATGCGACCTGAGCCCGGTCCCACCGTCGGGATCGCGCCCGCGACTCGCCAGGAGAACGCAGATGGCTGAATGGAAACCAGTTTGCCGGCTTGAAGAGATCCCGCTGCTGGGTAGTCGGATCGTCAATTCCACGGGCGGCGACGTCGCCGTCTTTCGCACCGCGAGCGGCGAAGTCTTTGCGCTTCGCGACCAATGCCCGCACGGCGGCGGGTCGATCGCACGAGGCCTGGTTCACGGCAACCAGGTGACTTGCCCGAAGCACGGCTGGCGCCTGCGGCTCGATTCCGGCGAAGTGGTCGCGCCTGACCAAGGCTGCTCGCGTCGCTACCCGGTTCGCGTCGAGCGCCACACCGTCCTCGTTGCCATCTGACCGTCCCGGCAGCGTGCGAACTGCCGATCGACCGAATCAGTGGTCCGCTGATGGCCAATCCACGGACGCAGCGCCGCGAGTCTCGCCCAAGGCCCCGCGACTCGCGATCGCTCGATTACGCATAATTTGTATTATGTAAACTCAGATCCCGATCGTGCGCGAGCCGTAGTCCGCTTGCGCCGCTCGCCGCGTCATCGGCGAGCGACAGCGCCTGCCCTCGTCCGGCGTGACACCGCCGACGATGCGCGCGTCGTAGCGGGAGTCGTGCGGACCCTCCCTGCAGCCGGAGGGCAGGAGGTCGCCGGTCTTGCGCGATAGCGCGCCGGCAAACGGCGAGGTGCCCGAAGTGACCGGGACGGTGCTCAGCGGCTGGCCGCTCATTCCGCGCGGGAATCGGCCCGCCGGCAGGCACTTGCCCATCGGCATGAAGCGCGGGCGCGGCGCGTCTTCCGCGTCGCGATCGGCTGCCGCGGCGCGGGTCGCCGTTCCCGAATGGACGCTGTCGGAGATCAGCACCAGCCGGACGTCTTCCTTGCGTGCGCTGAACAGGCCGTTGATTTCGTGGTCCACGAGCGCGCCGCCACCGGTCTGCAGATCGTACGGACAGAGCGCCTCTCGTCAAGGCCGTCGAACTCGTCGCCGTGGGTATCGGGAACATCGGTTCCGTGCCCCGGATAGGTGGTCACTACGACGTCGCCGCTGATCGCCGAGGCGATCAGCGACTCGATGCCGCTGACCATCGCCGCCTGGGTCGCCTCGGCGTCGAGCAGCTTGCGGATCGTGAAGCCTCGCTCGGCAAGCTCGGCGGCCAGTCGCTCGCGTCGTTGACGCAGCCGCCGAGATCCATGTGCGTGCCGGGGTAATGATCGATGCCGATGCACAGGGCGCGCTTGCTCATCGCCGTCTCCTTCGGGGAGGTGATCGACTGCCGGCCGGCCTGCCCTTCGGCGAGGCCGTCACCGGCTCCCGCACAAGGCCGGCGGACCGCCTACTCCGGTTTGACGTTGCGGTAATAGACCGCCTGCAGGTAGCGGGAGACCTCGTCGATCTCCTCGCCGTTCCAGCCGAGGCTGGACATCTCCTGCCAGCGCGCGACCTCTGCGCGCAGGCTCGCCCAGTCGCTGACCCGCTTGCGGTCACGCCAGTGCACCTCGGCATCATGGCACGTGACACAGTGCGTCGCGTACAGAAGCTCGCCGCGGGTCGCCTCATGGACCGGCTGGGCGACGACCAACGCCACCGCCAGGGAAAACAGAACCGCCGGGATCAGTTTTCGGACCACATGATTAGCCACAATGTTCAGCAAACCTGATCACGCGCTCTGGCCGAGGT
>NZ_JAMTDX010000109.1 GCF_023806625.1 Accumulibacter sp.
ATCCCGCTGACAGTGGGCGACATCTACGGCCGGTCGGGCCTTCCCGATTCCGATGCCCTGATCCACGGCGGGCCGTCCGGCCAGGCGAACCTCACCGTCCGCTGCCGGGACGGCCAAGTCCGGCTCTCGGGTGGCCGTCTCGAGGACGGCTATGCCCGCGTCCCGCTCGATGCCCCGATCGACCTCGTCGTCACGTGCCCGACTCGCGAGACCCTGCGCGGCCGGGCGGCCGATGGCCGCGAGGTGGCGTTGACCATTCGTCCCTACGTCGGCGGCGACGGCGCACTCGATGTGGCGTTCTTGATCGATCACTCGGGCTCGATGAACGAGGTCTGCTCCGGCGCCTCCCGCGGCGTGACCAAGCACCAAGCCATCATCCTCGGCCTGCGGTCCTTGGCACGGCGCCTGCGCGATGAGGACGCGTTCGATCTGTGGGAGTTCGATAACCAGCTGGCGCACGTCGGCTCGACCTCCGACACCCAGCGGCGTGGCTTGTTTGGTCTCGGTGGCAAACTATCGGCGGGAGAGCGGCTGTTGCGGCTGCTCGATCGCTTGAAGGACCCAGCCGGCGGCACCGAGATCGGCGCGGCGCTCTCTGGCACGATCCGCGGCTCGAACGCCCGCGACATTCTGCTCGTCACTGACGGCAAGAGTCACGCTCTCGATGTCCAGGCGCTAGCGCGGATGGGCCGTCGCGTCCATGTCGTCCTGGTCGGTGAGGACAGCCTCGAAGCCAACGTCGGCCACCTCGCTGCGTTGACGGGTGGCGACATTCTGGTCGCCGCCGGCGCCGACCTCGGAGACTTCCTGCTCGCCGCGGTAGATTCATTGCGTGCGCCGTTTGAGGCGCCGCCGCGGATCGAGGGTCGCATACAACATCTTCGCGTCGTCCGTGGCAACGCGGTCATCGAGGCCGACTGGCGCCCAGCGCGCGGTGGCGACAGCGAAGATCCGTATGCGCGCGCCGTGGCCGCGTTCGCGGCGAGCTTGGCGCTGCCGTGCCTCGATGAGGAGGCGGCTGCCGCCCTGGCCGAGGCGGAAGGCTTGGTCACGCACTTGACCAGCCTCGTTCTCGTCGACGAGGCGGCCGAGGCGCACGAAGGCCTGCCGGCCACGCACAAGATCGCGCTGCCAACGCCGCGGACGGCTGATTTTTTGATGGAGCAACGCCTCTCCTGTGCGCCCAGCATGCTGGGCGAACACAGGGCCGAAGCAGACGAAACCCCGGTCGTGGCTGCGTACTCGGCCCCAGGAGTCTGCCGCAACGACCTCTCGCAGGTGTTGGCCCGCATCGACTGGGATGCGGCACCGGACCGGCTGCGTCGAGGCGATCTATCTTCGCTTGACCGGGAGGTCGCCCGGATGATCGAGCAGGCCGCTGCGCTGCCGGAAGTCATCGCCACGGCCCATCGGCTCGGCATTACTCCGACCCAGTTGGTCCTGGCGCTGCTCGCGCGGACTTGCGCCGGCGCCAACCGCGCGGCGGCGCGCCTCGCCCGCGCTATCCTCGGAGCGCGCATCTTCCCAGAGATCGAGGACCTCTATGCTCAGCTTGGTCTCGCGGGCATGCGTGGGACCACGCAAGGACCCTATTGAGCAGCAAACCGGTGGGGCGAACCATGAACGACCTGATCCGCGTCGCGACAACTGAAATCTTGCGCTTCCTGGCCTCCCAGCTGCCAGCGTTATCGCCGGACTGGTGGCAAAAGCACGTTGTCGATCGCTTGAGCTTCCAGCAGCAGCGGATCGTTCAGGAGCGCGGCCATACCTCCCTTCAGCAGTTGGACTTGGCCGCACTGCTCCGGGTCCTTGATCAGAACTGGTACGAGTTGGGAAGCAAGCTGCCGTTGCCCCGAGAAGCGCGAACCTGGCTCAAGGAACTCCAGACCGTTCGCAACAAGTGGGCGCACATGTCGGGGGAGGCGTTGCCGCCCAGCGAGGTTTATCGGGATGCCGATACCCTTGGGCGAGTGTTCACGATCCTGGGCACTGAACCGGCTTCGTTGCAGGCCGTCGAGGCGGCGAAGGCCGCGGCGTTGGCGGCAATGACAGGCCATGCGGCGAATCCGACCACTGATGCCGGTAATCAGCAGCAGTCGAGACCACAAATCGTGATGTCAGACACAGCCGGATCCGAGGCGCCGCCGCCCGCTCCATCGATGTTCAAGGTTGGGGACCTTGTCGCGCTTCGGTCAGATCCCACCACATTGCTCCCCGTCATCGAAGTCATACCGGGTGGCGCTGAAAGCCGCTACCGGGTCTTTCAGAACAATACGAAGACGATCTACTATGAAAGCCAGCTGCAAGCGGCGCCCGCGACTGAAGATGTCCACGATCAGCTGTCCGTCCGAGAGCTTCATGCCCATCTGACAAGCCTTCACGTCTTGTCGCCGTCAACATCGAACCTCTTCTCTTTGCGGCTCGGCCGAGTGCAGTTCATTCCTTATCAATATCGGCCAGTGCTGAAGCTTATCCGCGCCGACAGGCCGCGGTTGCTCATCGCCGATGAAGTGGGCGTCGGTAAAACCATCGAGGCGGGTCTGATCATCCAGGAGTTGCGTGCACGAATGGATATCGCATCCGTCCTGGTCATCTGCCCCAAGGCCCTGGTGGCAGAGCGCAAGTGGTTCACCGAGATGAAGCGGTTCGACGAAAGCTTCACGGCACTTGACGGAAAGTTGCTCCGGCATTGCCTGCGCGAAACCCACCTCGATGGCGAGTGGCCAGAAAAGTACAGCAAGGCCATCTTGCCCTTCTCATTGTTCGATTCAGATCTGCTGTTTGGCCGGGACCGCCGCGGCAAGAAAACGGATCAGGGGCTCCTCGATCTCGACCCGCCGCCTAAGTTCGATCTCGCGATCGTCGATGAGGCCCACCACCTCCGCAACACCGAGACGCTGCAGCACCAAGGCGTGCGCTTTTTCTGCGACAATGCCAGCGCCGTGCTGCTGCTCACGGCAACACCTGTCCAACTGGGCAGCCAAGACCTCTTCACCCTGCTTAACGTGCTTCGCCCCGACCTCGTCATCGATCCGCCCAGTTTCGATCAAATGGCCGAGCCCAATCGACACATCAACACGGCCATCCAGCATTGTCGCGCCGGACGACCACTTTGGCAGCAGGAAGCGAGAGCCTGCCTGGATGCCATCGCGAATACCTCCTGGGGACAGCTTTTTCTCCGCGAAAGTCCCGCCTTCCAGTCGGTGTACGACCGCCTGGGCGAGGACGGCTTAACCGACACCGATCGAGTCAAACTCATTCGTGCAATCGAGGACTTGTACACGTTCGGTTCCCTCATCAACCGCACGCGGCGGCGTGATATCGGTGAATTCACATCGCGCAAGCCTGAAACCCTCACCGTCGAATTCACCGAAGACCAGCGGCGGTTGCACGACGATCTGCTCGACGTGATCGCGAGGATATTGACGCGATGCCACGGACAGCAGAACGTCAAGTTCCTGATGACGACGATCCGCCGGCAGGCAGCGAGCTGCCTTTACGGTCTGGCGCCACTGCTTTCGGACATTCTCACCGGCAAACTCGATCGCCTCGAAGTGATGGAGGCAGGCGACAGCGATGACGAAACTGACCTCACGTTCGTCGATCAGGTGCGCGCCGACATCGAGGACATTCTCGAACGAGCCCGTAACCTCGATGCCCGCGACCCCAAGGTCGAGGCTTTCCTCAAGGTCCTGATCGACAAGGACAAGCGGCCGAACAACAAGGCCCTCGTGTTCAGCACGTTCCGCCACACCCTGTCTTACCTCGATGCTCATGCACGCCGCGCCGGCATACGGGTCGGGCTCGTTCACGGGGACGTTCCGGACGAGGATCGGGCAGATTTGCGCCGCCGTTTTGCCCTGCCGAGAGAGGACGGCAACGCGATCGATGTGCTGCTGTCGTCGGAGGTTGGTTGCGAAGGCCTCGACTTCCAGTTCTGCGATCTTCTCGTCAACTATGACCTGCCCTGGAACCCGATGCGCATCGAGCAGCGCATCGGGCGTATCGACCGTTTCGGACAGCAAAGCGTAACGGTTGCCATCGTCAATCTGATCACGCCGGGAACGGTTGACGCCGCTATCTACGACCGCTGCCTTTGGCGCATCGGCGTCTTCCAGCATGCGGTCGGTGGCAGCGAAGAGATCCTCGGGAAGATCACGAGTGAGTTGCACGACATCGCCAAGAGCTTCACGCTCAGCGAGGACGAGCGAGCGCAGCGGTTGCAGCAGCTTTCGGACAATGGGATCCGGATCATTCAGGAAGAACAGGAACTGGAAACGAGACAATCCGAGCTGTTCGGTCTGAGCGTGCCGAACCAGTCTTGGAGCGAGGAGATCAAGGCAGCGCAATCCCACTGGTTAGCACCGGCCGGCCTGCAGGGATGCGTGACGGCGTATCTGGCGGCGCGACTCAGCAGCGAAGGATCGCATGTTCTTGGCGACAAAGCCCTCAAGACCTTGCGGCTCGGCCAGGAAGCCCGGGACCTGCTGCTCGCCGATTTTAAACGCCTGCCGCGGTCACTCGACCCGATTGCCCGCGCGTGGGAAAAGTGGCTGAAAGGCGATAAACCAACGCTGTCCGTCACCTTCGACCAGCAGGTGGCGGCGGAAAACCCCAAAGTCATCCACCTGTCGGTCGTGCACCCTTTGGTGCGACAGGCCGCACGCCACCTTGAGATCACCGAGCCGAAACACGTGGCACTCGTGGCAGTCCACCCGGACATCCCCGGGGGCACGTACCCGTTCGCCCTCTACCGCTGGTCCAAGCACGGCGTCAGGCAGGACGAGGTGCTGATTGCGGTGGCAGACGACGCGCACGTGGAGCCGGCGCTACTGCAGCTGCTTCAAACGGCTGCTGACGCTTCCCCTGTAAGCCTGCTCGATGCCGCCCAGTGTGAGGCCCTCGACGCGCGCCATTACGAGAAATGGTCCGCGGCGCGCGCCGACCATATTGCCGACAACAGCCAGCTCGTGGAGCAGAGGATCCAGAGCCTGACGGTCAGCCACCGGGCGCGGTGCCACGCCATCCAGGACCAGATCTCGCGCGCCACGAACGACAAGATCCGGCTGATGAAGCAAAGCGAATTGCTGCGAGCCAACGCCGACTTCGATCGACGGGTCGTCGAGCTTCAGCAGGCCGCCGACAGTGGCGATATCCGGGCGACTTCGGTGGTCTTTGGGACCCTTTCGGTGTCGGAGACCTAACCGTGAACAACTTCCTCAAAGATCTTGCCGCCCAGAGGCAGAAGTTTCTGGACGGTCTCGATGCCAACAAAGGCGACATAAATCTCGACATCTTCGAAGATTTTTACCCTGATCAAGCTCACTTCCTGTTGGAGCTTCTGCAAAATGCTGAAGATGTTGAGGCGACAGAAGCAACTTTTGAAATATACCAACATGGATGCTCTTTCACGCACAACGGCAAGAGAACGTTCAACACGGACGATGTCAGGGCGATAACCGGAATCCATAATAGCACCAAGATCAAAGCCGTCGACCAAATAGGAAAATTTGGCGTAGGCTTTAAGGCCGTGTTCGTTTACACGCTCAGTCCCGAGATTTTCTCCGGAGAATTTGCATTCAGAATTCTACGTCTTGTTTTTCCAAAGGAAGTCTCCGGAGATCGATGCCTGGGAGCTGATACGCGTTTTTGGCTTCCCTTCGATAATCCACGGAAAGTAGCCGCAGCTGCCTTTACCGAAATAAGAGATAACCTGTCCACCCTGTCTGATACGACTCTGCTATTCCTCTCACATTTGGAGTTAATCGGCTGGCAAGTCGATGGTGCCGCGCCTGGCGAGATTATGAGGGTTCAACACTCCGATAACCATTTCGAGGTACGGAGGCAGGTCGGCGGAGAGACCGCGACAAGTTCGCACTTCCTGAAATTCGATCAGCCTGTCGTCGGCTTGGAGAAACAGCGCATCGCCGTCGCGTTCGCCCTTGACGCCCTGCCCAACGTGCAATCGTTCGATCCGACGAAACCGCTGGCAAAGCAGTTCAGGATCACGTCGGCCAACCCGGGCCGCGTCGCCGTCTATTTTTCGGCCGAGAAAGAGACCTCGGGGCTGCGATTTCACCTTCATGCGCCTTTCGTTCCCGAGCTGAGCCGGGCCAGCATCAAAGAGACGCCTGCCAACCAGCCTCTATTCGAGCAACTCGCCGCGCTTACGGTGACCGCTCTCCCTCAGATCCGAGACCTGGGTTTGCTCACCACCGACTTTCTCGCCGTCCTCCCAAACCCCCAAGATGCGGTTCCGCCCCGGTACGAGCCCATCCGCAACGCCATCGTGGAGGCAATGAATACGGAGCTGCTCACGCCCACCCATGCGAGGTCTCATGAACCGGCCAATCGCCTGCTGCAAGCACCGGCTTCTCTCAAGGACCTCTTGTCAGCGGAGGATCTGGAGTTCCTTGTCGATCACGACGGAGCGCCCCCGCTGTGGGCCATCGCCGCGCCACAAAAAAACAGCAACGCCGACCGCTTCCTTGAGGGGCTGGCAATCAGGAAATGGGATACCGAGCAATTCGTTGACCTGCTCGGCGAAAAAACCTCTGATGAGGACTTTATGGCCTGGCTTGCGGCAAAGCCGGTCGAATGGCATCAAAAACTTTACGCCCTCCTCAATGAAAATCTAGCCTCCCTTGGGTGGAGAAAGGACGGACTGCGCAAAAAGCTTAAGAAAACAAAACTGATCCGCCTCGCCGATGGGCAGTACATCGCCGGGAGCAACTGCTTTTTCCCCAGCGACGACGGGAAGGACGATGACGGGCTGCCCCGCGTTGACAAAGGCGTTTACACGTCCGGCAGGAGCAAGCAGCAACAGGAGAACGCAAGAAAATTCCTCGAAGAGATGGGCGTTCGCGAGGTTGGCGAGGCGGAGCGGATCGAGGCCATCCTCAAGCAACGGTACGCAAGCCCCAACGTGAAATCGCAGAAAGGTGATCTCAAGCGCTTTATCGCGCTCGTAGAAAAGGAGCCTGACAAGGCCACTCTCTTCAAGGACTATTTCATTCTCCAAGGTCAGGATGAAACGTGGCGAAAGCCAGAGGACATATTCCTCGACGAACCCTTTATGGATACAGGTTTGAGTTCGTATTACGATGCCCTAGTGATTTTGGAACGCCAGGGTGATCAAGAGACTGAAGGGGATGAGTATTGTTATAATGAACCGTGCGACACAGAACTGGCGCACACACCCCTCGCTTCAAGCTACGTAACGTGTGGCGTATTCATTGACAAGCTTGTGAAGTTCGCAGCCGCCGTCGGCACTCAGACTCACCTCAAGCCAACCCAAACCAGCACTGGGAATCATCCGCACGTATCAGAACTTCGGGAGGACTATTCTAGGTATGGAACTCGGTGGACCAGCAGTGCGATTGATGTTGATTGGGAAATACCCCACCTGTCAGAGGCTCTAAAAGATCCCTCTGTGAAGCTAGCGCTTCTTGTATGGAAAACCATTTCTGACGCTCCTCCTACGGTTCTTGAAGCACAGTTTCGTCCCAATCAGCAGTACCAAACGAGACGTATACCCTCGTCGTTGGCGTTGCTTCTTCAAAGGGCCTCATGGGTACCGCAAAACGATGGGCGGTTCGTCCGCCCCGCAGACGCCTCGCGAGATCTGCTTCCCTCTGGATTCACGTTCGACCCCGGATGGAATTGGCTGAAAGCGATCCACTTCGGTGCGGCGGCTGCCAAGAAATCCGAACAGCACCGCCAGAAACAGGCGGTTGCGGAGGAGCTCGGAGTGTCGCTGGACGACATCGAGATGATCAACCAGCATCCCGACGATTTCCAGCAATGGAAGGACTTTGTTAGGGCCAAGGCTGTACGACCAGCGTTCCCTGAGCGAACGTCGGCCGATCCCAGGCGACGGGAGGCACGGGTTTCGCAACAATGGCAAGAGGCTTCTGTCAAGGAGTACGATCGGCGAGAAAGGTCGGTTCGGACGAGCAGGACTACCGTTGATCCCCACCCTTGGCTTGTCGATTATTACACAAACGATGATGAGCAAATGGTTTGCCAGCTCTGCGGCAATGAGATGCCCTTCAGGAAACGCGATGGGCAATACTACTTCGAGGCAATGGAGGCAATGGGCCCCGAGCAATTCTCGAGGGAACATGAGGCGCAGTTCCTCGCCCTGTGCCCCGTATGCGCCGCAAAATACAATGAGTTCGTCAAGTCCGACGACGATACGCTCGCGGAAATGAGGAGGGCCATGCTGGATTCAGATGAGCCTTCCATACAAGTCATGCTAGGCAGTTCAGCCGCGACATTGAGGTTCGTTGAGGTTCATTTCGACGATCTCAAGACAATCCTTAAGAAAGAAGAGGCCGAAGGTGCGGCCGCAGAAACCGATTGAGCGACAGGCAGCGAACATCGCTACGACGCCCTAATTCGCGGCATCTTGCTCGCTCTGCGCTGATGGGGAATATCTTGCTCGCTCTGCGCTGATGGGGAATCCGGTGCAAGTTGCTGTGACTCCCGACTGTCATCCAGCTGCGGCCAGAGTCCTTTGGTGAGAATGG
>NZ_JAMTDX010000110.1 GCF_023806625.1 Accumulibacter sp.
CGGTATTGACGTCGATCGTCGTCATCGCCTCGGTCTGGTCGATGATCAGGTAGCCCCCGGATTTCAGATCGACCCGGCGCGCCAGCGCCTTCTGCAGTTCGTCCTCGACGCTGTACAGGTCGAAGAGCGGCCGCTCGCCGACGTAGTGCTCGAGCAGCGGGGCGACCGTCGGCGTGTACTCGGCGGCAAAGGCCGTCAGCCTCTGGAAGTTCTCGCGGGAGTCGATGACGATGCGCGCCGTTTCGGGATTGACGAAATCGCGCAGGACTCGCTGGGCCAGCGACAGCTCCTGGTAGAGCAGCGCCGGAGGAGCTGCGGTCGTCGCCTGCTGCCGGATGTCGTGCCAGAGCTTGCGCAGATACTCGACGTCCTTGGCCAGTTCGGCTTCACTCGCCGTCTCGGCCATCGTCCGGACGATGAAGCCGCCGCACTCGTCGGCCGGTACGAGACGGCCGAGCTTTTCGCGCAGCGCTTCGCGTTCCGATTCGCGCTCGATCCGTTGCGAGATGCCGATATGCTTGTCCTGCGGCAGATAGACGAGCATCCGGCCGGCGACCGAGACCTGGGTGGACAGCCGCGCGCCCTTGCTGCCCATCGGGTCCTTGATCACCTGGACGAGGATGCTCTGTCCCTCGGCGAGCAGCCGTTCGATCGGCCGCACCGGCTCGTCGCTCGGCCGCGGCTCGCGGATGTCGGCGACGTGCAGGAAGGCCGTCCGCCCGAGGCCGATGTCGATGAACGCCGACTGCATTCCGGGAAGGATGCGCACGATCCGCCCGACATAGACGTTGCCGACGAAGCCACGGCTGGCACTGCGCTCGATGTGCAGTTCCTGGACGACGCCCTGGTGGATCACCGCGACGCGCGTTTCCTGCGGTGTGAAGTTGATCAGAATCTCTTCGGACATGGCGAAGCCGCCTGTTGAATGGGTTTAGAATCCCGCGTTGCCGCATTCTACCCCGTCGCCTGCCGTCGCTCCGCATGTCCCCCCGCCCGGTCATTCGTTCGCCCGAGCTGCTCGCTCCCGCCGGCTCGCTGGCCATGCTCCGTACCGCGCTGGCCTTCGGCGCCGATGCGATCTACGGCGGCCAGCCGCGCTACAGTCTGCGCGTGCGCAACAATGACTTCGGGGCCCTCGCCACGCTGCGCCGGGCGATCGACGAAGCACACGACGCCGGCCGCAAGTTCTACCTGGTCAGCAACGTCCTGCCACACAACGCCAAGGTGCGCAGCTACCTCACGGACATGGCGCCGGCGCTGGCGCTCGGCCCCGACGCGCTGATCATGGCCGACCCGGGGTTGATCGACCTCGCCCGCGGGAAGTGGCCGGACGTGCCGATCCATCTCTCGGTGCAGGCGAACACGGTGAACTTCGCCGCGGTGCGCTTCTGGCAGAAACTCGGGCTCGCGCGGGTGATCCTTTCGCGCGAGCTGTCGCTCGACGAGATCGCCGAGATCCGTCAGGAGTGTCCGGACGTCGAACTCGAGGTCTTCGTCCACGGCGCGCTGTGCATCGCCCATTCGGGCCGCTGCCTGCTCTCCGGCTACTTCAATCATCGCGAAGCCAACCAGGGCGCGTGCACCAACTCGTGCCGCTGGGATTATCGCCTGCACCGCGCCGAGGTCGACGACAGCGGCGACCTCCGACCGGTCGGCGCGTCTGCCGGCTGCGTGGTGGACGGGCAATGGCTCGTAGAGGAAGGACAGCGACCCGGCCAGCTGATGCCGATCGAGGAGGACAGACACGGCACCTACCTGCTGAACTCGAAGGATCTGCGAGCCGTCGAGCACGTCCGCCGGCTCACCGAGATCGGCGTCGATTCGCTGAAGATCGAAGGGCGAACGAAATCGGCGTACTACGTCGCGCGAACGACCCAGGTCTACCGCCGGGCGGTGGACGACGCCGTCGCCGGTCGTCCCTTCGACGCCGCGCTGCTCGGCGAACTCGACGGACTCGCCAACCGCGGCTATACCTCGGGCTTCTACCAGCGCCACCAGCCGCAGGACACCCAGAACTACCAGCGGGGCCACTCGGAATCCGGGCGCAGCCTCTACGTCGGCGAGGTCGTCGGCTGGGATCACGGGCAAAGCCTGGCGCTCGTCGAGGTGAAGAATCGTCTTGCGCTCGGCGACCGAATCGAGCTGATCCACCCCTCGGGAAACCGGCAGCTGTCGATCGACCGGATGCTCGATCTCGACGGCCACGAGACGCGGGTCGCGCCGGGCAGCGGCCACTGCGTGTGGATTCCGCTGCCCGCCGAGTTCCCCGGGGCGATGCTCGCCCGCTTCCTCTGACTGCCAATGGCCGGCGCGCACCTCTTCGTCGACATCTCGGCACACGGCTTCGGGCATCTCGCTCAGGCCGCGCCGGTGCTCAACACGCTGTCGAAGCGCCTGCCGTCGCTGCGCATCAGCGTGCGCAGCGGGCTGCCGGCGGAACGGCTGGCGACGCGCATCTCGGCCGGCTTCGTGCACATCGCCGGAACCACCGACTTCGGCTACGTGATGCACGACGCGACGCGCGTCGACCTCGCCGCTTCGGCGAGGGCCTACCGCGAGCAGCACGCGGACTGGGACGCGCGCGTCGAACGCGAAGCGCGCTTTCTCGGCGCACAGCGCCCGACTCTCGTCCTCACCGACGTCGCCTACCTGCCGCTGGCCGGGGCACAGCGAGCCGGAATTCCGTCGGTAGCCATGTGCTCGCTGAACTGGGCCGAGCTGTTTGCGCATTTCTACGGCCGGGAAAGCTGGGCGCCGGTGATCCATCGACAGATGCACGCCGCCTACGACGGCGCCGAGCGCTTCCTCCGCCTGACCCCGGGGATGGCGATGACCGGCCTGACGAACGTGCAGGAGATCGGACCGGTGGCCGCACTGGGCACCGATCGGCGGAGCGAGATCGCCGGACGACTGGGCAGCGCGAGGGACGAACGGCTCGTGCTCGTCGCCTTCGGCGGCATCGACAAGCCCCTGCCCGTCGCCGACTGGCCAGCCGCGCCGGGCATTCGCTGGCTGATCCCGGAGGCCTGGAAGATACGCCACGCCCGGGCGAGCACGATCGAAGGGCTGCAGCTGTCGATGCTCGATCTGCTCGGTTCGGTCGACGCGGTGATCGCCAAGCCCGGCTACGGCACCTTTGCCGAAGCGGCCTGCAACGGCACGCCGCTGCTCTACCTCCGCCGCGAGAACTGGCCCGAGCAGGACTGCCTGATCGACTGGCTGCAGCGCAACGACCGCTGTGCCGAGATCGGTGAGGAAGATCTGTACGCCGGAAGGCTGGTCGCCGCGCTCGATCGGCTATGGCGGCAGGCGCCCCCGCCCGTTCCGCATCCGTCGGGGGCGATCGAGGCGGCCGAGACCCTGCTCGGGTGGCTCGAATCGGCGACCGGGTCGGCCAGGGGTCGGGTCGCGGGCGATCCGGAAGCCCGGCGATAGATCCCGCACACCTCCGCAGGTCGGGCAGCCCAATTGCGCATTCCTTCACTGGAGGTGTCGGCGTCACTGCTTGACAATCGTGGCGTCCCGATCGTTCATTTCCGGAGCGGACGATCGGCTGACGAACCGCCCGGTGATCGACGGACTACCGTGCGGCCCGAAGCGCGAGGCACCGGATCCCGCCGGAGCCCAGACATCGATCTGAGCAAACCACATGCGCCGACACTTGAAAAAGGAGCCAGTTGGGCCAGGCACACTGGGCGTTCCCGAAGCGATCAAAGTGGCGCTGGCCCATCACCAGGCCGGACGGTTCGCTGAAGCCGACCTAGCCTATCAACGCCTGGTCCGCTCCCGCCCCGAGGATCCCGACGCCTGGCATCTCTGGGGCGTGCTGGCGGCCGAGAACGGGCAGTACGCGGTGGCCGTCGAGAGAATCCAGCGGGCGCTGGAACTGAGTCCGCGGCAAGCCGCCTTTCTCGGCAATCTGGGCCATGCTTTCCTGCAGCTCGCGCAAGCGGCGCAAGCGATCGCTTGCTATCGGGAGGTCGTCGAGCTCCAACCCGACGACAGCGAGTTCCGGGATCGGCTGAACCGGATATGCGAACGCCAACTCGATCTCGGCATCGAGCATCAGAAGGCCGGCCGGCTGACCGAGGCCGAGGACTGCTATCAGGATGTTTTGCGAGGCCAGCCGGAGCGAGCCGACGCCTGGCACCTGAAGGGCCTTATCGAAATGGAGCGCGGGCACCACGCCGCAGCGCTAGAGCACGTCTGTCGGGCCATCGACCGGGCTCCGGATACGGCCAGCTTCCACAACAGCCTCGCTAGCGTCCACGAACGGCTGCAACATTTCGAAGCAGCGATCGCGTGCTATCGCCATGCCATCACCCTGCGTCCCGACTACCCAGAGGCCCACCATAACCTCGGGAATCTCCTGTATCGACGCCGGCAACTCGGCGAAGCACTGGCCTGCTTCGAGCGGGTGTTGGCACTTGACCCCGACCACGCGTTTGCGCAGGGGATGGCCGCTGACTGCCGCGCCAGAATGGGACTGTGGGCAGACCACGAATCGACACGACAGCGCCTGGCGGAACGCGTGCGCGAGAACGCGCCTGTTGTTGAGCCCTTCATCTTCCTGAATTTCTGCGACGATCCCTCGGCGCAGCGCCAGTGCGCCGAACTGTTTGTCAGCAGCGAGCGTCGGGTTCGGAGTGCTCAAGCGTCTGCGACTGCACCGTTCTCCCACGAGCGAATCCGTCTCGCCTACATCTCGCCGGATTTCGGCGATCACCCCGTCGCCTACCTGATCGCCGACCTGATCGAGCAACACGACCGCCGCCGCTTCGAGGTATTCGGTGTGGCGATCGGCCGGCAAAGACAGGGCTCCAGGCACGAGCGGCTCAAGCGCGCCTTCGACCGTTTCCTGGACCTGCGCAGCGCATCGGACGCAGCCGCCGCGCAGCAGCTCGTCGATCTGGAAGTCGACATCGCCATCGACCTCGCCGGGTACACTGGCTCAAGCCGGCCAGGGATCTTTGCCGCCCGGGCCGCGCCGATCCAGGTCAACTACCTCGGTTTTCCCGGAACGATGGGCGCCGAGTCCATCGACTACATCCTGGCCGACCGTTTCGTGATCCCCGAGGCGCACGAGCCATTCTACGCGGAGAAGGTGGTTCGGCTGCCGGACACCTTCCAGTGCTGCCCGCCTCGGCCTGTTGCGGACGCAACCCCGGCGCGCCGCGAAGCGGGGTTGCCGGAGAAAGGGTTTGTCTTCTGCTGCTTCAACAACTCCTACAAGATCAACCCGCAGATGTTCGACATCTGGATGCGGCTGCTCAAACAGGTCGAGGGAAGCGTGCTTTGGCTGTCGAAGGCCAATCAGGAGGTTGTTGGGAACCTGCGTCGCGAAGCGCAGGGTCGCGGCGTAGACGCTGATCGCCTCGTGTTTGCCAGCCGGGTGACCGGTCTCGATGAACACCTGGCACGCCAGCGCCTGGCGGACCTGTTCCTCGACACCTTGCCCTACAACGCCCACACCACAGCGGGCGACGCGCTGTGGGCAGGCCTTCCGGTGCTGACCTGCCTGGGCAATGCCTTCGCCGGACGGGTGGCCGCCAGCCTGCTCCACGCCGTGGGCCTGCCCGAACTGGTCACCGACAGCCTCGCCGACTACGAGGCGCTCGCCCAGCGCCTCGCCACCCGGCCCGACGATTACGCGGCGATCCGCGAGAAGCTCGAGCGCAACCGGCTCAGCGCACCGCTCTTCGACGTCGATCGCTTCCGCCGGCACATCGAGGCGGCGTACCAGCGCATGTGGGAGATCGCCCAGCGCGGCGAAGCGCCCACGGCGTTTTCGATCGCCCCGATCGAGGAGGACGCGAGGCCCGCACCCTCACCGCTCGCGGCAACTCCCCGAGACGACTCGCCGGCGAGGAGCGCAGCCCGAGCATCGGAACCCGGCACCGCCAAGGAAAGACCGCCTCGGCAGAAAGTCCTCCACGTCGGCTGCGGGCCGGCCAACCCCGAGAAGCTGCCGGCGTTGTTCCGCACCGACCCGTGGCAGGAGGTCCGCCTGGACATCGAT
Source organism: Accumulibacter sp. (assembly GCF_023806625.1). GTDB lineage: Bacteria > Pseudomonadota > Gammaproteobacteria > Burkholderiales > Rhodocyclaceae > Accumulibacter. The sequence goes on from NZ_JAMTDX010000110.1 coordinate 6,020, forward strand.
CCGGCCTGCCAGCCGGACATCGTCGGCAGCATCACCGCGATGTCCGCCGTCGACACGGGATCGTGCGCGGCGATCTTCTCGTCGCACAACCTCGAACACCTCTATCCGCACGAGGTGCCGCTGGCGCTCAAGGAATTCGTCCGCGTCCTCGCCCCCGACGGCTTCGCCTTCGTCACCCTCCCGGACCTCCAGCAGGTCGCCGGACTCGTCGCCGAGGACCGGCTCGACGACCCCGCGTACCATTCTCCGGCCGGACCGATCGCCCCGCTCGACATGCTCTACGGACACCGGCCCTCGCTCGCCCGCGGCAACCTGTTCATGGCCCATCGCACCGGCTTTACGGCGAAGACCCTGAGCAGAGCGCTGCTCGAGGCCGGCTTCGTCCAGGTCGGTGTCAGACGCGACAGGCGCTTCGGCCTCTGGGCGATCGCCTATCGCCAGACGCGGACCGCAGAGCAACTCGCCGAGATGGAACGGGCGCTGTTTCCATCCTGAGGCGATTTCGGTACAGTCCCGCCCTTGGCTCAACCCGAGCGCCCCGCGCAGATACCAGGGACCCATGACGCAAGCCGATCGCAGCTCCGAAATCCGGGCGCTCCTCGAAGAGCGCATTCTCGTCCTCGACGGCGCGATGGGGACGATGATCCAGCGCCTCGGGTTGAGGGAAGCCGACTACCGGGGGCGACGCTTCGCTGCCCATCCGTACGACCTCAAGGGCAACAACGACCTGCTGCTGCTGACCCGTCCCGAGGCCATCCGCGAAATCCATGCGCAGTACCTCGACGCCGGTGCGGACATCATTGAAACGAACACTTTCAACTCGACGCGCGTCTCGCAGGCCGACTACCACCTCGAGGCGATCGTTTACGAACTCAACTTCGCCGGCGCGCAACTCGCGCGCAGCGTCTGCGACGAATTCACCGTCCGCAATCCGGCGAAGCCGCGTTTCGTCGCCGGCGTCCTCGGTCCGACCTCGCGCACCGCGTCGATCTCGCCCGACGTCAATGACCCCGGCTATCGGAATACGAGCTTCGACGAACTCGTCGACGCCTACACGGAAGCGGTTCGCGGCCTCTGCGAGGGGGGCGCCGACCTGCTGCTCGTCGAGACGGTCTTCGACACGCTGAACGCCAAGGCGGCGCTGTTCGCGATCTCGCGGCATTTCGACGAGACCGGTCGCCGCTGGCCGGTGATGATCTCCGGGACGATCACCGACGCTTCGGGACGCACGCTGTCGGGGCAGACGGCCGAAGCCTTCTGGAATTCGCTGAGACACATCGGCCCGCTGAGCTTTGGCCTCAACTGTGCGCTCGGGGCAGCGGAGTTGCGCCAGCACGTCGAAGAACTGTCGCGGCTGTGCGACTGCTTCGTCTCGGCGCATCCGAACGCCGGACTGCCCAACGCGCTCGGCGGCTACGATGAAACCCCGGCGCAACTCGCGGCGGAGATCGGCGACTGGGCCACCATGGGTTTGGTCAACATCGTCGGCGGGTGCTGCGGGACGACACCCGAGCACATCGCGGCGATCGCGCGGAGCGTTGCCACAACGAGACCGCGCCCCATCCCGCAGATCGAGACGAAGCTCCGGCTGTCCGGCCTCGAAGCGCTCAACGTCGGCCGCGACTCGCTGTTCGTCAATGTCGGCGAACGAACCAACGTCACCGGTTCGCGGGCCTTTGCGCGGATGATCCTCGAAGGCCGCTTCGACGACGCGCTGGCCGTCGCCCGCCAGCAGGTCGACAACGGCGCGCAGGTGATCGACGTCAACATGGACGAAGCGATGCTCGATTCCCGCGCGGCGATGGAGCGCTTTCTCAAGCTGATCGCCAGCGAGCCGGACATTTCGCGCGTCCCGGTGATGATCGACTCGTCGAAATGGGAGGTCATCGAGGCCGGCCTCAAGTGCATCCAGGGCAAGGGCGTGGTCAACTCGATCTCGATGAAGGAGGGCGAGACCGAGTTCCTGCGCCAGGCGCGGCTTGCCCGGCGCTACGGCGCCGCGGTCGTGGTCATGGCTTTCGACGAAAGCGGACAGGCCGACAGCCATTCGCGCCGGATCGCCGTCTGCGAGCGTGCCTACCGCCTGCTTACCGAACAGGCCGACTTTCCGCCCGAAGACATCATCTTCGATCCGAACGTTTTCGCCATCGGCACCGGAATCGACCAGCACAACGACTACGCCGTCGACTTCATCCGGGCGACCGGGTGGATTCGCGCGCACCTGCCCGGCGTGCAGGTCTCCGGCGGCATTTCGAACGTCTCGTTCTCGTTCCGTGGCAACGACGCGGTCCGCGAGGCGATCCACACGGTCTTCCTGTACCACGCGATCCGCGCCGGACTGTCGATGGGCATCGTCAATGCCGGGATGCTCGGTGTCTACGACGAACTCGACCCGCTGCTCCGCGAGAAGGTCGAAGACGTCGTCCTCAATCGCCGGCCGGACGCCGGCGAAGCGCTCGTCGAATTCGCCCAGACGATCCGCGAAGGCAAGGCCCGCGAGTCGGGCACCGACCTCGCCTGGCGTGACCTGCCCGTCGAAGAGCGCCTGAGCCACGCTCTGGTCAAGGGGATCAACGACTTCGTCGTCGCCGACACCGAGGAGTGCCGGGCGGCGCTCGCCGCCGCCGGCAAGCCACCGCTGGCGGTCATCGAGGGACCGCTGATGAACGGCATGAACGTCGTCGGCGACCTCTTCGGCGCCGGGAAGATGTTCCTGCCGCAGGTCGTCAAATCGGCACGGGTGATGAAGCAGGCGGTCGCGCACCTGATCCCGTTCATCGAGGCCGAGAAGCAGAGGACCGGAGCAGGCAGCAAGGGCAGAATCGTCGTCGCTACGGTCAAGGGCGACGTGCACGACATCGGCAAGAACATCGTCGGCGTCGTCCTCGGCTGCAACGGCTACGAGGTGATCGACCTCGGCGTGATGGTCCCGTGCGAGCGCATCCTCCACGCCGCGCGCGAGCATGGCGCGCAGGTGGTCGGTCTGTCGGGGCTGATCACCCCGTCGCTCGAGGAAATGAGCCATGTCGCCGCCGAAATGGAGCGTCTCGGCTTCGCCGGAGGCGGCGACACGGCGGCGGTGCCGCTGCTCATCGGCGGCGCGACGACGAGCCGCACGCACACGGCGATCCGCATTGCCCCGAAGTATTCGGGACCGGTGGTCTATGTTCCCGACGCCTCGCGCGCCGTCGGCGTCGTGACCCGCCTGCTCTCGGCCGATCAGGCGGCCGGATTCAGTGCCGAAGTCGCCGCGGACTACGCCCGGATCCGCAGGCAGCATGCGGCGAAGACCGGGATCCGGCTGGTCGGTCTCGACGTCGCGCGCGGCAACCGCTTTGCCTGGAACGCCGACCCCGCATACCGTCCCGAAGCGCCGCGCCGGCCCGGACTGCACGTGTTGCCGGAGGTCGATCTGCGCGCGCTCGTCCGCTACATCGACTGGGGCCCCTTCTTCCAGACCTGGGATCTCGCCGGCAGCTACCCGGCGATCCTCGACGACGCGGTCGTCGGCAGCACGGCGCGCGCCGTTTTCGCCGACGCCCGGACGATGCTCGCGACAATCGTCAGCGAAAACTGGCTGCGCGCCCGCGCGGTCTTCGGGCTGTTCCCGGCGAACTCGATCGGCGACGACATCGAAATCTACGCCGACGAATCGCGCAGCCGGAACCTGATGACCTGGCACAACCTGCGCCAGCAACACGAGCGCCCGCCAGGCAAGCCGCACTACTGCCTCAGCGACTTCGTCGCCGAGCGCGGGACCGACGACTGGATCGGCGCCTTCGCCGTCGGCGCCGGCTTCGGCATCGAGGAGCGGCTGGCGCACTTCGCCGAGACGCACGACGACTATCACGCGATCCTGCTCAAGGCGCTCGCCGATCGCCTCGCCGAGGCCTGCGCCGAATGGCTGCACGAGCAGGTGAGACGCGACTACTGGGGTTACGCGGCCGGCGAGAATCTCGACGCGGACGAACTGATCGGCGAAGCCTACCGCGGAATCCGGCCGGCTCCGGGCTACCCGGCGTGTCCCGACCACACCGCCAAGGGCGCCCTGTTCCGCCTGCTCGAGGCGCCGGCCCACGCGGGAATGGCGCTGACCGAATCGTTCGCGATGATCCCGGCGGCTTCGGTCTCGGGCTTCTATCTGGCTCACCCGCAAGCGCGCTACTTCGCGGTCAGCCGAATTGGCCGCGATCAGCTCGAGGACTGGGCGCGGCGCGCCGGGTTCAGCGTGGCCGAAGCCGAGCGCTGGCTCGCCCCGGTGCTCTGAACGGCAGCGCGAAACCGGTCGATGACCCCGGCAGGATTGCCCGAGTTCGTCCGGCACGACGTCGACCTCAGCCGGCACACGACGCTCGCGTTGCCCGGGAGAGCCGCGCTGTTCGCCGAGATCCGGCAGGTCGAACAGCTGGCCCGGCTTGCCGGCAGCCGACTTGCGCGTCGCTTCGTGCTCGGAGGCGGAAGCAACGTCGTGTTCAGCGGCGACTTCGACGGACTCGTGCTGCACATCGCCATCCGCGGCCGGGAACTGATCGGCGAGGATCAGGACTCGTGGATCGTCCGCGCCGGCGCCGGCGAAGGCTGGCACGAGTTCGTCGGCTGGACGCTGGAAAATGGCTGGCCGGGGCTCGAGAACCTGGCGCTGATCCCGGGAACCGTCGGAGCGGCGCCGATCCAGAACATCGGCGCCTACGGGATCGAAGTCGCCGAGCGCTTCCTCGCGCTCGAGGCCTTCGACCTGCGCAGCGGAACGATCCGGCGGCTCGACCACGCGGCCTGCCGCTTTGGCTATCGCGACAGCGTGTTCAAGCAGCAGGGGTGGCACCGCGAAGGCCGGCTGGCGATCACTCATGTGAGCTTTCGTCTGCCCAAGGCGTGGCGTGCGCGAACGGCCTACGCGGACCTGGCCGCCGAACTCGCCGGACGGCGCATCGTTGCGCCGACGGCCAGCGAAGTCGCTGATGCGGTCGTCGCCGTTCGCCGGCGCAAACTGCCCGACCCGGGAGTCCTGCCGAACGCCGGCAGCTTCTTCGAGAACCCGGTGGTCAGCGCGGCCCTCGCCGACCGGCTCGGCCGCGAGCATCCGGACCTGCCGACCTACCCGCAGACCGACGGGCGAGTCAAGCTGGCCGCCGGCTGGCTGATCGAGCACAGCGGCTGGAAAGGCCGCGATCTCGGCCGGGCCGGGATGTACGAGAACCAGGCGCTGGTCCTGGTCAACCGCGGTGGAGCGAGCGGCAGCGAGGTGCTCGCGCTGGCGCGTGCGGTTCAGGCCGACGTCCGCGAGCGCTTCGCGGTCGAGCTGTCGCCCGAACCGGTCATCGTCTGAACGTCCGCGGCGACGCTCCGGGAGTTCAGAAGGTCTCGTGCGGGCGCAGGAAGCGCCATCGACCGAGCGGCAGGTCGCCGAGGCGAACCGCGCCGATGCGCACGCGCTTGAGCCCGCTGACGCGCAGGCCGACGAGTTCGCACATCCGCCGGATCTGCCGCTTCCTGCCCTCGCGCAGGACGAAGCGAAGCTGATCGTCGTTGATCCACTCGACGCGCGCTGGCCTGAGCCGGCGGCCGTCGAGACTCAGACCGTCGTTGAGTAGCGCCAGACCGCGCGCATCGAGGCGCCCATCGACGCGCACGAGATACTCCTTCTCGATCGTCGATTCGTCGCCGATCAGTTGCCGAGCGATTCGCCCATCCTGGGTGAGGACGAGCAGACCGCTCGAATCGATGTCCAGGCGGCCGGCCGGCGCAAGCCCCTGCAGGCACGACGCAGCAAAGACCGGAGTATCCGGCGTGCGCACCTGGTTCTCGGGGCGGATCAGCGTCACCGCGGCGACGAAGCCGGGCTCGGGCTGGCCCGATACGTAGCCGACCGGCTTGTGCAGCAGGATCGTCCGCTGGCTCTGCTGCTCGTCCCGGGCGCGGCGGTCGAGGACGATCAGCGCATCGGGCCGGGCGCGTGTCCCGAGTTGGCTGATCCGCTGGCCATCGACGAAAACCCAGCCGCGCGCGATGTAGGCATCGGCGTCGCGTCGGGAGCACAGACCGCGCTCGGCCATCAGTCGCGAAACGCGAATGCCCTCGGCGGGGATCTCCGGCTCGACCGGATCGCCTGAGGAGCGGTCCGACTGCCGGCCCGGCTGACGCCGGGCCGTCCCCGATGGCGGAACCGCCCCGGGAGTCTCGCGCGCTAGACCCTCGGCCAGCCGAGGGATTCTGCGAACGAGGCGAGGATGGCGCTCGTCGCTTTCGGCCGCGCGCGCCCCGGATTGCGCGATCAGGGACTTGCGCGGGCGATCGGGCATGGATCAGGCGATATCGAGCAGTTCGATCTCGAAGACGAGCTTGGCGTTTGGCGGAATCATCTTGCCCGCTCCGCGTGCGCCGTAGCCGAGTTCGGGCGGGATGGTCAGGCGGCGAACTCCACCGACGCTCATTCCGGGCACGCCCTCTTCCCAACCGGCGATGACGTGGCGGCCGTCGAGCGGAAAGCGGAAGGGCTCGTTGCGGTCGACGCTCGAGTCGAACTTCTTGCCATCGGCGAGCCAGCCCGTGTAATGGACAATGACGTGCTGGCCAGAGCAGGCTGTCGGGCCGCTGCCCACGATGATGTCTTCGATCTGCAGTCCGCTGGGGGTGGTGACCTTGGGCATATGGTTTCCTCTCCAAAATGAAGCCGCAAGTTTAGCCCAGCAGGGCCACGCGCGGCGAGAGGAAGCGCGACTGAGGCTCGATGCCGGCGAGCTTCCCCGCGGCGCGCCCCGACGGCAGTCCGCATGTCGAAAATGTGCCCCTTCTCCGGTATAATCCCGCCGATGGCAAGGATCCGAGCGGGAGGGCTGAATGTCCATCCCGCTTTTGCGTATCTGCAGCCGGTGCCCCGGCGACATTCCAGGGCAGTCTCGAGGGGAGTCTTTCGTGTCCTTGTTACCCGCACTTCCGCCCGCCATCCTGGCTCTCGCCGATGGCACGATCTTCCGAGGCCTGGCGGCAGGGGCCGGAGGCATCACCAGCGGCGAGGTGGTCTTCAACACCGCGATGACCGGGTATCAGGAGATCCTTACCGACCCCTCGTACAGCCGGCAGATCGTCACGCTGACCTATCCGCACATCGGCAACGTCGGCTGCAACGACGAGGACTTCGAGTCGCGGGGCAATCATGCCGCCGGGCTGGTCATCCGCGATCTGCCCGTCCGGGCGGAGAACTGGCGACTGCAGGAATCGCTCGGCGACTACCTGCGCCGACACGGGATCGTCGCCATCGCCGGCATCGACACGCGCCGGCTGACGCGCATCCTGCGCGAAAAGGGCGCCCAGTCGGGCTGCATCCTCGCCGGTGAGGTCGAAGAGTCGCGCGCTCTGGCCGAAGCGCGCGCGTTCCCGGGGCTGGCGGGAATGGATCTGGCAAAGGTGGTCAGCGTCAAGGCGCCCTACGACTGGTCGGAAGGGCAATGGAGCCTGAGCGGCTACCGGCCGGGCCCGGCAGGCCGCTACCACGTCGTGGCCTACGATTTCGGAATCAAGCACAACATCCTGCGCATGCTCGCGACACGTGGCTGCCGGCTGACCGTCGTTCCCGCGGAGACGCCCGCGGCCAGGGTCTTCGATCTCCGGCCGGACGGTGTCCTGCTGTCGAACGGACCCGGTGACCCCGAGCCGTGTGACTACGCGATTGCGGCGATCCGCGAGATTCTCGACAGGAAGCTGCCGACTCTCGGCATCTGCCTTGGTCACCAGCTGCTCGCGCTGGCCTCGGGCGCGAAGACCGTCAAGATGAAGTTCGGGCATCACGGGGCCAATCACCCGGTCAAGGATCTGCACACCGGTCAGGTTCTGATCACCAGCCAGAATCATGGCTTTGCCGTCGATGTCGAGACTCTGCCCGAAAATCTCCAGGCCACCCACGTGTCGCTGTTCGATGGCTCGCTGCAGGGAATCGCGCGCACGGACGTGCCGGCCTTCTCCTTCCAGGGGCACCCGGAGGCCAGCCCCGGCCCGCACGACATCGGATACCTTTTCGACCGCTTCGTCAGGATGATGCACGACCGGAATTTCCAAGATGCCCAAGCGCACTGACCTGAAGAGCATTCTGATCATCGGTGCGGGACCGATCGTCATCGGTCAGGCGTGCGAGTTCGACTATTCCGGCGCACAGGCCTGCAAGGCACTGCGCGAGGAAGGCTATCGGGTCATCCTGGTCAACTCGAATCCGGCGACGATCATGACCGACCCGGAGATGGCCGACGTCACGTACATCGAGCCGATCACCTGGAGGGTGCTCGAAAAGATCATTCTCCGCGAACGGCCCGACGCCCTGCTGCCGACGATGGGCGGGCAGACGGCTCTGAACTGCGCACTCGACCTCGCCCGGCACGGCGTTCTCGAACGGTACGGCGTGGAAATGATCGGCGCGACGCGCGACGCGATCGACAAGGCCGAGGATCGCGAGAAGTTCAAGGCGGCGATGACCCGGATCGGCCTCGGATCGGCCCGTTCAGCCGTCGCCCATTCGATCGAGGAAGCCCTGCAGGTGCAGGCGATGATCGGCTATCCGGCGATCATCAGGCCGTCGTTCACGATGGGCGGCTCGGGCGGCGGGATCGCCTACAACCACGAGGAATTCGTCGAAATCTGCAAGCGCGGCCTCGAGGCGAGCCCGACGCGCGAACTGCTGATCGAGGAATCGCTGATCGGCTGGAAAGAATTCGAGATGGAGGTCGTTCGCGACCGCAACGACAACTGCATCATCGTCTGCTCGATCGAGAACTTCGATCCGATGGGCGTGCATACCGGCGACTCGATCACCGTCGCGCCGGTGCAGACGCTGACCGACAAGGAGTACCAGATCATGCGCGATGCCGCGGTGGCGGTGCTGCGCGAGATCGGCGTCGATACCGGCGGTTCGAATGTCCAGTTCGCGATCAACCCCCACGACGGGCGGATGATCGTCATCGAGATGAATCCGCGCGTCTCGCGCTCGTCGGCACTGGCCTCGAAGGCAACCGGCTTTCCAATCGCCAAGGTTGCGGCGAAACTGGCCGTCGGCTACACGCTCGACGAACTGGCCAACGAGATCACCGGGGGCCGGACGCCCGCGTCGTTCGAGCCGTCGATCGACTACGTGGTCACCAAGGTTCCGCGCTTCGCCTTCGAGAAGTTTCCCGAAGCCGATTCCCGCCTGACGACGCAGATGAAGTCGGTCGGTGAAGTGATGGCCATCGGGCGCACCTTTCAGGAGTCTCTGCACAAGGCGTTGCGTGGACTCGAAGTCGGCGTCGATGGCTTCGACGAGAAAAGTGCCGATCGCGAGGAAATCGAGATGGCGCTCAGCGAGGCGCGGCCAGAGCGCATCTGGTACCTCGCCGACGCCTTCCGGATCGGCCTGTCGATCGAGGACGTCCACCGCCTGACGGCGATCGACCGCTGGTTCCTCGCCCAGATCAAGGACCTCCATCAGAAGGCCGAGCGGGTTCGCGGCCGACCGCTCGAATCGTTGTCCAGAGACGAACTCTGGCAACTCAAACGTGCCGGATTCTCGGACAAGCGCCTCGCCGTGCTGATGCGCTCATCGCAGAGCGAAGTGCGCCAGTTGCGGCACACGCTCGGCATCCGTCCCGTGTACAAGCGCGTCGATACCTGCGCCGCTGAATTCGCCACCGACACGGCGTACATGTACTCGACCTACGAGGAGGAGTGCGAAGCGAACCCGAGCGATCGGCGGAAGATCATCGTCCTCGGCGGCGGACCCAACCGGATCGGTCAGGGAATCGAGTTTGACTACTGCTGCGTACACGCGGCACTCGCCCTGCGTGAAGACGGTTACGAGACGATCATGGTCAACTGCAATCCGGAAACCGTGTCGACCGACTACGACACCTCGGATCGCCTTTACTTCGAGCCGCTGACGCTCGAAGACGTACTCGAGATCGTCGCCGTCGAGAAACCCTTTGGGGTGATCGTCCAGTACGGCGGACAGACCCCGCTCAAGCTGGCGCGCGACCTGGCGGCCAACGGCGTGCCGATCATCGGTACGAGCCCGGACATGATCGACGCCGCCGAGGACCGCGAGCGCTTTCAGAGACTGCTCCACGACCTCGGCCTCAGACAGCCGTCGAACCGCACCGCCCGAAACGAAAGCGAAGCGCTGCGCATGGCCGCGGAGATCGGCTACCCGCTGGTCGTCCGCCCCTCGTACGTGCTCGGCGGTCGGGCGATGGAGATCGTCCATGAGGAGCGCGACCTCGAGCGCTACATGCGCGAGGCCGTCAAGGTGTCGAATGATTCCCCGGTCCTCCTCGACCGCTTCCTCAACGACGCCTGTGAAGTCGATGTCGATGCACTGAGTGATGGCGAACAGGTGTTCATCGGGGGGGTGATGGAGCACATCGAACAGGCCGGGGTCCACTCGGGCGACTCGGCGTGCTCGCTGCCTCCCTACTCGCTGTCCGCGGACATCCAGGACGAACTCCGCCGGCAGACGCGTCTGATGGCTCGTGGCCTGAAGGTCTGCGGGTTGATGAACGTCCAGTTCGCGATCCAGAACGGTGTCGTCTTCGTGCTCGAGGTCAACCCGCGGGCCTCGCGCACCGTGCCCTTCGTGTCCAAGGCGACGGGCCTGCCGCTGGCCAAGATCGCCGCGCGCTGCATGGTCGGCAAGTCGCTGGCCAGCCAGGGAATCACCCACGAGGTGATCCCGACCTACTATTCGGTCAAGGAGGCGGTTTTTCCGTTCATCAAGTTCCGCGGCGTGGACACCATCCTCGGCCCCGAGATGAAGTCCACCGGCGAAGTGATGGGCGTCGGGCGGAGCTTTTCGGAAGCCTTCGTCAAGAGCCAGATGGCCGCCAGCGTGCGGCTGCCGACGTCAGGACAGGTTTTCGTCAGCGTCAAGGAGTCGGACAAGCAGAGGGCTGTCGGCATCGCGCGCCAGCTCGAAGCTGCGGGCTTCACGATCCTCGCCACCCGAGGAACCGCGGCGGCGATCGCTGCGGCTGGCGTGGCGGTCACCACCGTCAACAAGGTGACCGAGGGCCGCCCACACGTCGTCGACATGATCAAGAACAACGAGATCGTCCTGATCATCAACACCGTCGACGAGAAGCGCAAGGCAATCAACGACTCGCGGTCGATCCGGACGTCCGGTCTCGCCGCACGGGTGACCATCTACACGACCATCTGGGGTGCAGAGGCGGCCACAGCCGGGATCAGGAATCGCGGCGAGCTGGTCGTCTATCCGCTCCAGGACTTGCACGCGCAGCTGAACTAGTCAACACCGTCGAACCGGTCCCCTGGCAGGCATCGGCGGCTTTTTTCGCGGCAGCAGACGATATGAGCAAGGTACCTGTGACCGTCAGGGGCGCCGAGAAGCTTCGCGCCGAACTGCATCATCTGAAGACGATCGAGCGGCCGCAAGCGATTGCGGCGATTGCCGAAGCGCGTTCGCACGGCGATCTGTCGGAGAACGCCGAGTACGATGCCGCCAAGGAAAGGCAGGGCTTCATCGAGGGACGAATCAAGGACATGGAGAACAAGCTGGCCAACGCGCAGATCATCGACCCGAAGCTGCTCGACGCCGACGGCCGCTGTGTCTTCGGAGCGACCATCGAACTCGAAGACCAGGAGAGCGGCGCCCGCGTAAGCTACCAGATCGTCGGCGAGGATGAGGCGGACATCAAGGCCGGAAAGATCTCGATCAATTCGCCGATGGCCCGGGCGTTGATCGGCAAGTTTGCCGGGGACATCGCCGAGGTCCAGGCCCCGGGCGGACTGCGCGAGTACGAAGTCATCGAAGTCCGCTACGAGTAGGGATGTGTTCATGCGACGCGTTGCCGATGCGCTGTGTGATGTCGCGCTGACGCTGTGGATCGGCGGCCTGTGGACGACCGGGCTGGTGGTCGCACCCGCCCTGTTTGCCGAACTGCGCGGCAACCGGCCGCTCGCCGGGACTCTGGCCGGCGCGATATTCGAACTTGCTGGCTGGGTGGGACTGGCCTGCGCGACTTACCTGGTTGCCTTCCTGATCTACCGCTGGCGTGGCGCCGCCCTGCGCCGCGGCAGTTTCTGGCTGATTCTGGTCATGCTGCTGCTCACCGCGGTGAGCCTGTTCGGCATTCAGCCGCTGCTTGCGCAGCTCAAGGCCGACGCCCTGCCTCGCGAAGTCATGGAGAGCGTCCTGCGTGACCGCTTTTCTGCCTGGCACGGCATCTCGAGCCTGCTCTACGTCGTTCAGAGCCTGCTCGGTCTGCTGCTCGTGACCACCTTCCGTGGCGCGCGCTGAACCACCCGGTCGCCGAACTGGCCCGCGCCAGGCGGCAAGACACGGCTCGGCCGATCAGCGGCCCGTTCCACTCCCCTGGAAGCTGCGCTTGCTGCGCCGCCCTTCGTCGCGCCGCGCTGCCGGCGTCGCCGATCCGGAATGCTGGTCGGTCTGCGGGCGCCAGATGATCAGCAGTTTGCCGATGTGTTGGACCGGCGCAGCCTCGAGTTTCTCGCACAGTGTCACGAGCAAACCTTCGCGCGCCTCGCGGTCATCGCTATCGACGCGGATCTTGATCAATCCGTGACTCGCCAGGCTGACGGCAATCTCCCTGAGCACCGAGTCGCTGAGGCCGTTGTGACTGATCGCGACGACCGGACTCAGCGGATGAGCCCGGGCGCGCAACCGGCATCGCTCTGCGGAAGTGATCGCCAGCATGCTGGTTACCTCTCGTGAAAACACGATTCTAACGGCTTTCAGCTGATGAAACGAAGCCGGTCGAGCAACGCCTGGTTGCGCGAGCACATGAGCGACAGCTACGTGCGGCGCGCACAGATCGAGGGCTACCGCTCGCGCGCCGCCTACAAGCTCGCCGAGATCGACGACCGGGACCATCTGATCCGCCCTGGCAGTCTGATCATCGACCTCGGCGCGGCGCCGGGCGGCTGGTCGCAGCTTGCCAGCGAGCGGCTCAAGGGCCACGGGAGGATCATCGCCGTCGACCTCCTCGACATGCCGCCGCTGCCTGAGGTGCTCTTCGTGCGCGGCGACTTCGCCGATCCGGGTGTCCTCCGCCAGATCGAAACGCTGCTCGCCGGACAGCGTGTGGACCTTGTCCTTTCGGACATGTCGCCCAATATCTCGGGTATAGCAATCCGCGACCAGGCGCTCGCCGCTGATCTCGCCGCCCGCGCTCTCGATTTCGCGCGACGCTGGCTGAAACCCGACGGTGCTTTGCTGGTCAAAGTTTTTCAGGGTTGTGAATTCGCGAAATTGCTCACCGAAATGCGCAAGGGCTTCGGCGCCGTTCTGACGCGCAAGCCGGGTGCGTCGCGCGACCGGAGTGCTGAGCTCTATCTGCTGGGCAGGATGCCGAAAAGCTGATCCGTGGCACCGGCCGGTTTGCTTTGCTGACTGCGAATCAGTTTAGAATGTGGTTTGATCGTCGGGTGAAGTTACCAAAGCGCATCCGGCACCGGACGAGAGGGAAAAGGTGACAGGTTGAATAACATGTTCAAGAATCTGGCGATCTGGCTGGTCATCGGACTCGTGCTGATGACCGTATTCAACCAGTTCAACAATCGCCAGGTCGCCCAGTCTTCGATGGAGTACTCGCAATTCATCGAGGAAGTCGGCAAGGGGACGATCGCCAAGGTGGTCATCGAAGGCCGGGTGCTCAAGGCAACGACGACTGACGGACGGAAGCTGACGACCTATGCGCCACCCGATCTGTGGATGGTCTCCGACCTGCTGAAGCACGGCGTCAAGATCGAGGCCAAGCCCGAGGAAGAACAGTCGTTCCTGATGAGTGTCTTCGTCAGCTGGTTCCCGATGCTGCTGCTGATCGGAGTCTGGATCTTCTTCATGCGTCAGATGCAGGGCGGGGGACGCGGTGGGGCGTTCTCATTCGGCAAGAGCAAGGCTCGGCTGCTCGACGAGTCGTCGAATACCGTGACTTTCTCTGACGTCGCGGGCTGCGACGAGGCCAAGGAGGAAGTGGCGGAACTCGTCGACTTCCTCCGCGACCCGTCGAAGTTCCAGAAGCTCGGCGGACGAATCCCGAAGGGCGTGCTGCTCGTCGGCAACCCGGGAACCGGCAAGACCTTGCTCGCCAAGGCGATTGCCGGCGAAGCCAAGGTGCCGTTCTTCTCGATTTCGGGATCGGACTTCGTCGAAATGTTCGTCGGAGTCGGCGCGGCGCGCGTTCGGGACATGTTCGAGAACGCCAAGAAACACGCCCCGTGCATCGTGTTCATCGACGAACTCGACGCGGTCGGGCGCCAGCGCGGCGCCGGCCTCGGCGGCGGCAACGACGAGCGCGAGCAGACGCTGAACCAGATGCTCGTCGAGATGGACGGATTCGAGGGTAGCGTCGGAGTGATCGTCATCGCGGCGACGAACCGCCCGGATGTGCTCGATCCGGCGCTGATGCGTCCGGGGCGCTTCGATCGCCAGGTCGTCGTCCCGCTGCCGGACATCCGCGGACGCGAGCAGATTCTCATCGTGCACATGCGCAAGGTGCCGCTGTCGCCCGACGTCAAGGCCGACATCATCGCCCGTGGAACGCCCGGCTTTTCGGGCGCAGACCTGGCCAACCTGGTCAACGAGGCGGCGCTTTTTGCGGCTCGCGGCAACAAGCGTCTGGTCGACATGGAGGACTTCGAGAAGGCCAAGGACAAGATCATGATGGGCGCCGAGCGGCGCAGCATGGTGATGAGCGAAGAGGAGCGGCGCAACACGGCGTTTCACGAGTCTGGCCACGCGGTCGTCGCCAAACTGCTGCCGAAGTCCGACCCGGTGCACAAGGTGACGATCATCCCGCGCGGTCGGGCACTCGGTGTGACCATGCAGTTGCCCGAGGAAGACCGGTATGCGTACGACCGCGTCTACCTGTTGAGCCGGATCGCGGTGCTTTTCGGGGGACGGATCGCCGAAGAACTGTTCATGAATCAGATGACCACCGGCGCCTCGAACGACTTCGAGCGGGCTACCCAGATGGCCCGCGACATGGTCACGCGCTACGGGATGTCCGACGCACTCGGCCCGATGGTCTATGGCGAGAATGAAGGCGAGGTTTTCCTCGGCCGGTCGGTGACCACCCACAAGAACCTGTCAGAGGCGACGATGGAAAAGGTCGACGCCGAAATCCGCCGGATCATCGACGAGCAGTACGGTCTTGCGCGGCGCCTGCTCGAACAACACCGTGACAAGGTCGAAGCGATGGCCAGCGCGCTTCTCGAACTCGAGACGGTCGACGCCGACCAGGTCAACGACATCATGGAGGGCAAGCCGCCGCGCCCGCCAAGGCAGCCCCAGGTACAGTCGCCGAGCCCTGGTGACCGCAACACGCCCGATGCCGCGCCGAGCGCCACGGCGCCGGCCTGAGGCGCGCTGAAGAAGCAGCCGCTGCGCCGCTAGCCAAGCGCGGCAGATCACGCTTGCCGGCGAGCCGATGACTGCGACGATTTGGCGCTGCGGGAAGTTCGTCCTTCCCGGCCATCGCCCGCTGATCATGGGGGTGGTCAACCTGACGCCGGATTCGTTTTCCGGCGACGGTGTGGCAAGCGACGTCACCCGCGCGGCCCGCCACGCGCGACGGCTGATCGGCGAGGGTGCCGACATCATCGATCTCGGCGCCGAGTCTTCGCGCCCCGGCGCCATTCCCGCTCCGACCGACGAAGAACTTGGCCGCCTCATCCCCATCCTCGCCGAGCTCAGCGGCTGCGGCGTTCCGCTTTCCGTGGACACCTACAAGCCCGAGGTGATGGCGGCAGCACTGGCCCACGGCGCGTCGATGATCAACGACATCTACGCGCTGCGCATGCCGGGAGCCCTGCGCGCGGTAGCCGACAGCGACTGCGCGGTCTGCCTGATGCACATGCAGGGGGAACCGCGAACCATGCAGACCGACCCGCGGTACGACGACGTCGTCACCGAGGTACGCGACTTCCTCGCCGATCGTCTGGCAGCGGCCAAAGCGACCGGAGTCTCGATCGAGCGCGTCGTGCTCGATCCTGGTTTCGGTTTTGGCAAGACCCTGCGACACAACCTCGAACTGCTGCGGCACCTGGACGAACTGGCTCTCGAAGGGCTGCCGGTGCTGGCCGGCATTTCGCGCAAGTCGATGCTCGGGGCGATCACCGGCCGCCGGGTGGAGGATCGCCTGGCGGCGAGTGTCGCTGCGGCGGTCATCGCCGCCGAGCACGGCGCAGCGATCTTGCGCGTGCACGACGTCGCGGCGACTCGCGACGCCCTGGCCGTCTGGCGCGCAGTCGAACGATCCGGCGCGGAGTGAGCGACGAAAGGTGTCCTTGTTGGCAGATCCCGGTCGACGATTCGCATAGAATGAGGCTTTGAAGGACCGCCATCAGAGGTCCACCGCACTGGGGAGAAAGCACCGTGGCAAGGAAGCATTTTGGCACCGACGGGATTCGCGGCCGGGTCGGCGAGACCCCGATCACCCCCGATTTCGTGATGCATCTGGGTCATTCCACCGGAAAGGTGCTCGCCGCCCATGACCTGAGTCGCGCGCACGCCAAGGCTGGCGAGCGGCCGGCCGTGCTGATCGGGAAGGACACCCGGATCTCCGGGTACATGCTCGAAGCCGCGCTCGAGGCCGGTTTTTCGGCCGCCGGCGTCGATGTCTGTCTCGTCGGACCGATGCCGACGCCGGCGATCGCCTACCTGACCCGTGCGCTGCGCCTGCAGGCCGGAATCGTCATCTCCGCGTCGCACAATCCGTACTACGACAATGGGATCAAGTTCTTCTCTGCCCGAGGAACCAAGCTGCCCGACGAGGTCGAAGAGGAAATCGAAGCCGCGCTCGACGAGCCACTGACCTGCGTGCCGTCGGCCGGCCTCGGTCGCGCACGGCGAATCGACGACGCCGACGGGCGCTACATCGAGTTCTGCAAGAGCACCGTCCCCTTCGACATGGACCTGCGCGGCCTGAAGATGGTCATCGACTGCGCGAACGGCGCCGCGTACCACATCGCACCGCACGTTTTCCATGAACTCGGTGCCGAGGTGACGAGCATCGGTACGGAACCCAATGGCCTGAACATCAACCAGGAGGTCGGGGCGACCGCCCCTGGGGCGCTCTGTCAGGCGGTGGTCGAGCAGTGCGCCGACCTCGGCATCGCTCTCGACGGCGACGGTGACCGGGTGATCATGGTCGATGCCCAGGGCCAGGTCTACGACGGAGACCAGTTGCTGTTCGCCCTCGTGCGCAGTCGCCTGCGCCAAGGGCCGGTCGCCGGTGTCGTCGGGACGCTGATGAGCAACCTCGCGCTCGAGCACGCTCTCGGCGAATGCAACGTGCCCTTCGCTCGCGCGGCGGTCGGCGACCGCTACGTCATGGACATGCTGCGCCAGAAGGGCTGGCTGTATGGCGGCGAGAATTCCGGGCACATTCTCTGCTTGGATCGCCATACGACCGGTGACGGCATCGTCTCCGCGCTGCAGGTCCTTTGCGCGCTCCGCGAAGAGGGATGTGATCTGCAGCAGCTCCTCGGTGGTCTCAAGCTGTACCCGCAGAGACTGATCAACGTTGCGCTGAGCAAGGGCTTCCCGTGGAAGGATCACCCGCTGATCGGCGCAGCGCAGAGCGAAGTGGAACACGAACTCGAGGGCTGCGGACGCGTGCTTCTGCGCGCGTCAGGAACCGAGCCGCTGTTGCGGGTGATGGTCGAAGGCCAGGACGCGGCGAGCGTGGCCCGCGCGGCCGAGAGGCTGGCCGACGCGGTTCGCGAAGCGGTATCCTCCTGAGCGGTGGTCAGCAGAATTCCCGAGAGCGGTCGAGGAACGAGAGAAAACGCCAGGGCGGTTCAGGAATGCACGAAACGGCCGCGTGAGCCAGGCAGCCGATTGGCAGCGCAGGAAATCGATCCCCGACCTTCGCCATCAGCCCGCTTGGGAATCCGCCCACGCGACCTGCCGGAGCGTCGATTCGACGCCCAAGAGCGGCTCGACGGCTTCGCCACGTCGGCTGGCGGGTTGGCCTCGAACGGCCAACCTGACGCACTGCGACCTGACCCAGACCGGATGCGCCACGCTCAGTAAAGAAGAAACTCCCTGCGTTCGAGTTCCCAGCGCTGCTCGTCGATCCGGCTGATCGCCTCGAGATCGGCTACCGAAGCTTCCGGGTCGTCGACCCACTCACGCAGGATCGGCGAGCCGTTGATCAGGTCGATCGCCAGACGCTCGTACTCGTACTCGTAGGCAAAGTCCCGCCAGAGCGGATACGCCGGATCGATCTGGCGCACCGCCTTGAAAGCCAGCGCTTGGAGCCTCCAGGGACGGAAAGCGTCATGGCGGTAGTGCGGCCCATCGACGTGGACCTGTACCCCGTTGCACAGTCTGCCGACGTGCTTGTGAAAGGTGGGCTCGAACCAGCACTCACGCAGGCTGCAGCCGGCAAGCCACTCCGGGGCCAGCGCGTGCATCGTGCGGATCACCTGGCCGGCAGGAAGGTCAGGCGCCCCAAAAATCTCGAGCGGGCGGGTCGTACCCCGCCCTTCGGACAAGGTCGTCCCCTCGAGCAGCACGGTGCCGGGGTAACAGCGCGCCATCGACAGATTCGGGGCGTTCGGGCTCGGATTGATCCAGCTCCTCTCGCCGGCTGGCCAGCCGTAGCCTGGTGCCTCTTCGGGCAGCCAGCCGTGCATCCGGATCACCGTACAATCCAGATCGAGAGCGAGCGCGCTGACGAACCAGCAGGCGAGTTCGCCCAAAGTCAGACCATGGCGCATCGGCAGCGACCCGCTGCCGACGAAGCTCTCCCAGCCGGGCCGCAACAGCAGGCCCTCGATCGGCCGTCCAAGGGGGTTGGGGCGATCGAGTATCCACACCGCCTTGCCGGTCGCCGCCGCAGCCTCGAGCAGGTAGCGCAACGTGGTGACGAACGTGTAGATGCGACAACCGAGATCCTGCAAGTCGACGATCAGAACGTCGAAGCCATCGAGCATGCTTCGGGTCGGGCGACGCACCGCCCCATACAGGCTGAAGACCGGGATACCATGGACACGGTCGAGAAAGTCGTCTGACTCGACCATGTTGTCCTGCTTTTCGCCGCGCAGTCCGTGCTGAGGGCCGAAGGCGGCGGTGAGCCGGAGATCCGGAAGCGCAGCCAGCGCATCGAGCGCATGCGTCAGATTCGCCGTGACCGACGCCGGGTGTGCGAGAAGGGCAAGGCGCTGGCCGCGCAGCGGTTCGCGGAGCTTCGCGTCAGCAACCAGGCGGTCGAGTCCGAATTCGCAAGCGGGCATGGCCAGTTCCTTTCAGGCAACAGGTCCGGACGGCGGCAGTTCGAGAGCGAAGCCGCCGCGGTGATGGAAATCGGGCAGCGCGACGGGATGGCGCAATGCCCAGTAGCTGTGGCGACCATCGACGAGGTCGGCAGCCTCGATGACCGCGCAGAGCCCGATCTGCCAGGTCACCGCAACCGGCAGCGCCGGCAGCAGCGAAGTGGGGATCAGCACTTCGAGTTCGAATCTGCCTGCCGACAGTCGGGCGGCGAGTTCCGGAGCGGCGAGCAGCGTCCGCCGATCGTCACGCCGGCGGTAACCAGCGAAGGCATAGGCCGCCCAGGCACCCGACGGCGAGAAATTGAACTCGTGGTAGGCCGGTTCCCCGGCGACTGCCACGAAGGCCTCGAAGCAGGTGTGTTCCCATAGGCCGTCGCTGTGGCCTGGCTGCTGCGGGCCGGGAATCCGCAGCCGGGCGATGTCTCCACGCAGCCGGTAAGCGAGCTCGAGCCCACCCCCGGCGGTACGCTCGGCATGGACCTCGATCGTCCTTACGGCTGGCCCGGGCGTCGCCGGGTGACAGGTCAGAAACTGCGTGAAATCGGTCGGCCACATCGCTGCCGTTCACCCGGAGGCGATGAATGAATCCGCTGGACGGCCCCCGGCGGCGTCGCTCATCACGCTTTGCTGGCCAGTTGTCATCGACCAGCCGCCGGCGACGAAACCCGCGGATTGCCGGCCGCAAGCGGGTCGCGCGACACGGTCACGCCGCAGAAAGCGGCGAACGCGCCGTCGACGATCTCACGGGCCAGGGCATCCACGATCAGGACGAGTCGGCTCCTCCGGTCGGCGTCAGGCCAGGCGGGAAGGCTCCACTCGGGGTAGCGGACGTGCTGCACGCACTGCACCACTCGCGGCCCGGGCTCGCCGGTCACCGCGACGAGCCCCTTGAGGCGCAGGATGCGCGGACCACAGGTGTCGAGCAAGAGATCGATCGCCTCGGTAAAATCGGCCCAGGCCACCGGCTCGGCGAAACGAATGACGAAAGCGCGCACCTGCGCGTCGTGGCGTGTCGCACGCGCGTCAGGGCGAAAGCCATCGCTGGCCAGCAGTTCGGCGACCCTCTGTTCGGCGAGCCAGGGAACGACCCTCGCCGCCTCTTCCGCGCGATCGTAGAATCCATTCGCGAAGATGTCACTCGCCGCAGCCAACTGGCCTGCACGGACTTCGATCTGCCTCGCGCCGGGGTTGATCCGCTGCAGACGACGGCCGACGTCCGAGATCTGCTCGTCCGTCGCCAGATCACACTTGGTCAGCAGCAGATCATCGGCCAGGGCGACTTGGCGGAGCACCTCGCGATGGCGATCGAGCTGATCGACGAAATGGGTCACCGCGACGGCCGTGAGAACGGCGTCCATCCGATAGCGATCGGCGAGGAAAAAGTCCTCGCGGAGGGTATGGATGGTCGGCGCCGGATCGGCCAGTCCGCTCGTCTCGATCAGCACGCGCGAGAACGATGGAATCTCGCGCCGCAAGCGCCGCATGAACAGGTCGCGCAGGCTGGTCGCCATTTCACCGCGAACGCTGCAACACAGACAGCCCGAATCGAGGACGACGATCGCCTCGTCGATCTTCTGCACCAGATGGTGGTCGACGGCCACCGCGCCGAACTCGTTGATCAGCACCGCCGCATCGGCAAGAACCGGCTGCCCGAGCAGACGGTTGAGCAAGGTCGTCTTGCCCGCCCCAAGGAAGCCGGTCAGAATCGTCACCGGAATCTTCGCGCTCATCGCCATCGCATGGCCCCGCCAGCCCGCGCCACTCTCCCGCGCGTCGATCTAATCCTGCGCGCAACCCAACGCCCCCCGCCGGATCATGCATGACCGGCCTGCGCCCCAGGGCGCCCCGGCACCGGTCAGCAGTCCTGATCGCCGATCATTTAAGCACAGTTGGCCGACCGATGGAACGAAGTCGCCCGGGCCGGTGTCTCGGACACATCGGCGCCTCTCCGGTGCACGACGATGTAAGGTTGACCGGACGTCTTCGACTACTCGCAGAGCGGCTGGACGGCCGGCTGACTGCAGGCACCGCCGCCCTGGCGCACTGAGGAGCCGTTCGAGACGCTGGCGCCGAAGGCGTCCGCCCGACGACCGGGCAAGAGCACGACCGAACCGGTTGCCATCGCCCAGCCGGGCGGCAAGGCCGGCATGGCGAATCGCTTCGATGGAGGAAGGACTATGGATCGCAGACAGACACTGAGATGGCTGACCGGAATTCCGGCGCTGATCATTCCGGCCGTGGCTCCGGGTCCGGCGGCGGCCGGGGACCCGGACGGCAGGCTCAACAAATCGAAGGCCGAATGGGCGGCCCTGCTGCCGGCAGATGCATTCCACGTCCTCTTCGACGAGGGAACCGAGCGCGCCGGAAGCAGCCCGCTGAATCATGAGAAGCGTGACGGCACGTTCATCTGCGCGGCCTGCTACTGGCCGCTGTTCGACAGTTCGACGAAGTACGAGAGCGGGACCGGCTGGCCAAGTTTCTGGGAACCACTGCCGCGAGCGTTGGCCACGAAAACCGACTTCAGGCTGATCTATCCGCGCACCGAGTACCACTGCGCGCGCTGCGGAGGGCATCAGGGTCACGTGTTCAACGATGGACCGAAGCCGACCGGCAAGCGTTACTGCAACAACGGCGTGGCCCTGCTGTTCGTTCCGCGCAGCGAGAAGCTGCCAGACCTGCGCACATGAGAACCGGCGCAGGAGGATTGGCGTTGATCCTCGGCCTCTGTTCGGTGACCGCCGGCGCAGCCGGCGATCCGCCGCGCGCCGCGCCGCGCACGGCGATCTTCGCAGGCGGCTGCTTCTGGTGCCTCGAGGCCGATTTCGAAAAGCTCCCGGGAGTGCTCGCCGCAGAATCGGGCTACACTGCCGGGCAGACCAGGAATCCGACTTACGAGCAGGTCAGTTCGGGGAAGACCGGTCACGCCGAAGCCGTGCGGGTGACCTATGATCCGCAGAAGCTGAGCTACGCACAACTGCTCGACTATTTCTGGCGGCACATCGATCCGACCGTCCGGAACCGCCAGTTCTGCGACGTCGGCACGCAATACCGTACCGGCATCTACTGGCAGAGCGAAGACGAACGGCTGGCCGCAGAGTCGAGCCGTGACGCACTGCTCAAGGCTGGCAAGCTGCCGCGCATCGAGACCGAGATCGTCGCCACGTCGGCCTTCTACCCGGCCGAAGAGTATCACCAAGACTATTACCGCAAGAACCCGCTGCGCTACGCCTACTATCGCCAGTCCTGCGGCCGTGACCAGCGAATCGAGGAGATCTGGGGAAAGCCCCCGGCACATCGCTGAGCAGGCGGCGACCTTCGCTCAGAGGTTGTGCATGGATCTACTCGGCGACCAATCTGCGGCGTTGCTCAGTCGCTCCTGTCCGATCGGCCTGCTCGTGACGATTTCTGCACAACCTCTCAGTCGGCTTCGCAGAGCAGCCCCTTGAGGTACTCGCCTTCGCTGAAGCTGAGCAGGACGGGGTGGTCGAGCGATGCCGCGAGCCGCCTCCGAATGCGCACTTCACGCCCCGAATCGACGGCCGCCTCGGCGACGATCTGCTGAAAATGCTCGCGGCGAATACCGCCCGAGCACGAAAAGCTCATCAACAGCCCGCCGGGATTGAGCAGACGCAAGCCGAGCACATTGATGTCGCGGTAGGCTCGCGCAGCGCGCTCGGCATGAGCTATCGACGGAGCGAACTTCGGCGGATCGAGAATGACCAGATCGAAGCGCCGGCCCTGGCTCCTCAGCGCCCGCATTTCTTCGAACACGTCGGCCTCGCGCCACTCGACACAATCGGAGCGAAGTTCGGGATTCATCGCCAGGTTCTCCTCGGCCATGCGCAGCGCCGGCGCCGATGAATCGATCGACAGGACGTGCCTTGCGCCGCCAGCGAGCGCCTGAAGCGAGAAGCCCCCGGTGTAGCAGAAACAGTTGAGGACCAGCCTGCCGCGCGCGAGTTCGCGTGTCAACAGACGGTTTTCGCGCTGATCGAGGTAGAAACCTGTCTTGTGTCCGGCAACGACGTCGACGCGCATGCGCACGCCGTACTCGACGATCGAAAGCGGCGCATCGGGCGCTTCGCCGAGTGCCCAACCGGTCACCGGTTCGAGCCCTTCGAGCCGGCGAACTTCGGAATCGGAACGGTCGAAGATCCTCGCGCAGCCCGTCGCCAGCTGGACGGCGCGAACGATCGCCTTGCGCCACTTGTCAGCCCCGGCCGAGGTCAACTGAACGACGACGGTGTCCCGATAACCATCGGCGATCACCCCGGGCAAGCCATCGGACTCGCCGTGGACGAGGCGCAAACCCTCCTGGCCACGGAGTTCCGGCATCAGCCGACGACGCTGGACCGCAGCCTCGACGCGGCGCTTGAAGAAAGCGTCGTCGATGACCTCCTGAGGATCGAAAGTCCACACCCGGCCGCGGATTTTCGATTGCGGGCTCCACGCCGCCCGGGCAAGCGGTCTGCCGTTGGCAGCCAGTACGTCGACCGTGTCACCCGGTCGGGCGCGGCCAACCAGGCGGTCCACTGCTGCGGCAAAGATCCACGGATGGCGGTGCGTGAGCGGGCGATCCCTGCCCGGCATCAGTACGATTTGGGCCATGCTCGGTGTTCCTTGCGAGGAGCCCGCCTCCGGGCCTCCGCCGGGCGACCCGCTCGTCGCTCCTTCACCCGACGGACGGGCCAGACGGGCCGCCTGGACGGCCGTCCGGCCGGATCTACCGAACTGCGCGGCAGAACTGCGGATCGGCAAACGCGAGATTCTGACGCTGAAACGAACAGGCTGGAGCGAGCGCGTCTGCGAGCGCTCGCGACACCTTCAGCGGCGGCCACGGCGGGCGGGGCGACACGCGCCAGCCCCGGACGACGCGCCCCGGCAGCCCCCGCGACGTTCAGCAGAGCTTGACGACGATATTGTCGAGCGAGTGCGCGGCGTCAGCGACCCGGTCGGCCGCGTTCGAAAGGTGGCGATAGGTTTCGCGACGCTTGAGTCACTCATGGTTCATCTCCTTTGGTGGTCCGGCCTACGATGATCTTCGCTACGGCAAGAACGACGATGGAGGTCAGCGCCGAAGCGGGAATCGTATACAGCCAGGTCTTGCCGACTTCCTTGGCCTTCTTCCAGCGGACGGTGCGCGACCGCTCGGAATGGCCGGTACCCATGATCGACGTGGAAACGACGTGCGTCACCGACACCGGCGCACCGAGATACGACGCCGAGAAGATCAGCAATGCGGAAGTCATTTGCGAGTCGAAGGCGTGCAGCGGCCGGACGCGATAGATCGCGACGCCGAGCGTGCGCACGACCCACCAGCCGCCCGAGAGGATGCCGAGTGTGATCGCGATCGCACAGGCGAGAATGACCCAAAACGGAACCGCGAACTTCGGGATGAAGCCGCAGAGCAACAGCACCATGGTCAGCATGCCCATGCTCTTCTGCGCGTCGTTGGCGCCGTGCGAGAAGACCAGACCGGCGGCGGTGAAGAACTGCAGCCGGCGCAGGGTCACCTTCACGGTCGGCTTGGCGCCCGTGAGCAGACGTCGTCCGGGGCGGTGGATCAGGAACCCGCCCCATAAGCCGAGGATCGGCGAAAGGAAGAGCGAGACGACGACCTTCATCACGCCGAGCAGCTTGCCCTGCGCAAACAGCGCGTCCCATCCCCAGATCACGTACTGCGAGCCCGCTGCGGCGACCACCGCCCCCGGCGACGCCCCCGACGAGCGCGTGCGACGAAGACGATGGAATGCCGAACCACCAGGTCGCCAGGTTCCAGGCGATCGCCCCGAGCAAAGCGCAGAACAGGACCAGCAGCGCCGCCTGTTTGTCGAGAGTGGACAGATCGACGAACTTGCCGATCGTGTTGGCCACCGCCGTACCGCCGAGCAACGGGCCAAGGAACTCGAACACGCCGACGACGACCACGGCGTGGACGGGCGCCATCGCCCGTGTGGCGATCACCGTCGCGACGATGTTCGCCGCGTCGTGGAAACCATTCGTGTAGTCGAAGAACAGGACAATCACTACGGTGGCTACCGCCAGATAGCAAACAGTATCCATACGCCCCCTTCCTAGGACGGGGCATCTCCGGCCCGGCTCTTGTAAGAATTGCGCGGAGTATGCATCAAAACGAGAACGTGTACACGGGCCGCCGGATTTCCGGGCGATTCGCGGCCCGGTGGTGTACGAAACATGCATCGATCGAGGTCGGGCGCCCGGCTGACCAATCTGCTAAGATTGCCGGCCACCTGAACAGGAACGGGACGGATCATGCAGCTGGACGATCAGGAGGCGAGTCAAAACGTCGAGGACCGGCGAAGCGGCGGGGTCGGTGTCGGCGGCATCGGCATCGGCGCGCTGGTGATTGCCCTCGCTGCGGGCTATTTCCTCGGCGTCGACCCGGCGCTGGTTCTCGGCCTGGTGTCGGGTGGCAACCACGGGCCCGCCGCATCCCGGCAACCGGCCCCGCGGCCGCCGACCAGCGACGAGATGGCCACTTTCGTCGCCAAGGTTCTCGGCAGCACCGAAACGACCTGGCATTCGATCTTCAGCGAAGCCGGGCACCACTACCAGGAACCGAGGCTCGTGCTGTTCGCCGGAGCGACACCGACCGCCTGCGGGACCGGACACTCGGCGACCGGACCGTTCTACTGCCCGGCCGACCGCAAGGTATACATCGACCTCGCCTTCTATCGCGATCTCCGGGAGCGGTTCCATGCACCGGGCGAGTTTGCCCAGGCTTACGTCATCGCTCACGAGGTCGGACATCACGTGCAGAACCTGCTTGGCATCTCGGACAAGGTCCACGCTGCCCAGCAGCGCAGCGGCGACCGGACAGCGGCCAACGCGCTGTCGGTCCGGCTCGAGCTGCAGGCCGACTGCTTCGCCGGCGTCTGGGGGCACTACGCGGATAGCGTGCAGAAGCTCCTCGAACCCGGCGAGATCGAGCAGGCGCTAACCGCCGCATCGGCGATCGGCGATGACCGGTTACAGCGACAGGCGCGGGGGCAGGTCGTGCCGGAATCCTTTACCCACGGGACGTCCGACCAGCGCGTGCGCTGGTTCAGGCGGGGAATGGAAACCGGCGACCTTCGTCAGTGCGACACGTTCAACACGGCTTCGCTCTAGGGAGAGCCGTCAGCCATGAAGCGAGGTCTGGCAATCGCCCTGCTCAGCGCGACGTTGCTGGTCATCGCGACCTGGTCTTCCCCCGGCCGTGCGGCATTGCCTCGGGCTGCGAACGTTCCCGGCGGTGTCGCGCTGATCCCGCTGGGCAGTGCTTCAGCGGACGCGCCGCGACCACGCGCCTGGCTCGACGACCAGCAGGTGCTCGTCGTTGCCGAAGGTGGGCGGTGGCTGGCGATCGTCGGGCTGGCGCTCGAAACTGTGCCCGGCACGCATCAGTTGCGCGTCGAGACGGGAATTGAAACACTGCGGGTGAGCTTCAGCGTCGATCCGAAGCACTACCCCGAGCAGCACATCCACCTCAGGGACACGAGCAAGGTCCAGCTGTCGGCCAGCGATCTCGCCCGCGTGGAAAAAGAGGTCGCCGCGATCAGGAGCCTGAAGCGCCACTGGCGCGAGGCCGACGAGACGGACACCGCCTTCGTCGTTCCGGCAGACGGAAGAATGACCGGGCGCTTCGGAGTTCGCCGCTTCTTCAACGGCGAAGCGCGAGCGCCGCACGCGGGCTTCGACATCGCCGCGCCCCGCGGATCGGTCGTCCGGGCGAGCGCGAGCGGCGTCGTGCTGGCGACCGACGACTATTTCTTCAACGGCCGGACGATCTTCGTCGATCACGGAAACGGCCTGATCAGCATGTACTGCCACCTCGACCGGATCGACGTGCAAGCCGGTGAGCCGGTGGCCAGGGGCCAGCACCTCGGTCTTTCGGGGATGACCGGGCGGGCAACCGGGCCACACCTGCACTGGAGCGTCGTGCTCAACGGCGCGATGGTCGATCCGGAACTGTTCGTGCCGCACAGCGGCCGGGATCGCTGACGCGAGACTTCGCCGGCGAATTCCCGAGCACCGCCTACCGTTTTAATCCGCCACCTGGAGGGAATGATGAAAATCGTGATCTGGGTACTCTGGCCCGCCTTCATCTCGGCAGGCATCGCCGAGGCGATCTTCTTCACGCTCATCGATCCGGCGCAGTTGTACTTTTTTGGGCAGCCGGTCGAGTGGTCGGCAACGGCGACCTATTCGACCGGTTTTCTGCTTTTCTGGCTGGTGTGCATCGGTTCGAGCCTGATGACCTACTTCATGATGCCCAACGAGGTCAAGGCAGCGCTCAGGAAAGCGGCCGGCGAGCGTGAAGACCTCGCCCGGCCGAAGCGTCGAGAGCCGGTCTAAGCGCGTCGCACCCCAGCCGGTCAGATCAGCGACAGCCCGGCGTCGAGGTCGTTCTCGAGGTCTTCGACCGCTTCGAGACCGACTGCGATGCGCAGCAGGTTTTCGCCGATCCCTGCGGCAGATCTCTGTTCGGGAGTGATCCGGCCGTGCGTCGTCGACGCCGGATGCGTCAATGTCGTGCGCGTATCGCCTAGGTTCGCGGTGATCGAGAGCAGGCGGCAGCTGTCGACGATCTTCCAGGCTTCGGCACGGCCGCCGTTGACGACGAACGAGACGATCGCGCCACCGCTCTTCTGCTGGCGCCTGGCCAGTTCGAACTGCGGGTGCGACGCGAGGCCGGGATAATAGACACGTGCCACTTTCGGGTGCGCCTCAAGCCAGCTTGCCAGTTCGAGCGCCTTTGCCGACTGCGCATCGAGACGGATCTTCAGCGTCTCGAGTCCCTTCAGCAAGACCCAGGCATTGAAAGGCGAAAGCGCCGGCCCGGCCGTGCGCAGGAACTTGAACACTTCGTCGGTCAACTGCCGGCGGCCAGCGACGGCCCCGCCGAGGACGCGCCCCTGTCCATCGAGGAACTTGGTCGCCGAGTGAACGACCAGGTCGGCACCCAGATCGAGCGGCCTCTGCAGAATCGGCGTGCAGAAGCAGTTGTCGACGACCAACAGCGCGCCACGCACGTGGGCGACATCGGCGAGCGCAGCGATATCGGCGATCTCGGTCAGCGGGTTCGACGGCGTTTCGAGAAAGAGCAATCGGGTCTCGGGACGGATGGCCGCCTGCCAGGCGCCGACGTCGGTCTGCGCCACGAAACTCGTGGTGACGCCAAAGCGCGGCATGATCGTGCCAAGCAGCTGCTGCGTGGCACCGAACAGGCCCGTCGAGGCGACGACATGGTCGCCACTGCTGCACAACGCCATGATCAGCGAGAGAATCGCCGACATTCCCGAGCCGGTGGCGATGCACGCCTCGGTGCCTTCGAGGGCTGCCAGGCGCTCCTGGAACACCGAGACGGTCGGGTTGGTGAACCTCGAGTAGACGTTTCCCTCCTCCTCGCCCGAGAAACGCGCCGCCGCCTGCGCCGCGCTCGAGAAGACGAAGCTCGAAGTCAGGTAGAGCGCTTCGCTGTGCTCGCCAAACTGGCTGCGTTCCTGGCCGGCGCGCACAGCGAGCGTCTCCGGTGAGTAATTGTCACGTCTGTCCATCGCCTTCACTTCGCCGTCAGGAGGTTCAGCTGGAGTTGCTTCGACGCCCAGCGACTCTCCCGTGACAGGCCATGCCGCCCGTCCCGGGCAAGTTCGAGTGCCGCCAGGTAATCCTCGTCGACGTCGCCAGTCACGTACGATCCATCGAAACACGAGGTGTCGAAGCAGTGCAGGTCTGGCCGCAACTCGCTGATCGACGCCCTGAGTTCGTCCAGGTCCTGATAGACGAGCGCATCGGCACCGATCTCGCGGGCGATGTCCTCTGCGCTGCGTCCCGTGGCGATCAGCTCGGCCCGCGTCGGCATGTCGATTCCGTAGACGTTCGGATAGCGCACCGGCGGAGACGCCGAAGCAAAATAGACTTTCAGCGCACCCGCTGCCCGAGCCATTTCGACGATCTCCCGACTCGTCGTGCCGCGGACGATCGAGTCGTCGACGAGCAGGACGCGCTTGCCCCTGAACTCCTGCGCCACGGTGTTCAGTTTCTGACGGACCGACCGCTTGCGCGTCGCCTGCCCGGGCATGATGAAGGTCCGGCCGATGTAGCGGTTCTTGACGAAGCCTTCGCGATAGGGCACGGCAATCCGCTCGGCCAGCTGCATCGCCGACGGACGACTCGAATCGGGGATCGGAATGACGACGTCGATTTCTTCGACGGGAATGTAGCGAACCAGTTTGTCGGCCAGATGCTCGCCCATGCGCAGCCGGGCTTCGTAGACCGAGACACCGTCGATCACCGAATCAGGTCTGGCCAGGTAGACGAACTCGAAGATGCACGGCGAGAGCACCGCCCGACTGGCGCATTGCCGCTGATGAAGGCGGTGCTCGAGGTCGATGAAGATCGCCTCCCCCGGAGCGACATCGCGCAGTACCCGGAAACCGAGCGTGTCGAGGGCCACTGATTCGGAAGCGAACAGGTACTCGGGGCCAGCTGTCGTCTCGTTGATTCCGAAAACCAGCGGCCTGATCCCGAAAGGGTCACGGAAGGCAAGCATGCCGTGACCGGCGATCATCGCCACCACCGCGTAGGCGCCCCGGCAACGGCGGTGGACTGCGGCCACCGCCGAAAAGATCGTGTCGAGGTTCAGGTGGCAGCCCTTTGCCGAGGACTGCAGTTCGTGCGCCAGTGTGTTGAGCAGCACCTCGGAGTCGGAGGTGGTGTTGATGTGCCGCAGATCCAGGCGATACATCTCCTCCTTGAGTTGTTCGGTATTGGTCAGGTTGCCGTTGTGTCCGAGAACTATTCCGAACGGCGAGTTGACGTAGAAGGGCTGCGAGAGTGCCGCATCGAACGCCGATCCGGCAGTCGGATAGCGGCAGTGAGCGATGCCCATCTGCCCGGGGAGGGCGCGCATGTTGCGCGTCCGGAAGACGTCACGAACCAGCCCGGGCCCCTTGTGCATATGGAAGGCATCGCTCTCGGCAGTGACGATTCCCGCAGCGTCCTGACCGCGGTGCTGGAGAACCATCAGGCCATCGTACAGCAACTGGTTGACCGCCGTCGTCGCGACAACTCCGAGAATCCCGCACATAGCTGTCTTCCTACCCGAACCTGATCCGCCTGGCCACCTCTGATGGCAGCCAGGGCCTGCTCGCCAGAACGGCTGTTTCGAGTGGCGGCGCGAAGTACGCCTGGCTCCACCACTTCTCCTTTGGCAAGGTCGTCATGCCGCCGATGGCGACCAGTGTCAGGACGATCAGCAGGCCTCTCGCGAAACCGAAGACAACCCCGAGCAGCCGATCGCTCAGCGTCATGCCCAGGGCCCTGAGCAAGCTGCGCACGGCCAGGCGAAGCAGCGCCATGGCCACGAGCACGAGGAAGAAGACGGTTACCCAGCCAGCAACCAGGCGCAAGTCCGGGTCGGCGATACCGACGAACGATGCGGCGATCTGTCCCCCCCACCACTTGCCGGCAAAGAATGCCAGGATCCAGGCGACCAGCGCGATGATCTCGCCGAGCACGCCACGCCACATGCCGAGCAGCAATGAAGCGCCGACGATCGCGATGACCCCGTAGTCGAAAACTGTCATTGCCTGCCGGCGACGACTCCGCTGACCCCCGCCTTGCGCAGTTTCTCGAGCGCCTTTTCGGCGGCCTCCCGATTCGGAAATGGCCCTGCCCGAACGCGGATCTTCTTGCCTTCGGGCGAATCGAGCACCTCCGTATAGCTGCTCACCCCGGCTCCGCTGATCTTCGCCTGCACCTGCCTGGCGTTCTCCGGGTTGGCGAACGCGCCGACGAGGATCACCTGCTGGCCCCCGGCTTTCGCCGGTGTCGCGTCTGCCGACTTCGTGCTGTGCCCGGCAGAGTGGGCAGCGTCGTCGGCCACCGGTTTCGCGGCGTCGTCGGCGCCCGCGTCAGGCAACTTCTCGGCCTTGTCGGCCGGCTTCTCGGTCTTCCGTGCCGCCGCCGCATCTGCTGACGCCTTGGCCGCCCTGCTCTCGAGCGCTTTCTTCTCGGCGGCCTTCTTCTCGGCCGCCGACTTCTCGGCGGACGCTTTCTCGGCCGCCGCCTTTTTCTCCGCCGCAGCCTTTTCCGCGGCCTTCTTCTCGGCGGCAGCCTTCTCCGCCGCCTTCCTGTCTGCAACCGCCTTCTCTGCCACCTTCTTCTCCGCCGCAGCCTTTTCCGCGGCCTTCCTTTCGGCCGCAGCTCGTTCGGCGGCCTTCTTGTCGGCCGCCGCCCTGTCGGCAGCGGGCTTCTCCGCCGGCGCCTCTGCAGGTCTGCCCGATTGCTCCGCACCCTCGCGAATCGCGGCTGCTTCGGTGCCGACCGTCGCCGCCTTCGCTGGCGACTCGCCGCCGGCCTTGAGCGCCTCCCGCGCACCCGAGACGGTCGATGACTCGGCGGGCGACTCGCCGCGGGCAACCACTTCCCTCGCTCGCAACGGCGCCTGATCCTGTCCCGGAATGCGGATCTCGACGTCCTGTGCGGGCTGCTTCGGCTCCTCATCCATGACCATCGGCAGGACGACGGCAGCCAGTCCGGCAAATGCCACGGCGCCGACGAGTCGCCGTCGGGCCTTCTTCTTCAACTGCAATTGCGGATCAGCTGAGTCGGTCATTGCTGTGAGAAATGGCCATCGCTTCGCGCCGCGCAACGGCCGCGCTGCAAGCTGCGCATCACCGCGGCGACGGTATGGAACGATCCAAAAACCAGAATTCTATCATTTTCATCAGCCAGCTCGGCCGCACGCGCAAAGGCTGCTGCCGGGTCGCTCAGGCACTCGATGCGACCACCGAGGGCGCCCTTTTCTATGGCCGACACGAGTTCCGCGGACGGCGCGCCGCGGGCGACGGCAAGATCAGCCAGCAACCAGACGTCCACCCTGCCGGACAATGGAGCCAGCGAACTGGCGATGTCCTTGTCGGCCAACATCCCGGCAACCGCCAGGGTCCGCGCGCAATAGGGCATCCCGGCCAGGCTGTTGGCCAAGCTCGAGACGGCCTGCGGGTTGTGCGCGACGTCCAGAACGACCGCCGGACGACCCGGCAGGACCTGACACCGCCCCGGCAACTCAACTTCGACGATCGCCCGGCGGACCGCCGCCATCGTCAGCGGCAGACGCGGCCTGAGCACCTCGACGGCGGCCAGTGCAACCGACGCGTTGCGCAGCTGGCCAGCACCGCGCAGCGCGGGCGCGGCCAGGCCGCCGCGGCGACGCCCGTCGCGCGCCCAGAAGGTCCATTGCCCGCGGTCTCCGAAATAACCGAAGTCGCGACCAAGCAGCCAGAGATCGGCGCCCACCTTTCCGGCGTGGTCGACGAGCGAGCGCGGTGGATCGGGGTCGGCGCAGAGCGCCGGTTTGCCCGCTCTGAAGATGCCCGCTTTCTCGAAACCGATCGCCTCCCGCGTGCTGCCAAGCCAGTCGGTGTGATCGAGCGCAACGCCGGTGACGATCGCACAATCGCCGTCGTAGGCATTGACCGCATCGAGACGGCCACCAAGGCCAACTTCGAGGATCATCACCTCGACCTGACGCGCCGCGAAGGCCTCGACCGCAGCCAGCGTTCCAAACTCGAAATAGGTCAGCGGAACGTCGCCAGCCGCCCTGCGCGCTTCGTCGACGGCGGCAAACGCGGCGCACAGACCCAGATCGTCGATCGGCTGGCGATCGATGCGCACCCGTTCGTTGTAGGCCAGCAGGTGAGGAGACGTGTAGCAGCCGACGCGATAGCCGGAGAAACGATACACCGCTTCGAGATAGGCGCAGGTCGATCCCTTGCCGTTGGTTCCGCCGACGACGATCACCGGGCAGCGAGGGTCGCCAGACAGCTCACGCCTGACCCTCTGGACGCGATCGAGCCCGAGCTCGATTCCCGCCTGGCCGCGCGGATGCAGGTCTTCGAGATACTCCAGCCAGCGGTCGACGGAGGGATCGGAAGGGGTTCGCGCGTCTGCTCGCCGCCGTGGCCACTCCGCGGCGCTCACGCCCCTGGGCTCACGATATCCGGGGCCGCTGCTGTAGAAGCGCCAGCAGGCGCGCCACGCGCTCGCGCATTTCGCGCCGGTCGACGATCAGATCGATCGCGCCCTTTTCGAGCAGGAACTCGGAACGCTGAAAGCCGGGCGGCAAGGTCTCTCTGACCGTCTGCTCGATCACCCGCGGGCCGGCAAAACCGATCAGCGCACCGGGCTCGGCGATGACCACGTCGCCGATGAAGGCAAAGGACGCCGACACGCCGCCCATCGTCGGATCGGTAAGGATCGAGACGAACGGCAGTCGAGCCTCGGCGAGGCGTGTCAGGATCGCCGCTGTCTTGGCCATCTGCATCAGCGAGAACAGGCCCTCCTGCATGCGCGCGCCCCCCGAAGCACTGACGCAGATGAACGGCGCGCGCTGCTCGATCGCCGTCTGCACGCCACGCACGAAGCGCTCGCCAAGCACCGACCCCATCGAGCCACCCATGAAGTCGAACTCGAAGACCGCGACGACTACCGGAATGCTCCGGATCGAGCCCCGCACGACGACCAGCGCGTCAGTCTCCCCGGTTGTCTCGGTCGCTTCCCGAAGTCGCTCGGGGTACGGTCTGCTGTCCGTGAACGACAGCGAGTCGACTGGCAGAACCTCGTCACCAATGGCCGAACGGCCGTCGGTGTCGAGCAGGACGTCGAGCCGGCCTCTTGCGTCGATGCGCTTGTGGTGCCCGCATTTCGGACAGACGTTGGAATTCCTGGCCAGGTCGGTCGCGTAGAGCACGGCGTCGCACGCTCGGCACTTGCTCCACAGGCCTTCGGGCAGCGGCGACTTGCGCGTCTCGCCGTTCTCGTGGCGCTTGATCTTTGGCGGCAGGAGTTTGTTCAGCCAGCCCATTTGGCTCCTTTCCCACCCGCTGTCACACTGTCCACGCCGCAGCGAAGTTCCGCGAGCAGCACGGCGACCCTGTCGCAGACGGTCTCCCGCGCCGAGTGTTCGATCTCCTCGATGATCCGGCTGCCGACGACGACCGCATCGGCCACCTCGGCAACCGCTGCGGCGGTCGCTGCGTCGCGGATCCCGAAGCCGACGCCGACGGGGA
This sequence comes from Accumulibacter sp., assembly GCF_023806625.1. Lineage (GTDB taxonomy): Bacteria > Pseudomonadota > Gammaproteobacteria > Burkholderiales > Rhodocyclaceae > Accumulibacter. The sequence goes on from NZ_JAMTDX010000110.1 coordinate 40,372, forward strand.
CGCCGGTGCGTGCCCGAATTCCGGGAATCCGGGCGGCAACCGCGGCGACATCGAGAGCAGCCGACCCGGTGACCCCTTTCAGTGACACGTAATAGATATAGCCGCTGGCCAGCGTGCCGACCTGCGCGATGCGCTCTTCGCTCGACGTCGGTGCGAGCAGGAAGATCGGATCGAGCGAGTGTGCGCGCAGCACGCTGACGAAGGCCCGGCTTTCCTCGGGCGGATAGTCGACGACCAGAACGCCGTCCACTCCGGCTGCGGCCGCTGCCGCAGCAAATTCGTCGAGGCCCATCGCCTCGACCGGGTTTGCATAACCCATCAGGACGACCGGTGTCTCTCGATCATCGTGGCGAAACGAAGCGACCAATGCGAGAACCTGTCGCAGGCTCACGCCATTGGCGAGCGCTCGCTCGGAGGCCCGCTGAATGATCGGCCCGTCGGCCATCGGGTCCGAGAAAGGTACGCCGAGTTCGATGATGTCGGCACCGGCCTGGACCAGTGCGTGCATCAGCGGCACGGTCAGCGCCGGATCGGGATCCCCGGCGGTAATGAACGGAATCAGCGCCTTGCGCTGCTGCGCGCGCAGCTTTCCGAAGAGACCCGCTATCCTTGTCATCTCAGAACCTGATTCCCGAACGCTCGGCGACCGTGTGGATGTCCTTGTCGCCGCGCCCCGACAGGTTGACCAGCAGAATGGCGTCGCGGGCCAGCTTCGGGGCGAGGCTGGCAGCGTAAGCCAGAGCATGGCTCGACTCGAGTGCCGGAATGATGCCCTCGAGACGGCAGAGATCGTGAAACGCCTGCAGCGCCTCGCCATCGCTGACGCTGACGTACTCGGCCCGGCCGCAGTCCTTGAGCCAGGCGTGTTCCGGCCCGACTCCCGGGTAGTCGAGGCCCGCCGAAATCGAATGCGTCTCGCTGATCTGACCGTTCTCGTCCTGGAGAAGGTACGTGCGGTTGCCGTGCAGGACACCGGGACGGCCAGCGGTCAGCGAGGCGGCATGACGCCCCGAGCCCAGGCCCTCACCTGCAGCCTCGACGCCGATCAGGCGAACGCCACCGACCGGGATGTACGGATGAAAGATCCCCATCGCATTCGATCCGCCGCCGACACAGGCGATCACCGCGTCTGGCTGACGCCCGCATTGCTCCTGCATCTGGGCGATCGCCTCGCGACCGATCACCGACTGGAAGTCGCGAACCATCATCGGATAGGGATGGGGTCCGGCGACCGTGCCGATGATGTAGAAGGTATCCGAGACGTTGGTCACCCAGTCGCGCATCGCCTCGTTCAGCGCGTCCTTGAGGGTTCGTGACCCGCTGTCCACCGGAACCACACGGGCACCGAGCAGTTTCATCCGGTAGACGTTCGCCGCCTGGCGCCGCATGTCTTCCGACCCCATGTAAACGACGCAGGTCATGCCATAGCGCGCGGCGACCGTCGCGGTTGCCACCCCATGCTGGCCAGCCCCCGTCTCGGCGATCACCCTCGCCTTGCCCATCCGCCGGGCGAGCAGCGCCTGCCCGATGCAGTTGTTGATCTTGTGCGCCCCGGTATGGTTGAGGTCTTCGCGCTTGAGGAAGATCTGCGCGCCGCCGAGGACGGCAGACCAGTGTCGCGCGTGATACAGCGGGCTCGGCCGGCCGACGTAGTGCTTGAGTTCGTGCTCGAATTCGGCGATGAACTGCGCGTCGCGCTGGGCTGCCGCGTAGGCTTCCTTGAGTTCGTCGAGCGCCGCGATCAGCGTCTCGGCGACGAACACGCCGCCATACTGGCCGAAATGACCGCTGGCGTCGGGCAGGTCGTATTCAGGCAAGGCCATCAGCAATCTCCTGGGTGGGGTGACGAAATCGTGTTTGTCCAGCCTGCACGAGTGCAGGCGGTCGCTCCCACCTCAGCGATGTCGGGCCAAGTGGCGTCGCCAGCTAATTCGAGTGCGTCCGCCGGAATCCCTGCGCATGAAAGAGTCCCGTGACCACCGCGCGCGTCAAGCCCACCCCCGCCCTGCAGTCGCCCGCACGGCGGCGACGAAGGCGCGCATCCTTTCGGCGTCCTTGACGCCCTTGCCGACCTCCACGCCCGACGAGACGTCGACCGCATCAGGACGAAGGCGGCGTATCGCCTCGCCGACATTGCCGGCATCGAGTCCGCCGGAGAGGATCACCGGCTTGCCAAGCGACGCGGGCACGAGCGACCAGTCGAATACTCTGCCCGCGCCTCCGTAGCCGTCGACGAAGGCATCCAGAAGTATCGCCTGAGCCGAAGGAAAGGACGCCGCGTATTGTAACAAATCCATCCCCGGCCTGACTCGCGCAGCCTTGATGTACGGCCGGTCGAACTGTCGACAGTACGCTTCGTCCTCTTCACCGTGGAACTGCAGCAGATGGATCGGCACCGCGGTGAGAGTGGCCCGCACTTCGGCAGCCGGGGCATTGACGAACAGCCCGACGATGGTCACCAACGGCGGGACGGCGCTCGCCAGACAGGCAGCGGTGTGCAGATCGACGTAGCGGGGGCTCGGCCTATAGAAGACCAGTCCGACTGCGTCGGCACCAGCCGCGACCGCGCCGACCACGTCTTCGATCCGGGTCAGCCCGCAGATCTTGATGCGCGGTGTGCTCACGACGCCCCTCCCGGATGGTCGCTGGTTGCCCGGAACAGCGGCAGAATTTCCGTCTCCCCGTCGACCGGCAGACCCCATTCCGGCGCGTAGCTCACCGAGAGGAGATAGAGACCGGCGGCGCTGAAGGTCGGCGCAGCCAGGCGGCGATCGCCACTGGCCAGCAGGTCGGCGATCCATTCAGCCGGGTACCTGCCCTGCCCGACGGCGACGAGACTGCCGACCAGATTGCGAACCATGTGGTGAAGGAACGCCGAAGCTTCGAAATCGAAAACGATCATCTCACCCAGACGCCGCACGTCGGCGCGGTGCATGACCTTGACCGGCGAGGCGGCCTGACATTCGGCTGCCCGAAAAGCCGAAAAATCGCGCTCGCCGCGAAGCAGCGTCGCTGCCGCCTGCATGGCTGGGAGATCAAGGGGATGATGATACCACCCCACCCGGCCGTGCCAGACGCCCGGGCGATGCTTCCGGTTGACCAACAGATAGCGGTAGTGACGCGACCGGGCCGAAAACCGGGCATGGAAACTCGCTGGAACCGGGTACGCCCAGCGCACGGCCACTGCCGATGGCAGGAAGGTGTTCGCACCGCGAACCCAGGCAAACATCGAACGGTCGAGCGGCGTGTCGAAATGCACGACCTGGCCGAGGGCATGGACGTTGGCATCGGTGCGCCCAGCGCAGACGACATCCACCGGCATCGCCGCGAATTGCCCGAGCGCATGCTGCAGCGCGTCCTGCACCGTGCCGCCACCCGGTTGCCGCTGCCAGCCGCGGAATCGGCTTCCGTCGTACTCGACCGCCAGAGCGACCCTCATGCATACCCTCGCCCGAACCAGGCGAGGACCCCGAGGCATGCGAAAACCAGCGCGATCGTCAGCCGATCGGCGTTCGAGAACGGCGGATCGCGAAGCTCGAACACCTCTCCGGCGCTGCTCTCCGGCATGTCGATCAGCTCGTGCCAGACGGCCGGCCGGGGCGCCTGATCGAGATACTCGAGGACCAGCAGCAGACGAACGACGCCGCGGTCCGGATTCAGGCCGAGAGGCCGCAATGACCCGAGCAGCCGGTGAATCCCGGTCATCAGCTCGGGCAAGGCCATCGTCTGGCGCAGCACGGCCACGCTGAAGAGCAGCAGTGCAATGCGCGCAAGTTGCACGGACGCATCGAAGACTCCCTCGCGGCTCGGCGACAGCGGAGCGTCCCATATCGCTTCGCCCGGCACGCCCCAGGCGAGAATCAGCCAGAGCGAGGCGAGGAGCCAACGCGAACGCGCGACGAGTTGCCCGCAGCGGCGCAGCGCCGCCCTTCCGAAAAGCGGGATGACCGGCACGAGGAGCCAGAGAAAGCGGCCGTCGAGTGACTGGATCGCGACCACGGCCAGCAGCCACACGAGCAGCCGGGCACTGGGGTGCATCAGCGTCCTTTCCGTTCAGCGGCCTGGCCGCTCCAGCCCGACCGCAGCCCCCACGGTGGCTCGGCCCGAACGTTTCAGCTGTGGATGGTCAGTCGCGCAACTGGCCGAGCAAGACCATTGCCGACTCGCGCTGCTTCGCGTCACCTTCGTTGATCACTTCCTGCAGCAGTTCGCGAGCACCTTCGAGGTCGCCCATTTCCTGATACGCCCGGGCGAGGTCGAGTTTGGTGGCCACCTCTTCGCTGGAAGTGATCTCGGGTCCAGGCGATTCGGCCGTAAACTGGGGATTCACCTCGGTGTCCATGTGCATCACCGAGAAATCCGGATTGACGACCGTGTCCTGCTCGTCGCTGGCAAACGAGAAATCGACGAGCGGCGCGGCGGCAGCCGGCTTGTCCAGTGTCCGCGACGTATCAGGCTCACTCAGGTCCAGGCTGATCGATGCCAGGTCGAAAGAGGGAAGCTGCAGACCTTCGCCGAGGACCGTCGACTCGGTGAGCTTGACATCGAACTCCAGCGCGTCGCCCGCAGACTCGCCGAACTTCGAAGCATCCGCCGACGCACCCTGGGTGAGCGTGATGGACTGCCAGTCAGGCTCGCGTGGCGCTTCAGGGCTCAGCTCGAAGTCGAAGCCGAGCACCGCGCCTGCACCGGGCGCTTCCTTCTCCGGCTCGGGGGGTAGCAGCACCGTATGCTCGAAGGAGCTGATATCCTCGACGTAACGCAGGCCTCCCTTCTGCCCGGCGGATGTCGCCTCGCCGGAGACCGGAGTCCCGACATCGAAGTCCAGGGCCGTGGCGTCCGCCGTGTTGGCGAATGCGAGGGTCGTCTCGAGAAACGCGTCGGTCGCCGAATCCGGTCGGTTTTCGTTCCGGTCGATCTCGAATTCCAGTTCGGCGAGATTGGCCGGCTCGGCCCCCGCCTCCGCATGCCTCGCCGCCTGGGCGCCTGCCGCCGGCCACGCAGCGCTCACGCCGGCCGCAGCCGCAGCCTGGAGCAATGACTCGGGCCGGGTCAACGTGTCTTCCAGAGACTGCAGATCGCCGCCCGGCGGTGCCGGCTGATCCACGGCCGCCAGTGCCGTCGGCGGAACGGGCGGCGGAACGGCCGCACCGAACAGCGGATTCGTGGGATCGACCTGGATCCCCATGGCCACCGCTTTCTCCCAGTCGAGACCGACGCCACCGGTCGCGTTGAACAGTTCGGTGGCCGTCGTGCGGAAAGGCCTGAGGTCCTGTCTGCCGTGATAAATCTCGAGCAGCTTGAGGTAAATCGCGAAGCGACGTGGATCCTTCTGTTTGGCCTCGAGAAGAATCTCTTCGGCCTGGGCATCCCGTCCGTAAGCCATGTAGACATCGGCCTCGGCCACCGGATCCACTTCGTCGGTATCGATGCTCTCTGGCCCGGCCTGACTGAAGTCGGTCTGCCCCAGCGAGTGTGAGGTATCGACGCTCTGCCCCCCGGTACTGCGGAACACCGAAGCCGTGGCCATGCTGTCGGGGACCGATTCCAGCGTACTGCTGGGTTCCAGCTGAGGAGCCTCGACACTGGCTTCGCGGCGCCGCCTGATGAACCAGTAAGCGCCGAGAAGAGCCGCGACCGCTCCGGCAGCGAGCAGCGTACCACCGCCGAACCGATCGCCAGACGATCCGGATTCCTCTGAAACTGGCGGAGGAGGGACGACTTTCGGTTTCGGCGGCTCCACCGGCTGGGCCGCCGGGCCTTCCGGCCTGGCAGCGCCGGAGTCCACTTCCGGCTTGGCCACTGGTTCCGGGACTGGCGGCTCGACTGGCTTCGCTGGAGCACCTGCCGTCGGCGGTGTTTCAGCGGCGACTGGCGCCGGAGCTGTGACCGGCGCCGGAATCGCTGCCACGCCACCGGCCGGGGCCGGCGCAGCAGCGCCAGCCTTGGCCTCTCCGGCTACGCGTCCTGGCTCTACAGGCGGCGCACCCCGGCTGGTCGCCTGTCGCTCGATCTCGGCGAGCGTCTGGCTCTTCATTTCAACCAGCCTCTGCAACTCGGCGACGTTGCGTTCGAGGCTGGCCAGCCTTTCGTTCGCCTCCCTGAGCGCCTTCTCCTTGGCGATCAGGTCTTCATCGCCTCGCCGCGAACCCGCCTCCGGCCTGGTGCCTGAGGCGTCCGTCCTGGACACCCGAAGCTGGTCCTTGGGCTCGGCTGCCAGGCCACCTCGATCCTCGACGCGAGCCGCGACCCGGCCGCCCGCGCGTTGCGCCTCGCCTTCGTCCTTGGCCGGCGACTCGGCAGCCAGTCCGGCCAGTTTCCGCCGGTAACCGCCCCAGTCAGCAGACTGGGCAACGACAGTGGTCCTCGCCTCACCTCGGGGAATCGCTGCGAGCGACGCCTGGTCGGGGATCGAAAGAATCTTCCCGGCCTTCAGTCGATTGATGTTCCCCTGGTCAAAGGCATGCGGATTGGCCTGGAAAAGCCCCAACAGCATCTGGTCCAGAGAAATTCCTTCAGGACGCAGTTCGCTGGCAATCCGGGTCAGCGTGTCACCGGGCTTGACCTCGTAGCTCGCGCCTCCCTCGGCAGGTTGTCGCTCGACGCGCGCCCGCCGTGCCGGTCCTCTGGGTGGCCGCTCTTCATCCGCGCGACCCTCGACGGACGCCCTGCCGCTCACCGTTGGCCTGCTGACCACCGGTGCACCGCCAGTGATCTTCGCCGAGAACTCGGGCGGGTCGAGCAGGAAAGTGTACTCGCGGACCAGGCGGCCCGACGACCAGTTCAGCTCGACCAGCAGATCGATGAAAGGATCATTGAGCGGGCGACTCGAGGTCAGGCGGATGACCGGCTGGCCGTTCGGGCGCTTGTCGATGTTCAGGCTGATCCCCGACAAGCTCGGCACATAGTCCACACCAGCCTGCCGAAAGGCCTCGGGAGAAGCCAGTTGCGCGCGCATCCCGGAGAGTTCCTCGCGCGTCGCAAAGACCTCGAGCTCTGCCCGCAGCGGCTGGCCGAGAGCCGAATAGACGGTGATCTTGCCCAGACCAGCCGCTTCGGTGCCTAACGGCAACGCCCCCAGCGCCAGTGCTGACGCAACCGCCCACACCGACTTCCGCAGCCGGACAATTCCTTGTTTCGGATACAGTTTTCTGGTCACGCCGCCACCCCGAGCGTCGAAATCTGAATAACTAAAATAACATCATGAGGTTACGCATGCAAGCCGAAGATTCCCGGCCTCTGGCCCAAGCGGCGACCGGGGTCCGGAGCTGACGCTGACCCAATCCGCCAATCTCGACCTGCTCTCGACGATTTCTCCAGCCCATCTCAGTCCTCGAGCAGGATGCGCAGCATCCGGCGAAGCGGTTCGGCTGCACCCCAGAGCAACTGGTCACCAACGGTGAAGGCGCCGACGTATTCGGGCCCCATGGCCAGCTTGTGCAGGCGACCAACCGGAACGACGAGCGTGCCGGTCACCGCAGCCGGTGTCAGCTCGCGCTCGCTGGCCTCGCGTTCATTGGCCACGACCTTCACCCACTGATTACCCTGCGCGATGATCTCGCTGAGTTCATCTATCGGCAGGTCCCGCTTCAGCTTGATGGTCAGCCCCTGCGAATGGCAGCGCATCGCACCGATGCGCACGCAGAGACCATCGACCGGGATGCTGCCTGCGCTGCGGAACGGCGGACGACCGAGAATCTTGTTGCACTCCGCGCCACCCTTCCATTCCTCTTTCGACTGCCCCCCTTCGACCGGGACATCGATCCACGGGATCAGGCTGCCGGCGAGCGCGGTGTTGCGGAACTGGCTTGTCGGGAAGTCGGCGGCGCGCATCGTCTCCGAGACCTTGCGGTCGATTTCGAGAATCGCCGACGCCGGGTCGGCAAGGTCGGTGCTGACCGCTTCGTACAGTCTGCCCATCTGCTGCAACAGTTCGCGCATGTTCTGCGCCCCGGCGCCTGACGCCGCCTGGTAGGTCATCGCGCTGATCCACTCCACCAGGTCGTGCCGAAACAGTCCGCCCAGGCCCATGAGCATCAGCGAGACCGTGCAGTTCCCGCCAATCCAGTTGCGCCCGCCCGAACCCAGCGCCTTCCTGATCACCTCGAGATTGACCGGATCGAGGATGATCACCGAATCATCGCGCATGCGCAACGTCGAGGCGGCGTCGATCCAGTGGCCCCGCCAGCCCGAGGCACGCAGCCGGGGGAAGACTTCGCGAGTGTAGTCGCCTCCCTGACAGGTGACGACGATGTCCATCGCGGCGAGAGCCTCGACCGACAACGCATCCTGCAGGACCCCGCCATCCCTGCCGGCGAACGCGGGCCCCCGATTGCCCACCGACGAGGTCGAGAAATAGAGCGGCTCGATGTGCTCGAAATCCCCCTCTTCGACCATTCGCTGCATCAGCACGGAGCCCACCATGCCGCGCCAGCCAACCAGACCGACCTTCTTCATCAACCCTTCCTTTCTCGTCACCACTGCCGGCAGGTCGACCGGCCGCATCGACCACTACCCCGGTTGCCCATTTACGGCTGTCGCCAGCACTCGCCTGCATTCGACTCGCGGCGCGACCGCCCGGTCTGGTCCCGGCAGAAACCGCTCAGGTGTGGCGCCGCATCAGGCGAACAGCCATGGCTGTTCGCTCCGCCGCTTCTCCTCGAAGGCCCTGATCCGGTCAGCCTGGCGCAGCGTCAGTCCGATGTCGTCCCAGCCGTTGAGCAGGCATTCCTTGCGGAAGGCATCGACGGCAAACGGCAGTTCTTCCCCGTCTGCACGGCGCACCCGCTGCGCTGCGAGGTCGATCGTCAGCCGGTAGCCGGGCGTCGCCTCGACCGCAGCGAACAACTCGTCGATCTGCGCAGCGGGCAGGGTCAGCGGCAGGATGCCGTTCTTGAAGCAATTGCTGTAGAAGATGTCGGCAAAACTCTCGGCGACCAGCGCGCGAAAGCCGAAGTCAGCCAGCGCCCACGGAGCATGTTCGCGCGAACTGCCACAGCCGAAATTCCGGCGCGTGAGCAGAATCGTCGCCCCCTGGTAAGGAGGCTGGTTGAGCACGAACTCCGGCTTCACCGGCCGCTGCGAATTGTCCATTCCCGGCTCGCCGACATCCTCGTAGCGCCATTCGTCGAACAGATTTCCCCCGAATCCGGAACGCTGGATCGACTTCAGGAACTGCTTGGGAATGATTGCGTCGGTATCGACGTTCGACCGGTCGAGCGGCGCGACGATTCCTTCCAGGCGCACAAACTTTTCCATTGTCTTCCTTTCCGAAAGCTCTAGCGAGCCGCCTTCTCGATGACCTGACCACCCTTCTGGATATCCTTGCCCAGACCCTGAACGGTATTGCACGCGCCGAGCGAGCATGCCAAGAGGCCGAGCAGGACAATCCGGCGAAGATTGCGCTTCATCACTTCTCCTGCCCGAGCCACTCGCGCACATCGACGAAGTGCCCGGCGATCGCAGCCGCCGCGGCCATTTCCGGACTGACCAGGTGCGTCCGCCCGCCAGCACCCTGGCGACCCTCGAAATTGCGGTTCGAGGTCGACGCACAGCGCTCGCCGGCCTCGAGGCGGTCGGCGTTCATCGCCAGACACATCGAGCAACCCGGTTCCCGCCAGGCAAAGCCGGCGTCGCGGAAGACGGCGTCCAGCCCTTCGCGCTCGGCCTGCTGCTTGACCCGCCCCGAACCCGGGACGACCATCGCGAGCCTTATGCTCGGCGCCACCTTGCGCCCCCTGACGACCGCTGCCGCGGCCCGCAGATCCTCGATCCGCGAGTTGGTACAGGAGCCGATGAACACCTTGTCGACCCAGATCTCGCTGACCGGCTGCGCGGCCTTCAGGTCCATGTAACGCAGCGCTCGCTCGATCGCTTCGCGCCGCGCCGGGTCCGCCTCGGCGGCCGGGTCAGGGACCCGCCCGTCTACCGAAACGACCATTTCCGGCGAGGTTCCCCAAGTCACCTGAGGCTTGATTGCCGAGGCCGAAAGCTCGACGACCCGGTCGAACGAAGCGCCCTGGTCGCTGTGCAGTCGTTGCCAGGCGACCACTGCACGGTCCCAATCCGCTCCGCTGGGCGCCAGCGGACGCCCGCGCAGGTAGTCCAGAGTGATCTCATCCACGGCGACCAAGCCGGTGCGCGCCCCGGCCTCGATGGCCATGTTGCACAGCGTCATGCGCCCTTCCATCGACAGGCTGCGCACCGCGCTGCCGGCGAACTCGATCGCGTAGCCAGTCCCCCCGGCCGTGCCGATCCTGCCGATGATCGCCAGCGCGAGGTCCTTGGCCGTCACTCCCGCACCGAGAACCCCGTCGACCCTGACGAGCATGTTCTTCGACTTCTTCTGCAGCAGACATTGTGTCGCCAGAACGTGTTCGACCTCGGAGGTACCGATGCCCTGGGCAAGGCAGCCGAACGCACCGTGCGTGCTGGTGTGCGAATCTCCGCAAACGACGGTCATCCCGGGCAGCGTCGCCCCGCTCTCCGGACCGATCACATGCACGATGCCCTGGCCCGGGTCGCGGAACGGAAGATAGACGAGCGCGCCGAACTCGCGGATGTTGGCATCGAGCGTTTCGACCTGCAGCCGTGAAACCGGATCGGGTATCCCGCGATCCCAGTCGCTGGTCGGCGTGTTGTGGTCGGCAGTGGCGACGATCGACGACGCCCGCCAGGGTTTCCGTCCGGCCAGGCGCAGGCCCTCGAAGGCCTGGGGGCTGGTCACTTCGTGAACGAGATGGCGGTCGATGTAGATCAGCGCCGTGCCATCGGCTTCTTCGTGGACCACATGGTCCTGCCAGAGCTTGTCGTAAAGGGTTTGCGGCATGGCTTGACTCGTCCTGCTTCGTTGAGCCCGTGCGGGCAGGAGGGGCGATTATGTCACAGCGCCGTGGTCAGCGGCACCAGCTGCCGCCGGCGATGCTCAACGAGTCTTCTGCGACGCCTCGTACAGAGGCTGGACACGCTGCCCATAGGCGCGCAGATCGGCGATCCGCGACTCGTGCGACGGATGCGTTGACAGCCACTGCGGCGGCTGCCCCTTGGCGGCCTGACTCATCTTCGCCCACAGGCTGATCGCCGCATCGGGATCGTAGCCGGCACGCGCGGCCAGTTCGATGCCGACGCGGTCTGCCTCCTGCTCCATCTCCCGGGAGTTCGGACGCATGAACGCCAGATCGCCGACCGTCCCGATCACCGTCCTGCCGAGCCCCGAATCGACGCCGAAATACGCGCCGAGCAGAGCCCCGCCGATCGCCGCCACGGCGCCCACGCCGGCCGCCTGGCCAGCCTTCTCCCGGCCATGCTCGCGCAGCGCGTGGGCAATCTCGTGCGCCATCACCGCGGCAAGTTCGTCGTCGGTCAGGCGCAGCTGGTCGAGCAGTCCCGAATAGACCATGATCTTGCCTCCGGGCATGCACCAGGCGTTGAGTTCCTTCGAGGTCAGGACGTTGACCTCCCAGTTCCAGCCCGGTGCGTCGCTGCGAAAGACCACCGTCACCGGGATCAGCCGCCGGGCGACCTGCCTGACCCGGGCAACCTCGTCGGCGTCGCGATTCAGCAAACCCCGGCGCTGTGCGTCGCGCAGCGTCTGCTGGTACGCCTTCGCTGCCGAGCGATTGACCTCGGCCGACGAGACCAGCATCGTCTGCTCGCGATCGACACCGACCGCGCCACTGCTCGTCGTGCGCGTCGTCGCGCAACCGATGACCAGCAGCGCCGCGACGAACAGCGGCCACAGCCTGACAATGCCTGACTGACGATCATTTCCCATCGACGAACCCCTGCCGCCATACCCGCTCAGCAACGCGCGAGGACGGAGTTCCGCTGACCGGGTCGAGCGGCGCATCGTCGATGCGCAGCGCGACGAGACAGAGTCCGGCCAGAGCAAACACCGAACTCAGCGTGAAGCTGGCCTCCGCCCCCCAGTTTCCCCAGGTCCAGCCGCTCAGCAACCCGCCGGCGAGCCCGCCGGCGCCGAAGGAGACCGCCGAATACAGCGCCTGGCCACGCGCCTGGCAGCGTCCCGGAAACCAGCGGTTGACCGCGGCGATCGCCGCCGCGTGGTAGGCGCCGAAAGTCAGCCCGTGCAGGAGTTGCGCGAAGATCAGCAGTCCGGGGTTCCCGACCCCCCAGCCAATGATCAGGAAGCGCAACACTGCTGCGGCAAAGCTCGCCAGCAGCACTCCGCGCAGCGCGAAACGCCGCAATATCCCGCCGATGAACCAGAAGACGACGATCTCGGCGATGACCCCGAGCGACCAGAGCGAGCCGACGACCAGCGTGTCGTAGCCGTGCTCGGCAAGGTGGATCGAGTAGAAGACGTACAGCGCACCATGCGCCGCTGACATCGCAAAGCAGGCGGCAAACAGGGCCCTGACCCGCGGCTGCCCAACGATCGCCCCGATCGGCACCGGCCCGCCTTCCGCAGACCGATGCGCCGGCGCCTGGGGAAGGACCATCGCGCAAGCGAGAAGGCCGAGCAGCGTGCCGGCGATCGCCCACAACAGCCCGACCAGCGGCACTGCGTCGAGCAGCAGCCCGGTGCCCATCACCGCGACGATGAAACCGATCGAACCCCAGAGCCGGATCCGACTGTAACGCGCCGGATCTTCGCGCAGATGATCGAAGGTCAGCGTCTCGACGAGCGGCAGCGCCGCGCTCCAGAAGAAGGCCAGCAGGGCCATCCCCGCGAGCATCGCGGCGAAGCCACGGGCGGCAAAAAAACCGAGGAAGGCGAGCAGCCCCAGCACGGCGGCAATGCGCACCACGCTGACCCGACTCGCCGTCCGGTCAGCGAATGCCCCCCACGCGTAAGGTGCAAAAAGGCGCATCAACTGCATCTGCGACATCAGGAAACCGATGTCCCAGGCGGAGAAGGACAGCGACTGCAGGTAGAGGCCGAAATAGGGCGAGAACGCCCCGATGAACGCGAAGTAGAAGAAGTAGTAACCCGACAGGCGCCAATAGGGCAGCGCATGCATCCGGAATGCTGGCGGATGCACCGGGCCGAAGCGCGGCGAGGGGCGGGCTCAGCCGCCGTTCTTCGAAGCGAGCAGCATTCGGTACATCTGGTCCTTCAGCCAGACGCGCTGCTTCTTCATGTTCTCGATGGTGAAGTCGTGAACCGGCACATCCTCCTCCTCGAGCCGCTCGACTTCCCGGGTCAGCTGTTCGTACTGGTCAAAGAAATGACCAAACTTCTCGTTCGAGGCTTTCAGCGTGACGATGATGTCCAGGTACTCGGGAAACTCGTGCGGAAGATCGTGGTGCTCGACTTGCATGCTCGTGGCCTCGTGCGGAACCCGGCGCGCCCTCTGCGCGACCAGACGGCGCGATTATAACCATTGCCCGGCTAAGCCGTCACCCGGCAGCCGACGCCGGCAGACGGGGCGTCGCACAATTCACGTCCCCGCACTGGGCACGGTGGCGCAGCGCGAGATCGATCAGCACGAGGGCGAGCATCGCTTCGGCGATCGGCGTCGCGCGAATCCCGACGCAGGGGTCGTGCCGGCCATGCGTCTCGACGATCGTCGCCTCGCCGGCGGCGGTCACCGACCGTCGCGGCAGGCGGATGCTCGAGGTCGGCTTGATCGCCAGACTGACGACGATGTCCTGACCGCTCGAAATGCCACCGAGTACGCCACCCGCCTGATTGCCGAGGAAACCCTGCGGGCTCATCTCGTCGCCGTGTTCGCTGCCTTTCTGGGCGACGCTGGCGAAGCCGGCCCCGATCTCGACGCCCTTGACGGCGTTGATGCTCATCATCGCATAAGCGATCTCGGCGTCCAGCCGGTCGTAAACCGGTTGGCCCCAGCCGGGCGGCACGCCCGTGGCGACGACGGTAATCCTCGCGCCGGCCGAATCTCCCGACTTGCGCAACCGGTCCATGTACGCCTCGAGTTCCGGCACCAGCGACGCGTTCGGCGCAAAGAAGGGATTGCCATCGATCTCGTCGGCGGCAACGAAGGGGATCTCGATCGTCCCGAGCTGGCTCATCCAGCCGCGAATGCGGATGCCATGACGCTCAGCGAGCCACTTGCGGGCGATCGCCCCGGCGGCGACGCGAACGGCGGTCTCTCGGGCCGACGAACGACCGCCGCCGCGGTGGTCGCGAAAGCCGTACTTCTGCGTATAGACGTAGTCCGCGTGCCCCGGGCGGAACGCATCGACGAGATTCCCGTAATCCCGGCTGCGCTGGTCCTGGTTGCGGATCAGCAGGGCGATCGGCGTCCCGGTCGTCCGGCCCTCGAAGACACCGGAGAGGATCTCGACGCGATCGGGCTCGCGCCGCTGGGTGACGTGGCGAGACGTCCCCGGCCGACGACGGTCGAGTTCGACCTGGATGTCGGCCTCGCCGAGGGCCAGGCCCGGCGGGCAACCATCGACCACACAGCCGATCGCCGGGCCATGCGATTCGCCAAAGGACGTCACGGCGAACAGCGTGCCGAAAGTGTTGCCGGACATGTCTGCCTCTCGAGATCTACAATGGCCGGGAAGTCTAACACAGCGCCAGAATGCCTCCCGGAGCCTGCCGAGATGCCGAAAAGACCACCGCCACGCCAGCCAGCGCCCACGACTGGACGGCCGTCGCCGCCGCAGCCGGGGCCGCCGGGCAGTACCTCGCGCGATTCTGCGACGCACTGGCAGCGCACGGTGCGCTACGTCTGGGACAAGGGTGGCAGCAAGGGAGGCCGCTAGACGCCTGCCCCGGCGAGCCGCGACGGTCCGCGGATCCGTCGCCGCATCGCCGATCGCCGCTTCGCGCCTTTTGAAAAAAGAGCCCGTGCGTCGCGCCGCGACGGAATCCAGGCCGGTTCTTGCTTCGCCCGTCCCTTTCGACGGAACGGGAAGCGCCGATTGGCGCGTCGGACGACGTGCACGGAGCACAGAGTTGAGAGACAGGGTCAATGTCACCAGAATGTCCGTCTGCCGGATCCGGCTGCAGCGGCGACGACAGGTCGAGACCTTTCTCCGGAAATTCTCGCAGAGCGGGAGCGGATCGATGAACGACAGGGCGGCTTCGCAAACCGTTGCACACGACACGGCCCTTGCGCAACCATCGCTCGTAGATCCCGCGCTGCTCAAGATCGGCGGCCAAGTCTTCGAGTACCAGTCGATCCCGCCCTCACGAGCCGCCCTCCCGACCCTCGTCCTGCTCCACGAGGCGCTGGGCAGCGTCGCGCTCTGGCGCGATTTCCCCGAGCGCATCGCCCTGGCCACCGGCTGCCAGGTGCTCAGCTGGTCACGCCAGGGTTACGGGCACTCGTCACCGCTCGCCGGACCCCGGACCCCGCGCTACCTGCACGACGAAGCGATCGAGCAGATGCCGGCGGTTCTCGCCGCCCTGCAGATCGACCAGCCGGTCCTGATCGGCCACAGCGACGGTGGCTCGATCGCGCTGATCCACGCTGCCGCGTTCCCCGACCGCGTAGCCGGACTCGTCGTCATCGCACCGCACGAGTTCGTGGAGCACGAGGCCCTCGCCGGAATCCGCCGCGCCGGCGAGGCTTACGCGAGCGGCCGGTTGCGCAACCGGCTGGCCGCCTTCCATCGCGACGCAGACCGCGTGTTCGATGCGTGGCACGACACCTGGCTTTCCGAGAATTTCCGCGACTGGGACATCCGCGACTGCCTGCCGGCGATTCGCTGTCCGATCCTGGCGATCCAGGGCGAAGACGACGAATACGCGACGATGCGCCAGATCGAATGCATCGCCGAATCCTGTGCCGACGTCGAACTGCTCAAGCTTGCCGACTGCCGGCATTCGCCACATCGCGACCAGCCGGAGCGGGTGATTGCGGCCATCGTGCGCTTTGTCGATCGACTGAGTACTCGAGGCGACAAAGCGCCTGAAGCCTGCTGACCGCGCACGGGGCCACTGGTCAGACGTCGGGTCGACCGCGGTCCGGTGTCCAGGCCAAGCCAGGCGGACTCGCGGCGAATCGGTGCGCGCGCTAGTTCTTCGGCAGCGGGAAAACCGCGCTGAACATCAGCCCCGCCGTGCCGAGAAAACCGACCTCGCCATAGACGTACTTGTTGAACTGGTAACCGATGAGCGGAATGAAGCCCGGGGAAAAGCCGTTGTGATTGAACGGAACCTTGTCCTCGTACTTGCCGACATAGCCGTAGAGCAACCCGGCGGTCCACTGCACGTACCAGTTCTCGAAGCCGAAGGGATTGACGTAGCGCTGGCCGCCATAGACATAGACGCTCGGCTGGCCGAAGGAATTGGAGAAGACGACGCCGCCGGCGAGCCAGTTGCCCCCGAGTCCCTTTTCGGCACCAAGCAGGACGACCCACTTGTGCTCGTCCGAAGGATGGTAATGAACCGTGTAGGGGCTGAACCTGACGTCCCAGCCGCCAGCCGCGACGCCGCGATCCGGCTCCCTGAGCACTTCGCTCTCCTCGCCGGCAGAGGCGATTTCAGGCCGTGGGGTACCACCAGTCGGGGCCACGCCCTCGGCCGCGACTCCGGTGGGTTCCTCGGCAACTTTGCCGGGCACTGCCGGCGCAGCGGCAATCGCTGCCGGTTCGGCCTGCGGTTGCGCCGCCGGTACCGGTGCCGCCGCCGGCCGCCCAGCCTGGCGAGCCGTCCCCGTCCCTGCGGGTGTCGCCGCAGGGCGAGCTGGCGAGCCTGCCGCCTGCGCTGTTGCGGCGCCGCCGGTGGCCACCACGCTTCCCCCCTCGCGGTAGCGGGCCAGCTTGGCCTGCATCGCTCGGTTGCCGGGATCGAGCTTGAGGGCCTGATCGTACGACTGGCTGGCCAGCCTGGCGTAAACGTCGCCGAGGTTCTCACGCGCCAACGCGTAATCCGGGTTGGTCCTGATCGCCATGTCGAGCGCCCGGCGCGCCTTCTCGTACTCGCCCTGCCGCGCGTAAAGGACGGCGAGGTTGTTATACGGCTCGGACAACTCCGGAAAGTCTTCGGCGAGCGTCGTGAACACGGCCAGAGCCTCGTCGTCGCGGCCCAGATCGACGAGAATCACGCCTTTGAGAAACGCGCCCTGAGGCTGCCGTGGTTTGGTTGCCAGATAGGCGTCGATCTTGGCCAGCGCGGCTGCGGTCTGCCCTTTCCTGAGCAACCGCTCGGCGTCGGAAACCTCGTCGCCCCTGGCCACGAGCGTGATGCCGCCGAGCAGGAGGCCGACGATGACTATGAAAGAAGGCGCAGGCAGGGACATCGGCGGTTTCTGGCGCTTGTCCCGGCGACTCGTCTCCGGCCGCCGGGTAATCGGAAAGGCTCCGATTCTAGCAAGAAGTCGGCAGGCAAGCCAAAGCGCCTGCCGCCGCAACGCGGCAGTGTGCGCAAGCCTCCACCGCACGACGCTGGCGCTTTCCGAAACACTGGATCTGCGGCGTCTTCTGGCATAATGCTCTGGTGGTCGGTGTCGGCGGGCGCTGGCGCCGTTTGATCTGACGCCTGGATGGGGGTTCGAAGATGTCGTCTCTCGATTTGAATCGTGTCGCTCGCGTGGCTCTGGCCACCGCGGCAGGAAGCCTGCTTGCCGCTTGCTCGAGCATGCAGATGGGTTCGTCCGATGCGAAGACGACGGCAACCGGTTCAGCTGCCGGATCGACGACGGCAAATGCCAATACCCAGCTCGAAAAATGCGCCAGCTCGCTGGGTACCATCGCCATCGTCGAGGATACGAACGCACCCTGGTATGGGGTTCTGACGGGCCAGATGCACCTCGGCTCGACGACGCCGGTCCTCAAGCTGCTCGTCCAGCAGTCGAACTGCTTCGTGGTCGTCGACCGCGGGCGGGCAATGAACAACATGATGCAGGAGCGTGCGCTCGAGCAGACGGGCGAACTGCGCAGGGGTTCGAAGTTCGGCAAGGGCCAGATGGTTTCCGCTGACTATTCGATGAGTCCTTCGATCACCTTCAGCAACACCAACGCCGGTGGCATGGGTGGGGGCCTCGGTGGCTGGGGCGGCGTGCTCGGAGTGCTCGCCGCGAGCGCGAGCTTCAAGGAGGCGAGCACGATGCTGACCCTCGTCGACAATCGCTCGGGTGTCCAACTCGCGGCAGCCGAAGGCAGCGCGCGAAACATGGACTTCGGAGCGATCGGCGGCCTGTTCGGCGGCGCACTCGGCGGCGTCGGCGGCGGCTACGCCAACACCGCCGAAGGCAAGGTCATCGTCGCGGCGTTCACCGACTCGTACAACAACCTCGTGCGCGCGGTTCGCAACTACAAGGCGCAGGAAGTCAAGGGCGGGCTCGGAACCGGCGGACAGCTCGGCGTTCAGGGGGCCTCCGACGCTCAGGGTGGCAAGCCCAAGCGCCCGAAACAGCCTTAACCGCCCGGATCAGCACCGGGCAGCAGCCCGGCTGCTGCTGGCCTTACGACTGCAGCACCGCGAGCGAGCCGTCGACAGGCTCGGGTTGCATCCTTCCGGCAGCCATCGCGCGCGTCGAAACGGCGCGCGGCACGCTACGGATGCCGGACGGGAGCGATTCGCTCGTCGCAGACGCTGTTGCGGCGGCCGCCTATTTCTTGTCTGCCGGTGGCGGAGACGATTCCGTTTCGGACTTCGGCGCGTCGCCGAGAATCGTCTTCAGCGGGCAAATGGAAAAGGCCGGACACTTGACACAGCCGGCGACGATCGCGATCGGGCACAGGGTCATGACGTTTCTTGATTAGCCACAATGTTCAGCAAGCTCACGTGGCGAGCCTGCCGGGGTG
>NZ_JAMTDX010000111.1 GCF_023806625.1 Accumulibacter sp.
CACCCCGGCAGGCTCGCCACGTGAGCTTGCTGAACATTGTGGCTAATCAAGAAACACCATGCCTCGTGGCGTCCATTTTTCGGGTACCCGATCACGCTTGACAGCGGACGCTTGCCCCTTACAATCTCCATGGCTGAGCCATGTCACGATCAGCGCGATCGTCGGGGGGAGCGGTGTCGACCGCTCGGCCGTCTACGGCCTGTCATGGGTCGCGCACCCGGCGCCGGGCGCTCGCACGATGCCGCGCTGGTAGCCGGTTACCCAGAGGTTCCTGTCTCGTCGACGAAGCGATCCGCGAGTTCGCCGTCGCGCACAGCGACGAGAAGCATCGCGGCCAGCAGGCGCTGGTCAAGGGGGCCTGGGAAGGACGAGGCGAAGTGCAGGTGGAAGGTAATCCGTGGGTTCGACCACAGATACGGAAAACGCTCGACCCGCCCGCGCGCTGAGGCGCCAAGGCCCGGTGGACGGCTGGCGTGCAGTTTTTCCGCCGGCACGGTGGCTCGCCTCGTATCAGAAGGAGTGGTTGGCGAACGACGCGATCGCCGGCGTCACGCTGGCGGCCTACGGCATTCCGGTGTCGCTCGCCTACGCCTCGCTCGCCGGGCTGCCGCCGCAGTGCGGCATCTACTGCTATCTGGTCGGCGGCCTTTTCTACGCGCTATTCGGCTCGTCGTGCCAGCTGGCGATCGGTCCCACTTCAGCGATCTCGATGCTGGTCGGCGTCACGATCGCTGGCATGGCACAGGGTGATCCGGGACGCTGGGCGTCGATTGCGGCGCTGGCAGCGCTGGTCGTCGCCGCGATGTGCGTGCTGGCGTGGCTGTTTCGCCTGAGTTCGCTGGTCAACTTCATCAGCGAAACCATCCTCCTCGGTTTCAAGGCCGGTGCAGCACTGACGATCGCAATGACGCAGTTGCCCAAGCTGTTCGGCGTCGAGGGTGGTGGGCACGGCTTCTTCGGATCCATCGTCACCCTGGCCGGCCAGTTCCCCGATACCAACTTTGCGGTGCTCGCTTTCGGTCTTGCCGCGATGGTCGTGCTCCTGCTGGGAGAGAAATTCCTGCCCGGACGCCCAATCGCACTCTTCGTGGTGGTGATCTCGATTCTCGTGATGTCGGTGACCCCGCTCGGCGAACTCGGATTCAGGATAGTCGGCGCGTTGCCGCAGGGCCTGCCCGATTTCAAACTACCGGACTTGCGGGTACGCGACGTGGACGGGGTGATCCCGCTGGCGTTCGCGTGCCTGTTGCTGGCCTACGTGGAAAGCGTTTCCGCCGCCCGCGCGCTGGCGCAGGCGCGCGGCTACGAGATCGATGCGCGCCAGGAACTTCTCGGTCTGGGCGCCGCAAATCTGGCGGCGGCGCTATTCCAGGCCTACCCGGTGGCCGGAGGCCTTTCGCAGTCGTCGGTGAACGATAAGGCTGGCGCCAGGACGCCGCTCGCGCTCGTTTTCGCCTCGGTGACGATAGGCCTTTGCCTGCTGTATCTGACCGGGATGCTGCACAACCTGCCAAACGTGGTTCTCGCGGCGATCGTGCTGGTTGCCGTCAAGGGATTGATCAGTATCGGCGAACTGCGCCACCTGTGGTGGGTGAGCCGTTTCGAATTCGGCGTCTCGATGGTCGCTTTCGCCGGCGTGCTGGTGCTTGGCATTCTTAAGGGCGTGATCGTGTCGGTCCTGGTGTCACTCCTGTTGCTCATCCGGCGCGCTGCGCATCCGCATGTGGCCTTCCTTGGCCAGATCCCCGGCAGCCGGCTTTACTCCGACATCGAGCGCAACCCGGACAACGCGCCCGTCCCGGGTGCACTGTTGTTCCGCGTCGAGTCCTCCCTGTTTTACTTCAACGCCGAGCACGTGCGTGAGGCGGTCTGGCAGAGGATCCGCTCAACATCGGAATCGCTGACCCTGGCGGTCTGCGATCTGTCCAGTTCACCCGCTGTGGATCTGGCCGGCGCGAGAATGCTGGCGACGTTGCACGCGGAGCTTGAGGCGGGTGGCATTCGCCTGCGGCTGGTGGCGGCACATGCGGCAGTGCGCGACATCCTGCGCGCCGAAGGACTCGATAAAAGCATCGGCCACTTCGGTCGCCAGAACACCATGGCGGATATCATCGACGAGTTCCAGGGGAGGACGGGGAAAACAGCCCCCGCGACCTGACAGCGTTGGCTTGGCCCATCTTTGGCGCCCCCCACAGAACCTATCGCTGAATCAGGCACTTGAGAGCCAATGAAGCATCGAGTGGCACGACAGGGGCGTCGGTTCGGATTCAGGTGATCAGTTTCTTCGTTCCTCCTGGTGTGGGGCTGATGCGGAGCGCGCGATAGGTCGCCATGAGATCGGGTTTGGCGACAGTGGCTTTGCGGACAGGCAGCGAGCGGCCGTCGCGCTGGCTGAAGGCTCCTTCGACCGTCCGCGCCTGGCCTGGCGATTCGCGCCGGCGGCGCCTGCGAAGCAGGTGTTGATCAGATCGGTGACCGTCTCCTGCAGGTCAAAGAGCGTCCGGACGCGACTGAACAAGCGTGTCTCGATCGCCTCGCGATGCTTCATCAGCACATCCGATGCGCGGTACAGACGCCGGTGCGACCTCGACAGAAAGTCCAGCTCCAGCAATTCCCCGAGGGCGCTGCATGGCTGCAGCCAGTTCCAGGTGGCCAGCTCCGAGCCCGGATGGCCCATTCGCCCAATCACATTGCCGATGATCGTCGCCCGCAGGACGCCATTGACTCCCAGGTCCTTCAACGTCTCGATCAAGCCCAGCTCGGTCAACGCATGCAGACCGACGTGCTCCACACCGACCGACCGAGGTTGCGTCATTTGCAGCGAGTCGACATCGACGTCCCGAAAGTCCGCCGGTGGGCCAGGCTCGCCCGCTGCACTCCCCACCGGACCCATCGCCGCCGCGCCCTCCGCCGGCACCCGCGCGACGAGTTGGGCGTGGTCACGCTGGGCCGCGCCCTCGATCGCCTCTTCTCCGAAGAGCACCCAACATGCGGATCTGGTGTTAAGGATCAGCGAGAGCTTCGACCGAGAAAGCGGATCGAGGAATCCGTCATGGCAGGGTCACCTGTCCACGCCGCAATCACATCGCCAGGCACTGCTGGAAGCGCCGGGGTTGACGCTGGAATGCCCTTCCGGAGAGGAGGAGTGCTTGCTGGCCCCACCCTTTCCCGGCTGGCCCTCGTTGCGCACCAGACGGAGTAAGCCCCAGAGAAAGCGCGGAACTCATCGGGGCGGTGTGCCAGCGCGAGAAAGACGTTGGGGACGAACCCGGCCTTCTCCTGCACCTCGATGTTGCGGCTGCGCACAGCCTCGGGCATGTCTTCGAGCGCGGGAGCGGGAAGCGACTGATCGGCGAGTCTATTGCCATCTCCGTGGTCATCGGGGTTCGGATCGTGGCATGACACACAAAGCCCGCAGCCGGCAAAGCGGACTGCCACCGGAGAATGGCAGTTTCACGGGTGCGAAACGGGGTAGACTAGAAATTTAGACGACCCGCCCGGCCAAACCAAAGACGCCACCGTCCATGCGAACCCTGATCGTGCTTTTCCTGCTGCTCTTCCTCGGCGGTTGCGCCAGCCGCCCGGTCAATCCGCCAATCACCGAGGCCGACCCGAAAGCGGGTTATCGTTTCCAGGTACGACAAGCGCATGCCAAGGAGAAGGAAAACCTGGTCGTTCTCGCCTTCTCGGGCGGCGGCACGCGCGCCGCAGCATTTTCTTACGGCGTCCTCGAGTTCCTCCGCCGTACCGAAGTGGTGGGACAGCAGGGCCAGACTGTCCGCCTGCTCGATGCCGTCGACGTCATCACCGGCGTCTCGGGTGGCAGCTTCACTGCGCTCGCCTACGGCCTCTACGGCGACCGGTTGTTTGCCGAGTACGAACAACGTTTTCTGAAGCGCGACGTGCAGGGCGAGATCATCGCCCGTACCTTCAGTCCGAGAAACTGGGGCAACCTCTGGTCGCTGGGCTGGGGTCGTTCCGAACTGGCAGCCGAACTGTACGACGAGATCCTCTTCAACGGTGCCACCTTCGGCGATCTGGATCGTGGTGCTGGGCCGTTGATCCTGGCGTCAGCGACCGATATTTCGAGCGGTGCCCGTTTCGTCTTCCAGCAGAACACCTTTGATGTCATCTGCTCGGACCTCAATGCAGTCCGCTTGTCGCGGGCCGCCGCCGCGTCTTCCGCGGTGCCGGTGGTGCTCTCGCCGGTGACGATCAACAACTACGGCGGCACCTGCCATACGCAGTTGCCCGAGTGGATGAAAGTGTTCCTCGACACTGCCGATCCGCCGCGACCGGCGGCGCGGGCGATCCGTTCGCTGCGCGACCTGCAGGCCTTCGGCGACAGTGTCCGTCGACCCTACCTGCATCTCGTCGACGGCGGTGTCTCGGACAACGTTGGCATGCGCGCAGCGCTCGATGCGCTCGAGATCTCGCAGGCCCTGCACGAGGTGGGTCTACCAACGCCGCTCGATGGTGTGCGCCGGGTGATCGTCTTCATCGTCAACTCGCTTTCCTCGCCGCCGACCGACTGGGACGAATCCGAGAGCCCGCCGGGGACCCTCAGCATCCTGCTGAAATCGGCGGGAGTGCCGATCGACCGCTATTCGTATGAAGCAGTCGAACTGCTACGGGACATGGCGGCGCGCTGGCAGACCTTTCGCCTGATCGGCAATTCGGCGGCCATGGCCACCAACAAGGATCCGGCAGTGGCCGCGGCACTGCGCGTTCCGGACGCCGAGATCTATGCCATCGACGTGTCGTTTTCGGCGCTGAGGGACAAGGAGGAATTCGCCTATCTCAACGAACAGCCGACTTCATTCGTGCTGCCCGCCGAAGCCGTCGATCGCCTGCGCGCGGCGGCCGGACAGATCATCATGGACTCGGCGGAATTCCAGCGGTTGCTGCGCGACATCGGCGCGAGAATCGTCGCGGAGCCGCAGCGCCCGCCGACGGCAGCAGAGGTGAGATCGAAGTAGGACGGCCGCTCGCGGGCGAGCCGTCGGCGGTCCCGCCGCAGCGCCGAGGAGTACGAACGCGCCGGGGGTCAGGGTCAGGTCTTGAGTTTTGCCTCCGGCCCGCGGCACGCCCTTCGCTGCCTTTGCCGAGCGGCGCCTGGCGCGGCATCGCTTGGCTCACTGGCCGTGCCAATATCGCCGATACTCGCTGCGGTGGGACGACAGCGCCGGTCCTTCGGCGCCCAGTCTGATGCGCACCGCGCCGTCGCGATCGGTCCGCCAGACGCGGCTGGTGGCGTAGCGTTCGACGACGTCGGCTCGCGGATGCTGGAAGCGGTTGAGGTAACCGACCGGGATGACCGCCTCGCGGGCACTGACGGCGGCGACGAAGTCGGGGGTCGATGAGGTTCCGCTGCCGTGATGCGGCACGAGCAGCACGTCGCTCTTCAGCTGCGGTCGCGCCCGGGCGAGCAGGGCCTGCTCGTCCCGTGCCTCGATGTCGGAGGTCAACAGGATGCTGCCGGCGGCGATGGCGATGCGCAGCACGCAACTCATGTTGTTGGTCTTGGCGGCGTCGCGCTCGTAATCGCCGGCAGCCGGATGGAGAACGGCGAAGTGGACGCCATCCCACAGCCACTCCTGCCCGGCGAAGCAGCGCTCGGGCTGCAGCTCGGGAACCGAGGATAGCCTGCGCGCGACGGGCAGGGTTTCCTCGATGGCCATCGTCCCGCCCGAGTGGTCCTTGTCGCGATGCGTGACGAGCAGGGTGTCGATCGCCCTGACGCCGTGTGCGCGCAGGTAGGGAACGATGATCCGCTGTCCGGCGTCCGACTCGGCGCTGTACAGCGGGCCGGTGTCGTAGAGCAGCGTGTGTCGCGCGGTGCGCACGACGACCGCGAGGCCCTGCCCAACGTCGAGGACATCGACCCAGGCCTCGTCCGGCGCCGGGCGGGCCGCGGGCCAGGACAGGGCCGGGAGCAGCATGCAAAGGCCGAGCCAGCGGGCCGGGAAACCGCGCGGCAGCAGCAGCCAGATCACCCCGACGACGGCCAGCAAGGTGGCCAGATCTGGCGGTGCCGGCTGTTCCCAGATCGGCCAGACGGCGAGCCATTCAAGGAAGGCCATCAGCCCGCTGACCAGCCAGTGATCGAGATGCAGCAGCGGCGGCCAGGGGATGGCCACGAAGATCAGCGCGATCGGCGCGACGAGCAGGCTGACCAGCGGAATGGCCACGGCATTGGCCAGTGGCGAGACCAGCGAAAACTGCTGGAAGAGCAGCAGCAGCAGCGGTAGCGTGCCGATCGTTACGGCCCACTGTGTCGAGCCCCAACTGGCCAGCATCGCTCGCCAGCCGCGTGCGGCACCGATCTGCGGCGTACCGACGAAGAAGAGGACGCCGACGGCGGTAAACGAAAGCCAGAAGCCTGGCGAGAGCACCGCCCAGGGATCGATCAGCAGGACCAGCAGCAGCGCGAGCAGCAGGCTGCGGCTGACGCCGAAGTTGCGGCCGGACCAAAGGGCGAGTGCGACGACGCTGAGCATGTACAGCGTACGCTGCGTCGGTACGGCAAAGCCGGCGAGCAACGAGTAGGCGAGGGCCGCCAGCCAGCCGGCCGCGACTGCGGCTTTCGGTGCGGGAAGGTAGAGCATCGCCCGTTCGCTGCGCCGCCAGATCCACCCGGCCAGGCTGGCGAAGAGCGCGGCGACCATGGTCACGTGCAGCCCGGAGATGCTCATCAGGTGGGTGACGCCGGTTTGCCGGAAGAGCCGCCACTGGTCGCCGGGGATCGACTGCTGGTCGCCGACGGCGAGCGCGACGAGAATCCCGGTGTAGGGCGAGTCGCCAAGCACCTCGTAGAACGACTGACGGAAGTGGTCGCGCAGGCGCTCGATCAGATAGGCCGGCGCCGGAACCAGGTCGTCGAGGCGTTCGGCGATCGCCTGTGGCCGGACGTAGCCGGTCGCTCGCAATCCGCGTTCGAACAGCCAGGCTTCGTAGTCGAATCCATAAGGGTTGGCGTTGCCGTGCGGGCGCTTGAGGCGGACGGTGAATCGCCAGCGCTCGGCCGGGCGGATCTTGAGTCCGTCGCGCCACTCGTCGTCGAGCGATCCCCGGTACCAGGAGAGCATGATCCGCCGCGGGAGTCGGGCGCCCGGCGTGTCGACGCGTTCGACGGTGAATTCGAAGCGCTCGCCGCGCTCGAAGACGTGCGGCAGCGCCGCAACGACGCCGACGATCTGCACGTCGCGACTCTCCCAGGCGGCTTCGAGTCGATCGTCGAGGCGCTGTTCCGCGCGCAGCACCGCCCAGGCAAAACCGAGCAGCGCGCAGCCGGCCAGCGACAGCGCCAGACAGCCGACCGACTGCACGCGTCCGGCAGTCGGTCGCTGCCGCACCAGCCAGAGCAGACCGGCAGCGGCGAGCAGGACGACAAGCGGCGGCCAGTCGGGTAGCGCCGGCTGCATCTGCAGCGCACCGATGCCGAGGGAAAAAGCGATGATCCGACTGCGCAAGCTGACTTACCCTTCCCGATCCGCGTCGCCCGGCGCGACAAAGCGACGATTTGTCGCCCGGAGGTGCCGTTCTGTGCCCGGAGGCCGTCGACCCGTGAAGTAACGGGCAGGGCGCTTCCTGTCAAGCCCTCAGCGGAGCCGAAAGCGGCGGACTTCGGCCTCGAGGCTCTCGGAAAGGTGCTGCAGCTGCGCGGCCGTCGCGGCATTCTCGGCGACCGCCCCGCGGTTGTCTTCGGCCATCCGGGCGACGGTCTCGACGTTGCGCGCGATTTCGGCGCTGGCCACGCTGTGCGCGTGCAGCGCAGCGGTGATCTGGGCGACCCGGTCGACGACCTGGGCTGCGTTGCCGCCGATCTCGCCGATCGCCCGTCCGGCCTGGGTGGCCAGCGCGACCCCGTCGGCCACGCGGCTGACGCCGAGGGTCATGCTCGCCACCGCTTCACGCGTCCCGTCCTGAATCGCATCGATCATCGCGGCGATCTCCCTCGTCGAGCGCGTGGTCCGCTCGGCCAGCTTGCGTACTTCATCGGCGACGACGGCGAAGCCTCTTCCCGACTCGCCGGCGCGCGCTGCCTCGATGGCCGCATTGAGCGCCAGCAGGCCGGTCTGGTCGGCAATGTCCTTGATCACGTTGACGATCGCCGAGATCTTGTCCGAGCGCGCGCCGAGGTCGGCGATGATCCTCGCCGAGCCGTTGACGACGTCGGCGATGCGCTCGATCTCGCCGACGACGTCGCCGACGACCCGGCCACCGTCGGTCGACAGGGTGCCGGCACGGATCGCGATCTGGTTGGCGTCCTGCGCGCTGCCCGACAGGCGCTCGACGGCCGTGCGCATCTCGTCGATCGCCGTGGCCATGGTCGCTGCCGAGTCGCTCTGCCGCTCGCTGCCGCTGCGGATGTTCGCCGCCGATCCGGCGAGCGCCCTGGTCGCTTCGAGGACCTCGCGTGCTCCCCGATGGACGTTCTCGATCAGCCCGCGGAAAGCGAGGACCATCTCGTTGAGGCCGTCGCCGACGAGTTTCAGTTCGTCACGCGTGCCAAGATCGACATGCACGTTGAGATCGCCGGTGGCAATGGTCCGCGTGTTTTCGGCGAGGCGATTGATGCTGCCGATGGTCGCGTAGTAGAGCCCGACCGATACGTAGGCATAGAGCAGGAGGATTCCCGCGGAAAGCGCAAAGCTCAGCACGAGCTTGCGCGTCGCGTTGTCGATCCGCTGCTGGAGGAGCTGTCCGAGCGTCGGGAAGAGCGTCTCGAACATTTCCTGGTACCCTTTCTCGAGCGACGCGGTGGTCAGCGCGAAGTACTCGCCCGGCGGCGTCGCGTAGGTTCCCGAAAGGATGTCCTGGTTGACCAGCGCGGTCATCCTTGCGGTCGCCGAGCCCATGTCACCGATCGACGCTTCGAGCCGAGTGCGCAGATCGGGGTTGTGGTGCGATGTCCGCTCGAGATTGCGCCGCAGACTATCCACTGCGACGTTCGGCGAGAAGGACGGTGAACTCGACCTGCTGATCGAGCACGAGCGGCTGCTTGCGGTTCAGCACGCCGGTGCCGAGGGCGCGCAGCTGGCCCATGCGCTCGATCGCCGTCGGCGACTTGTCGACCGCCGTGTCGATCAGGTAGGTGGTGTCGATGTCGGGGTCGTTGGTCAGCGCGTAGGCGTCGGCGACCTCGCCCTGGAGGGCGAGCAGGTCATCGATCAGCTGCGTGTGGGCGCGGAAGTTCTCGCGGGCGATCAGGTCGAGTCCGTCCTTCTGGATCGACGCCCAGCTCTCCCTGGCCCTCTTCCAGTTTGTCGATTCCTGCAGTCCCTCGCCGAGCAGCGACTCGACTACGGCGAACGATTCGCTCACCTGGTGCTCGCGGGCTGCGCGCTGTCCCTTCATCTCTTCGTTGCCGCTGAGCACGCCCGACGAGAGGCCGCGATGGATCTGCAGGTTCTGGACGAGACGGGCGATCGGCTTGATCGCCTCGACTCCGGACAGCTCGCGCTGCGAGCTGTCGATCACCCGATGCAGGCTCTGGTAGAGACTCAGCAGCAGGATGGCGATGGCCACCAGCGCCAGGACGCCCATGATCGCGAACTTCCTCGGGTAGGTAACGCGATTGAGCAGGGTGATCGCCGGCGTAAACACGGCTTTCATGTGCGGAGTCCTCCGGTGGGTTCGGCAGTGCCCTTATCGGCTGGCTGGTCGGCGACTTGAGCATGCCCGTCGCCCTCGGGTGTCAGTCGCGCTGGGCATGAAGGCGCCCGTCGCGCAGGGTCAGCAGCCTTTCCGCACGGCCGGCGAGGTCCGGATCGTGGGTCACGAAAACCAGACTCGTCCGCCGCGTTCGGTTGAGTTCGAGCATCAGGTCGAAGACGGCGGCGGCGGTCTGCCGGTCGAGGTTGCCGGTTGGTTCGTCGGCGAGCACGCAGGCGGGTCCGGTGACCAGCGCGCGGGCGATCGCCGCCCGCTGCCGCTCGCCACCGGAGAGTTCTCCCGGCCGATGCTGCAGCCGGTGCCCAAGGCCGACCTCGGCGAGGATCGTCGACGCGCACTCTACGGCTTCGGCCCTGTTCATCCGCCGGATGAACAGCGGCATCGCCACGTTCTCGAGCGCGGTGAATTCGGCGAGCAGGTGGTGGAACTGATAGACGAAGCCCAGATGCCGGTTGCGCAGTTGGCCACGCTCTCGGTCGTCGATCGTCGCCAGGTCCTGTCCGAGCAACTGCACGCGTCCGCCACTCGCCTCGTCGAGCCCGCCGAGCAGGTGCAGCAGCGTGCTCTTGCCCGAACCGGAAGAGCCGACGATGGCGATGCGCTCGCCGACGCCGACTTCGAGGTCGACGCCGAGCAGGACCGGAACTTCGCTGTCGCCCTGCCGGAAGGTCTTGCGCAGATCCTGGCAGGCGAGGACCGGCTCACTCATAGCGCAAGGCCTCCGCCGGGTTGACGCGGGCCGCCCGCCAGCTCGGGTAGAGCGTCGCGACCAGCGCCAGCACGAGGGCGACGCCGGTGATCGTCGTCACGTCCCGCCATTGCAGCTCGGACGGCAGGCTGGAGATGTAATAGACCTCCTTGGCCAGGAACTGCGTGCCGAGCAGGCGCTCGATGAACGGCACGACGACGTCGACGTTCAGCGCCAGCGCCACGCCGCCGGCGACGCCAAGAGCGAGTCCGATGACCCCGATCAGCGCTCCCTGGACGATGAACACGGTCATGATGCTCGCCGGGCTGGCGCCGAGCGTGCGCAGGATGGCGATGTCCGACTGCTTGTCGGTGACTGCCATGACCAGCGTCGAGACGATGTTGAACGCGGCCACCGCGACGATCAACGAGAGGATGATGAACATCATGTTCTTCTCGATCTGCACGGCGCGAAAGAAGTTGGCGTGACTCCTCGTCCAGTCGCTGATGAAGGCGTTGACCTCGAGCCTCGAAGCGAGCAGCCGCGCGACACGCGGTGCGGTGAACAGGTCGTCGAGCTTCAGGCGCACTCCCGAGACGCGATCGTCCAGGCGGTAGAGCCGTTGCGCATCGGCGAGGTGGATCAGCGCGAGGCCGCTGTCGTATTCGTACATGCCCACCTCGAAGACACCGGCGACGCGGAAAGTCTTCAGGCGCGGGACGACGCCGGCGGGGGTGACGACTCCCTGCGGAGCGATCAGCGTGACCGGATCACCGGTCGATACGCCCAGTGCGCGGGCCAGTTCGGAGCCGAGGACGATGGCGAAGCTGTCCGGCAGCAGGGCATCGAGTCGGCCATTCTTCATGTGCGGCCGGAAATCGGCGACCTTGTCCTCCTGATCCGGGAGGACGCCACGGATCAGCGCGCCGCGAACCGTTTCGCCGTTGGCGAGCATGCCCTGCGCCTGGACGAAGGGCGCGGCGGCGATCACTCCCGGCTGGCCCATCGCGATCGCGGCGACCCTTTCCCAGCCGGTCATCTCGCCGCCGGCACCGGTGATCTGGATGTGCGAAACGACGGCGAGAATCCGCGCCCGGAGTTCGGTCTGGAAGCCGTTCATCACCGACAGAACGACGATCAGCGCGGCGACGCCGAGGGCGATGCCGAGCATCGAGATCAGCGAGATGAACGAAATGAAATGATTGTGCTTCTTGGCGCGCGTGTAGCGCAGGCCGATCAGCAACTCGTAGGGTAGGGCCATCAGCGGCGGAAACCTCTCCCGGGTAGCGCGGCGCCCGGGCGCAGGACGGAGCGGCAAAGGCGCTATGCTACACTCTTCCGATGCCGCTCACCCTGGTTGTTCCCGAACTGATCTGGCCCGAACCCGACGATCGGGCGACACTCGACGATCTCTCCTGCCCGGGGCTGACCGCGCTGCTCGCCCGCAGCCGGTTGACGCAGCGTCCGCCGCAGTCCTTCGAGGCAACGCTAACCGACCTCTTCGGCATCGCCGGGAGTGCGGCCTACGCCGCTTTTCGCGCCCTCGGCGAGGAACACGGCCCGCCCGAGGCGCGGGCTTGCTGGGTTTGCGCCGATCCGGTGCATCTGCGTCTTCACCAGGAGCGGCTGATCCTCGCCGAGGGAAGCAGGCTGGCGATCGAGCGGGCGGAAGCCGAGGCGATCGTCGGCGATCTGAACAGGCATTTCGCGAATGTCGGCCGTTTCCATGCGGTAACCCCCGAGCGCTGGTATCTGGAACTCGACGATCAGGTCGATCTCGGTCATTTCGACGTCCTGCCGCTGTCCGCTGCCGCCGGCCGCCGCGTCACCCGGCAGCTGCCCGAGACGCCCGAGGCGCGCTGGCTTCGGCAACTGCTCGTCGAGGCGCAGATGATCCTCCACCGGCATCCGGCCAACGAAGCGCGCGAAGCCGCGGGGCAGTCGACGATCAACAGCCTGTGGTTCTGGGGCGCCGGCGTGCTGCCGGCGGCGACGGTCGGGCCTTTCTCGACGGTCTGTTGCCGCGATCCGCTGACCCGCGGTTTGGCTCGGGCATCGGGGCGACCGACTCGCCGACCGCCCGAGACCGCCGAGGAACTGCTCGTCGGGGCGAGCGATCGTGAGCATCCGCTCGTCGTTCTCGACGATCTGCAGCGAGCGGTGCAGTACGAGGACGGGGCGGCCTGGCGGGACAGTCTCGCCGACCTCGAACGCCGCTGGTTTGCGCCGCTGCGCGCGGCGCTGACGCAGCGACGCATCCGCTGCCTGCGTCTCGAGTCGTCGACGGCCTACGCGGCGCTGGCCTGGGAGAGCCGCTACTTCGACCAGTGGAAGCTCTGGTGCCGGGCGCGATCGGTCGCCGCGCTGGCCGAGTCGCTTGGCCGGGGCGAACGATGACCCGTCTGCAGCAGCGGAGCGTCTCACCACGGGTCCAGTGGCAGCTCGAGCAGCAGGGCCTGCCTTCGCTGCTCGCGCGCATCTATGCCGGACGCGGCATCGTCGCACGCCGCGAACTCGATCATCAGTTCGGCGCGCTGGTTTCGCCGGAGAGCCTGACGCGCGCTGGCGAAGCCGCCGTGTTGCTGGCCGACGTGATCGCGCGAGGCGAGCGGATCCTCGTCGTTGCCGATTACGATTGCGATGGAGCGACGGCGTGCGCGGTGGCCATCCGCGCCTTGCGCGCGTTCGGCGCCGATGTCGACTACCTCGTCCCGAACCGGTTCACCAGTGGCTACGGCCTGTCGCCGGACATCGTCGAACTGGCCGCCGTCCGCAAGCCGCGGCTGATCGTCACCGTCGACAACGGCATCAGCAGTCACGAGGGCGTGCTGCGCGCACGGCAGCTGAACATCGCGACGCTGATCACTGATCATCATCTGGCCGGCAGCGAGCTGCCGCTCGCCGACTGCATCGTCAACCCGAACCTGCCCGAGTGCACCTTTCCGAGCAAGTGCCTCGCCGGCGTCGGGGTGATCTTCTACGTAATGCTCGCGCTGCGCGCCGAGCTGCGCGCACGCGGCTGGTTTTCTGCGGGCAGCGGGCGCGACGAGCCGCGGCTGGCTGCGCTGCTCGACCTCGTCGCTCTCGGTACGGTCGCCGACGTCGTCCGCCTCGACCAGAACAACCGTGTCCTGGTCAGCCAGGGATTGCAGAGAATCCGCCGGGGTAACGGAGCGAGCCCCGGTGTCCGCGCGCTGTTCCACGCTGCCGGGCGCGACCCGGCGCGCGCCTCGAGTGCCGACCTCGGATTCATCGTCGGTCCGCGGCTCAACGCGGCTGGCCGTCTGTCCGACATGTCGCTGGGCATCGAGTGCCTGATCACCGACGACGAAGCCCGCGCGCTGAACATCGCGCGTCAGCTCGACGCGCTCAACCGCGAGCGACGCGAGATCGAGTCGGGGATGCAGGAGCAGGCCTTGCAGCAGCTCGCCGGACTGCTTGCGGGTGGCGACGGCGAAGACCCGGGCGGTTGGTCGCTGTTCGACGCCGACTGGCATCAGGGCGTGATCGGCATCGTCGCTGCCCGGCTCAAGGAGAAACTCCACCGCCCCGTGTTCGCCTTCGCGCGCGGCGACGACGGGCAGATCAAGGGTTCGGGGCGATCGATCGCCGGCTTCCACCTGCGCGACGCGCTCGATCTGCTGGCGCGCCGGGCGCCGGGTCTGCTGCTGCGCTTCGGTGGTCACGCGATGGCCGCCGGAGTGACGATCAGGGAGAGCGACTTCCCGGTCTTTCGCGAGCTATTCGCGGCGATCGCCGGCGAGTTGCTCTCGTCCGCCGACCGCACGCGGACGATCGAAACCGATGGCGGTCTCGAGGCCGCCCATTTCTCGATCGCGACGGCGCGGCTTCTCGAAGGCGAAGTCTGGGGTCAGGGTTTTCCGGCGCCTCTCTTCGAGGATGAATTCGCGGTCGAAAGCCAGCGCGTTCTCCGCGACCGACATCTGAAGCTTCGCCTGCGCAAAGGCATGCAGACGATCGAGGCGCTGCACTTCAACTTCGCCGAGTCCCCCGGCGGAGTCATCCGCGCGGCCTATCGGCTGGCCGTCAATGACTACAACGGTGTGCAGACGCCGCAACTGATGATCGAGCACCTCGAGCGGGCGGCACCCCGGGCGAACTGATCGCTGCCCCCGCCAGTTCGGCCAGGGTTGGCGCTCTGCCGCCGAGCAGCTGACGCTCCGTCCGCCGTGCGGCTGCCGTTGATCCCGCGGCGTGCGCTCCGCACTGTCGACTTCCTTTACATGTTCTGCCTCGGACGCTGACTTTTGCAGACGGGCGACGCCGGCGGCCGACCATTCGCGCGGCGAGGACGACGATCAGGAACAGGCTCAGGGCGTCGGGTTCGCTGACCGACAGGCCAGCCAGGTCCCAGCCGATCACGTCGAGTGCCCGAATGTCCGTCGGGCTGATCACCAGCGATTCGCCCGGGGATTCGGTCGGGTCCATGATTCCGATGCCGAAGTCGTCCTTCCAGTGGCTGGCCTGACGGCCATCGCCCGAATGGACGCCGGTGGCGAAGCGGGCGATACGGGTGATGCCGCCATCGATCGAGAAATACTTGTCGCGCGCGTTGGCCATGGCGAAGGCCGCATCGGCCCGTGGGTCACCGGTCGAGGTGAAGTTGAAGACCAGTCCACCGTGCGCGACTCCGGCGGCGAGTTGCAGCAAGGCCGCGGCGACCACCGACAGGATGCGTACGGGCATCGTCAATTCTTCAACAGAAGGTCGCCAGCCAGCCACGCCTGCCCACCGGCTGCTTCCTGCAGCCACCGGTCGGCCTCGCGCCTGCTGGCCGGCTCTCAGGACATGCAGCACTTCTTGAATTTCCTGCCGCTGCCGCAGGGGCACAAGTCGTTTCGTCCGACCTTGGTCAGGTCGGCATGGGCCGCTGCCGTCTGGCTCGAAGCCTGTGCCACGCCCAGCTGTCTGCTCAGTGAGTCGGGCAGGCCGATGAATTCGCCACGTGCCTCGGCCATGTTTCCGGAAAGCGTGTGCCAGCGCCGGCTGTGCGCCTGTGGTCCGTCGAGGACGTCGAACGCTTCGGTCTGGTGTCCCGCTTCGCTCAATTCCTGGGCGAAGCCAACCACCACCTCGAGGCATAGGGGGTTGATCGCGTAGGCTTTGCGCAGGCTGGTCAGCGCCGCAGCCGGCCGGTAGATGTGGTACTGGAGCTTGCCGAGGCGTAACCACGATCGCCAGTCTTGGATATTCCGGGCGACCTTCTGCTCCAGGCTGGCGTAGTACGGCGGGATCGTCTGCACCTTTCCGTCCGGCTGGCGTACGCGCTCGGCGATGATCACCTGCGCCGTTCCCGCTCTCTGCCAGTCTCCGCTAGCTCGCTGGGCAAGCATCTGCGCGGCGACGGTCATCCTCGCCTGCGGCTCGAAGTCCAGATTTCCACTTTTCCCGCACGACGGGCAGCTCGGTTCGTCGGCGATCAGCATGTCGTCGGTGGTCAGGCCCCCCACCGTCACTGCCCGGACGTCGTAGCGGTTCACTGCCGCGCACGGACGACAACGCAACGGGAGGTAGAGGCGTTCGGGATTGCGCAACGGCGTGTCGCTGGCGAGCAATTCCGTCCGGGCGATCCTCCGCTGGCGCTCCTTGATGACCCGGCTGCGCACTTCCTCGAGCTCGGTCGGCTCGACGGAGAGCACTAGGCACAGGCAGTAGAAGGTCTCGTCGAGCAGCGGCTGACGGCGCCGCATTTCCGGTCGCAGGCGTTCGAGCAGGCGCGGGTCGGGCTCGGCCAGCGCCAGACTGCACCAGCGTTCGAGGTCGTCGCGCAGCAGTTCGTCGGCCCGGGCGAGCGCGAATTCTGCGACCGCAGGGCCTCCGGTGGTGGCGAGGACCGCAGCGCCATCGATGCGCCGTGAAGCGTCGAGCGCGTCCCACTGTGCGAGCACTGCGGCGCAAGCCGGTGGGCCGATCGAGATCAGCGCCCGCGTCGCCGCCTCACTGAGATGGGCATCGATGTCCGAGCACAGACAGTCGACGAGACTCGGGGTTGGCTCCCCCTAGCCGAGTTCGGCGATGGCTTCGACGATGTGCGTCGCGCCGTGGTGGCCCTTGGTTTCAGCGAGTCTCCGGGCGATCGCGCTGCGCCTGGTCGCGGGGAAAGCTGCGCAGGCGGTCGGTGAGCCCGGGACTGCACGGGTTCGTCGAGACGTCGAGCGCGAGCAGAGCGAGGACGTCGTCGAGCGGGAGGGAACTCGTGTCGAGTTCCTGGAGCTGGAAAGCGCAGGCGATCGCCGCCAGCGCGAATGCCGCCAGACACTCGGGCCGCCGCTTGTCGCGGCCGGTGAGGCCCTGCTCGATGATCGTCCAGGCCAGCGACGCTTCCCGTCTGCGTGCGTGGCAACGGCTGAGCAGCTGCATTGCGGGCGCCAGCGGGTTTTCGCCGTGCAGGACTTCGTCCATTTCGCGGAGCGGCGCGTGCCTCTCGAAGAGCGATGCCAGTTCAGCGAAGCCCGGGGACTCGTGGCCCTCGCGGTGAGCGAGGAATAGATCGACGAAGGCTGCGTGGCCGAAGAGGCAACTGCTCACCGCTTGCAGTCCGCTCTCGACGCTGGCGTCGCTGCCACCGAACAGCCGATCGAACAAGGCCGGCAGGACCTGGCGCTCGTTCGATGGCGACGCCGGCCCTGAAGGCCGGTATGCCGAGGAGATACGCGCCCGTCGTGTTGGCGCCGGTGACCAGCGGCAGGATCTGCCCGAACGGCTGGTGTGCCGTTTCGCGCGGGAGTCTTTCGAGGTTTTCGAGGATCGCCGCGATCCTGCCAGTCGAAGGGGTGCGGACGTTTCGAGGAAGGCGGCGAAGGTCTGACCGGCGAGTTCAGGCGCGATCGCTGCGAGAAGCGGCGCGCTGACCACGGCGCCGGATTCCGGCGATCGACTCCAGCGTTCGGCGATCGCCGGCGTGCAAGCGGCGAAGCGCTCCTTGGGAAGGCAGCCGAAGAGCTTGTTGAGGATGGGCGCCTGATCCACTTCGAACCAGCGGGCGATCGTCGAATCGTTGAACCAGAGGTCGGCCAGTCGGGTCTTCTCCCCCGAGAGATCCGGCCGATCCTCGGTGTAGGGGAGCGCTCAGTCAGCGATGATCGGGTCGTCGAGGAACTCGCCTACACGCTCGATACAGGCCTCTTTCAATTCGCTTCCTCCAGGTTCAGCGTTGCCTGGCCGCGCGGGGTGCGGGGAAGGCGCCGGAGCGCAGGAACGCTTCGAGCCCGTCCGCGGCCTGCGGCCGGCAGAACAGGAAGCCCTGCATCTCGTCGCAGCCAAGGTCGCCGAGTGCCTGTCGCTGCGTGTCGGACTCCACGCCTTCGGCGACGACGCGCAGCCCGAAACTGCGGGCGATCCCGGTGATCGCCTGGATGATCGAGGCCGAGCTGCGGTTCTGCGGGTTGAGGTCGCGAACGAACGACTGGTCGACCTTGATTGCATTGACCGGCAGGCGTCGCAGGTAATTGAGCGACGAGTAACGCGTTCCGAAGTCGTCGATCGAGACGCCGAGTCCGTGGTTGCGCAGCTGCTTGACCAGGTCGATGTTCCTTTCGGCGTCCTTGAGCAGTACATTCTCGGTGATTTCGAGCTCCACGGCCTCGGCCGGGATCGCCCGTTCGTGGAGCTGGCGAAGCAGTCGCCCGGGCAGATCGCCGCGGTCGAAATCCCTCGGCGAAAGGTTGATCGCCAGGCGCAGCCCGGTGAATCCCCTGGCCCGCCACGAAGCCAGCTGGGCCAGAGCGCGCCTGAAGACCCAGTCGCTGATCTCGCAGATCAGTCCGGCTTCCTCGGCGAGCAGGATGAACGCGTCGGGAGCCATCAGGCCATGCTCCGGATGGCGCCAGCGGATCAGCGCTTCGACGCCGATCGTCCGCTGGTCGCTGACGCGGATCTGCGGCTGATAATGCAGCTCGAACTGCTCGCCATCTCCGAGCGCCTGGCGCAGCTCGTTTTCGAGCGTCAGGCGCATGCAGTGCCCGCCGTGCATTTCCGGGGAGTACTGAAGGTAGCCGTTCTTGCCTCGGCCCTTGATCTGGTACATGGCGATGTCCGCGTTGCGCAACAGGGCTTCAGGCGTGTCGCCGTTGTCGGGGTAGAGCGCGATCCCGATGCTCGCGGTGGTGAAGAAGTCGAGGCCGGCGATCCTGAATGGTCGCTGGAGTTCGCCGAGCATCTTCCGGGCGATCACCGCAGCGTCCTCTCCACTGCCGAGGTCGGGCAGCATCACCGTAAACTCGTCGCCGCCCTGCCGGGCCAGCGTGTCGCCCGAGCGCAGGCAGCCGCGGGCCCGCTGGGCGAAGGACTTGAGCAGCTCGTCCCCCTCCTGGTGACCGTAGGTGTCGTTGACCAGCTTGAAGCGGTCGATGTCGATGAACATCACGCCCACCCGCTTCCCTTTGCGGCGTGCCTGCGTCAGCGCGAGGCCGAGACGATCCTTGAACAGGATCCGGTTTGGCAGACCAGTCAGCAGGTCGTGGAAAGCCTGGAAGGCGATCGTCTCCTCGGCTTTCTTGCGGTCGGTGATGTCCCTGGCGACACCCGATGTGCCCATGAAGTGCAGGCCGGCCGGTCCTTCCTGGGTAGCGTAAATCCCCTGCGCGCTGAGAATCGTGACGATCGTCCGGTTCTCGAAATGGCGGACACCCTGGGTCCTGCTCTGCAGCCTGATCTCGACGTTGGTGCTCGCCCGGTCGCCGATCCGCCGCTCGTTGAACGCGTAGCGCGCGTGCTCGAGGTCGTCGGGATGCACGATCACCGTGTAGTGCTGGCCGATCAGCTCGTCGCGCGTGTAGCCGAGCAACGGCTCGACACGACCGTTCACGAAGATGAAGCACCCGTTCCTGTCGAGCGTGTAGATGATGTCCGGCGAGTTTTCGACGAGGAAGCGGTGGAGGCGCTCCGAGTGTTCGAGCCGGACGCCCATCAGCGCGTGCTCGCGCTCGATTCTGCGCCTGTGCAGCGCGCGGTCGACCGTGTCGATCAGCTCCTGGGGGTCGCCGTGCTTGCGGATGAACTCGAAGGCTCCGTGACGCAGCGCGCGGATCGCCGAGTCGATCGATTCGTCGCCGCTGAAGACGACGACGGCAGTCGGGATGTGCGTGTGGACCATCCATTCCATGACTTCGAGGCCGTTGCGGTCCGGCAGGTTGAGATCGAGGACGAGGACGTCGACGTCGCGGCGATCGAGGCGACGGATGGCTTCGCCGGCGGTGCCGCATTCGTCGATGACCCGCCCATCGCCGGCCAGCAACTGCCGGTAAGCGGCGCGGATCCGCTCCTCGTCGTCGACGATCAGTATGCTGTTCGTCGCCTGCTGGAGGTCCGGAAGCTGTGGCGAAAAATCGACATCGGTTAGCGCTATCATCGTGTGTCCAGGCAATGATCGATCGACGGGCTGGCACTCAGCGTGGCGCGATTTCAGTGCTGTCCCGTGTTTCGGCGAAGGTGGCGGTCGGTAGCAGGAAACTCATCATCGTTCCGACGCCCGGCTTGCTCCGGCAACTGACCGGGACGCCAAGCCGCTGGGCGAGCGAACCGACGATCGACAGTCCCATCCCGCGCGGGCCACCGATTCGCGCGCTTCCCGGGCGGTGCAGCGCGCTGATCGTCTCCTCGCTCATTCCCGGGCCATTGTCCTCGAGTCTGAGTTCGGCGAAGCGTTGTCCCTGGTGCAGAATGTCGTCGGTAATCGTCAGGCGAAGGCGGTGGCCCGAAGAGAGGGCTTCCGACGCGTTCTTCCAGAGGTTGACGAGAATCTGCTTCAGGCTGTCGCGATCGCAGTTGATGCGGATCGCCTCAGCGGGCATGACCGTCTCGAGCGCGATTCCGCGTCCGTCGAAAAGCGCCGCTCGGTAGAGGAGAAGCAGTTCGCGAACCAGTTCGCAGATGTCTACGGCGTGTGCGTCGGCAGAAAGATCGGGCAGTTCGCTGAGGCGCCGCAGGATGCTCGCGACGCGCTCTATTTCCTCGGAGAGGATGGCCAGTTCCTGACGAGCACCGGTTTCCGGCGGCAGTTTGCCGTCGAGTATCTTCAGGTAACCCTTGATGATCGTCAGCGGATTGCCGGCTTCGTGGGCGATGCGGCGGGAGCGGCGCGTGAAACGGGCGGAGGCGCTCTCCTCGGCTTGCGCTCCGACCGATCGAGCTTCCTGCCAGCTCTCGAGGCTGATCCCGGCAATCCGCCCGAAGTTGGCCAGGCATGGCCAGCGCCGATGGAGTCGCGCGTGCTGGCCCGCACTGAGTCCGGCGACGATCACGCCGGTGGTTCGCGAACGTCCGCTCATCGGAATGCACAACAGACCGCTGCTGTTCAGCGCCCGCGCGAACTGCACGTCGAGCAGCGAATTCGCCGACGCGTCTTCGAATGACGAGCAGACCCGATCGCTGACGATTGCTGCGACGGCGACGCTTCGCTGCACCTCCGGTACGAGGCTGAGCTGACCGAAAAGTGGCGGCTGACCTGGAATACCCTTTCCCGTCAGACGGCCGTCGCCCGGTTCGAGGCGCAGGAAGGCGACGTGGTTGAGCTCGAAGAGGATGCGCGCCGACTCGCGCAACGCGAGAAGCAGTTCGGTGTCGCTGTCGATGGCGAATAGATTTTCCTGCAGCGGTTGCAGCAGCGCCTTGTCGCCGATGATCGTGGCCAGCCGGACGCCGGCTTCGGGCACGGGTCGATCAACCCTGGCGAGTACGCGGGGCAGTCCGGCCGCGCTGCCGCCGTCCGGACGCTCATCCGGAGTCATGCCGATGGCGTCGGCAATGACGCACATGCGCTGTGCAGCCTGGTCACGAATGGCGCCGAGACGCTGGCTCAGCGGATTGCCGAAGATCTCGCCGGCGATCTCGATCAGCTCCTCGGGGACGGTATCGGCGCAGGCCAACTCGTGAGCGATCCACACGACCTGGGCGAGTTGTCCCGCGGTGATGATTTGCTCTCCGGGCAGGTGATGAAAGAGGATCCCGTAGGCGAACGACGAGTCGAGATGCCACTGGTCGGCAAGCCAGGTCCCGATCTCGCCGTGGTGGGCACCGAAGCGGCCGCTCTCCAGTTCGGCGAGCGCCTTCTCGTCGCCCGCCATGGCGAGCATCTGCAGGTACGGCTCGCCGATTGCCGACAGCAGGATCAGCTCGCCAACGTCGTGGAGCAGCCCGGCGAGATAGGCTTCATCGGGTCTGGCGTAGCCGGTCGCCGCGGCCAAGCTGCGCGACAGCTCTGCGGCAAGCAGTGAATGGGTCCAGAAACCCGCGAGATCGACGACGCGGTTCGCCGAGCGCTCGTCGAACAGGCTCTGCACCGACAGACAGGTGGCGATCGAACGGACCAGCCGGGTGCCCAGCGCGACGAGGCAGCTTTCGATGCTCCGCAACTGGCCGCCGCGCCGGATGGCCGGGGAGTTGGCAGCGGTCAGGACGCGGGTGCACAGACCGGGATCCTGTTCGACGAGTCGCGCGAGCTCGGCGATCGTCGTGCAGTCGTCGTCGACCATCTGGAGCAGGCGCAGGAGGACCTGCGGTGGCGACGGGGCACGCCCCGCCTCGATCGCCTGACGAATCGGTTCCGGCAGCCTATACATCGTCACCACTGCTGCGACTGCGCCGGGCGCTGTCGACGGCGGTCGGTAAGAAGGTGCGGCTCATCGGCTTCTGGCGATCAGAACGCCGGGGGCGTGACTCGCGCGAATCGCCTGCTCGCCGGCCGCCTCGATTCCCGTGCGGACTTCGCTGGCGATGACCTCGAAGAGGGCGCGAAGCAGGAAGTTCATTCCGCCGATGATCTCGTCGACCGACATCATCGAGGGGAAACGCAGGCCCCGATGGTCCACCCCGGCGCCGACCCGCTCGATGCGCACGCCGAGTCGGGCAAGGTTCACCGCCAGGCGTGGCTCGGTCAGCACGAAGAGCGTGTCGATCCCGTACTGGCGGGCGAGTGCGATCAGACCGAGGTACACCGCCAGAGCGAGGTAGGGCTGACGCGGCCGGCTCTCGGTGCCGAAATCCTCCTCGGAGAGCGAGATCGGCTTGTCCTGTTCGCCGCGGCGACGCCGGTAGCTGCCGATCACCGCCAGCCGAGAGATTTCGGCGATCCGCTGGCGATCAACGGTCACCGGATCGAGCATCGACCGGTCGAGAGCGCCGCTGCAGGTGATTTCGAAGGGTAGCCGAGTACCAGCCAGCGCAGGATCGTCGAGCACGAGGCGTGCGCAGCCGACATAGGCGCCGGTCGACACCGACTGGACGAGGCAATGGACCGAGCGCGTGTCGAACTCGTCGCTCTCCAGCCCGTCAGGCCGGAGCGGCTCGTAACCGAGTTCCCGGCAATAGACTTCGTGGCGAATCCGGTAGTTCTCGGCGCGCAACCCGTCGGTGAGCGCAGGCACGACCCGGAAGAACTTCCGGTAGCCATGGCTCATCGTCAGTTCCGTCAGATTGGAAAGAAACATGACTGCCTCCTGCCGCGGAAAAGACCTCGAGCCGGGATGAGAAGCTCCGCTGAGCGTCACGCGAAGGCAAGCATGGTACTACGAAGGGCGCTTGCTTTTGCCGTTCGCCCGGTGCCCGACCCCGCGTACTCCGGCGTGCTCGTGCACAGCGCAGCTAGTCGAGCTTCTTCAGATAGTCCTTGGTGAAGATCTTGTCCGGCAGATCACGAAGGTTCATTCCCGAATACTCGAGCACCGACTGCTCGCCACCGCGCAGGGCGTCCTCCATGACCAGGCGGGTCGGCCGCTTGCGCCCCTCGACGGTCCTGAAGTTCTCATAGCGGCAGGTCTTGAGCAGGCGATTGGATAGCGAGTAGAACTCGGCCCGGTATGGCCAGAAGTCCTTCTCGCGCACCCAGTAGATCACGCGCTGGTAAGTGACACCGCGGTCGATGCCGGTCAGTTCGAGCACGTGATAGTCCTCGCCGCCGATCCGTTCGCTGCGCAGTAGCCGCGCGTTGTAGTCGCCCGAAAAATTGGCTCGCGCGAGGTCGCCGTTGGCGACCTGCCCGGTCAGGCGTTGCGACAGCGACAGCCTGATCGGCTGTGACACGTCGGGCATGAAAATCCACAGGTCGCGATTCTTCATCAGCAGGATCTGCCCGCGTTCGGAGGCCGGTTCGGTGATCATCACGACGCTGTTCGCGTTGCCTTTCGACAGGACGCGATACTTGCGCACTTCGGCGGTTTGCCCGCTTCCGGTCGTGGTAATCGTCACGTCGACCTGAAAGCCCTCGGCCGGGAAGCGGACGAGATCGGCCTTTTCGACGATCTGCCTGGCTTCGCCCTCGTCGTCTGCGGTCTGCACAGGAGCCTCGGCGGCGTGCAGCGCCGAGGGCAGCGCGAACAGCGTCGCCAGCAGCAGGTTTCGCACGCTGTTGACAGCATGATGACGGATAGTCATGATTTCCATAGTTTTCACTCCAGAGTGCTGACCGTTTGCGCGGTTGGCCGGTCGCGCCGTCGCATGAAGGTCGTTCGCATCGAAAACGTCTCGAAGGATTATCTGCTCGGCGAGCAGAAAGTCCAAGCCCTCAAGGACATCACGCTGTCGTTCGACCCGGGCGTATTTCTGGCCATCGCCGGCCCTTCGGGCAGCGGCAAGACGACGCTGCTCAACCTGATCGGCTGCATCGACACGCCGACCCGCGGCAGGATTTTCATCAACGACGAGGATGTCAGTGGTCGCACGCCCGACCAGCTCGCCGATCTGCGCAGCCGGACGATCGGCTTCATTTTCCAGACGTTCAACCTCTTGCCAGTTCTCTCGGCCGCCGAGAACGTCGAGTATCCGCTGTTGCACCGTCGCGACGTTTCGGCCGACGAGCGCCGCAAACGTGTAGCCTATTTCCTGGACATCGTCGGTCTGTCGCGCTTCGCTCGGCACCGCCCGAACCAGCTCAGCGGCGGTCAGCGCCAGCGCGTGGCGATCGCCCGTGCGCTGGCGATCAAGCCATCGATCGTCTTGGCCGACGAGCCGACGGCCAACCTCGACCACCAGACCGGCGAGGAGATCCTCCTGCTGATGAAGCGGATCAACCGGAAATTCAAGACGACCTTCATTTTTTCGACCCACGACAAGCGGGTGCTTGCCAAGGCCGACCGGCTCGTCCGTGTCGAGGATGGCGAGATCGTCCTTCTCGGCGTGCGCTCGCACACCCGGTGGTCGTTTGCTCGCCATCGTTTGCCGACCGAAGACGGCGGGGACGAGGCGGGCACCGCGTCGGCCACCGTGCCGGCGGCGCCCGCGGGAGACGTCGATGTCGCTCAGCCATAGCCTTCCGATTCTCGGCGGCGCGATGCTCCTGGTCGCTGCGACCGATGGCGCTCTGGCCCATGATGCCGATCCGGCCGCTTGGCTCGTTCCGGTCGCGAGCGCTTCACCGGCGATTCCGGGCCTGTTGCTTGCGGCGCAGTCGGGTCGCAGCCTGCCGGGGAGCCGCGACGCGCTGTTCGGCGACGACGAGGAATTGCCCGACGCGGGTGATTCCGGAGGTCGCGAGTCGCCGGCGGCGGAAGAGGAACCGGGGCAGCCGGAGGTGCGCGTTCCGGCGAGCCGCGACGCACTGTTCGGTGATGGCGACGAGACGGCGGCGAGTGTGGCGACTGCCGGTTCGTCGGCTGCCCGCTTCGCCGGAGTCAGAGGCTTCTTCCAGAACGTGATGGCCTACACTTGGCCAGAGCCGCGCCACTGGTCCGAGATGATGAACCGCGTCGACCTCGCTGCTCAGGGGGAACTCGCTCCGAACGTCCGCTGGAAACTCGGCGCGCGTGTCGATTACGATGCAACCTACACGTTCACCAACTTCTACCCGCAGGCCGTCGCTGACGATCAGCGTTTCAACGTGCTGCTGCGCGAGAACTACCTCGACATCGGCGCGGGTGACTGGGATTTCCGCCTTGGCCGGCAGCAGATCGTCTGGGGGGAAATGGTCGGATTGCTCTTTGGCGACGTGGTTTCAGCGAAGGACATGCGCCAGTTCATCCTTCCGAGGTTCGAAATCCTGCGCATCCCGCAATGGGCCGCGAGGGCCGAGTATTTCAAGGATGACGTTCATGCCGAACTGGTCTGGATTCCGGTCGCCAGCTATGACAACATCGGCAAGCCTGGGTCGGAGTTCTATGCCTATACCCCGCCGCCGCCACCCGGCGTGAACGCGGTCATTCTCTCGGAGAAGTTCCCGGCGCGCACTCTGTCGAACACGAATTACGGCCTGCGCCTCTCGGTCCTCCGTGATGGCTGGGACGTCGCCGGTTTCGCTTACAGCAGCATGAGCGTCGCTCCGAGTTTCTACCGGGAGATCATTGTCGCTCCGCAGCCGACGATCATCTACCAGGCACGGCACGATCGCATCAATCAGTTCGGCAGCACCGTGGCCAAGGATTTCGGCTCGGTCGTCCTCAAGGGTGAGGCCGTCTACACGCGCGGTCGGCGCTACGAGGTGACCAACCCGACTG
This sequence comes from Accumulibacter sp., assembly GCF_023806625.1. Lineage (GTDB taxonomy): Bacteria > Pseudomonadota > Gammaproteobacteria > Burkholderiales > Rhodocyclaceae > Accumulibacter. The sequence continues at coordinate 25,810 of NZ_JAMTDX010000111.1, forward strand.
ACAGCGACGGGGTCGTGGCGCAGAACGCCTTCACCTGGGTCGTCGGACTCGACTTCAACCCGACGGCGGATACGCGGATCAACACGCAGGTCTTCCAGAATCACATTTTCGACCGCGATCCGTACATCATTCCGTCGGCCAACGAGTACGGTTTCAGTCTCCTGGTCAATCAGAAGATCGGTGACAAGGTCGAAGTACAGGCGCTGTGGATTGCCAGTCTGAACCGGACCGACTGGATGCTCAGGCCGAGAGTGAGCTGGAATTTCGAGAAGAACTGGGGCTTCGCGTTCGGCGTCGACATCTTCGAGGGGCAGCCACTGGGCTATTTCGGTCGCTACGACGCCAAGGACCGGGTGTACACCGAACTCCAGTACAACTTCTGATCCTGCCACGGCGGTCGATCGCCGACCTCGCGGGAGATCATCGATCCCACGTTCGGCACGCTCCATGCGGCTCGTGCCGGGTCACCGACCGGCGAAGCGGCAGGTCGATCGTTGCCGAAGCGGATCTGCTCAGCGGTTGACCAGGACAGCGGCGCCGCGGACGCGGCCCGCGCGCAGTTGATCGAGGGCCTCGTTGGCCGCTTCGAGAGGGAAGCAGCTGACTTCGGTGCGTACGCCGGCCTGCGGGGCGACAGCAAAGAACTCCTCCCCGTCGCGCCGGGTGAGGTTGGCGATCGAGCGCACGCTGCGCTCGCCCCAGAGAATCGCATAAGGGAAGGTCGGGATGTCGCTCATGTGGATCCCGGCGCAGACGACGGTTCCCCCCTTGACCGTGTGGCGCAATGCCTGCGGGACGAGCTGTCCGACCGGGGCGAAAAGGATCGCCGCGTCCATGTCCTGCGGCGGGGTTTCGTTCGCGCCGCCAGCCCAGTTGGCGCCGATCTGGCGGGCAAAGTCCTGGCCCTCGAGGTCGCCCGGCTTGGTGAAGGCGAAGACGTCGCGCCCCTGCCAGCGGGCGACCTGAGCGATGATGTGAGCAGCGGCGCCGAAGCCGTAGATCCCCAGACGTCGGGCGTTTCCCGCGGCGATCAGCGAGCGGTAGCCGATCAGCCCGGCGCAGAGCAGTGGCGCGGCCTCGGCGTCGGTATATGCCTCAGGCAACGCAAAGCAGTAACGCTGATCGGCGAGCGCGAATTCGGCGTAGCCGCCATCGAGCGTGTAACCGGTGAACTCCGCCGCATCGCAGAGATTCTCGGAGCCTCCCGTACAGTACCGGCAATGGCCGCAGGTGCGACCGAGCCAGGGGACACCTATGCGCTGCCCGACGGAGAAGCGCTCGACGGCCGAACCCTTGTCGAGGACGATTCCGACGATCTCGTGGCCAAGAATCAGCGGCAGCCGCGGATTCTCAAGGTCTCCGTCGAGCACGTGCAGATCGGTACGGCAGACGCCGCAGGCGCGCACCTCGAGCACGATCTGCTGTGGGTCGGGAATCGGTCGAGGCACTTCGGCGAGGCGCAGCGGCTCACCCTGAGCCTGAAGCAGCATGGCCCTCATGGACGTCTCCGGCAATCGTCTGTTTCGCGGGGCGCCTCCGCCGATCATCCTGCGCAGGAGGTCGGGTTGTCTGGCTCGCGGGTCAGGCGCAGCTTCATTCTAGGCGAAGCCGGTCGGGCGATGCAAAGCCACAGGGCTCGACGGCATGCCTGCAGCGGGCTTCGCGACGACGGTACGCGGAGCGGCGCCAACTGAGCTAGACTAGTCGGGCCATGTCGCTGCTCGAGATTCGCAATGTCACTCGTCGCTTCGGTCGTCTGGCGGCCGTCGACCGGGTGTCGCTTTCGGTCGACGCAGGCGAATTCTTCACCCTGGTCGGTCCGTCCGGATGCGGCAAGACGACGCTGCTGCGCATGATCGCCGGCTTCGAGGAACCTGACGAGGGCGATCTGCTGCTCGACGGCCGCCCACTGGCCGGAATTCCGCCCGAAAGGAGGCCGGTGCACACCGTCTTTCAGAGCTACGCGCTGTTTCCGCACATGAGCGTCGCCGAGAATGTTGCCTTTCCGCTGCAGATGGCCGGAACTCCGGCACGGGACATCGACGGCCGCGTGCGCGAGGCGCTCGAGCTCGTTCACCTCGACGATCGCGCGCAGCACTTGCCCGCGCAACTCTCGGGCGGACAGAAGCAACGCGTGGCGCTGGCCCGGGCGCTGATCGGCAAGCCGCGCCTGCTGCTGCTCGACGAGCCGCTCGCCGCACTCGACGCCAAACTTCGTGAGCAGATCACCGGCGAACTGATCGCGTTGCAGAGAGCGGTCGGGATCAGCTTCGTTTTCGTGACGCACTCGCAGCATGAAGCGCTGGCGCTCTCACATCGGCTGGCGGTGATGAACTGCGGACACGTCGAACAGGTCGGGTCGCCGGAGGAGATCTACGCGCGGCCGGCGAATCGCTTTGTCGCCGGCTTCATCGGCACGATCAACCTGCTGCCGGTCGAAGTTCGCGAGGCGACACCAGCGGCGTTGCGCCTGTTCGCCGGCGGGCTTGGCGAGATCATCAGCACTCCGCAGCCGGGATTGTGCACCGGCGACCGGGGGACCCTGGCGCTGCGCCCGGAGCAGGTGCGGATCATCGCCGACGGTGGAGACCCGATGACGGAAAACCGTGCTCGGGGCTCGGTACGCGATTGCCTCTATCTCGGCGACGTGACCGTCTATCGGATCGCCATCGCCGGAGGCGTGGTGATCGAGGCACTGCTCGCCAATCGTGACCCGGGCGTGAACCGTTTTCTCGAGCGCGACGCTCCAGTGATCATCGGCTGGGCGCGCGACTCCGGAGTCTTCCTGCGTGACTGACGACCAGGCGAACCGCCGTCCGGCCGGGATGGCGCCGAGACCTGGCCAGTGGCTCGTCGCACTGCCCCCGACGGCATTCCTGCTCGTTTTCTTCGCCGGTCCGGTGCTGCTGCTGTTCGCTGCCTCGTTCCTGGCGCCCGGCGATTTCGGCGGGCTGGCGCCGGTCCGTCAGGAAGGGCGCTGGGCACTGACCCTCGACGCCTACGGCTTCTTCTTCAGCGACTGGATTTACGCCGAGATCTTCCTGCGCTCGTTCGTCGTCGCGGCGCTGACGACGGTGCTCTGCCTCGTTCTCGGCTACCCGCTCGCTCTGGCAATCGCGCAGAGTCCGCGGCGTCGCCGTGAGCTGCTGATCCTGCTCGTCGTCCTGCCGTTCGCGAGCAACTTTCTGATCCGCACCTACGCCTGGATCATCGTCCTCGGCCCGATGGATCTGCTGTACAGTCCGGTCGCGGTAATCGTCGGGCTCGTCTACGTGCATCTTCCGTTCATGATCCTGCCGCTGTGCATCAACCTCGAAAAGCACGATCCCGCGTTGCTCGAAGCCGCTCAGGATCTCGGTGCGGGCGTCTGGACGCGGTTCGTGCGCATCACCCTGCCGCTCTCGATGCCGGGGATCCGCGCCGGATCGGCGTTGGTGTTCATTCCCGTGCTCGGCATGTTCGCGGTTCCCGAACTGCTCGGCGGCACGCGCGACATCCTGATCGGGAATCTCATCAAGGAGCAGTTCCTCGACAACCGCGACTGGCCGCTGGGTTCGACGCTGTCAGTGTTGCTGACCGTTGCCGTGTTGCTCCTCGTCGGCATCGCCGCCTGGGCCGGACGGCCGCGCGAGAGTATTTCCTGATGGTCGGGCGAAGGCGGCCGGGTTGGCTATGGGTGGCGGCGGTCGGGGTTTACGCCTTCCTCTACCTGCCGCTGGCCATCGTGGTGATCCTCTCGTTCAACGACTCGCTGCTCAACGCCGAGTGGGTCGGCTTCACGACGCGCTGGTACGTCATGCTCTTCGAGGATCGGGCGTTGCTCGGCGCGGCGGCGAATTCACTGTTCATCGCGCTCGTCTCGGCGACCGGCGCGACGCTTCTCGGCACGATGGCCGGGCTGGCCATGCAGCGCTGCCGGTCGGGCCTCCTGCGCGGCCTGCCGGTCCTCGTGTTCGCGCCGGTGGCGATGCCCGAGATCCTGCTCGGCGTTTCTCTGCTCCTTTTCTTCCGGCAGGTGCTCGACCTGACGCTGGGCCTGCTCTCGATCCTGATCGCGCACGTCACCTTCTCGATCGGCTTCGTCGCCATCGTCGTCCGCACGAGTCTGGCGGCGATGGACGAGAGTCTCTTCGAGGCGGCTCGCGATCTCGGGGCGAGCGCCTGGCAGACGTTCAGGCATGTGACGCTGCCATTGATCGCGCCGAGCGTCGTCGCCGGTTTCCTGATGAGCTTCGCGCTGTCGATCGACGATTTCGTGATCACCTTCTTCGTCGCCGGCGTCGGGGTCACGACACTGCCGCTGCAGATCTATTCGATGATCAAGGTCGCCGTCAGCCCGGAGGTCAATGCCGTGTCGACGCTGCTCATGGCGCTGACACTGACGCTGATCACCGTGGCTTCGCGCCTGGCCCCGGCGGCGCTGAGGCTGAGGATGTGAGCGGCGTTCGCCTCGCCCTGCTCGCCGTGCTGCTCGCCGCGGTCGTCCTCCCAGCCGTAGCCGAGGACGTCCTCTACCTGTACATCTGGAATACCTACCTTTCGGACGAAACCGTCCACCGTTTCGAGGCAGAGTGCCGGTGCCGCCTGAACCAGGACTTCTATTCCGACAACGAGGAGATGCTCGCCAAACTCGAGGCTGGGGCGGTAGGCTACGACCTGCTTGTTCCGACGGGGAACGCGGTCGAGACGCTGCTGCGCAGGAACGCCTTGCGTCCGCTCGACAAGGCACGCTTGCCGAACCTCGGGAATGTCCGGGCGGAGTTTCGAGATCCGTGGTACGACCCGGGGATGCGTTATTCGGTGCCCTATGCGACGTCGGTGACGCTGCTCGGCTACAACGCGACGCGTCTTGCCGAACTCGGGCTGCCGACCGACACCTGGGCGCTGATCTTCGAGCCGCGTCACCTCGAGAAGCTGAAGGGCAAGGTGACCGTTCTCAACAGCCAGCGCGAGCTGATGGCCGCGGCGATGAAGTACCTCGGCTACTCCGTGCAGGAGACGGACCCGGCGCGCTGGGATCAGGCGAAGCGCCTGATCCTCAGGGCCAAGCCTTACTGGGCGACGTTCTCGAACAGCACGTACATCAAGGATCTGGCGATCGGCAACATCTGGGTCGCCCACGGCTACTCGAGCGACATGTACCGCGCACAGCTGGACGCGCGCGACGCGAAGCGGCCGTTCGTGATCGACTTCCGTACGCCGAAGGAGGGCGCCGTGCTCGCGGTCGACAGCTTCGTGCTGCACCGCTCTGGTGGTCGGCCGGACCTCGCGCACCAGTTCATCAACTTCATGCTCGACGGACGCAACGCAGGCGACGTTTCCAACCTGATCGGAGCCGGCAACCCGAACGCGGCCGCGACGCCGTACATCCGCCCCGAGATTGCCGCCAACCCGGGGATCTTCCCGAGCGAGGCGGAGAGCCGGCGACTCGAGATGCTCCGCGACTTCGATCCGCAGACGCGGCGGCTGCTCTCGCGAATGTGGACCGAGATCAAGGTCCGCTGAACCGCTCCGGGTTTCGCTATCGGTTCGCGTACGCAGCGGCCGCCCAAGGTCGGCGATCGGCCGATCCGTTCGCGCGCCGGACACCCCGCTCCGCGGCATCCTCGCAACGCGCCAGAGTCGGCCCCCGGAGCAGCGAAATCCGGGCCGGGCGGTTGCCGCTTGTCAGGTCTCGGCAACGACGACCACGCCGCCTCGCCGACGGTCGCCGGCGCCTTGCAGGCGTCCGTCGATGTTCGCTACGCAGTTGACGCCACCGAAGAACATGCTTGGTGTGTCGAAAACGGTTGCGTCGGGCCACGACCGACATAGCGCGTCGGTCGCTCCTGCGCCAAGCCCGGTCCTTTCGAACCACAACCGCTTGCCTTCGACGTGCAGGCGCGCAGCATTGACTGCTTCGTCGAGCGGCCTCCGATAGAGCAGCAGATTGACCAGAGCCTGGAGGATTGCGCTGCGAATCCGGTTCGAGCCGCCGCTGCCCAAGGCCAGAAAGGGCTGATCGCCGGTGAGTACGATCGTCGGGGACATCATCGTGCTCATCCATGTCCCCGGCGCCAGCCGATGAAAGCCCGCCGGGTTGATGTCGTCCTCGCCGAGGAAGTTGTTCACATGGATGCCAAGCCCAGGCAGCGCGTGGCCGCAGCCTTCGCCGTTGCTGCTGGTGATTGCGGCCGCCATGCCTCTGGCGTCGATGACCGAGATGTGCGTCGTCGCCCCGAGGGCATTCTCGCCGCTTGCGCCACCGAGGCTTCGAGTCCAGCCGGGAAGCCCGCTGCCGCCGACGAGTTCGCGGATCGAATCCGGGTCCGCGTGCAGTCGTGCGTCGTATCCGGCCTCGCGGATGCCCGAGACCCTTGCCAGTACGCCGGCAACGGCCAGCAGATGTTCCGCAGAAAGAAATTGCTCGTCGCCGATCTGCAACTGCTCGGCAGCACGCAGTCCGGTACCGATCAAACCGCCTCCGGCCGACGGGGGAGGGTTGGTCAGGACCGCGAACTCGCCGAAAGGGATGCGCAGGGGCTGGCGAATGACCGGGGCGTACGCCGCGACGTCGGCGGCGGTGATCAGCCCGCCGTCTCGCGGGCCGAAGTGCTCGACGAGCGAAGTCCAGTAGCGCGCGATCTGGCGATCGGAACCGCTTCCACCGAGACCGTCCAGAAAACCGGCGAGTTCCGGGTTGGCCAGGCGGTCGCCGGCTTTCGGAAGCCTTCCATCGGGAAAGAACAGACTCGCGACCGGCGCTGACCGGCTGGCAATCGGGGCGACGAGCCCGGCGATCATCGCAATCTGCGGACTGACCGTGAAACCTTCGCGCGCCCAGGCCGCGGCTGGGGCGACGACTTCGCGGAGCGGCAGGCGGCCAGCACGGCGATGCAGCTCGAGCAGCCCGACGAGCTCGCCGGGAACGGCTGCCGCTGCTTTCCCGACATGGAAGATCTGCGTCGTCTGTCCGAAATCGACGGTGACCGGAGCGAAATCGAGAGCCGGTGGCTCGTCGAGGCCGATCCCGGGCGCGGTGGCGAAGAAGTCGAGCAGCGCGTAGCCGCTGATCGCGTCGCCCCAGATGCACGCTCCGCCGCCACCCAGAGAGGTCAGCGGCCACTCGGTGACCGTCGCGGTCAGTTTGGCCGCAACGAGCGCATCGACGGCATTACCACCACGACGCAGCAGGCGCGCGCCGGTCACGGCGGTATGCGGTTCCGACGCGGCGATGACTCCGCGAATGCTCATCAGACAAGCATACGCGATGGCCGGGCAGCGGCAAAGCTTCCCGGCTGTCGGCGGCGGCAGGCGCCCTCCACAGGGACCAGGCGCGAGACCAGATTGCCTCGAGCTGCAGGCTTGCCGAATCGCTTCCTGGTTGCCGACGACCTGAGACCTGCGTATGATTTGCGCCCTGCCGGCAGACGGCGGGAAGCAGTCGAACGCGGGTGGCGCTTCCGCCAGTCACGTTCGTCCTCGTGGTGTCGTCACGCGTGGCAGCGACTTCACTCAATTATGGGAGCTAGGCATGGCTGAACAAAAGCTGGGGAATCCGGCTGTGGTAGGACTGGCAGGTTTCGGTCTGACCACGATGGTGTTGCAGTTCCACAACGTCGGATGGATGGGCCTTGGCCCTGTCGTCTGGCTGGGTCTGATCTTCGGCGGACTGGCGCAAATGATCGCCGGTCTGCAGGAGATGAAGACCGGGAACAACTTCGGTTACTGTGCGTTCACTGCCTATGGCTGTTTCTGGATCGCTCTGGCGTTGCTGCTGATCGGCAACCACTACAATCTATACACTTCGAGCAAGACCGACGTGGGTTGGTTCCTGGTCGCCTGGACGGTGTTCACGGTGATCCTGTGGATCGGTTCATTGCGCGTCCACGGCGCTCTGGCCCTAACCTTCACGCTGCTCTTGATCGGCTTCATCCTGCTCGATCTCGCTCATTTCGGCTACCCTGACCTGACCGTCGTCGCGGGCTACGAACTGATGGTCACCGCGGCGATGGCCTGGTACATCATGGCCCACATCATCTACGCCGACGTCTTTGGCCGGGACGTGCTGCCGGTCGGCAAGCCGTGGATCAGCTAGGCGCATCGCGCCACGGGCCGGGAGCAGCGCGGACTGGCCGAGGCCCGGCGCAGGATACGATCAGCAAGGACCTTTACGGGGAGATCAATGTCATGAGAACAGCAAAGGCAATCGGGGTTTTGAGCGCGAGTCTGATCGGCTGCGCGGTGTTGGGCGCGAATGCCGCGGCAGGAGGCGACGCGGCCACTGCCGAGGAGACCATAACCAAGGTCCGCTCGGCTGCGAGGTACCTGCACGAGAAAGGCAATTCGGGCTTCGCCGACTTCAACAACAAGGACGGCCGCTGGGTCTGGAAGGACAGTTACGTCTTCGTCTATGACTGCCGGAAGGACCGGATGATCGCCCACCCGATGCGGCCCGATCTGGTCGGTAGACCGATCATGCAGATCACCGACAACAACGGGAAGTACATCTTCAGGGAACTCTGCAAGGCCGGTGCCCAGCCGCGCGGCGGCTGGGTCGAGTACATGTGGCCGAAGCCGGGGGCCGGTCAGCTCTCCAGAAAACTGTCGTACGCGCTCGCCGCCGACGTCTCGTTTGCCACCGGGATCCAGGTCAGTGCCGGAATCTACGACGACAAGCTGACTCTCGAGGAACTCGAAAAGGTCACCGAGAAAGCTTCCGATCCGGCGAAGTACCCGGCGCTGTAGACCCGTCCGGCTCGTCGAGGCAACGAGCCGCCGGAACCCCGTGCGATCGCTTGATCGTTTCCCGTCCGGCGTGCTCTTCGGAACCGGCCTGAGTACTGCTCGGGACTGGGCGGCGATCGTCGGAGTCTTTCGTCCAGCGACGCTGCCTCCTGGAATGAGCCGTCGATAAGGCGGTCCTTCCGAAGATCGCTCCGTATCGGGGATAAAGGGGTCGTTTTCAGCCACCAGAATTTTCCCGGCCAGTTCCGGCACCTCGCTCCGGCACTGGCCGCTCGCGGACACGAGGTGATCGGACTTGCCGTCAATCAGCCGGCTCTGGCAACACCCGGCGTCCGGGTCATCCGCCATCGACCGGTGCTCAGGGACGAGGAGAGTCTCCGGGCGGCTCGGAGTGAAGTTCGGGAGGCGCAGGCCAAGGTCGCGCGCGGTCATTCGGTCGCCGACTGCCTGGCCCGGCTTCGCGAACAGGGCTTCGTTCCGGACCTGATTGTTGCCCATTCGGGCTGGCGTGAAGCGTACTTCGTCAAGGACGTCTTCCCCGAAGTGCCGCTGATCGTCTATGCCGAGTACTCCTATCAGGGGGACGACGGAGACGCTTTTTTCGATGGAGAGTTCACCACCCCGAGCCTCGAAGCTCGCGAGCGGCTGCGCCTCAAGAACCCCCATTTGCTGCACGCCTTGCTGGCTGCCGACCGAGGACTCTCGCCAACGGCATTCCAGCGCAGTCGGCATCCCGAAGTGCTGCAGGAGCGCATCGTCGTGATCCACGATGGCATCGACAGCGCGCTGCTCAAGCCCGACCCGGCGGCGGTCGTCAGTCTGAAGACCGCGGGCCTGAAGCTGACTCCGAGCGACGAAGTGATTACCTTCGTCGCCCGTCAGCTGGAGCCCTATCGTGGCTACCATATCCTCATGAGGGCGCTTCCTGAACTGCTCGCGTTGCGGCCAAGAGCCCAGGTCGCGATCGGCGGGTCGCGAACCGCCCCGGTCGAGGAAGTCATCGAGCATGGCAGGACGGGGCTGCTCGTCGATTTCTTCGATGCGCATCAGCTAGCCCTGACCGTCGCCACTGCGCTCGAACGGCGCACCGAGTTCAGCCAGCTGCGTCAGGCCGCGCGGGAACACGTGGTCGGGCACTACGACCTGAAGACACGCTGCCTGCCCGCGCAACTTGAACTCGTGCGCACCTTTGCCGACCGGGCGGGTAGCTCAAGCCAAGCGCATGGTTCGTTGCCGGTGCGTCGCCGGAAACCGGCAGCGCAGCGACGGCACGACCGAGGTCTTCGTGTCCATCGGCTGTCCGTACCTGCCTATGGCGTATACGGGTCTTTCGTTGGCGGTCAAACCGGTTTTTCGACCTGCTGACCGATTGCCGGTGCTCAAGCGGGCTGCATCGGAGCTGTCGGATTGGCTCCTTGGCGCAGGCCGGTTTCTGCCAATCGACATCTGCATGAATTCGTGGTCGTGTACAATCGCCGGCAGGCCAGGAGGCGTGTGACTTCGTCGTTCCGGCGTTGGAGCGAATATTCGGGTGAGGTCATGCAGCGTGCCGCTTTTCTGCTGAGCGTCGTCGTCCTCGTTGGCGGGTGCGCCAGCGGGCCACGGCCGTACTCTGCAGTCCTCGCCGAAAGCCTCCGTCAACCCGAGCAAGGCAGCGTCTCGACCAGCCAGGCGGGCTGGCAGGGGCAGAAGTTTGCAGTGGCGACGGCGCACCCACTGGCCAGTGAGGCAGGGCTCGAGATGCTCGCTGCCGGAGGCAGTGCGATCGACGCGGCTGTCGCGGTCCAGATGGTGCTGACGCTCGTCGAGCCGCAGTCGAGCGGCATCGGTGGGGGAGCCTTCCTGCTCTACCACGACGGGCGCGACACGGTGGCCTTCGATGGGCGCGAGACGGCACCGGCAGCGGTCCAGGAAACGCTGTTCGTCGCTGCCGACGGCCAGGCGATGCCGTTTCACGAAGCGATCGTCGGCGGCCGGGCGGTCGGCGTTCCGGGCACGGTCCGGATGCTCGAGATGGCGCACGCCGAGTACGGCCGCCTGCCCTGGAAGAGCCTGTTCGCGCCGGCGATCCGCCTGGCCGAGCAGGGGTTCCCGGTCAGCGACCGCCTGCATGCGCTGGTCGCCGCCGACCAGCACCTGAAGAAGGATCCGCAGGCGGCGGCGTACTTCTACGACGCTGCCGGGCAGCCCAGGGCGGCCGGCAGCCTGCTGCGCAACCCGGAACTCGCCGACGTCCTGCGCCGGATTGCCGAACAGGGGTCGGCAGCTCTTCATCAGGGCGAGGTCGCCCGGGCGATCGTCGACAAGGTCAGCGGACACGCGACCAACCCCGGCCTGCTGAGCCTCGGCGACATGGCCGGTTATCGGGCGATACGCCGCGAGCCGCTGTGCGTCCGCTACGCGTCGCAGGGGGCCCCCGTACCGCGCCGCTATCGCCTGTGTGGCTTCCCGCCGCCGAGCTCGGGGGCGATCGCGATCGCTCAGATCCTCGGCATCATCCTGGACACGGGCGCCGCCACGCTGGCCTTCGACGATCCGTCATGGATGCACGCGTATACCGAGGCTTCACGGCTGGCTTTCGCCGACCGGGCGCAGTACGTCGCCGATCCCGCTTTCGTCGCCGCGCCTGGCGGCAACTGGCATTCGCTGCTGCAGGCGGACTATCTGGCCAGTCGGGCAAGGCTGATCGGTGCGCAGAGCATGAGGGTCGCCACGCCCGGTTCGCCGGTGAATGCGGCGCGGAGTCATTCGCCGATGGCCTTCCAGGTCGAGTACGGCACCTCGCACCTGAGCATCGTCGATGGTCGCGGCCACGCGCTGGCGATGACCACGACGATCGAGGATGCTTTCGGCTCCCGGCAGATGGTCCGGGGCTTCCTGCTGAACAACGAGCTCAGCGACTTCTCGTTCATGCCGGCGGACGCGAGTGGCTCTCCGGTGGCCAACCGCGTCGAGCCGGGCAAGCGGCCGCGTTCGTCGATGAGTCCGACGCTCGTTTTCGACGACGATTCGGGCGAATTCGTGCTCAGCGGGGGATCGCCGGGCGGGGCGATGATCATCCACTACACCGCCAAGCTGCTCTACGCGACGCTCAACTGGGGGCTGTCGCCGCAACAGGCGATCGACCTGCCGAATTTCGGTTCGTTGAACGGCCCGACGATCCTCGAAGAGGGGCGCTTCCCGGCGGCGTTCGTCGAGGCACTTCGGGCGCGCGCTCACGAGGTCAGGGAAACCGCTCTGACCAGCGGCATTCAGGCGATCGGGCGCGTGCCGGCGGGGCTTGCCGGCGGTGCCGATCCCCGGCGTGAGGGACGCGTCGTCGGTGAGTGAGCCGGCGATGCCGGTTCGCTGGCTGTTCGCCGTGCCCGCGCAGCTGTTGCTCTGTGCGGCGGTGATCGGCTGTTCGACGATCCGCGTCGACGACCGGAGGTCGCCTGAGGGGACGACGCCCGGGACGAGCGCCTCTGCGCGGTCCGTTGATCAGACGGCGAGGGCGCCGGCGGTCAGCGCGCAAGGCGTTACGGTGCCACCCGTCACTCGCCGCGCGGACGATGCCCGTGCGCTGCTGGATCGCCTCTTGCCGCGCGGCGTCGACGAGCGCGACGGCTGGGCGGTGGACATCCTGACCGCTTTCGGGGCGCTGCAGATCCCGCCGGACGCCGAGAGGCTCTGTGCGGTCATCGCGGTGATCGAGCAGGAATCGAGCTTCGTCGCCGATCCGCCGGTACCGGGGTTGGCGCGGATCGCCTGGCAGGAGATCGACCGGCGGCGCGAGCGGTACGGGATACCCAAGCTCGTCCTCGACCTCGCGCTCGGCAGGTCTTCACCGGACGGGCGAAGCTACCGCGAGCGAGTCGACGCGCTGCGCACCGAGAAACAGATGAGCCTGCTCTATGAAGAGATGATCGCCGAGCTTCCCGGAGGGAGGACGCTCTTCGCCGGCTACAACCCGGTGCGCACCGGTGGTCCGATGCAGGTCGGTATCGAGTTTGCCGAAGAGCAGGTTCGCCGGAAGCCCTATCCGTATCCGCGCTCGGGGGGCGTTCGCGCCGAGCTATTCACGCGCCGCGGCGGGGTCTACTTCGGGGTCGCTTCGCTGCTCGATTACCCGGTGAACTATGGCGAGATGATCTACCGCTTCGCCGATTTCAACGCCGGCCGCTACAGCAGCCGTAACGCCGCGTTTCAGGACGCCGTCGTCCGTCTGAGCGGACGACAGCTCGCGCTCGACGGTGACCTGCTGCGTTATCGCGAGGGGGTTGCACTGTCCGAGGTCAGCGACAGCCAGCGTGCAGTGATCGCGCTGCAAGGCCGGCTGCAGATGGCCCCCGGGGAGATCGGGCGCGATCTGCGCCTCGAGAAGTCGGCGGCTTTCGAGAAGACACCACTCTACCTGAGGCTGTACGCGCTTGCCGATGCAGCGAGCGGCGGGCGCCGGCCTCGGGAAACGCTGCCGCAGATCGCTCTGAGTAGTCCGAAGATTTCTCGTCGGCTGACCACCGAATGGTTCGCCCGGCGCGTCGATGGCCGTTACCGGTCATGTCTCGCGAGAAGTCGGCAGGAAGGCTGAGCGCTGCTCGCCGGGGCCGCCGTCGAGGAGTGGCCGTACGGAAACTAGACGACGATGCAGTTTTCCCTGAGAAAGTCGAGCGCCTCGTTGAGGCTCGTGTCCTCGTCGTCGAGCAGCGTCGCTTCGATTTCAGGAAAGAACTCATTCCACAGCGCTTCGAGGTCGTCCTGCATTTCATGCGGTGCGCTGTCGCGGATGAACGCCGTCACCAGGGGGCTCGCCAGGCCTTCGGCTCGCGCCTTGCGGACCAGTGTGCGCGCGGCCGACCGGCTCAGCGAAGATCGGGCCGGAACGCCGGCGGCGAGGCAGACGAACACGGTCAGTAGCGAATGGTCGTCGGTCTTGCCTCCGGTCAGCTTCTTCCAGTTGTTCGACAGAGTCGCGTCGGCGACGCTGGCATCGTCGATGTCGAACTCGCGCAGGAAGTAGAACGGTTCGATCCGCTGGATGACCTCGTTCAATGGGCGTGAACCGTCGAGTATCTTCGGGATGTCCTCGGCTTCGACCTTCCTGAGATTGTTCTTGGCGATTGTGGCGCAGGCGGGCGGAAGAGTTTTCATGACTTCGTCGAGCTGCCTCCGTCCGGCGCCCGGAACGCCCTTCCCGCGCAATCCCGCGACGATCGCCGCCAGACCGGCACGGGTCGGGATGGCCGGCGGCTTCGAGCCGCTCAGATAGACGAGCACCGCGCTGCGGATGAGCGACTCCGAGGCGACGGTCGAAATCTCGCTACGTTTGAGCCCGAGGCGCCCGGCGAGTTCGAGCGCGGTGCTGACGACGGCCTGCTGTACCTGGCGATGCTCGAGCATCCGTCGGTACTCGGCGAGGCTGCGCAAGGACCAGAGGGCGAGGAACTCCTTCTGCGACTGCCGGCCGTCGATTCCGATCGAGCTGTCTTCGGGCATCGCCCAGAGCCGCTTGAGCATTTCCGAGCCGCCGCGCGAGTGCGAGAGGAACGTGTTCTCGCGCAGCGACCGCGCAGCGGCGTCGAGGTCGCCGCCGCTCGTTTCCTCGAGATGCAGGCTGACCAGATTGACCATCCGCACCAGCGCCTGCTCGATGTTCGGCCGCAGGTACTGGGTTCCGAAGTACTCGGCGATCTGCACGATGCCCTTCGGTCCGTCGTCGAGAATCCGCTGTAGCCTCTCCCGGTCGAGAATGCCGGCGCGCACTCCGTGGGCCAGCGCCTTCGCGAAGAACGGCCGGTCATCGAATACGGCGACCTGACGGCTGCTCGGAGGCATGTTGGCGCTTTCCCTGGCGCTGGCTCGTTCGACCGATTTGCGCCTGATCTAGAGCGCGGACTCCTCTTCGGGTTCGGGCGGCCGGACCCGGCCGGGCGCCTGCAGCAACTCGCTCGCTGCGTGGCGGCGCTGTTCCTCCCGCTCTCTCGCCCGAAGGATCAGCAGGACGTCTCGGAAGATCTCGGGATGTTCGTAGCGCAGCGTCCAGGCGAGTTCCATCCAGTCATGATCGTTGACTTCGGTGTGGTCGAGAAACGGACGGTTGATCTCCGGGTCCGAGAGGGCGTCGAGTCGCTCCTCGTCGCTCAGTTCGCCAGCCGAACGGTCAGGCTCGCCAAAGAAGTCGAAGGTGCCGGTGCGGAAGAAATGCTCGACGCTCTCGGCTCGTTCCGAGAGGTAATCGGCGAGTACCTCACAGCCGCCGTCACGTTCGCCGATCGCAGCGAGGAACTCGCCTGGATCGCCGTCAGGGCGAAAGACGACCGAGTTGATCATCCCGTGCAGGTGCTGATGAGTCTCGTCGCCGTAGCGCCTTTCGAGAAGCAGGGCATCGGCGAATTGCTCGGGGGTGACCAGCAGGCTGACCACGGATTCCCGCGAGGCGTCGAAATCGCGCAGAACGGCGAGCAGGTCCTTGGCCGGGAAGTCGTCGAGAGCGGCGACCAGTGCCCGGTCACCCTCGCTGTCCACGAGCGAGGCCAGCGCGGCTTCGGCACCGACGATGTCGCCCGCACGGATCAGCCTTTCGGCCTTGACGAGCACTGGATGACTCATTGCCTGTCCTCCGGGAATCCGCTCCGGCGATCGAAGCCCTGTTCGGCAAGCCAGTCGGCCCCGGCTTCCTCGAGGTCCTGGCCGGCATCGTCCCGGTCATCCTGAGGAACCTCATCCACGTCGCGCGGTGCGCCCGCTTGCCCTTCCACGGCCGACTGAAGGTACTCGAGACAGGCGGTGACGACCAGGAAACGATCGCCACCCGGATCATCGAGGACGATTCGCGCGAGCTCTTCGGCCCATGGCTCGAGCTCTACCGACCCGCGCAGTTCGGACCACGACGGCAGGGCTTCCGGTTCGAGCCCGGCGAGCCCGCCGATCACTTCGGGCCGTGCGAAGCGCAGGCCACCGTGAAAGACGACGGCGACCATTTCGGGGCTGTACTCGATCATCGGCAGGATCTCGGCAAGCTGCCGCCGTTTGATCTGCAGGCGCGCACGAAGGACGTCGTGTCCGGCTGAATCGGTCGTCAGGTCCTCGAGTTCGGCGTCGTATGCCGCCTTGAGGTCTTCGAAAAAGGGGGATAACCTCACTGCACGATCCCTTCGATGTAGTGTTTCCAGATTTCGCGTGCCGTCTCGAGAGGCTTGTCGAGCAGGTTGCGCCGCCGGTTCTCGTCGTAGGTGTGGCGGCGTCCCGCGTCGGACAGCGCCTCGTAAGCTTCCTGGACGTCGCGGAACTGTTCGGTTGCCTCGGGCGCCGCATTGCGATCAGGATGCAGGCGCAGCGCCTTCCGCCGGTAAGCCGCGCGGATCGCTTCGGCAGAGGCATCGCTGGCCAGACCCAGCACGGCGTAGTAGTCCTTCATGCCACTCCGTCATGCCGGTCGGGAGCCATCGCCCGTCGCCCCGTCGCCGTGGACGGCCGTAGTCCCGGCGGCCCTCTGGTGCAAGCCGAGCCGTAGCCACAACGTGCTGATCAGCGCCACCTGGTTGAGGGTGTAGAAGTGCAGGCCTGGCGCCCCGCTGGCCAGCAACTTTTCGCAGAGCGCCGTCACCACGTCGAGCCCGAAGGCGCGGATCGACGTACTGTCGTCACCATAGCTTTCGAGTCGCTTGCGAATCCAGCGCGGAATCTCGGCGCCGCAGTTGTCGGAAAAACGGGCCAGGCTGCTGAAGCTCGAGATCGGCATGATTCCCGGAACGATCGGTACGCGGATGCCCATCGCCTGGCACTCGCCGACGAAATGGTCGTAAGCGTCGAAGTTGTAGAAGTACTGCGTGATCGCCGAATTGGCGCCGGCATCGAGTTTGCGCTTGAGAGCCAGCAGGTCGTCGAGCGGGCTCTTCGCCTGCGGGTGATACTCGGGGTACGCGGCGACCTCGATGTGGAACCAGGCGCCGGTTTCCGCGCGAATGAACTCGACGAGCTCGTTGGCGTAGCGGAAGGTTCCCGGTCTGGCCATCCCCGAAGGCAGGTCGCCGCGCAAGGCTACGATCCGGTGGATGCCGTGTGCGCGATACTGATCGAGGATCTTGCGGATGCTCTCGCGCGTCGAGCCGATGCACGACAGGTGCGGTGCGGCGACGTGCCCCTCGCTCTGGATTTCGAGCACGGTGTCGAGCGTCCGGTCGCGCGTCGAGCCACCTGCACCAAAAGTCACCGAAAAGAAGTCCGGCCCGAGCAGGGCCAGGCGCGCCCGCGCTTCACGAAGCTTCTCTGCGCCTTCGGGCGTCTGGGGGGGAAACAGCTCGAGGCTGAACGTGTCGGCTGGCTGGGACATGGGCGAAACTCATTGCCGGCTCCTGCCGAAGGGCAGGAGCGCGGCGAAGATCGACGAGAAAACGCTGTACAGGATCGCGCCAAACAAGCCTGGCCAGAATCCGCTGACGACGAAGCCTTCAAGTAGCGAGCCCGCCAGCCAGAACATCAGGCCATTGACGACAAGAACGAACAGTCCGAGAGTGAGCAGCGTGACGGGTAGCGTCAGGACGATCAGGATTGGCCGGAGCAGGGCATTGACCAGCCCGAGGACGACTGCCGCGAGCAGCGCCGACCCGAACGACGCGATCTCGATCCACGGCATCAGATAGGCGACGCCCATCAGCGCCAGTGCATTGAGCACCCAGAGAAGGATCAGTCGCATCGCCGCTGCGCGTCCCGGCAACTCTCAGTAACGGTAGTGGTCCGATTTGTACGGACCCTCCTTGGATACGCCGATATACGCTGCCTGCTGGTCGGTGAGTTCGGAGAGCTGGGCATTGAGCCTCTTGAGCTGCAGCCTGGCCACCTTCTCGTCGAGGTGCTTGGGCAGGGTGTACACGCCGACCGGATAATCGGCGTTGCGGGTGAACAGCTCGATCTGGGCCATCGTCTGGTTGGCGAACGACGAACTCATCACGTACGAAGGATGCCCCGTCGCGCAGCCGAGATTGACCAGGCGGCCCTTGGCCAGCAGGATCAGCCGCTTGCCGTCGGGAAAGATCACGTGATCGACCTGGGGCTTGATCTCTTCCCAGCGATAGCCTTCGATCGAAGCGACGTCGATCTCGTTGTCGAAGTGGCCGATGTTGCAGATGATCGCCTGATCCTTCATGCGCAGCATGTGCTGGTGGGTGATCACATGGTAATTGCCGGTCGCCGTGACGAAGATGTCCGCCTTGTCGGCAGCGTAGTCCATGGTCACCACCCGATAGCCTTCCATCGCCGCCTGAAGGGCGCAGATCGGATCGATCTCGGTGACCCAGACCTGCGCGGACAGCGCGCGCATCGCCTGCGCCGAGCCCTTTCCGACGTCGCCGTAGCCGGCGATCACCGCGATCTTGCCGGCAATCATCACGTCGGTCGCGCGTTTGATGCCATCGACCAGCGACTCGCGACAGCCGTAGAGGTTGTCGAACTTCGACTTGGTCACCGAGTCGTTGACGTTGATCGCCGGGAACTTGAGTTCTCCCCTGGCGTGCATCTGGTAGAGGCGGTGAACGCCAGTCGTCGTTTCCTCGGTGACGCCCCTGACGGCCGCCAGGCGGACCGAGTACCAGTGCGGGTCACTGGCCAGCCTGCTCCCGATCGTGTCGAAGAGGATGCGTTCCTCGTCGGAGGATGGACTGGCGAGCGCCGATCGATCGGTTTCGGCTCTGGCGCCGAGGTGGAGCAGCAGCGTCGCGTCGCCGCCGTCGTCGAGGATCATGTTGCTGTACCCGCCGTCCGGCCAGTCGAAAATGCGGTGCGTGTAATCCCAGTACTCTGCGAGTGACTCGCCCTTGACCGCAAACACCGGGACGCCGTCGGCAGCGATGGCCGCTGCGGCGTGGTCCTGCGTCGAGAAGATGTTGCACGACGCCCAGCGCACGTCGGCGCCGAGCGCCCTGAGCGTCTCGATCAGCACCGCGGTCTGGATGGTCATGTGCAGCGAGCCGCTGATGCGCGCGCCCTGCAACGGCCGGCTCGTGGCGAACTCATCGCGGATGGCCATCAGGCCGGGCATTTCGGTTTCGGCGATGCGGATTTCCCTGCGGCCCCAGCCAGCAAGGCCGATGTCTGCAATGACGAAGTCGTGAGTAGGGGTATTGGTGTCCGACACAGCAAGGCTCCTTCAGCGAGGTGCCCGGAATGGAACGCCGTAGCGTGCGCTTGGCTGACGACTGGCGCATGCGCCCACCCAGCTTCCCATGCCCGGCACGGGGTTGGTTGGATGAGCGCCGTTGGTGAAATCCGAGCCTGAGACTGTCGGCAGACAGCCCTGCAGCGCTCCTCAGATCAACTCGATTATAACGGCTGGCCAGCGGACTGGCCAGCGGTCAGTAGGCCAGCGAATCGTAGGCCGAGCGGTACCCGCGTACCTCGATGCTGACCTGATTCGGGGCGCAGATGGTCATCTCTCCAGGGCGTGCGAGCCATCCCTGGCGCACGCAATACTGGCGCGGGCCGGGGTCGGCAGCCACGCGGACCCGCCGCCGATCGACGACGACCGAGGTGACGCCCAGTGGTCCGGGGACCTCGATCGTCCTGTTTCTCGACAGGTCGAGCTCGGCGTACACCTCGCCGCCGCGTCTGACGACGGCCTTTTCGGCGACTCCGGCCTGCCAGGCGAGCGGGAACGAGAGAAGACATCCAGTCAGCACCAGGCCGGCGACGAGCCAGTCACCGGGCCGGAACAGATCCAGCCAGCCAATCACGCCGCGCTGCCGGACAAGGCCGGATCCGCTCGCATGTCGCGATGGCGAATCAGCACTCGGGCACAGTCGTGAAACTGCCGCGCGAGCCATTCGGCGAAATACACCGAACGATGCTGCCCGCCCGTACAACCGATGGCCACGGTCAGATAGCTGCGGCTGTCCTGGACGTAAGCGGGCAGCCAGGCGCGAACGAAGGCGCAGATGTCGGCGCGCATGCGCAGCACCTCGCTCTCGGCCTCGAGGAATTCGACCACCGGCTGATCGCAGCCGGTCATCGGGCGCAGGCCGGGATCGTAATGGGGGTTTGGCAGACAGCGCACGTCGAAGACCAGATCGGCGTCGAGAGGGAGCCCGTTCTTGAACCCGAACGACTCGAAGAGCAGCGTCAGGCCCTGACAGGGATCCGGATTCTGATCGAGCCTGACGAACTGGCGAACCCACTCGCGCAGGACGTTCGGCTTGATCCCGCTGGTGTCGATATGGTGTCCGAGGTGGACCAGCTCACCCAGGCGCCGCCGTTCTTCGGCAATCGCCTCGGTCAGCGTCAGGCGGTCGCTGGCCAGCGGGTGTCGGCGTCTCGTCTCCGAGTAGCGCTTGATCAGCGTCGCGTCCTGCGCGTCGAGAAACAGGAACTGCAGGCGCAGATCGTTGGTGCGCAGCGCATCCAGCTGCAGCGGCAGCATCGCGACACTGTCACCGCCACGGATGTCGATGACCACGCCGACCTTGTCGTATCCCTGGAGATCGAGCTGCCCGACCAGAGGCTGCAACAACTGCGAAGGCAGGTTGTCCACACAATAGTAGTCGGCATCCTCGAGCACCTTGAGGGCGATGGATTTGCCGGAGCCGGACAGGCCGCTGATGAGCACCAGATGCATGGCGTCAAGCATAATCGATGCCCGGGATCAGTGGAAGATTCTGTGCGGCATAATTGCACGCGACCAGCTTTCGGAGCAAGGCTCATGAACATCCTCGAAATACCCTTTCTGTCCGATCTGACGGCCATCAGACGTGATCTGCACGCGCATCCCGAACTCGCTTTCGGTGAGCAGAGGACCTCGGAAGTCGTGGTGCGCGAACTGAGCGCCTGTGGTCTTGAGGTGCATCGGGGGCTGGCCCGAACCGGAGTCGTCGGCGTCCTGCGCCGGGGTACCGGATCGCGTGCTGTCGGGCTCCGCGCAGACATGGACGCGCTCCCGCTCGACGAGAAGAACGACTGTCCGCACCGTTCGAAGATCGAGGGCCGGATGCACGCCTGCGGGCACGACGGGCATACCGCAATGCTCCTCGGAGCCGCACGCTATCTCGCGCAGCACGACGTCGCCTTCGATGGCACCGTTTACTTCATCTTTCAGCCAGCCGAGGAGTCCGAAGGCGGCGCCGCGGTGATGATCGCGGACGGTCTCTTCGAGCGCTTCCGGATGGACGCGATTTTCGGCCTGCACAACTGGCCCGGTCTGGCGGTCGGCGAGATGGTCGTGATGCCCGGCCCGGTGATGGCCGGCACCTGCAGCTTCGAGATCGCCATCCGCGGTCACGGGTGTCACGCCGCCATGCCCCATCAGGGCGTCGATACGCTCGTCGTCGCCAGCCAGCTCGTTCTCGCGTTGCAGACCGTGGTTGCGCGCAATCTGCATCCCTGCGAGGCCGCGGTGCTCAGCGTGACCCAGATTCACGGTGGTCAGGCGTGGAACATCGTTCCTGACGATGCCGTCCTGCGCGGGACGATCCGCAGTTTCACCGCGGCCACCCAGGACCTCGTCGAGCGGGCCGTCGAGAGGCTCTGCACCGGCATCGCCAGCTCATTTGGTGCCCAGATAGCGGTTCGCTTCGATCACCATTATCCCCCGACGGTCAACAGTACTGCCGAGAGCGAAATCTGCCGCCGCGTCGCTAAACGGCTGCTCGGCGCCGAGCGGGTTCGCGGCGATGAACTGCCGTCGATGGGCGCCGAAGACTTTGCCTACATGCTTCGCGAGAAACCCGGCTGTTATGTCTGGCTGGGCAATGGTCCCGGCACCGGTGGCTGCACACTGCACAACCCGCACTACGACTTCAACGACGAAGTCCTGCCACTCGGCGTGAGCTACTGGGTCAACCTGGTTGAGGAGGTGCTGCCGGCCGCTCCGCCACAGCAATGAGCGGCTAGCGTGCCGGGGGCGGCGAGCCCGATGAACCGGCTGGCCGACGTCACGGGCGCCGGCCTCCGGCCTCCTCTCGTCGAGCCGACAGGTTCGCGGAGTCGGTCGAGGAATCGCGCCGTACGCGTTGGCCAGGCCCTTTTTTTGCTACACTCGCCAGGTGGACGGCCGGTTGCGTTCGGCCGGGGCGGCGACCGCAAAAAAATGGCGGGGAGCGCCCGGTGCAGTATTTTCAGGCGCTCCCCGAGTTCCGGCCTGAGCCTGAACTCCGAAGACCATAAAAAGGAGAACAGCGTGCGCAGCTTAAGAGAGGGGACTTACAGACAACTTACGCCGCGGGATCTGTCGTGCGCCGGGCCACGGATCACCAGTCATGCGCATTCTGCTTGCTGAAGACGACCGGATCATCGCCGACGGTCTGTGCCGGTCACTGCGCCAGGGAGGCTACGCCATCGACTGCGCGTACAACGGCGTCGATGCCGATACGGCATTGATGACCAACGCCTACGACCTGCTGATCCTCGATCTGGGTCTCCCGCGCCTGTCGGGTCTCGATGTCCTCCGCCGCCTGCGGGCCCGAAAGGCGGCGACGCCGGTGCTCATCCTCACTGCCCTCGACGGGCTCGAAGATCGCGTCAAGGGCCTCGACCTCGGCGCCGACGACTACATGGCCAAGCCCTTCGAACTCGCCGAACTCGAAGCGCGAGTCAGGGCGCTCAGCCGTCGCTCTTCAGGCACCTCGCGAATGATCGAATGCGGGGCGCTGACTTTCGACCAGACCGATCGCTGTGCGCTGGTCAACGGCGAGATGCTCGAACTGTCGGCACGCGAGCTTGGCTTGCTGGAAATCCTGCTGCTCAGGGCGAGGAGGCTGGTCAGCAAGGACCAGCTCGTCGACCACCTCTGCGGCTGGGGTGAGGAAGTCAGCCACAACGCGATCGAAGTCTACATCCACCGCCTGCGCAAGAAGCTCGAATCGACCGGGGTCAATATCATCACCGTCCGCGGGCTCGGCTACTATCTTGATAAACCTGCGGAAGAAAGAAAGTCCTGAGACTCGCCGATCGCTGTTCGGCGAGATTCTCGACTGGATGCTGGCACCGCTTCTCTTCGTCTGGCCGATCAGCATCGCGCTGACCCACTACTTCGCCAGCAGCGTGGCCAGCTTCCCCTACGATCAGTCGCTGCGCGAGCGGGCGCTGGCCATTGCGCGCCAGATCCGCTTCAGCGACGGCCGGCCGGAGCTGCCGATGTCACGGATGGCCCAGGCCTTCCTGCGTTCGGACGAGACCGACAGCGTTTATTTCCACCTGCTGGCCGACGATGGCCGCTTGCTCGCCGGCGACGAGGAGCTTCCCGTGCCCGTGGCGTTGCGCTCGCTGCCCAAGGGGGATCCCGGAGACGTGCTGTTTCGCGACGACGATTATCGCGGCCAGGCGCTGCGGGTTGCCTACACGTACCTGTACCCGGAAGGTGACCCGGGCGGTACGGGCGCACTGATCGAGGTGGGCGAGACGACCGAGAAGCGTTCCCAGTTGGCCAACAGGATCATCGCCAGCGTGATCCTGCCGCAGTTCGTGATCATCCCGCTGGCCGTCGTCCTCGTCTGGCTCGGCCTGTCGCAGGGCTTGCGGCCGTTGACCCGGCTTCGCGAACGAATCGAGGCGCGGCCTGCTGAAGATCTGTCGCCGATCGCCCTGCGCCGTGTTCCGGAAGAGTTGCAGCCGCTGACCGAAGCCTTCAACTCGATGCTCGAGCGTCTGCAGCACAGTGTCGCCGCGCAAAGGCGGTTCATCGCCGACGCCGCGCACCAGATGCGTACCCCGCTGACCGGCCTGAAGACACAGGCGCAGCTGGCCATGCGTGAAACCGATCCAGTCGAGCTTCGGCATGCACTGAGGCAGATCCTCAGCGGTGTCGACCGTGCCTCTCACCTCGTCGACCAGCTGCTCGCACTGGCTCGTGCCGAGGCCAGCGGGCGCGCCCAGCAGGCCCTCGTTCCCGTCGATCTCGATCAAATCCTGCGGGAAGTGGTCGAGGGCTGGTTCTCCCGTGCGCTCGAAAAGTCGATCGATCTCGGCTACGAGGAGGCAGGCGGCGTGTGCATCCGCGGCAATGCCTTCCTGCTTCGCGAGATGATCAGCAACCTGCTCGACAACGCGCTGCGCTACACGCCGGCCGGCGGGCGGGTCACCGCACGGGCCATCGCCCAGGGGGACTTCGCGTTGCTCGAGATCGAGGACAACGGCCCGGGAATTTCGGAGGACGAGTCGCAGAAGGTCTTCGAGCGTTTCTATCGCGTCGATGGAAGTGATGCCGAGGGTAGTGGGCTGGGTCTGGCGATCGTTCGCGAGATCGCCGAGGTCCATAAGGCGGCGGCAAGCCTGCGGCCCTGCGCGCGCAGCGGCGACGGCGGCCGGCAATCGGGTTGCGTTGCCCGGGTGGTGTTTCCCGCCCATCGCGTCGAGCCTGTCCGCCCGCAGATCCGCGAACCCGTACAGACGGGCTTTGCCTGACCTGGGCGAAAGTACAGCAGCCTTGGCTCAGAGGCTGTGAATGAATCTGCTGCGAAGCCAGTCTGCGCTGTTGCGCGCTCGCTCACTTCTCGCCCATCCATCTGATATGTCTCGTCGTTCGCTCGAGGAGGGAAAGGAAGGAACCCTCCCCCTTCCTGGCGCCTGGCCTATCGGCCTGCTCGAGACGATTTCTTCACAACCTCTCAGACGAGCCTACTGAGGTAGGCCGGAGCGGACTCGACGACAAAGCTCCAGAACGCGGCCAGTACCGGACTGAGGTGCTTGTTCCGGTGGCGGACGATGTGCCAGCGCCGGATTACCGGTGTGCCCTCGACTTTCAGGATGCTCAGCCTACCGGCGCTCAGTTCAAGCCCGAGGGTGTGCTGGGAGATGAAGCTGATCCCCAGCCCGGCGATGACCGCCTGCTTGATCGCTTCGTTGCTGCCCATTTCCATGCCGATTCGCGGCTTGATCGAGTGCTCGTGAAAGAATTCCTCCATCGCCGAGCGGGTTCCCGACCCCATTTCACGAACGATCAGCGTCTCGTTCGCCAGGTCTTCGACACTCACGCGGGCAAGGCTGCTCAACGGGTGCCCTGTGCTGGCGACGATCACCAGCGGATGCGGTGCGAAAGCGACGGCGATGGCATCGAGCTCTGCAGGCGGCCGGCCCATGATCGCCAGATCGACCTCGTTGCCAGCGAGGAGGCGGATGACCGTGTCGCGGTTGTCGATGAGTAGGCGGATTCGCACCTCGGAGTGGGTCTCGCGGAACGCGGCGAGCAGCCCCGGGGCGAAGTACTCGGCCGTGCTCGCCACGGCGATGGCGATTCTCCCTCCCTTCAGGCCTTTCAGAGCCAGCAGCGCCTCGTCGGCCTCCTTCAGCGACTGCAGGATCTGGCGGGTGTGGTCGAGGAGGATTTCTCCGGCCTCGGTGAGGAATACACGTTTGCCGATGCGCTCGAAGAGCCGGGTTCCGCAGACCTCCTCGAGTTGCTTGATCTGCAGCGAGATCGCCGCATGGGTCAGGTGGAGCCTCTCCGCTGCGCGCGCGAACGAGAGATGGTTGGCGGCAACCGAGAAGATCTGCAGCTGCCGGATCGTCGCGTTTCTCATACATTAGCGAAAGGTTAACTAAACAAACAATAGCATTAACTGGAGTTTTTGCATCAGCTCGCTAGAATCCAGGCCATCCCTAACCGACCATCACAGTGTGTGGAGTATCGCCATGTTAAGCGGACGTACGAACGTCAACAAGTTCCTGATCGAGGAGCAGCGCCGCAACCCGGCTCTCGGAGGCGAGTTCTGCATGCTGATGAGCGACGTCGTGCGCTCGTGCAAGGCCATTGCCCAGGGTGTCTCCCGGGGGGCCCTGGCTGGCGTCCTCGGTGACGCCGGCAGCGAGAACGTCCAGGGTGAGGCGCAGAAGAGGCTCGACGTGCTGGCCAACGAGGCGTTCATCAATCACTGCGATTGGGGCGGGCACCTCGCGGCGATGGCCTCCGAGGAACTGGACGACATCTACCGGATTCCGCCCGAATATCCGCGCGGCCGGTATCTGCTCGTCTTCGACCCGCTCGACGGTTCGTCGAACATCGACGTCAACCTCTCGGTCGGCAGCATCTTTTCCGTACTCCGCTGCCCCGAGAGCGCTGTCGTTGAGCAGCCGACGGCCGCCGACTTCCTGCAGCCGGGCAGCCGGCAGGTTGCCGCCGGTTATGCGCTTTACGGTCCGTCGACGATGCTCGTCCTGACCGTCGGCAACGGCACGCACGGCTTCACGCTCAAGCGCGACATCGGCGAGTTCGTGCTGACTCATCCCAATCTGACCATCTCGCCGGAGACGCGCGAGTTCGCGATCAACGCCTCGAACGAACGCTTCTGGGAAAAGCCGATCCAGCGCTACGTCAGCGAGTGTCTGGCTGGGCAGACCGGAGTCAGGGAGAAGGACTTCAACATGCGCTGGGTGGCTTCTCTGGTTGCCGAGGTGCACCGCATACTGATGCGCGGCGGCGTGTTCATGTATCCGCGCGATACCAAGGACATCAGCAGGCCGGGGCGTCTGCGTCTGCTGTATGAAGCGAGCCCGATGGCGATGATCGTCGCCCAGGCGGGCGGCCTGGCATCAACCGGCCGGGAAAGGATTCTCGATGTCCAGCCGACCAGCCTGCATCAGCGCGTGCCGGTGATCCTCGGCTCGCGAGACGAGGTCGAACGGATCGAACGCTACCATCGCGAGCACGAGACCGGCGAGGATCAGCCCTTCAGGTCGCCACTTTTCGCGACGCGCACACTGTTCAGGGACTACTGAACAATCACCTGCCGCCCACTTCCCTTCCCGCCACGGAGACAGAGCATGTCAGTCAAGAACCCGGTCATCGCCATCACCGGTTCCTCGGGCGCCGGTACGACCTCGGTGACCAGAGCCTTTCAACACATCTTCCGACGCGAGGGCCTCAACGCGGCGATCATCGAGGGCGACAGCTTCCACCGCTACGATCGGCAGCAGATGCGCGAACAGATGGCCCAGAGGAGCCTCGCGGGGGACCATCACTTCAGCCATTTCGGGCCGGAGGCCAATCTGCTCGTCGAACTGGAGGGCCTTTTCCGCGAATACGGCGAGACGGGCAGAGGCAAGTGTCGGCATTACGTCCACGACGAGGCCGAGGCGGAACTCTACGGTTCGCCGCCGGGAACGTTCACCGGCTGGGAAGACCTGCCGGCAAGTACCGATCTGCTCTTCTACGAAGGGTTGCACGGTGCCGTGCGGACCGAGGTGGTCGACGTCGGTCGCCATGTCGATCTGTGCATCGGCGTCGTGCCGATCATCAATCTCGAATGGATCCAGAAATTGCAGCGCGACAAGGCGCAGCGTGGCTACTCGACCGAGGCCGTCGTCGACACGATCCTCCGCCGCATGCCCGACTACATCAACTACATCTGCCCCCAGTTCTCCCGGACGCATGTCAACTTTCAGCGCGTGCCGACCGTCGACACCTCGAACCCATTCATCGCCCGGGACATTCCCACGGCCGACGAGAGCATGGTCGTGATCCGTTTCGCGGATCCCAAGGGTATCGACTTTCCATACCTGCTGAGCATGCTCCACGACTCGTTCATGTCGAGACCGAACATCGTCGTCTGCCCCGGAGGAAAGATGGGCCTGGCCATGCAGATCATCTTCACGCCGATGATCCTGCAACTCGTCGACCGGAAACGCCGTTCGCGCTGATTGTGCAGCGAGGCCCGCCTCTTCGCGCGCCCGCCTCCATACCCTGACTCAAGGAGCCATTCGTGCCCACCGAATCACGCAAGTTCCGCCGACGCTGTGCCAACGCGCTGCGCTTCCTGTCCATCGACGCCGTGGAGGCGGCGAACTCCGGCCATCCGGGAATGCCGATGGGCATGGCCGACATCGCCGAAGTGCTCTGGCGTCGCCATCTGAAGCACAACCCGGGCAATCCGCAGTGGGTAGACCGGGACCGCTTCGTCCTGTCGAACGGCCACGGGTCGATGCTGCTCTACGCGCTTCTCCATCTGACTGGCTATGACCTGCCGATCGGCGAGATCAGGCGTTTTCGCCAGTTGCACTCGAAGACTCCGGGGCATCCCGAACACGGCGTGACGCCGGGAGTGGAGACGACGACCGGCCCGCTCGGGCAGGGCCTGGCCAACGCAGTCGGCATGGCGCTGGCCGAACGCCTTCTCGCCGAGACCTTCAATCGTCGGGACCACCGGATCGTCGACCACTACACTTACGCCTTCGTCGGCGACGGTTGCCTGATGGAAGGCATCTCGCACGAAGCCTGTTCGCTTGCCGGGCGACTGTCACTCTCGAAGCTGATCGTCTTCTACGACGACAACGACGTCTCGATCGACGGCCACGTCCAGCCGTGGTTCGCCGACGATACACCGAAGCGCTTCGAAGCCTACGGCTGGCGGGTCATCCCGCACTGCGACGGCCACGACGTGGACTCGATCGAAGCGGCGATCAGGATCGCCAGGACGTCGACGGGCCGGCCGACGCTGATCTGCTGCAAGACGATGATCGGCTTCGGCTCACCGAACAAGGGGGGGACCCACGACGTGCACGGTGCACCGCTCGGCTCGGCCGAGATCGTCAATACGCGGCGGCAGCTGGAATGGCCGTATCCGCCGTTCGAGGTTCCGGCGGACGTGCGCACCGGCTGGGACGCCCGACCTCGCGGCGAAGCCGCCGAGTACGCCTGGGAGGCGGCTTTCGCGGCGTATCGCGCGGCTCACCCCGAACTGGCCGCCGAGTTCGAGCGGCGGATGCGCGGCGAGTTGCCCGTTGACTGGCCGGAGCGAGTCGTGCAACTACTCGACCGGCTGGCCGGCGAGAACGCTCCGGTGGCCACGCGCAAGGCCTCGCAGAACACGATCGAAGCGCTCGCCCCTTGTCTGCCCGAGCTGCTCGGCGGTTCGGCCGACCTGACTGGATCGAACCTGACCAACTGGAGCGGGACGCGTCCGGCGAACCGTGAGGCCGGGGGCAACTATGTCAACTATGGCGTGCGCGAGTTCGCGATGATCGCGATCGCCAACGGCATCGCCCTGCACGGGGGCTTCATCCCTTATACCGCGACCTTTCTCGTCTTCTCCGACTATGCCCGCAACGCGATCCGCCTCGCGGCGCTGATGAAGCAGCGGCAGCTGATGGTCCTGACCCATGATTCGATCGGCCTCGGCGAAGACGGTCCGACGCATCAGCCGATCGAGCAGGCGGCGTCCTTGCGGCTGATTCCGGGACTCGACGTCTGGCGCCCGGCCGACGCCCTGGAAACGGCGGTTGCCTGGGTCGCGGCGCTCGAGCGCCGCGACGGTCCCTCGTGTTTTCTTCTTTCGCGGCAGAACCTGCCGGCTGTGCAGCGCGACTCCGCGCAGATCGCCAGCATCAGACGCGGTGCCTACATTCTGCGTGAGCCTGAAGACGGATCGCCGCGAATCGTGCTGCTGGGAACCGGATCGGAGCTCAGCCTCGCGCTCGAGGCGCAGGCGGCGCTCGGCCAGGAAGGAATCCCTGCCCGTGTCGTGTCCATGCCCTGCTCGAGGCGCTTCGATCAGCAATCGCCAGACTATCGTCAGCAGGTCCTGCCTGCCGGTGTGCCCGTGCTGGCCATCGAAGCCGGTCACCCGGATCTCTGGTGGAAGTACGTCGGTTCCAGCGGTGCAGTCGTCGGTATCGACCGCTTCGGCGAGTCGGCCCCGGCCGGCGAACTCTACGAGCATTTCGGACTGACCGCCGCAGAGATCGTCAGCCGCGTGTGGGCACTGCTGCGTGGCGACACCGAGGCGCCGACCGATCGGCAGGCTGCAAAGCGAAGCTGACCGCCCGGCCCGGTCTCCGTCAGGAACAGTCTTCAGCGCGGCCGTTGCCGGCGACTGCGGATCAGCTCAGCCCGGGACGCGGACCGGCGCTCCCGACGGGATTCGCGGCGCCGGGGCCTCGGCGGGCCCATCGGCCACGGTGGCCAGGAGGGCGAGGCCGATCAGCACGCCGGCACCGAGGTGGCGCGCACGGCGCTGGATGCCCGGGTTGCTCGCCAATGCTCGCCATACCGGGCTCGCTGCCAGCACGTAGAGGCAGTCGGTGATCAGGGCGATCAGGACGAAGAGCAGGCCGAGGAGAGCGCCCTGGAGCAGTGGGGATGCCTCCGGATCGACGAATTGCGGGAGGAACGCCGTGAAGAACAGCGCAGTCTTCGGATTGAGGGCGGCGACCACCCAGCCGTCCCGAACGATCGTCGACGGACCGGCCGGCAGGGGTATGTGCGTCGGCGAAGAGCCGCGGTTGCGCAAGGTGCTGATCGCCAGGCCAGCGAGATAGAGCGCTCCGCCGTAGCGCAGCGTCGCAAAGGCCGGCGGCCAGGCCGAAAGAACGGCGGCGAGTCCGGCCGAGGTGGCGATCGCACTGCTCAGGTTGCCGAGAGCGACTCCGGCAACCGAGCACAGGCCGGCGCTGCGCCCTTGCGCGATCGTCCGGGCCAGGATGTAGAGGAGCCCTGGGCCGGGGGTTGCGGCGAGAAGGAGGCTGGCGGCGAAGAAGGTGTGCGACATTGCCGGGAGGACGTGAAAGCCTCGCCTTCGACCGGGTCGATCGCGCGATCGTCTGCGGGGCGCCGTGAGGTGTCCAGTCTAGCTCAACTTGGTCCGCCGGCCGAGCTGCCAGGGCGATCGCATGAATGCCATTGTCGTAGACCCTCGAAGATAATCGTTTACGC
>NZ_JAMTDX010000112.1 GCF_023806625.1 Accumulibacter sp.
TCTGGGTGGTGGCCAGAAACGCATCGACAACCAGCACAGCAAGGGCAAACTGGCCGCCCGTGAACGTATCGAGCTGTTGCTCGATTCCGGCTCTTTCGAAGAGTGGGACATGTTCATGGAGCACCGCTGCACCGACTTCGGGATGGCCGACCAGTCGGTCCCGGGTGACGGCGTGGTCATCGGCTGCGGAACGATCAACGGTCGCCTGATGTTCGTCTTCTCGCAGGATTTCACCGTTTTCGGCGGGTCGCTCTCCGAGGCGCATGCCGAGAAGATCTGCAAGGTCATGGACCACGCGATGAAGGTCGGCGCACCGGTGATCGGCCTCAACGACTCCGGAGGTGCGCGCATCCAGGAAGGCGTGGCCTCTCTGGCCGGCTACGCCGAGGTCTTCCAGCGCAACGTGCTCGCCTCGGGAGTGATCCCGCAGATCTCGCTGATCATGGGACCGTGCGCTGGAGGCGCCGTGTACAGCCCGTCGATGACCGACTTCATCTTCATGGTCAAGGATTCCTCTTACATGTTCGTGACCGGTCCCGACGTCGTGAAAACGGTGACCCACGAGGACGTTACTGCCGAGGAACTCGGTGGGGCGGTGACGCACACGACCAAGTCCGGAGTCGCCGACCTCGCCTTCGAAAACGATGTCGAAGCGCTGATGATGCTGCGCCGCTTCATCAGCTTCCTGCCCTCGAACAACCGCGAGAAGCCGCCGCACGTTCCGGTGCAGGATCCCGCCGAGCGGCTCGACTTCTCGCTCGACACGCTGGTCCCTGACAACCCCAACAAGCCGTACAACATCAAGGAACTGATCATCAAGGTCGCCGACGACGGTGACTTCTTCGAACTGCAGAAGGAATACGCCAAGAACATCGTCATCGGCTTTGCGCGCATGGAGGGTTCGACCGTCGGCATCGTCGCCAATCAGCCTCTGGTCCTCGCTGGCTGCCTGGACATCAGGAGTTCGATCAAGGCGGCGCGCTTCGTCCGTTACTGCGACGCGTTCAACATCCCGGTGATAACTTTCGTCGACGTCCCGGGCTTCATGCCCGGCACCGCCCAGGAATACGGCGGGATCATCAAACACGGCGCCAAGCTGCTTTATGCCTACGCCGAGTGCACGGTACCGAAAATCACCGTGATCACCCGCAAGGCCTACGGCGGAGCCTACGACGTGATGGCCTCCAAGCACCTGCGCGGTGACGTGAACTTCGCTTGGCCGTCGGCGGAGATCGCCGTCATGGGTCCGAAGGGCGCGGTCGAGATCATCTTCCGCGAGGAGAAGAACGACCCGGCCAAGCTCGCTGCCCGTGAGGCCGAGTACAAGGCCAAGTTCGCCAACCCCTTCGTCGCCGGCGCGCGCGGTTTCATCGACGACGTGATCATGCCGCATGAGACGCGCAAACGCATCTGCCGCTCGCTGGCCATGCTGCGCAACAAGAAACTGGAGAACCCGTGGCGCAAGCACGGCAACATTCCGCTCTGATACCCGGGGAGAAACCGAGATGTTCAAGAAGATTCTGATCGCCAACCGCGGCGAAATCGCCTGCCGGGTCATGAGAACCGCCAAGAAGTTGGGCATCCGGACGGTTGCCGTCTACTCGGAGGCCGACAAGGACTCGATGCACGTGCTGATGGCCGACGAGGCCGTGTGCATCGGACCGGCACCCTCCAAAGAGTCGTACCTGGTGATCGACAAGATCATCGACGCGTGCAAGCAGACCGGCGCCGAAGCGGTCCATCCCGGCTACGGCTTCCTCTCCGAGAACGAAGAGTTCTCGCGCCGCCTCGAAGAGAGCGGCGTCGTGTTCATCGGACCCAAGCACTACTCGGTCGCCGCGATGGGCGACAAGATCGCCTCGAAGAAGCTGGCCCAGGAAGCGAAGGTCAACACGATTCCCGGCTACAACGCCGAAATCGCCGACTCGGCTCAGGCGGTGACCATCGCCCGCGGAATCGGCTACCCGGTGATGATCAAGGCCTCGGCCGGCGGCGGCGGCAAGGGGCTGCGCGTCGCCTTCAACGACCAGGAAGCCGCCGAGGGCTTCGACTCGTGCCGCAATGAAGCTCGCAACAGTTTCGGTGACGACCGCGTGTTCATCGAGAAGTTCGTCGAAGGGCCGCACCACATCGAGATCCAGGTCATCGCCGATTCGTTCGGCAACACGGTCTATCTCTTCGAACGCGAGTGCTCGATCCAGCGCCGTCACCAGAAGGTGCTCGAGGAAGCGCCTTCGCCGTTCATCGACGAAAGCATCCGCAAGGCGATGGGCGAGCAGGCAGTCGCCCTGGCCAAGGCCGTCAAGTACCAGAGCGCGGGTACCGTCGAGTTCGTCGTCGGCTCGGACAAGTCGTTCTATTTCCTCGAGATGAACACGCGGCTGCAGGTCGAACACCCGGTCACTGAAATGATCACTGGTCTCGACCTCGTCGAACTGATGATTCGCGTCGCCGCCGGCGAGAAACTGCCGTTCACCCAGGACGATCTGAAAATCAACGGCTGGGCGATCGAGTGCCGGATCAACGCCGAAGACCCGTTCCGTGGCTTCCTGCCGTCGGTCGGCCGGCTGGTCAAGTACCGGCCGCCCGAGAACGTCGAAGGCCAGGTGCGCGTCGATACCGGCGTTTTCGAGGGCGGCGAGATCTCGATGTATTACGACTCGATGATCGCCAAGCTGATCTGTCACGGCGCGACACGCGATCAGGCGGTCAGCCGCATGCGTGACGCGCTGAACGCCTTCGTGATCCGAGGCATCGACTCGAACATCCCCTTCCAGGCGGCTTTGATGCAGAGCCCTCGCTTCCTCTCGGGGATCTTCACGACGTCGTTCATCGCCGAGGAGTTCCCGAACGGCTTCGACGCCAGCAACGTCGTGCACGACGACCCAGGCCTGCTCGCGGCGATCGCCGCTTTCGGGCGTCGCCGCTACATCGATCGGGCAGTCAAAATCAGCGACCAGATGCCCGGACACGAGCGCAAGGTGGGGACCGGCTGGGTCGTGCAGATGGAAGGCAAGGACTATCCGGTCTCGCTCGTACCGATTCCAGGCGGCTACTCGGTAACCCACGGCGTCGACCGCTACGATCTCGTCTCCGACTGGAAGTTCGGCGAACTGGTCTTTCGCGGCACGTGCAACGGCACGCCGATCTGCCTGCAGCTCGAAAGGATCGGTCTGCTCTATCGCGTCGTACACTTCGGCAAGCACGTCAAGGTCACCGTGATGACCGCCAACGCCGCCCGGATGCTCGCGCTGATGCCCAAGAAGGTGCCGCCGGACCTCTCGAAGTTCCTCCTCTCGCCGATGCCCGGCCTGCTGCGCGAGATCGCCGTAGCCGAAGGACAGGCGGTCAACGCCGGCGAGAAGCTGGCGGTCATCGAAGCGATGAAGATGGAGAACGTGCTCAAGGCCGAACGCGACTGCAAGGTCAAGAAGGTCGTCGCCGCTCCGGGCGACAGCCTGTCGGTCGACCAGGTGATCCTCGAATTCGACTGAGCCTGGCCCTGACCGGGCTCTCCGGCAGCTGGAACGCCCACCGCCTGGTGGGCGTTCCTGTTTCAGCCTGATGCCTCCGCGTGCTCGCTGAACTGCATCGCGTGCAGGCGCGCATAGTAGCCGTCTGCGGCGAGCAGATCGGCATGGTTGCCACGTTCGACGATCCTGCCCTGGTCCATGACTACGATCAGATCTGCCCTTTCGATCGTCGACAGGCGGTGCGCAATGACCAGCGTGGTTCGCTTGGCCATCACACGGTCGAAAGCATTCTGGATGTGGCGTTCCGATTCCGTATCGAGCGCCGAGGTCGCCTCGTCGAGGATCAGGATCGGCGCGTCCTTGAGCAGAGCCCGGGCTATCGCCAGCCGCTGGCGCTGTCCGCCGGAGAGCATCACCCCGTTCTCGCCGACAAGCGTGTCGAAACCGTCGGGCAACAGGTCGATGAACTCGCACGCGTGCGCCGCCGCAGCTGCTTCCCGGACGGCTTCGTGCGGCGCGTTGGCCAGGTCACCATAGGCGATGTTGCTCGCCACCGTGTCGTTGAACAGAACGACCTGCTGGGTCACGAGTGCGATGTGCCGCCGCAGGTTGCGCAGTGTGTAACTCTCGACGTCGATCCCGTCGATCAGAATCTGCCCGGAATCATGCTTGTAGAAGCGCGGAATCAAGCTCGCCAGCGTCGACTTGCCGCTCCCCGAGCGGCCGACGAGAGCCACCATCTGCCCCGGCGCAACCGTGAAGCTGATGTCCTCGAGTACCGGCTGGCTGCTGCCCGGATAGGCAAAGGAGAGGTGTCTGACCTCCAGGTGGCCGGCAACGCGGTCGCGCTCTATCGTCCCATGATCCTCTTCGGGCTCTTCGTCGAGCTGGGCGAAAATGCTCTCCGCGCCGGCGAGACCGCGCTGGATCGTCGAACTGACCTCGGAAAGCTGGCGGACAGGTTTCGGCAGCATCCCCGCCGCGGTCAGGTAGGCGACCAGGTCGCCCGCCGAAGCGTCGCCGCGCAAGAGCAGGACGAGCATCAGCAGTGCGGCCATCGCGCTGAAGGTGACCAGTTGGAGAATCTGCGTGTAGCCGGCCGTCGTACGCACCATGCGCAGTTGCTTCGCCGTGTTCTCCGCGCTCGCCGCGTGAAAGCGTCCCGACTCGTACTGCTCGCCGCCGAAGCTGCGCACGACCCGGTGCCCCTGGATCATCTCGGAAGCGACGTGGGTCAGGTCGCCCATCGCCGCCTGGATCTTCCGACTCTGACGGCGATATTTGCGGCTCGCGCGGATGACCACCGAGCCGATCAGCGGCAGGATGGCGACGAGGACCAGCGTCAGCTTCCAGTTCATCCACAGCAGGTAGCCGAAGAGGAAGCCGATCGTCAGCCCTTCGCGTATGACGACCTTCAGCGCATCGGTCGACGCGCCGGTGACCATCGTCACGTCGTAAGTGATGCGCGAAATCAGGTGACCCGAGTTGTGATGGGCGAAATACGCGTCGGGCAGGCGCAACAGCGCGTCGAAGAGCCTGCACCGGAGGTCGTCGATCAGCCCGAGAGAGACTTTCGCGAGATAGTAGCTGCCGAGGAACGAGCCGATTCCCTGCCAGGCGATGACCACCACGACGAGCAGCGGAACGGCGTGCATGAGGTCCAGGGGCCCGAGCCAGGGAACCGCCTGCCTCGTCGCTCCGGGGGCGGCGAGGCCATCGACGAAAAACTTTAGAATCCCCGCGAGCATCGGTTGCGAGGAGGCGAAGATCAGGTAGCCGACGATGCTGACCGAAAACAGGCCAACGAGCGGCCGCAGATGGCTCAGCAACCGCAGATAGATGCGCAATGAAGGGAGAGGGCCAGGATCTACTGGCGACATGGCTGAACGGGGGGCGGCCTCAGGGCGTGATGGCCGAGTGTACCATGCCGACGGGATCGGACGCCGTGCTGAACGGGTCAATAACGCTCTGAGACACGTTTTGCTGGTCGCGTGAGCAGGCTCGCAGCCGCGGCGCTGCTGGCTCTTTCCCGATCCCTGCGGCCCGGAGGTTGGTTACGGACTGGCCGGGCGCGTTCCGCTCGCACGAAGCACCAGCAGGCCGGCGAAGAGCAGATAGAGATACAGGGAGAACTGTTTCGACGCATACGAGAAGCTGAGCAGACCGGCAGTCAATAGCGCCGCAACCGCAGCAAGCAGCGCCGCAGCAGCACGACGGTTTTCCGTGTCCAGCTTCGGCCAGACGCGGGACACGTGACGGATGACGACGGCAAGGAGGACGAGAAAGGCGGACAGGCCGACGAGGCCCGTTTCGAACCACGCGTCGAGCACGAAGTTGTGCAGGTGTTTCACAGCCACCTCGTCTATGTCGATTCGCGTTCGCAGGATGTCGAGATGGCTCGAAAGATTGCCAAAACCAACGCCGAGCCAGACGTTGTCGGGCGGACTGCTTAGCGCCTGCCACCAGATGCCGGCCCTCCCCGAGAAGAACCGGTCGACGGTCGCAAAGTTGAAACCGATCGCCGTACGGACACGAAAGAATCGCTGTCCGAGGAGAATCCCGATCACCAGAATGCCGACGCCGGTGATCACCCAGTAACGCCTGCGCATCGGGAAGCCCAAGGCCGAAAACACGGCCAGCGCGACGAGCATGGCAAGAAGAGCAGCGCGCCCCTGCGACAGACCGATATAGACGGCAAAGGCAACGATCGTCGCCCCGATCAACCAGCGGCGGTACCCACGGTTCGCCAGGGCGAGCAGGAGAAATGGCAACAACCAGGGCAGGTTGTCCTCGCGAAGCTGCATCGTCGGGTCGAAAGGGACGGCCCACAGGTAGTAAGGCAACTCGAGATAGAGCAGCACGATCAACAGTAGCGCTGCCAACGCCAGTGCACCAGCCAGCCGGGCCAACTGCCGTGGACTCTGCTGCAGGGCGACGAGCGTAAACACACCGGTCAGGCTGAACTGGACGTAGCGCAGCAGGTGGTAGGCTCCTCCGCCCGCGTCGGCTGCCTGGGTGAGGCTCAACACCCAAGCCAGCAGCATCAGCGCATAGGCGACGAGAAACGCTCGCTGCTCGCGGAAATGAGCGGCGAGCCCCGGGGTCGCGGCCATCGACGCGGCCGCCCAGAGGAAATAGATCCCGCTGACGACATTGAAGGCCGCGCGACCGGCGACTCCTGCCAGCGGCAGATAGACGGCGATCAGCCATCCCCACCGATAGAAGCCGTTGCGCAGAGTTTCGCCGACCGACTGTCCGATCATTCAAGGACTCCTAGCCTTTCGATCGCCTGCAGGACGAGCTGCGGCCTGATCTGTCGAACACCTTCAGTCGACAGGCCTGCCGGCGGATACACGGGATGGATGCACGGCGAACTGCTCGCCACCCAGGCGGAGATCGGATGACCGAAGAGGCCGATGCTCGGCACGCCGCAAGCGGCGGCGAGATTGAGCATGCCTGTATCGTTTCCGACGAACAGCCGTGCTTCGGCGAGCAGCGCGATGATCTCTTGCAGAGGCTGCTGGATCAGCGGCACCACGGCGCCCTGGCTGATCGCCGAGTGACGAATGCTTGCGGCCATGTGCTCTTCCGAACGGCCGCCGAGCAGGAAACAGCTTCCCCCGTAGCCATTGAGCAGCGCGCCGGCCAGCATCGAGAAGTTCTCGGCACCCCATTGCTTGTACGCTTCGCTGCTGCCGATGCCGAGGATCAGCCACGGCCGGGCGAGGCCGCTGAAGCGCAGGCGAACCTCCGCACGACTCTGCTCCGGCGGCACGACCAACGGCACCGGACGGCTGATCTGCAAGCCCAGCCCCTGTAGCAACCGGTTCGCCCGTTCGACGCTATGAACCCCGGCCGGTACCGGTCGCGCCGGGCGATCGGTCAGCAGAAGACGCTGCCAGCCAGAAGCGATGCCCGCCCGGTGGGGAATTCCCGCCAGCCACGCGGCGATCGTATAACGGCTGCTGTCGTGGAGGATCCACACCTTGCGGTAGCGCCTGCCACGCAGCTCCGAGGCCAGTCGCAGCAACCCGCGAACTCCGTCGTGCCGACCGGGCTTGCGTTCGACCCAGAGCACTTCCGACACCTCGGACAGTCCGGCGAGCAGCTGATCGGACAGCGATCGAGCCTTGGTCAGCACCGAAACACGACCCTCGGGTTCGTGACGTGCGATCGCCAGCAAGTGCGGCACGTGCCAGACCATGTCGCCTATGCCCGGCAGCGGCTGGACGACCAGAACTCCTTCCCGGACAGACGGCTCGCTCATCCCGGACCTCGTCTGCCGGCTGGTCGACGGCCCCGCCGGGCAGGCGCCTCGCGCGGCGAAGCCGATTGCCCCGCCGATCTTGCCGCGAAGGACCGCGGCCGGCAGAGGACCAATTCAGCCCGCCACCGCGCGACGTTCATCAGCCCCCCCGATCGATCTGTTGATCGAGCAGGGCGACCACGTCTTCAGGAGTGATCGCCTTCATGCACGAATGGTGACTGCAGGTCTTCAGATAGCAATTCCGGCAAGGCAAGTCCGCCTGGATCGCGACCACTCCGTCTCCGACCGGCTTGACCCGTCGCGGATCGGTCGGACCGCAGATGACCAGCATTCGCGAACAGCTGGCCGAGGCGAGATGTGCTGTCCCGGTGTCGTTGGCCACGACGAAGCGAGCGGCTGCGGCAATCGGCGGCAGCTCGAGCAGCTTCGTCCGGCCGCAAAGGTCGACGACGCGCTCCTCGAGTCCGCGTGCAATCGCCGCGCACTCGTCGATCTCGTCGGGCCCGCCGAGCAGAACGATACGACCCAGACCTCGCCTGGTCAACAGTAGGGCGAGCCGGCGGTAGTTGTCTACCCCCCAGCGTTTGGTGAGCCCGGCCGCATGGCTGCCGGGAAGAAAGAGGGCGAACTCCCCGGGTACGACGCCGTGTTCGACGAGGATCGCGCGCGCACGCTGGCTCTCCTCGTCGGACCAGTGAACAACCGGTCGCGCGGTCAGCGCGGGAATGCCCGCCGCCGCGAGACAGGCCCGCAGGCGCTGAAAGACGTGCGTCTCCTGCGGCATCCTCGCTGCCGAGAGATTGTACGGAAAGACCGGCAGATTGCCGATCCGCCAGCACGTTCGGCACTTCGAGCAGATCAGCGCGGACAGCAGCAGGCGCGTGCGGTCGTTGCACTGCAGGTCGACGATGAGATCGTAGTCCCCGCCACGCGCGAGCTGCAGCCAGCGCCAGGCGCCGCGAATACCCCGTTCGCTCCTGCGCAGGTCAACCGTCCAGACTCTCGAGAAGCGTGGGTCGCGGGCGAACAGCCGGTCCCACGGCGGCATCGCGTTGAGGTCGAGCTCACGGCCAGGGAACGCTCTGCAAATGTCCTCGATGATCGCCGTGCTGATCACCACGTCGCCCATACCGCCCCACTTGACGATCAGGATTCGCCTGATCTCCGTGCGGGCCGGCAGATTCTCGATCGGCGGAGCCCCCTGCACCGGGGTCGACTCGCGGAACAACAGAACAGCCGGACGCGATGACTCAGGCATCAGCCGCACTTCCCGCCAGCTGGCGGTAAAGCGCCCTGTACTGATCGACGACCGCTTGTCGGCCATGGTGAAGCCGAACCGTCGAGCGGCCGGCTTCACCCAGGGAAGACCGCGTCCGCTCGTCGGCGGTCAGCAACTCGCGCAGGGCACTCGCCAGATCGTCAGGTCTGGCGCAGGGAACGATCAGTCCATTGTGTTCATCGATCACGATCTCGAGAGCCCCCTGGGTTGCTGTCGATACGACGGGTTTTCCGTGAGCCCAGGCCTCGAGGATCACGTTGCCGAGCGTTTCCTGACGCGACGGACAGACGACGATGTCGGCGATGTCGAGCACCTGCCCGATGTCGCGCTGCCAACCGGCCCAGCACAGGCGTTGACCTATGCCCAGATGCCCGGCCTGATCACGCAGCGCAAACGCCATCTCGCCAGCTCCGGCGATCAGCAACCAGACCGGTCGCTCGCCGACCGATGGCGGCAACACTGAAAAGGCTCCGAGCAGATCGGAGAAGCCCTTGATCGGGTGCAGTCGTCCGGCAGAGACGATCAGCATCGCCTCCTCCGGAACACCGTATTGCTGGCGCAGATCGAGTCTGCGGAGGGGATCCACGTCTTGGGCGAGATCGACGAAATTGCCGACATGGTGCACGCGACCGGCAGGGAAGCCGTTGCGCACCAGGTAGTCGCAGACTCCGGCGGTATTCCCGACCCAGGCATGCGCGTGGCGATACCCGCGCAGATTGTAGTAGCCTCCCAGCCTGGCCAGGTGAATCGGACGCCTGCCCCGTGGCAGCGAGACCAGCCGCGTCGCTCGACCCATCCAGGTCTGCACGATGGCTGGCTGGACCTGCCCGATGATCCGTTTCAGGCACCACCGCGCCCACAAGTCCCACACCCCGCGCATCCTCACATGCTGCTGCGGCAGGCCCGGCAGCAGTTCTCCGGCAACCTGGCTACACGGCTGACTGACCGCGACAAGATTCTCCCCAGCCTCGTGCAGGGCATTCGACAGCCGGACGAAGAACGCCTCGGCACCGCCCCCACCGGTACTCCCGATGACCTGGATCACGCGCATCGACCCGGACGATGCCTCAGACCTGGCGGGCAAGTCCGCTATCCTCTTGTTGGCGACCCGGCGCCCGACCGGGCAGGCTGGCCGCGCAACCAGCGCTCCGCCTGCCGTCGCCCGCGAGCGCCTCATAGACGGCTAGCGTCCTGCGCAGCATGCAGGCCAGCGTGAAGCGCTCGGGGAGAGCGGTAATCACCGGTGGCTGGCTCAGAAAGCGCAGGCAGACTTCGTGCAGCCTGGCCAGATCATTGACCGGAACGGCACCCGAGGGAAGCATCGCGGCCATGATCTCGCCGACCCCGCCATGAGCGTAGGCGACGACCGGCACGCCGAGCGCCAGCGCCTCGGTGACCGTCCGCCCGAACGACTCGGGCCTCGACGACAGCGACACGACCAGCGACGAGACGCTCATGATCTCCCTGAGATCCGCGCGATGGCCGGTGAAGCTGATCTGCGATTCGAGCTGGCGCCGGGAGATCGCCCGCTCGAGCTCGGCAACGTATCCGCGGTGCCTCTCCTCCTGCCCGCCGACGATCAGCCCATGGACGTTGGGCACGGCGCTCTTCAGGCGGGCGATCAGCTCGACGAAGTCGTGATGTCCTTTGAGCCGGCTAATCCTCCCCGGAAGCGTGACGAGGCATTTTCCGCGCAGCCGGGGGTACTCGTCGGCCCAGGCCTGCGCCCATTCTTCGGCTGGACGATAGCCTGCCGGGTACTCCGCCGGGTCGATGCCACGATGGATCGTCGTCACCGGAGCCTGAGGCCGGTACTCTCGGGCGACGTGCTCGGCGATGCTCTCGGACACGGCGATGATCTGCTCGCTGCGGGCCATGATCGAACTGTAGCGGCCGACCGAGTAGAAGCCGTGAAAGGTGCTGACCAGATGCGGCCGCACTGCCGGATCCATCGCCCGCCAAGCGAGGTAGACGAGCCAGGCGGGCAAGCGCGAGCGCACGTGCACGATGTCGATCTGCTGCTCGGCCAGGAAGCGGCGCAGGCGCGGAATCAGCAGCAGCGTGCGCGGCGCCTTCTCGCCGACCGGCCAGCAGAAGTGCTCCGAGCCCTCGGCGATCAACGTATCGACCAGGCGCCCGCCTGCCGACATGACCAACGAGCGATGCCCCTGTCCGGCGAGATGGCGCCCAACCTCCAGCGTGCCGCGTTCGACCCCGCCGCTCTCCAGAGAAGGCAGGACCTGCAGGACGCTCAGCGATCGGGAAACCATCTCTGCCTTATCCAGCGCGCACAGCGTGCGGCCTCGTCGAATTCTTCCGCCGGTCGCTGCAGGCGCCGGCCCGCCAGCCAGTCCGCGTAGCCGGTCACCTTGCCGTCGCGGAGCAGATCGTTCACTCCCCGGACGACCCGTCCGTTCCCGGTCGGCTGCAGGTCGAGCACACCGACCGCAGCACCGGAGGTCAGCGCTTCGTAGAGCATCGACACGCTGTCCGGCGAAACCCAGACCTGCCCGGCCTCACGCAACTGGTTCGTGAGCCAGTCGAGAGGAGCCTCGTCGAAGGCCGTCAACTGCAAGTTGCCGATCTCGAGTCCGCGGAGCAGCGCTACGGTGGCCTCCGGCGTTCGCGGAGAAGTCGTCGCCCGCCAAGTCACTTGTGCGGCCGCACGGCACAGGGACCGGACTTGCCCCGCGACCGCCGCGTCGTCCCAGCGATAGTGGGCCGAGCGCCCACCGAGCAGGATCAGGCCGATTTTCAGGTCGAGTTCGCGCGAAGGCTCTACCGCATTGAGCGCGCCGACGGTGAGCAGCACGTTCGCCGCCTCGAGCACGTCGTCGTGCCGCGGGACGATGCACAGATCGAAGCACGAACGGGGCAGGCTCGGGTTCATCAGGACAATGGTCCTCCCACCCCGGGCGCGTTGCGCAGCGAGCATCGTCAGGTGGGTACGATGACCGGCGCCGACGATCAGGTCCGGCGCTTGAGCGCCTTCTGCGCAGGATGGCCAGCGCCCGGTGACGAGCGACCACAAGGCCCGTCCGCGCGGAAGCGCGTGGACTTCCCGCACGATCACCGGCAGCAGCCGCGCCAGCGCCCGAATCAGGCCCTCTGTCTGACGCTCGTGGCCCCGCTTCCCGTCAACGACACGCCAGATAACGCAGGGTAGGGACATGGCCCTCTTCGGTGAGTTCGGCCCGGAATGCCCGTCCCGGCCGACGGTCGTCCCGGCTATTGTGAGCGGCGGCAAGTATAGCCGCTTTCCCGACTGCCCTGTGGCGCCGTTCGGCCGAACCGGCATGCGGCTACGGATCAACGGCCGCCTTGCTCGCTCAGCCGAGGATGATCACTTTCAGCTTGCCGAGGAAGCTGAGCTCCGACCACCAGCGAATCCCGTTCTCGCGAAAGCGCAGGCCCGCGGGAGTCAGGGTCAGCTTCCGCGCACCAAAGTCGGTCCGCCCGGTCTCGGCGATGAAGCCCTGGGCCATCAGGTAGCTGGCGATCGCCGGCTGAACCTGTTGCCCGCTGAGCGTCCAGCGCGTGCCGTAGCCGTCTTCGTCACCGGGAAGCATCATGATCGGCTCGCGACGGCTCATCAGACGCAGCACTTTCAGCGTCTCCGCCCTTGCCGGAATCGGTGTCCCCCGATCGCTGTTCATCGAACCACCTGGCCACCTGCGCCAGCGCCGTTCCGGCTACTCGTCACCCGGGTGGGCGACGAGGTTGCGCAACATCAGCGCAAAGAAGCGATCGTAGAACTGCCCGGCGGGAATCGTCTCGCTGGCCACCCTGACCAGCGAATCGTCGCTCGCGGTCAACGGGATCGACAGCGAGCCGAGGGCAGCGACGCCGACGCTCGCCGAGTTCGGGCTCTTCTTGAGCACGTAGCGATCCTGGACGGCACTGACGTAGGCCGTCGTCACGCTCCCGGCTGGCGAGGGTTCCGGGGCGCAGACGACGTTGAAGACGATCTGCACATGCACGTCGCCTTCGGGCTGGAAGTTCTTGGTCGCGCTGAGCGAGTCGGGCCGCACGGCAGTCAACAGGTAACCCTGGCCAAGCAGGGCGCGGCGTGCCGCCTCGCAGGTCGCCTCGACGCTGGCGTCGAACAGGCGCGAAAAGGTCTCGCTGGGCTCGAAACGTTCGTTCTGATAAACAGTGACGCTGCGCGGCGCGCCGCCGCAAGCGAGCAGCATGCTGATCAGTCCGA
Organism: Accumulibacter sp.; assembly: GCF_023806625.1. Lineage (GTDB taxonomy): Bacteria > Pseudomonadota > Gammaproteobacteria > Burkholderiales > Rhodocyclaceae > Accumulibacter. Next base: position 13,227 of record NZ_JAMTDX010000112.1, read on the forward strand.
GCAAGGCAGGCCACGTCAGTAGACTCCGCCGGCGGCGTCCTGCGATCGTCCAGGCGTGTTCAGGAATCAATGCGCCTCGTCCCAGTTGGCGCCGTCGCCGACATCGACGACCAGCGGAACGCGCAGGCTCGCGACGGCGCTCATCAGCCGCGGCAATTCGGAACGGACCCCGGACAACTCGCCTTCGGGAACTTCGAGAACGAGTTCGTCGTGCACCTGCATCAGCAGACGCGAGTGCAGCCGATCGCTGTCGAGCCAGCGCTGAGTGGCGATCATCGCCGACTTGATCAGGTCGGCCGCAGACCCCTGCATCGGCGCATTGATTGCCGCGCGCTCGGCCGCCTGACGCCTGGCGGTCTGGCCCGAACGGATCTCTGGCAACCAGAGACGCCTGCCGAAGACCGTCTCGACGTACCCGCGGCTCCTCGCCTGCTCGCGGGTTCTCTCCATGTACGCCCTGACCCCCGGGTAACGTGCGAAGTACCGCTCGATGTACGCCTGCGCCGCTCCGCGTTCGAGATCCAGCTGCCGGGCGAGACCAAAGGCGCTCATTCCGTAGATCAGGCCGAAGTTGATCACCTTGGCCACGCGCCGCTGGTCGGGACCGACTTCAGCCGGCCGGACACCGAAGATCTCCGCCGCCGTCGCCCGATGGACATCCTCGCCTCGCGCGAAAGCATCGAGCAGGCGTTCGTCTTCCGAGAGATGAGCCATGATGCGCAGTTCGATCTGTGAATAGTCGGCCGAGACGATTCGGCATCCCGGCGGAGCGATGAACGCAGCACGAATCCTGCGCCCTTCGCTCGTGCGCACCGGGATGTTCTGCAGATTCGGCTCGCTCGAGGCCAGCCGGCCGGTGACCGCGACCGCCTGCGCGTAGCTGGTGTGCACCCGACCCGTCGCCGGATTGACCATCTTCGGCAGCTTGTCGGTGTAGGTTCCCTTGAGCTTGGCAAGCTGCCGCGCTTCGAGGAGGATTTTCGGCAGCGGGTAATCGAGCGCCAGTTCGGAGAGAACTTCCTCGTCGGTCGACGGCGTTCCTGAGGGTGTCTTCTTCTTCACCGGCAGACCGAGCCGCTCGAAGAGGATCTCGGCGAGTTGCCTTGGCGAGTTCACGTTGAATGGCTGACCGGCCGCGGCGTGTGCGCGGCGCTCGAGCTCGACGAGCCGCTGCCCGATTTCGTGGCTCTGCCGGACGAGAAGTTCGGCGTCGATCAGCACACCCGTCCGTTCCATGAGGAAGAGGACCTCGCGCACGGGAATCTCGATCTCCTCGTAGACCCGGGTCAGGCCGGAGTCCGCGAGGATTTGCGGATGGAGCGCATGGTGCAGGCGCAGGCAGAGGTCGGCGTCTTCGGCAGCGTATTCGGCAGCCCGCTCTATATCCACCTGGGCAAAGCCGATCTGGCTCGCTCCCTTCCCACAAAGAGTCTCGTAGGCGATCGCCGGCAAGCCCAGATGCCGTTCGGCGAGCTGGCCGAGATCGTGCCCGCGGACCCCCTCCTTGCCTGATTCGAGCACGTATGACTGCAGCAGCGTGTCGTGGCGCACGCCGGCCAGGCGAATGCCGTGATTGGCCAGGACGTGCTGATCGTACTTGAGGTTCTGACCGACCTTGGCATGCGCGGCCGACTCGAGCCAGGGCTTGAGAAGCATCAAGACCTCGCCGGCAGGCAGTTGCTGTGGCGCACCGGGATAGTCATGGGCCAACGGCAGATAGGCCGCTTCGCCGGGAGCGACGGCCAGCGAGAAGCCGACGAGCCGGGCGGCGAACGGATCGAGGCTGGTCGTCTCGGTATCCAGCGCGGTCAGCGGACTGGCCCCTATCTTCCCGAGCCACTCGTCGAGGCTTGGGCGGTCGAGGATCGTCGTGTAGGCCTGGCGGTGGGCGCAGTCGGACTGCTCTGCGGGCTGGCGCTGCAGGATCGTTGCCGGGCCGGCGCCCGCGTCCTTTTCGTCAGCGCCCTGCTGACCCTGCTGAAGCTCCCTGAGCCAACTGCGCATTTCGTAATGCGTGAACAGTTCGCCGAGTCGCTGTCGGTCGACTGGGCGTGGCACGAGATCCTCGGGCGCGACCGGCAGATCGAGGTCGCGGCGCACGGTCACCAGACGCCGGGCGACCGGCAGGAAATCGAGCGACCGGCGCAGGCTTTCGCCGACCGCTCCACCGATCCCGGCTGCCGCCGCGCACAGGCCGTCGAGCGAGCCGTACTCATTGAGCCACTTCGCCGCGGTCTTCGGGCCGACCTTGGCAACCCCGGGAACATTGTCCACCGGATCACCGACCAGCGTCAGGTAGTCGACGATTTGCGAGGCGGGGACACCGAACCTGGCGACAACCCCCGCCTCGTCGAGCACTTCGCCGCTCATCGTATTGACCAGTGTGACGTGCGGGCCGACGAGTTGGGCGAGGTCCTTGTCGCCAGTCGACACGATCACGCAGATTCCGCGTGCAGCTGCCCGGGTCGCGAGAGTGGCGATAACGTCGTCGGCCTCGACACCCCGCTCGATCAGCAGCGGCCAGCCGAGCGCGGCTATCGCCGCGTGGAGTGGCTCGATCTGCCGAACGAGGTCGTCGGGCATCGGCGGGCGATTGGCCTTGTACTCCGGATACCACTCGTCGCGGAAGGTCCTGCCCGGGGCATCGAATACGCAGGCCTTGAGCGTGATCCCCCCTGCCTGATAGTCGTTCTCGAGACGGCGCAACATGTTCAGTACGCCATGTATCGCCCCGGTCGGCTCGCTACGTGTCGTCCGCAGGTCGGGCAGCGCATGGAAAGCGCGATAGAGGTAGGAAGAACCGTCGACGAGCAGCAGCATGGGCATCGTAGGCCGCGATATGGACCGGAGCGAGCCATGTGGCACCCGGGACAACCCGGCCGCGGCTCTGAATCAGGCGGCGCTCGGCTCCGCGAAAGTCGATTATGGCAGACTTCGCCTGCGCGGCTGCGGTTCGTCTCCCCAGGCGCCGCTTTCTATGACGCGTGCCGAGGCCGCTCGCCAACTTGTACTAAAATGTTTGCTTGATGGCGCAGATCGCCCGTCAATCAACCCGGACCTGACCCCATGCCTCGTTTGCGTGTCCTGCTCGCTGCCTTTGCTCTGGCCACCGTGCCGGCGCTCGCCCAGAACCGGACGGATTTGCAGCCGTTGCCTGCAACCCCACCGCCACCGCCGGACATGGCCCCACTCGACGCCGCGCTGGAGCCGCAGGTGACGATCACCAAGCGCGAAGGCGAGACTGTCGAGGAGCACCGGATCAACGGCAAGCTCTACCGGATCAAGGTGACTCCCGAACACGGCGTACCCTATTACCTCGTCGACCGCGAGGGCGATGGCAATTTCACCCGCGAGACGATGGGAGCACCCGACGTCAGCGTCCCGATGTGGGTGATCGGAACTTTCTGAAACCGACTGACTGGCCGCACCGGCGTTCGAAAGCGATCGACGGCCGCTGAGACGTCTTCGCCGAAGCTCGCCCGATGTCGGTGTTTACGCAACTCGACGACAAAGCGACGGCAGTCTGGCTCGAAGCCTATCGGCTCGGCCGGCTTGACAGCATCGAAGGAATCGCCGAAGGAGTTCAGAACTCGAATTTCTTTCTCGGCACGGCGAAAGGCGAGTACGTGCTGACGCTTTTCGAGGAGGCCACCGGCGAGCAGATCGCGTTCTACGTCCGGCTGATGCTCCATCTCGCCGGTCGCGGCATTGTGTGTCCGGTGCCCGTCGCCAACTCCCGGGGCGAGTTCCTCGGCGAACTCGAGGGCCGACCGGCGGCAGTGTTCACCCGCCTTCCCGGAATTTCCAGGCGGCTGCCGACTCCGCAACAGTGCGCGGCGGTTGGCGCCCTGCTTGGCCGGTTGCACGTTGCTGCGAGTTCCTTCCCGGAATACCGGCCACATCCGCGCAACCTGGACTGGTGCGTGCGTGCCGCGGAACGGATCATGCCGTGTCTGGAGCAGGGGGAAAGCCAGTTGCTTGGCGACGAGATCAGCCATCAGCAGGCGAGTCGGCCGACATCGCTGCCGCGCGGCATCATCCACGCCGATCTGTTTCGCGACAACGTCCTGTTCGTCGCCGGCGAGGTCAGCGGGGTGCTCGATTTCTACTTCGCCGGCACCGACGATCTTCTGTTCGACCTGGCCGTCACGGCCAACGACTGGTGCCTTTCGGCCGACGGGTCGCTGGACAGCGAGCGCACCGTCGCCCTAGTATCGGCGTATCACCGCCAGCGGCCCCTGCTCGCCAGCGAGCGGACGGCGTGGTCGACGCTGCTGCGCGCGGCGGCGCTGCGCTTCTGGGTCTCGAGACTCGTCGACCGGCATTGCCCACGAACCGGTGACCTAGTAGTCAGACGCGATCCAGACTGCTTCAGGGCGATCCTCGGCGCGCGCATCGCCGGCGCCGACCGCGAGCCGTGGCCAGCCGAGGTGGCGCCGCTCGAACCGTCGCCAGCAACGCTCCGCAACTCCCCGTCAGCGCGGAACCATCGGCGTTGAATGCCTGCCCACAGCGGACGCACCATTGACGGCCGATCGCTTCCCGATCCCTGCCCCGCCGTTTGGCGCACGCAGTCGTCGCGTAGGCCCTGGAAACGCCTTCGCGTGGCTGAGACAGGGCTGGGCGATCTACGTGGTCAATCCCGCTGCTTGGAGCGCGATGACGATGATCCTGATCGTCATCTACCTGGGTCTGGCGATCGTTCCGTGGATCGGCCAACTGGCCGCGCATCTGTTGAGCCCGATTCTCGCCGCGGGCATGCTGCTCGCGGCACGCAAGGCAGTCGAAGGGCAGGCCCTGTCGGCAAGCGACGTCTTCGCTGGCTTCGAGCGCAGCACGAGTCCACTCGCCACACTCGGCCTCGCCTACCTGGCGGCGATGCTGCTGGTCGTCGGCGTGGCGCTGCTGTTCGCCGGTGGCGGGGTCGCCGGTGGCCTCGCCATCGGCTCGGCGACCGGCATCACTCTGGCACTCAGCGGCATCCTCCTCGCGGGCGGAAGCTGGCTCGCGCTCTCTCTGCCCGTCCTCATGGCGCTATGGTTCGCGCCAGCACTCGTCGTCTTCAACGAGGTCCCGCCGGCGAGGGCTCTCGCGGCCAGCTTCACCGCTTGCCTGAAAAACACTTTCGTCCTGCTGGTCTATGCGCTGATCGTGCTGGTTCTCGCATTTCTAGCGGCACTGCCCTTCGGACTGGGCTTTCTGGTTCTCGGTCCGGTAGTCGCTGGCTCGATGTATGCTTCATATCGTGATATCTTCATCCACGCCTGAATACGACGACCACACTCATGCAAGCATTCACCCTTCCGGCTGCCCAGGGCTGGCGCTGGCTGATCGACGGCTTCCGCATCTTCCGCAAGAGCCATCTGATGCTGACCTTCCTGGTGGTGAGTTACTGGCTGCTCATGGCGCTGGCAAACGTCATTCCCTTTCTCGGAACGATCGCCACGACGCTGTGTATCCCCGCCTTTTCGGTCAGCCTGATGAACGCCTGCCGGAACATCGACCGGGGGGCACCTGTGCGGCCGCAACTGCTCTTTTCGGGATTTGCGAGCAATCTGCGCACGCTGCTGGTCCTTGGCGGGATCTACCTGATCGCCACCGTCGCCATTCTCGCCGTGTCGTCCCTGGCCGACGACGGCGCCCTGATGCGCCTGATGCTCGCCGGTCGCAAGCCCGACGACGAGGCGGTCGAGAGCGGCGCCCTGCTGCTCGCCACGCAGGTCTCGCTGATCCTCCTCTGCCCGGTGATCATGGCCTACTGGTACGCTCCTGTTCTCGCCGGGTGGCATGGTGTCCCGGCAGCCAAGGCGCTGTTTTTCAGCTTCGTCGCCTGCCTGCGCAATTGGCGGGCCTTCCTCGTTTACTCGCTGGCCATCGCTCTGGTGGCCACGCTGGCTCCGGCGCTGCTGATTGGTCTGATCGCTGCTCTGCTGCCTGACGGAGCGGCAGTGATGACCGGTCTGGCAACCATCCTGATCGCCCTCGTGCTTGCACCGACGCTGTTCGCAAGCTTCTACGTCAGTTACCGGGACGTCTTCGTCAGACCGGAACGCGATGTCTGACCCGTCCTGCGGGCAGCCTCTGGGAATCTTCGGCGGCACTTTCGACCCCATCCACTTCGGGCATCTGCGCCTTGCCGAGGAAGCAACCGAAGCACTCGATCTGGCGGGGATCCGCTGGATTCCAGCCGGACGGCCAGCGCTGCGCCGGCCGCCCATGGCCAGCGCCCGGGACCGGCTGGCGATGGTCGGGCTGGCGACCAGCGACAATCTCCGCTTCGAGGTCGACTCGTGCGAAGTGGACACCGACGCGCCGAGTTATAGCGTATCGACGCTCGAACGCCTGCGGCGCGACGACCATTGTGGTCCACTGCGGCCACTCGTCCTGCTCGTCGGTGCCGACGCATTTGCTGGCCTGGCGGACTGGTATCGCTGGGAAGCGCTGTTCGAACTGGCGCACGTGGCGGTCGCCCATCGTCCAGGCTTCCCTATCCAGCCTGAGCGTCTCCCGCCGCTGCTCGCCGAGTGCTTGCGCGATCGCCTGTGTGCCCAACCCGAGCTTCTCGCCAGCTCACCCTCGGGGCGGATCGTCGTCTTCGCCATGACTCCGCTGGCCATCTCGGCGACCCATATCCGCGATCTCCTCGCCAGGCACCGGAGCGTGCGTTACCTCCTCCCCGAAAGTGTCATCGGCCACATTCGAAGGGAAAACCTCTACCTGGAGTGCTGACCCAGCCATGAAGCTCGCTCAACTGGAAAGACTAGTGATCAACGCGCTTGAAGACATCAAGGCCCGGGACATCGAAGTCATCGACACCACTCGCCTGACCGCGCTGTTCGACCGGATGATCATCGCCAGCGGTGACTCGAACCGACAGGTCAGGGCGCTGGCCCGCAACGTGCAGGAAAAGGCGCACGCAGCGGGGGCCCGGATTCTCTCGTGTGAAGGCGAGGATGCCGGCGAGTGGATTCTCGTCGACCTCGGTGACGTGATCGTCCATCTGATGCAACCGGCCGTCCGAAGCTACTACGACCTCGAAGAACTGTGGGGAGGCAGGGGGCCCTGGCGAGCGCGCGAAGCGGCCACCGAGGAACTCGTGGCCAGCGGATGAAGCTGCGCATCCTGGCCGTCGGGCACAGGCCACCGGCCTGGGTCGACGACGGTTGTCGCGAGTACGTCAGGCGCATGCCGCGCGAACTGCCGACGTCGATCGTCGAGATCCGGCCCGAGCCGCGCGGCTCGAAGACCCGGGAACAGTTGCTGGCTGCCGAAAAGGCGCGCCTGCTGGCCGCGGCGCCAGCAGGCCAGCGAATCGTCGCCCTCGATGAACGCGGCGTCGACCTGACGAGCGCCCGGTTCGCCGAGCGTCTCGACAGCTGGATGCACGACGGTCGCGATACGGCGCTGATCATCGGCAGCGCCGATGGGCTCGATGAGAGCCTGATCCGGCAGGCCGACGACAGCATCCGCCTGTCGAGCCTGACCCTGCCCCATGGGCTGGCCCGCCTGCTCCTCTGCGAGCAGGTTTACCGGGCGGCGTGCATCCTGCGCAAGCATCCCTACCACCGGGAGGGCTGATGTTCGCCGATGGGTTGCCCAGCATCTACCTGGCTTCGCGCAGCCCGCGCCGGTGCGAACTGCTCGCGCAGATCGGCGTGCGCTTCGCGACGATCATCTTTCGCGATCCACCCCGCGAGGATGCTGCCGTAGACGAAACGCCGTTGCCCGGAGAGGACGCACCGATCTACGTCGAACGGCTGGCCCGGAACAAGGCAGCGCACGGCTGGCGACTCGTCGCCGCGAGGCGGCTCGCCGCTCATCGGCCGGTACTCGCCGCAGACACGACGCTCGAGCTGGCCGGGGAACTGATCGGCAAACCGCGCGACGGACCGGACGCCGTGCGCATCCTGCAGCGGCTTTCGGGGAAGACGCACCGGGTGCTGACCGCGGTAGCAATCGGGTCCGGCGAGCGCCTCGAAGTCGCGTTGTCGATCAGCGAGGTCCGTTTCCGTCGGCTCGACGAGCGGGAAATCCGTCGCTACGTCGCCACCGGCGAGCCGATGGACAAGGCCGGGGCGTACGCCATCCAGGGCCGTGGCGCCCTGTTCGTCGAGTATCTCGCGGGGAGCTACAGCGGCGTGATGGGTTTGCCGCTCTGCGAGACCGGGAGGCTACTCCGGCACTTCGGCTGCCTCCTCTGAGCAACCCGACCGCCACCAGTGGCGGCAGGTGTTCGGCAAGAAGACAAGCACCTGCAGAACGTTTTCTTGAGAGAGCCTGCCGCTGGTGCGGCGACAAGTCGGGCGACAGCCGGGATCCGTGGATCGGATGGGACGATGGCGAACTTTCTGGCCGATTAGCACTCAAACGCAGCGAGTGCTAAAATTGTCCCTGAATCTTGAAGGAGGATCGACCGACATGGCTCGTGCGCTGGCATTACCGACGGTATCTGCGGTCGGAAGCATCGACGCCTATATCCAGGCAGTCAGGCAATTCCCGCTGCTCAGCGAGGAAGAGGAGCTGACGCTGGCCACCCGCTTTCGTGAGGAAGATGACCTCGACGCTGCGCGGCAGCTCGTCCTGTCGCATTTGCGCCTGGTCGTCGCCATCTCGCGGGGCTACCTGGGTTACGGCCTGCCGCATGCCGACCTGATTCAGGAGGGCAACGTCGGCCTGATGAAGGCGGTCAAGCGCTTCGACCCGCGGCGCGGCGTGCGGCTCGTCTCCTTCGCCATCCACTGGATCAAAGCCGAGATTCACGAGTACGTGCTGAGGAACTGGCGAATGGTCAAGGTGGCGACGACCAAGGCCCAGCGCAAGCTGTTCTTCAACCTGCGCAGCCTCAAGGGGGACAGCGAGGTTCTGACGGCACCACAGGTGGCCCAGATTGCCCAGCGGCTGAGCGTGAAACCCGACGAGGTCGTCGAAATGGAAGCTCGCTTCTCAGGTCATGAACTGGCCATCGACGGCAACGCCGAAGACGACGAGGGATTGGCGCCCATCGCTTATCTGGCCGACCATTCGTCGGGCCCGGAAGAGGTGTTGCAGGCACGCGCCAGAGACCAGCTGCAGGGCGAAGGGCTGCAGAGCGCTCTGGTCAGCCTCGATCCGAGGAGCCGGCGCGTGATTGAAGCCCGCTGGCTGGCCGAGGACAACCCGGCGACGCTCCATGAACTCGCCGCCGAGTACGGTGTATCGGCCGAACGAATTCGCCAGATCGAGGTCAGGGCATTGCAGAAGATGCGCGCCACTCTGCAGCCGCTGGCCGAAACCCGCTGATCAGGCTGGCCACGGGCAACGGCCAAATCCGATCGACGGCAGGCTCCCGGGATCAGAGTACCGCAGCGCGTGCGCCGACTCCCAGACCGGGGAGCGCAGTGGCTTGCACCCCGGTCGCACCCCGTGATGACTAGCGGCTGCGCGTCGCCGCGTACTCGGCGACCGCGACGATCTCCTCGTCGCTCAGTCGCCGGGCGATGTCGCGCATGACCCGCGCTTCGTCGTTGTTGCGGCTGCCGTCCTTGTAGGCCTTGAGCTGATTCTCGAGGTAGTTCGCGTGCTGCCCGCCGATCGCCGGCGCCAGCACGGTCGGCGCCCGGCTCATCAGCTTGGCCCAGTCCCGATTCCCCTCGCCGTGCTGTCCGTGGCAACCGACACACGCCGGAACGACATCCGGACGTCCCTTGCCCTTGAGGAAGATCTGCTGACCCTGCGCGAGCAGCGCCTTGTTCGACACTTCCTCGGCCCTGATCTGCTGTTTGGCGAAGTACGCGGCGATGTCGGGGAGATCGACGTCGGCGACGGCCTGGGCCTGCGGCTGCATCTGCTCGTTCTTGCGCCGGCCGGCCTTGAAATCGTGGACCTGCTTGATGATGTATTCGGGCACCTGGCCGGCCAGCTTCGGCCATGGGTCGGCGGGTGGTGGCAGCGCAATGCTGTTGCCATCGGCACCGTGGCAGGCCGCGCAAACTGCCGACTTGGCCTGCCCGAGTTCGGCATTTCCAGCGGCAAGCGCGACACCGGTGACCCCGAGAAATGCCACGCCGAGCATGGACACGGTCTTGAACATGTTCCTTCCTTCCTCCCCACGGGGCAAAATTGGACTTGGCATAACGGCATCCATTCTGTCATAATCCTGCGACAGATTGTCGCAGGCAGGGTATTATGAAGAGTCATTACTCTGCTGGCAACCGGGCTTGCCGAGAGCAGGCGATCAACCAGGAACACGAAGGGGAGGAGTCGCGATGTCCCAACATGATGTTGCCCATCACCATGCCGGCCATGCCCACTGGGATACCAGCATCTGGCCTGCGATCATCAGTCTCGGCATCCTCGCGTGGGCCCTGGCCTTCTCGTTCCACTTCGTCTATCACCAGAGCTTCACGGCGCTGATCGTCTTCGGCATTGGCCTGCCGATGATCGTCGGCGGCATCGCCGGATGGACCAGCGAATCGATGGGCAAGGGAGAAGGCCTCGCCTACGGCGCAATGGGCTGGTTCATCCTCGCCGAGGCGATGATCTTCGTCACGTTCTTCGTCTACTACTGGTACATGCGCCTGATGGCCCCCTCGTGGCCACCGCCCGGCACGCCGCAACTGCCGGTCGTCTTTCCGCTGGTGATGACCGCCGTCCTGGTCACTTCGTCGGTGACCATCCACATGGCTGAGGAGCACATGCACGATGGCAACAAGGCAGCCTTCCTGAAATGGCTCCTGCTGACCATCGCCCTCGGCGCGACCTTCCTCGGCATGTCGGTCTATGAATGGAACCATCTGATCCACAGCGGCTTCACGATCGCCACCAACAGCTTTGGCACCACCTTCTACTCGATCACTGGCCTGCACGGCTCGCACGTCGTCGTCGGTCTCGGCATCTTTCTCGCCGGGCTCCTTCCTGCGCTCAAGGGAAACATTTCCGAAAGCTTCTGGCGGACCGCCAGCCTCTATTGGCACTTCGTGGACATAATTTGGTTCTTCGTCGTCTCGCAGGTCTACTTCTGGTAGCCGTCCCCGCCCTGGCCTACGCGATCGGCGAGCCGACCCGCTACAGTTCGCCGGACACGTCGATCATGCGCATCGACGAGCCCCGCTACCTCGGCGCGCGCCTCGACGGCGAGCTCGGTTTCACCGACAGTGAAGGGCAGGTCTTCCGCCTCGGTGAACTGCTCGGCAAGCCGATGATCCTCCTGCTCTCATACTACGGATGCGACGGAACCTGCCCGACGATGAACAGCGAACTGGCCAAGGTTCTTGCGAAAGTCGATCGCTTCCGGCTTGGCGAGGACTACCGCGTGCTCACCGTCTCGTTCGACAAGCGCGACTCGTCGGCCAGCGCGGCGGCGTTCCTGAGCAGGACGGGCGGCATTCCCGACGCGTGGCGGGCGGGTTGGCGGCACGCCGTGCTCTCCGGACAGGACGTCGAGGACTTTGCCGGCGGCGTCGGCTTCCGGTTCTTCTGGTCGGATGCGGCAAAGGCGTTCCTGCACCCGAACGTCCTGGTCTTCCTGACGCCGGAAGGCAGGGTGGCGCGCTACATCTATGGCACGCGGATGGACGCAGCGGCGATCGAGCTGGCACTGACCGAAGCCGATTGGGAACGCATCGCCAACTCGACTGCCGTCTTCGACATGGTCACCGGCGCGTGCTTCAGCTACAACTATGAAGAAGGCAGGTATCAACTGAATTACTCGCTGCTCGCGGGTGTGGGTTCTCTGCTTCTCGGCCTGAGCCTGATCGGACTGGGAGCGTGGGCTTATCGGAGGAAGATCGGGAGGTTGCATGAATAGGAAACTCAAGCACTGGGCAGGGTCGGCCTTGATCGCGTTGCTCTCTGGCGGCGTCATCGCCGCGGCTGCGGCGGCTCAGTCCAGCGAGGCGGTGTCGGAAGCGGGAGGCAAGTCGCTGGTGCAGTATCTGCAGAAAGGTGAAGGTCGGATCACCGACCCGGCTCCCGGTTGGGACTACCTGTGGACGGAAGTGATCATCGACATCACGGTGATCGGCATCCTCTTCGCCCTGATGACTGCCTACTTCATCTGGCGCTACCGTCGGGTACCGGGTGGCCCGACGGTGGGCAGTGGTCCGACGCTGTCGACGGCCGCGGCCGTCGGTTGGGTCGTCATTCCGACCTTCGTCTTCATGGCCGATGACTTCTTCATCGCCGCCAACGGCTGGGTGCTGTGGAACAAGTACCGCGACGTTCCCGCCGAGCGGCTCGAGGTGCAGCTCGAATCGGGCATGTACAGCTGGGACTACACGTATCCCAACGGCGCGCGGACGCAGAACGAGCTGATCGTTCCGGCAGGCAAGCCCGTTCTGCTGCGCATGACCAGCCGCGACACGCTGCACAGCCACTTCATCCCCGATTTCCGGGTCAAGGAGGATTCGATGCCCGGCCGCGTGACCTACCTCTGGTTCCTGCCTCGTGAAGCAGGCAAGGAGCACGTGATCACCTGCGCCGAGTACTGCGGAGTGATGCACTCGTACATGGCCGGACGCGTGATCGTCAAGACGCCGGAAGAGTTCAAGGCATGGTACGACGCGACTGGTGATTCCACCAGGAAGAGTAGTTGAGTGACCGGAGGACGCGAGACATGAATCTGAAAGAATGGATCTTCACCACCGACCACAAGCGGGTGGGGGTGCTCTACCTGATCGGCTCGATCGCCGCCTTCATCGTCGCCGGGGTCATGGCGCTGCTGATGCGGCTGGAGCTTTCGGCGGTTGGCCCAACGATCACCAGCAATCCGACGAGCTACAACGTCTGGCTCTACGCCCACGGCGCCGTGATGATCCTGGGCTTCCAGATCCCGGCGCTCACCGGCTTCTTCGCCAACTATTGCATTCCGCTGATGATCGGCGCCAAGGACGTCGCCTTCCCGCGGGTCAACGCCCTGTCGGTCTGGCTGTTCTACGTCGGGATCGTCCTCGCCCTGCTGACCTTCTTCGTACCTGATCCTCCCGACGTGATGTGGACCGGCTACCCGCCGTACTCGACGATCACCACCGGTAACACGGCGCTATACACCTTCACCGTGCTGATCCTCGGCTTCGCGTCGATCATCGGCGGCGTCAATTTCCTGACCACCATCGCCTACATGCGCGCGCCGGGTCTGACCTGGAACAAGCTCAACATCTTCGTCTGGTGCACGCTCGCCGCATTCGTCCTGCAGCTCATCTTCGTGCCGGTTCTCGGGACCGCGGTGACGCTGATCAGCATGGACAAGTACCTTGGCACGCACTTTTTCGACCCGACTCGCGGCGGCGATGTCCTGACCTATCAGAACCTGTTCTGGTTCTACTCGCACCCGGCCGTGTATGTCATCTTCCTGCCGTTCTTCGGCGTCCTCTTCGAGATCGTCGCCACCTTCGCCAAGAACAGGGTATTCAACTACAAGGCCGTGGTCTTCGGTGGAATCGGCGGCATAGTCCTGCTCGCCGGCGAGGTCTGGGTGCACCATCTCTATGTTTCAGGGATGGTCGACTGGATCCGCGTCGGCCAGATGGTCACCACGCTGCTGATCTCGGTTCCCGTCGGACTGATGCTCATCGGACTCGTCGGAACGCTGTACAAGGGGTCGATCACCTTCGAGACGCCGATGCTCTACGCGCTCGGAGTGCTCTTCCTGTTCCTGATCGGTGGGCTGACCGGCATTCCGCTGGCCGTCACTTCGCTGACCCTGCACCTCTCGGACACGTATTACGTCGTCGGCCATTTTCATTACGTGATGGCCGTCGCCGGGACGTTCTCGATCTTCGCCGGGGTCTACTACTGGTTCCCGAAGATGACCGGCAGGATGTACAACGAGTTCTGGGGCAAGCTCGGCTTCTGGATCACCTTCGTCGGCACCAACATCGTTTTCTGGACGATGATGGACATCGGCGTCAAGGGAATGCCGCGGCGCTACTACGACTACGCGCACTTCGCGCAGTTCGAGCCAGCGCACAAGCTGATGACCATCGGCGCGGTGATCCTCGGCGTCGGCTTTGCGATCGCCCTGCTCAACTGGATCATCGGCGCGATCAAGGGCAAGCCGGCCGGCAACAACCCATGGGGGTCGATGTCTCTGGAGTGGACGACGGTTTCGCCGCCGCCACACGGCAACTGGCCGTCGCCACCCAGCGTCAGCGAGGAGTGGACGCCTTACGCCTACGGCAGGCGCTGAGCGCGGCGAGTCACGGGGCGCCTTCGGGCGCCCTTTCCTTTTCCAGCCTCTGCCTTCCGAAAGGCCGATGAACAAGGATCGAACCTGGCTGATCTTGTCGATCGCCGGACTGGCCCTGTCGCTGGCTGCCGCGGTCCTGATCTGGCATAGCCTACCCGGAGAGCGACTGCCGGCCCTGGATCCCCGCCAGTCGCGTCTCGCGTCGGCGACGCTGCTTGACGACTCGCGACCGCTGCCGCCGTTCTCGTTGCTCCGGGAGCATGGCGGTTTCACCAACGGTGATCTGGCTGGCCGCTGGACGCTGCTCTTCTTCGGCTACACCTTTTGTCCGGATGTCTGCCCGACCACGCTGCTGCTCTTGCGCGAAGTCAAGACCCGTCTCGTCGCGGCCGGAGTCGCTCCGGCCCAGGTGGTGATGATCTCGGTCGATCCCGATCGGGATCTGCCCGAGACGCTGACCCACTACACGAGAGCCTTCGACCCCGAGTTCATCGGCGCGACCGGTGACGACGACAGCCTGCGCGCATTGGTCAGTCATCTCGGCGTCTACTACCTGCGCCATGCCGAAGGAAAGAAGTCGGCTTATCTCGTCGACCACTCGGCGGCCATCTACCTGATCGACCCGCAGGGCAGGCTCAAGGCCGTCTTTTCGCCGCCACAGAATGTCGACGGGATGGTCGGCGACCTGCTCACGCTGATCCGCTGAAGTACCGCGAGTGATGCGATGGCCAACGGCTTCCGGTGATAAACTGGCGCATCGACCGGCCAGCGTATCCGTTCAATGAAGGCTACGACCCAACCTCCGATGCATTCGACCATCCAGCGCCTGCAGGCCTTCGCCGCTCTGACCAAACCGCGCGTCGTATCGCTGATCGTCTTCTGCGCAGTGATCGGCATGTTCCTCGCCTCGCCCGGGCCGGTGCCGCTACCGATTCTCGCTTTCGGAACCGTCGGCATCGCGCTCGTCGCCGGCGCCGCTGCCGCGATCAACTGCCTGATCGAGGAACACATCGACGCACGCATGGCGCGCACCAGGGCCAGACCACTGCCGCGAGGCACGATCGGCGTTTTCGAGACCTTCTTCTTTTCCGGAGTGCTCGGTGGCATCGGCCTGTCGCTGCTCTACCGCTTGGTCAATCCGTTGACCATGTGGCTGACCCTGGCCACCTTTGTCGGCTATGCGCTGATCTACACGATCTACCTGAAGCCGCGCACCTCGCAGAATATCGTCATCGGCGGTGCCGCCGGAGCGATGCCTCCGGTGCTTGGCTGGGCTGCGGTTACCGGACAGGCGCCGGCCGAGGCCTGGCTGCTCTTCCTGATCATCTTCGTCTGGACGCCGCCACACTTCTGGTCTCTGGCGCTCTACCGTGCGCGTGAGTACGCCGCGGCCGGACTTCCGATGCTGCCCGTGACGCACGGCGCCGAGTACACGCGCCTGCAGGTCTTCCTGTACACGGTGGGCCTGACGCTGGTCACGCTCGTCCCGTGGGTGATCGGGATGAGCGGTCTCCCCTATCTCGCCGCGGCCGTCGTCCTCGACGCGATCTTCCTCGGCCATGCGTGGATCGTCTGGCGACACTACTCGGACCAGGCTGCGCGCAGGACCTTCCGCTGGTCGATCATCTACCTCACGCTACTCTTTGCGGCGCTGCTCGTCGACCACGCGCTCTGACCGAGCCGCGACCCCGGGGAGAGCGAAGCCTCATCGGCAGCGACGCTCGGTTGCCTGGTCACCGGGCGACGATCGATTGCCCGGCCTCCTTCCCGGACGGCGCTCAGCGATCGAGCGCGTTGAGAAGCTTTTCGTGGATTCCACCAAATCCGCCGTTGCTCATCACCAGCACCTGATCTCCGGGACGGGCCGCGCCGCTGATGCGCGCGACCAGTTGTGCGAGATCGTCCTCGACGATCGCCTTGCTGCCGAGCGGCTGTAGGGCCTCGGCGACGTCCCAGCCGAGGTTCGCCGCGTAACAGAAGACCTGGTCCGCCGGTTCGAGGCTCTCGGCCAACAGTCCCTTCATCACTCCGAGTTTCATCGTGTTCGAACGCGGTTCGAGCACGGCGAGAATCCGGGCATCGCCGACACAGGCGCGCAGCGCCGAAAGGGTCGCCTTGATCGCCGTCGGATGATGCGCGAAATCGTCGAAGACGCTGACTCCGCTGGCCACCCCGCGCAGTTCCATGCGCCGCCTGACGTTCCTGAAGCGGGACAGCGCCGAAAGGGCACGCTCAACCGGCACACCGGCGTGCCGGGCGGCCAGCACGGCAGCCAACGCGTTACTGCGATTGTGCTCTCCGCTCAACTCCCAGTGCACCGAGGCGATCGCCCGCTGGCCTTCGAGGAGGTGCAGCACCCGCTCGCGATCATCGCCGTCGACCCGCCAGCGTTCGCTGCAGTTGAAACGCTCGACAGGCGTCCAGCAGCCGCGCGCGAGGACGCGCTCGAGGCTCGTCTGGGTGGCGTTGGCGACGATCAGACCGTTTCGTGGCAGCGTACGCACGAGATGGTGAAACTGGGTCTCGATCGCCGCCAGGTCCGGGAAGATATCCGCATGGTCAAACTCGAGGTTGTTGAGAACCAGCGTTCGCGCCCGGTAATGCACGAACTTCGAGCGCTTGTCCGAAAACGCGGTGTCGTACTCGTCGGCCTCGATCACGAAGAACGGAGAACGCGTGTTGGCGCCCGAAAGACGCGCCGAGACGCCAAAGTTCAACGGTACCCCACCCACCAGAAAGCCCGGACTCAGGCCGGCATCCTCGAGAATCCAGGCGAGAATCGACGACGCGGTCGTCTTGCCGTGGGTACCGGCGACCGCGAGGACCCAGCGCCCGGCGAGGATGTGTTCGGCCAGCCACTGCGGACCTGAAACGAAGGGCAAGCCGCGATCGAGGATCTCTTCGAGCAGTGGATTGCCGCGCGAGATCGCGTTGCCAATGACGTAGCAGTCGGGCTCGAAGGCCGTCTGTGCCGCATCGTAACCCTCAATGACCTCGATTTCCGCGCTGGTCAGCTGCGTGCTCATCGGCGGATAGACGCCGCTGTCGCAGCCCGTCACATGGTGTCCCGCGGCCCGCGCGAGCAGCGCGACGCCGGCCATGAAGGTGCCCCCAATGCCGAGGATGTGGATATGCATGCCCTGAATCCGGGTAGAATCAGCCAGAAGAGGCGCGATTGTACTCCCCGCGGAACCCCGCCAGTGCCTCGGCGACAGCCGGCCCCCTTGCCCGCCAGCCGATGAACGACCGATACCAACGAAAGCACAACGCCCGGCAACGCGCCCGCATCGCCGCCCTTGCCGGACGCCTGATCGCCGAGGACGGGATAAACGATCCGACGCTGGCCAAGAGAAAGGCGGCACGCCTTCTGCGTCTTCCCGATCGCGCGTCGCTGCCCGACGACCTCGAGGTCGAGGCCGAACTGCGCACCCATCAACGGCTGTTTCAGGGGCAGGAGCAACAGGACCGCAATGCCTTCCTGCTGCGCACCGCGGCGCAACTGATGTCGAAGCTGCTTCGCTTCAACCCCTACCTCACCGGATCCGTACTCGAAGGCAGCGCGGGGCGGTACGGTGAAATCGACATCCAGCTGTTCACCGATAGTGCCAAGGATGTGGAGATCTTCCTGCTCAACGAGTCGATGGACTTTCGCCACAGCGTTCCGCGAACCGATCGCGCCGAAGCCGTCCTGACCCTCGTCGGCGCAGCAGCAGTGGCCAACCTGATCATTTACCCCCGAGACGAGGAGAGGGTCAGCCCGCGCACACGCGACGGCAGGGTCCGCGAGCGCGCACGCCTCGATGCGGTGAACCGGTTGATCTCGGACAGTCTCGATCGCATCGGCTGAGGCGCGAGCCCCGGATCGGGTGGTCAGGTGGGCGGCGGAGCGCCTCGCGCCCGGTTCCGACGAGTACTCGCCAACGGCTCGCCTCGGTCGCTGCGCTGCCGATGTTCTGCTGGACAAGATGCCGTCATCTGCGGCAAACTGCCGGCCATGAAAAAGGAAAGAAACGCGTCGTCGGAAGCCAGCAAAGCTCCCGGCCGGTCTGGCGTGCTCGTCCTTCACGGCCCCAATCTCAACCTTCTCGGGACACGCGAACCTCACCACTACGGATCGACCACGCTGGCAGAAATCAACCGCGCACTCGCGCATCGTGCCGAAGCCGCCGGGGTCCTGCTCGAGGCATTTCAGAGCAACCACGAGGGAGCCCTGATCGAACGCGTCCACGCCGCCAGCGCCCAGGGAATCGGCTATCTGATCATCAATCCCGCCGCGTACACGCACACCAGCATCGCGCTCCGTGACGCCCTCGCAGGGACCGGCATCCCCTTCGTCGAGGTGCACCTGTCCAATGTCCATGCCCGCGAGCCCTTCCGCCATCAGTCGTACTTCTCCGACCTGGCGATCGGAGTAATCAGCGGTCTGGGTAGCGACGGCTACCTGCTGGCCCTCGAATACATCCTGCGCAGGATGGCCAGCGAGTGAGCCACCTTCAGCAACCCGGCGTGACCAGAGGGAAATCCGGTGAGCGCTGTTGAACAGAGCGTTGCGAGCGGACAGCGCTAGCGCACGGGCACGCCGCGTGGAATCGCGTATCGGTCGCCCTGACCGGCAACACGGCTACGGGCAGGGGTGATCCGGGAGCAGAACGAATATCGGGAGGGAACCTAATGGACCTGAGAAAACTCAAGAAAATCATAGATCTTGTCGAGGAGTCGAGCATCACCGAGTTGGAGATCAACGACCCCGAGGAAAAGGTGCGCATCGTTCGCTACGGTTCACCGCTGGCGCCGCCTAGCCATCTGCCGATGGTACACGTCGCCCAGCCCGCTGCACCTGCCGCGCAGCCCGCGAGTGCTCCGGACCAGCCACCACTGCCCGACGGCGAAGTGATCAAGGCGCCGATGGTCGGCACCTTCTACCGTGCCGCGAGTCCCGGCGCCGAGCCCTTCGTTCAGGTCGGCAGCATGGTCAAGGCCGGCGATACGTTGTGCATCATCGAAGCGATGAAACTGCTCAATGAGATCGAGGCCGAGCGCGCCGGGACGGTCAAGGCGATCCTGATCGAGAACGGACAGCCGGTCGAGTACGGCGAGCCGCTGTTGGTCCTCGGCTGAGACGACCTCGCCGTCGCCGGTTGTCGCGTTCAGGTCGCCCGCCCCGCACGCGAGGCCCGGAACACCGGCCCCACGGGGATCGCCGCCAGCCAGAAGTCACCTCAAGGAGCAGTTCCCTCATGTTCGGCAAAGTCCTCATCGCCAATCGTGGAGAAATCGCACTGCGTATCCAGCGTGCCTGCCGCGAGCTGGGCATCAAGACGGTGGTCGTCCATTCCGAGGCCGATCGCGAAGCGAAGTACGTGCGGCTGGCCGACGAGTCGGTGTGCATCGGTCCCGCGCCTTCGGCGCAGAGCTACCTCAACGTCCCGGCGATCATCTCGGCCGCCGAAGTCACCGATGCGCAGGCGATCCACCCGGGCTACGGCTTCCTTTCGGAAAACGCGGACTTCGCCGAAAGGGTCGAGTCGTCGGGGTTCGTGTTCATCGGGCCGCGACCGGAGACGATCCGTCTGATGGGCGACAAGGTTTCGGCCAAGGAGGCGATGCGCATCACCGGCGTCCCCTGTGTCCCGGGTTCGGAGGGCGCGCTGCCCGAGGACCCGGCTGAGATTCTGCGTATTGCCCGGGACGTCGGCTATCCGGTGATCATCAAGGCCGCCGGTGGCGGCGGCGGGCGAGGGATGCGCGTCGTACACACCGAAGCGGCGCTGGTCAATGCGGTGACCATGACCCGTAGCGAGGCGCAAAGCTTCTTCGGCAATCCGAACGTCTATCTCGAAAAGTATCTCGAGAATCCGCGGCACGTCGAGATCCAGGTGCTCGCCGACAGCTACCGCAACGCCGTTTATCTTGGCGAGCGCGACTGTTCGATGCAGCGCCGCCATCAGAAGATCATCGAGGAAGCACCGGCACCGGGGATCCCGACGCGCTACATCCCGCGGATCGGCGAACGCTGCGCCGAGGCCTGCCGGAGGATCAACTACCGTGGTGCGGGAACCTTCGAGTTCCTCTACGAGAACGGTCAGTTCCACTTCATCGAAATGAACACGCGCATCCAGGTCGAGCACCCGGTCACCGAACTGATCACCGGGATCGACATCGTCGCCGAACAGATCCGCATCGCTGCCGGCGACAGACTGCGCTTCCGGCAACGCGATCTGACCTTCCGCGGACATGCGATCGAATGCCGGATCAATGCCGAGGATCCGTTCACCTTCGTTCCCTCTCCGGGCAGGATTCTCTTCTATCACCCGCCGGGCGGACCGGGCATCCGCGTCGATTCGCACATCTATCAGGGCTACACGATCCCGCCGCACTACGACTCGATGATCGGCAAGGTCATTGCCTACGGCGACAGCCGCGAGCAGGCGATCCGCCGCATGCGCACGGCCCTCTCCGAAATGAGCATCGACGGAATCCGGACGAACATCCCGCTGCACCAGGATCTGCTGCAGGACGCACGCTTCGTCGAGGGCGGCGTCAGCATCCACTACCTCGAGCAGCGGCTCGCCGCCAAGGGCGAAGTCAAGCAAGCCAGCTGAGCGGCACCGAAGGTCGATGGCCTGGCTCTCCCTCAGCATTCAGACCGACTGCCAGCACGCCGAGAAGCTCGCTGACCTGCTCCTCGAAGCCGGGGCGCTCGCCGCGAGCATTGAGGACGCGGACGCCGGAACGGCCGAGGAACGCCCGCAGTACGGCGAGCCCGGATCGATCAGCACCCCCGGCTGGCAAAGGTCGCGAGTCAGCGCGCTGCTCCCCGCCGAGGCCGACGCTCGCGAGCTGCTCGGAACCTGCGCGCGTCTGGCCGGTCTCGAAGCGCTTCCCGCGTATGCCGAGGAGGAGATCGCCGAGCAGGACTGGGTTCGCCTGACCCAGTCGCAGTTTGAGCCGATCCGCATCTCGAGCCGCCTGTGGATCGTTCCATCATGGCACGAGGCCCCGGATCCCGAGGCGACGGTCCTCGTCCTCGACCCGGGGATGGCTTTCGGCACCGGTTCCCACCCGACGACCCGGCTGTGCCTCGAATGGCTCGACCGACATCTCGTCCCGGGCGCGTCGGTGCTCGACTACGGCTGCGGTTCGGGCATTCTCGCGATCGCTGCAGCGCGCCTCGGCGCAGGCAGAGTGCTCGGCGTCGATATCGACGCCCAGGCGCTCACCGCGGCGAAGCACAATGCCGACCTCAACGCTGCGGTGGTGAGCATCCAGGACTCGGCCGAGGCCGTCCGGGGCCAGTTCGACGTCGTCCTGGCGAACATCCTGGCCAATCCGCTCAAGGTCCTCGCCCCGGCGCTTTGCGGCCACCTGCGCTGCGCGGGCCAGTTGGTCCTCTCCGGGATCCTCGTCGAGCAGGCCGAAGGCCTCGTCGCCGCCTACGCGCCGTATCTCCGTCTCGAGGTCGCCGGAACACGCGAGGGCTGGGTCTGCCTGACCGGGGTCAAGGGTTGAAACGATGAAAGCCCGTTGCCCGGCTTGCCGGACGACCTTCCGGGTGACCTCCGAGCAGCTCAAGGCGCGCGCCGGCAAGGTCCGCTGCGGGCAGTGCCGCGCGGTGTTCAACGCGCTCGATTCGCTGCTCGACGACGAAGGGGCGGACGGCGAGCAGCCCGCAACTCCCTCGCCAGCCCCCGAGAGGCGCCACCCGACTGACGCCGCGCTGCTTCCGCGATCAGCCGAGGCCAGTGCGGCCCACCCGCGCGAGGCCCGCACTACGCCGGGCCCGGCCGTGGAAAGCTCCGCTCCACCACCCGCCTCCGTGGCGTTGACGCGCCAGGCCGTCGATCTCGCCGACCAGTCAGTCGGCTCGCCCGCGCGCACCTCCCTGCTGGCCAGCGAGTCGGCCTTTCCCGAAGCGGAAGCGCCGCTGGCGCGCGAGCCAGCGCCGGCCGCAGACAACCGGCCGGCAATCGAGACCAGCCGGAGCGAAGCGCCTTCCGGAGTTCACCCCGAGTCCGGGACATCGGCCGAAGCGATCGCGCCGCAGCGGCCGTACCGGCTCGCCGCGGGTCTGCTCGTCCTGAGCCTCGCCGCCCAGATCGTCTTCCACTTCCGGACGCCGATCGCCAACTCGGCACCCGGCCTGAGACCCGCATTCGAAGCGCTGAGCGAGGCACTCGGCAGCGACATGCCCCTCTCACGCCACGCCGACCTGCTGAGCATCGAAAGCTCCGACCTGCACGCCGACGATACCGCACGCGACAGGTTGCTCGCGCTGCAGGCGACACTGCGCAATCGGGCAAACTATGCCCAAGCCTATCCCGCGCTCGAACTGACGCTGACCGACACCAGCGACCGGGCGATAGCCCGGCGAGTGCTGCTACCCGACGAGTACCTCCCGGACTCGGTCGCCGGCGAGAGTGGGTTTGCCGCACGGTCGGAGGTCGAAGTCCGCCTCTGGCTGGAAGCCAGAGAAATCAGCGCCGCGGGTTACCGGCTCTACGTGTTCTACCCGTGATCCGGGCGCCTGCCCGGCGACTGCGGCCGGCCAGCGTGCTACGCATCGGTGCTATACTCGCGCCCCTTCGACCGTCGCCGGGAGGCTGCCGCCTGACATGTCCATCCTGATCTGTGGCTCGATCGCTTTCGACAACATCATGGTCTTCCATGATCGTTTCCGGAACCACATCCTTCCCGAGCAGATCCATATCCTGAACGTGGCTTTCCTGGTTCCCGAGATGCGCCGCGAGTTCGGCGGCTGTGCTGGAAACATCGCCTACAACCTCAAGCTGCTCGGTGGCGAACCGGCGATCATGGCCACCGTCGGCGACGATGCCGATGCCTACCTGGCTCGGCTCGATGAACTCGGGCTGTCGCGAGCGTACGTTCGCCGAATTTCCGGCAGCTTCACGGCTCAGGCCTTCATCACCACCGATCTCGACGACAATCAGATCACCGCGTTCCATCCCGGGGCGATGAGCTTTTCGCACCACAACCGGGTTGCCGAGGTCGACGGCGCGACGCTGGCGATCGTCGCTCCAGACGGGCGCGACGGGATGCTCCAGCACGCCGTCGACCTCTCTGCCGCAGGCGTACCCTTTGTCTTCGATCCTGGCCAGGGTCTGCCGATGTTCTCCGGCGACGATCTGATGAAGTTCATGCGCCTGGCGACCTACGCGTGTTTCAACGACTACGAGGCAAAACTGCTCTGCGACCGGACCGGCCGGCCGCTCGATCGGCTCGCCAGAGAGGTCGAGGCGCTGGTCGTCACCCGCGGCGGAGCGGGATCGCACATCCACGCGAACGGGCGCCGCCACGAAATCCCCTGTGTTCGGGCCGAGGCCGTCGTCGACCCGACCGGCTGCGGCGACGCGTACCGCTCGGGGCTGCTCTACGGGATTTCGGCCGGCTGGGACTGGGAGAAGACGGGACGTCTGGCGGCGCTGATGGGAGCGATCAAGGTCGCCCATCGCGGTGGCCAGAACCATCGGCCGACTCGCGACCAGATCGCCGACGCCTTCGCCAGGAACTTCGGCAGCAGGCTCTGGTAGAGCCGGAAGCGTCGCGGCCGCATCCGCCGCAGCCCGCAGACGACAGTCAGCCGTCTGCCGCCCGCTCGCGAGCGAGCTTGCATTCGTTGGCCAGCGGCCGGCCGGTGTTCGTGTCCATCAGCACGCTCTTCCACGGCAGATCGATCCACAGCAGCCCCACTCGGCCATCCTCGTAACGCGGCAGACCCGAAGCCGACGCTTCACGCTGCAGCGTATGCCGGTTTCCCTGCCAGCCGATCTCGATCTGGCCGGGTGTTTCGCTTACCCTCCGCACGTCGACCGTCTGTCCGAGTTCGCAGCGATACAGGCCGCTGCCCAGACGGAAGCTCAGCTGCTTCTGTCGCTTTTGCCTTGCCTCGGATGATCGATCGCCGGATACTTCGCGGCCATCCGGCGACCCGGCCGTCGCGCAGGCAGCCAGGAAGGCCGACGCGAGGATCGCGGCACTCAGACGGTGTCCAGTCATCAGCCCGGTCTCCGGTTGTACGAGAGGGCCAAAGATACCACAGGCGGCGCACGCAATCGCCCTGCGCCGGCCTGTCGCGGGCACCGCGGGGGGCGATTGACGACGCCGATCGCCAGCCGGATACTGTCCACAGCGTGCTCTGGCAACCGCCCGAGTGCTGATGCACGACGCGAGACCCGCCGACCCCTGAGGAACAAGAGCGATCATGCCCGCCGACGACCTGCCGCGTTTCCTGACGCTCACCGGTTCTTACGAGCCTTCGGGGATACGCCAGCTTCCCGACGGCGCGTTCATCGTCGTCGAAGACGAAGAGGAGCAACCCTTCACCCTGCTGCGGATCGGCGACGGGGCGGTCAGCTGCAGCCGGCTCGAACCGATGCCAGGAGTTTCGGACGACGAGGAATTCTGGAGCCTCGACGACCTCGAAGCGGTGACCGTCGATGACCACGGTTACGTCTGGGCGCTGACTTCGCACTCGCGAAGCGGTTCCGGACAGACCCGGGCCAATCGGGAAAGGCTGCTGCGCTTTCGCGTCGCCGATGGGCGTATGCTCGAGCCAGCACTGATCGTCGGCCTGAAGGAGGCGCTGACCGCGGCTCATCCGCTCCTCGCAGACGCCGCCAAGGTTCGCGACGTCAAGGCGCGAGGCGGTCTGAACATCGAAGGCCTCGAGAGGCATGCGCGTCTCGGAGTGCTGATGCTCGGTTTCCGCAGCCCGCTGATCGATCGGCAGGCGATCATCGCGTGTGTCGAAAACCCCGAAGCGTTGCCCGCTGGCCGGGAAGAGCCAAGAATCGCGCGGCACCTCTGGACGATGAACCTCGACGGCAACGGCATTCGCGACATCGCCCACGTCCCCTGTCTCGACGGCTATCTGGTGATCGCCGGGCCGGTGGCCCGCGAGCGATCACACTTCCAGCTCTGGTTCTGGAGCGGTGTCGCCGGGGAGAGGACGCGCCGCGTACTGGTTCCCGGCCTGCCCGGCCTCGAGCGCGCCGAGGGCGTATGCCCGGCGATCATCGATGGCCGGCAGCGAATCGTGATCGTCAGCGACGATGGCAGTCGCGACGAGCGCCGCTGCGCACACTATCTGGTCCTCGACCCCACCGAGCTGCGCATCGAGCCCTGGTAACGCGTCGGCCGACTGACGGGCGCTGAACCGCCTGGCGACCCGCGACACCCTCGAGCCGCTCACCACGATTGCTCGAACATCTCCTGCCGGTCGCTTCGCTGGCCTGATGCGGACGCGACCTGTCCACATCCATCGCCCCCGCCAATCGACAGTGCGTCGCGGCGCGAATGCCAAGTATTTCCCTGTCAGATTTTTTTACACCGCGAGCTTTTGGGCCGCGCGGAACGTCACGCTTCCTCAAGCAAGCGACTGATAAATACATACAATTGATGCCTCGGCATAACCTTTGCTTATCTTGATCCACCCGAAGACAATCCCGAGACGGACGCCGGGTAGCGGCCACGCCCCGACCACCGGCTTTGTGAAGCCAAGGAAGAACTGCTGGGACCAGCAATGGCCTGGCAGATCGCCCTGCCACACTGGGAAAAACTGATACGCCGCTGCACACTCGTCCGCGAACCGTCCCACCGGTCGTCGGATGCCGGCAGCGCAGCAGTCGGGAATACGCCGTCCGACAAGCCGTCGACCGGCTTCAGATGATCAGTATTGTTTCTGGACTCGCGAATGGAATCCTTGTCTTTCCCTCGGGCGCCAGGCCTGTCTACCGATCCTGGCGACCCGCACGGGCGGTCGTCCGAAGGGCAGATCGAGCCGTCCCTGTACGCCGCAGCCGGCGCCACCAGAGCCCGTCAGGATCCCCTGCCACCCGCCCGTGCCGACACCCCCGCGACTACGCCACGGCCGGCGCAGTCGCCGGAAGCCGCTCCGGGCGGAGACACCAAGGTCTGCGTCAAGTGCAAGCAGGAGAAATCGGTGCTCGACTTCCACAAGAACTCGCGCAGCGCGGACGGCCTGCACTCGTACTGCAAGGAGTGCAACAAAGCGCAGGCACTGGCCCACATCAGGGCCGAGAAGGCCCGCAAGGCGCTGCTCAGAGCAGCCAGGAAGGCCGCCGCGGGCACCACCGAGTGAGCGCTCGCGCGCCTTTCCCCGACCGCAGCGCGCCTTGCAGCCGGGCCCGATCGTCAGCCCGGACCTGACCAGTAGCGCGGATCGCCGAAGGTCTGCCTGAGTTGGTCGATGAACAGGCGAACGCGCAGCGGCAGGTGACGTCGTTCCGGAAACACCGCGTGGATGCCGA
The DNA here is from genome assembly GCF_023806625.1 of Accumulibacter sp. Lineage (GTDB taxonomy): Bacteria > Pseudomonadota > Gammaproteobacteria > Burkholderiales > Rhodocyclaceae > Accumulibacter. The sequence continues at coordinate 39,678 of NZ_JAMTDX010000112.1, forward strand.
CCGGCGGCGCAGCGTAATCGTCGAGCAGCGAAACCAGCCGGCCACCGCGCAGGTCATCGCCGACTTCCCAGATCGATCGCCAGGCCAGCCCCTTTCCGGCGAGCGCCCATTCGTGCAGCACGGCGCCGTCGTTGCACTCAAAATTTCCCGAGACCTTGCGGCTGCTCACCACGCCACCCGGCGTATCGCGCAACATCCAGCCGCGCTGGCGGTCGAGCGACAGGCAGTTGTGCGCCGCGAGATCGCCTGGTGATTCGGGAACACCGCGCGCCGCAAGATACGCCGGGCTGGCCACGACCACCCGGCGCATCTCGCCGAGCTTGCTGCTGGCCAGACTCGAATCCGCCATTTCGCCGATGCGCACCGCGCAGTCCACCCCTTCGTTGACCAGATCGACGACCCTGTCGGTCAGATCGAGGCATACCGTCACCCCGGGGTTCGCATCCATGAACGCGGCGACCAGCGGTGCCACGTGACGGCGTCCGAAGCCCGCGGGTGCCGACACCTTGAGGTGTCCGCTGGCGCGGATCCCGCCGAGCGAGACGGCCGCTTCGGCGTTCGCCAGATCGGTGAGCAGCCGCTGGCAGTCTTCGAGAAAGGCCTGCCCCTCGAAGGTCAGCGACAGGCGCCGGGTCGTCCGCAACAGCAGCCTGACGCCGAGGCGCGCCTCGAGCGCGTCCAGGCGGCGACCGATCACGGCCGGCGTGACCCCTTCGAGTTGCGCTGCCGCAGACAGGCTGCCGCGGGTTGCCGAATTCACGAAAGCCTGGAGCTGTCTGAGGTGATCCACGGGGTCGATTCGATACTGCAAGTAAAAGATACTTTGATGCCCTTCGCTATTCTCTTTCGCCAGCGGGTCCAATAGAATTCTTGCACTGCATCATAACCCATCGACAGGAGTCCCCGCATGAGCCTCGACCTGCCCGCCGGAATGCAAATCAACGCGCCGATCAAGCCTGGCTACGAAACCATTCTCACCCCCGACGCGCTGGCTTTCGTCGCCAAGCTGCACCGGGCCTTCGAGGGCCGCCGGCAGGAACTTCTGCAAGTGCGCATCGCCCGCCAGGCGCGGATCGACGCCGGTGAGCTGCCCGATTTTCTCCCCGAGACCCGGCACATCCGTGAGGGCGACTGGAGGATCGCCCCTCTGCCGAAAGCGCTCGAGCGCCGCCACAGCGAGATCACCGGCCCGGTCGAGGCGAAGATGATCATCAACGCGTTCAACTCGGGCGCCGACTCGTACATGACCGACTTCGAGGACTCGAACAGTCCGAAGTGGGACAACCAGATCCAGGGCCAGGTCAATCTCTTCCAGGCGATCCGCCGCCAGCTCTCGTTCACCAATGAAGTCGGCAAGCAGTACGCGCTCAACGACAAGATCGCCACGCTGCAGATCCGGCCGCGTGGCTGGCACCTCGACGAGAAGCACGTCACCGTCGACGGTCAGCGGGTCTCCGGCGGCATCTTCGACTTCGGCCTCGTCTTCTTCCACAACGCCAGGGAACAGATCGCACGCGGTGCCGGCCCGTTCTACTACCTGCCGAAGATGGAGTCGCACCTCGAGGCCCGGCTGTGGAACGACATTTTCATCATGGCTCAGGATCACGTAGGGCTGCCACGCGGAACGATCAAGGCCACGGTGCTCGTCGAGACGATCCTGGCGACCTTCGAGATGGAGGAAATCCTCTACGAACTGCGCGAGCATTCGGCGGGCCTCAACGCCGGGCGCTGGGACTACATCTTCTCGTGCATCAAGAAGTTCAAGAAGAATCCCGATTTCTGCCTCGCCAACCGCGGCGCGATCACCATGGAAGTTCCGTTCATGCGCAGCTACGCGCTGCAGCTGGTCAAGGTCTGCCACAAGCGCGGAGCGCCGGCGATGGGCGGGATGAGCGCGCTGATCCCGATCAAGAACGACCCCGTGGCCAACGAGAAGGCTCTCGCCGGAATCCGCCACGACAAAGCGCGCGACGCCAACGACGGCTTCGACGGCGGCTGGGTCGCGCATCCGGGCCTCGTCGCAATCGCCGCCGAGGAGTTCCGCAAGGTGCTCGGTGACCGCCCGAACCAGTGGGACAAGCAGCGCGACGAAACCTTCACCGCCGCCGACTTCCTGAACTTCCAGCCGTCGCAGCCGATCACCGAGGCGGGGCTGCGCAACAACATCAACGTCGGCATCCACTACCTCGGCAGCTGGCTCGCCGGCAACGGGTGCGTGCCGATCCACAACCTGATGGAAGACGCGGCCACGGCCGAGATCTCGCGTTCGCAGGTCTGGCAGTGGGTCGTTTCGCCGAAGGGCATCCTCGACGACGGGCGCAAGGTCACCGCCGAGATGGTGCGCACGATGATCGGCGACGAACTGGCCAAGGTCAAGGCGACGGTCAGCGCCCAGGGCGAGGACACGGCGACCTACGACCAGGCAGCGGTGATCTTCGACCGGATGTCGCTGACTCCCGACTATCCCGAGTTCCTGACACTGCCGCTCTACGAAGCGATGGACTGAGCGGTGCCGGGCCTGCCGATGTCCAGGCCCGGCACCCGGTCCGCGGCGCGACGGCTGCGCGCGACTGACGGATCGGAGAGCGTCGGCTCAGCAAGACGCGCCGAGCGCCTTCGCGCGCAGCGCGCTGAGTTCGAGCGCCGCGGGGTCGGCATCGCTGCGCGTCGGCCAACCGGCCAGGTGAGTCGCCGCGAGGTCGGCCAGCGCGTGAATCCAGTCGGCGCGCTCGTTGAGACACGGGATCATCCGGAACTCCATTCCCCCAGCGCGGAGGAACTCGGCCTGGCCTTCGATGGCGATCTCCTCGAGCGTCTCCAGACAGTCGGCGGTGAAGCCCGGGCAAATGACGTCCACCCGCCTGACGCGCTGCTCGCCAAGCGAGCGGATCGTCGCCGCGGTGTACGGCTGCAGCCATTCAGCGCGGCCAAAGCGCGACTGAAAGCAGACGACGCACGCGTCGTCGGCAAGGCCGAGCGCCTCGGTCAGCAGCCGGGCGGTCTTCCGACACTCGCAGTGGTACGGGTCCCCGCGGTCGAGCGTGTAGCGCGGCAGCCCGTGGAAACTGATCAGCAGCCGGTACGAGCGGTCGGGCTTGCCGTGGCTCGCCCAGTGTTCACGGACGCTCGCTGCGAGCGCCTCGATGTACCCGGGATGGTCGTTGAACCCCCTCACCGTGCGGACCTCGGGCTGGTTGCGTACGCGCTTCAGCCAGTCGCCAACGGCATCGAGCGCGCTGCCGGTCGTGCTCGCCGAATACTGCGGGTAGAGCGGGAGCACGAGAATCCGCGTGCAGCCCGCCGCCTTGAGCCGCGACATCGTCGCCGGAATCGACGGCTCGCCGTAGCGCATCGCGTAATCGACGAGCACCCGGTGCCCCGACTGGCCGAGAAAGCCGCGCAGCAGCTTGGCCTGGCGCTCGACATGCACCTTCAGCGGCGAGCCGTCGACGGTCCAGATGGCGGCGTACTTCCCGGCCGAACGGCGCGGCCTGAGCGGCAGGATGATCGCGTTGAGAATCAGCCACCAGAGCGGACGCGGTATCTCGACGACGCGCGGATCGGCGAGGAACTCGCGCAGGTAGCGCCTGACTGCCTGCGCGCTCGGCTCGTCGGGCGTCCCCAGGTTGATCAGCACGATGCCGGTGTGCGCCGGCGAGCCGTGACGATACGCCGGTTCGGCGATGAAGCGCGACATCAGCACCTCGCCTGATAGGTCAGCGCCGAAGACAGCAGCCTGGCGGTGATGTCGACGATCGGGATGATCCGCTCGTAGGCCATTCGCGTCGGCCCGATCACCCCGACCGATCCGACGACCTGGCCGTCGACCTCGTACGGCGCGGTGATCACGCTGCACTCGTCGAGCGGAGCCAGACCCGATTCGCCGCCAATGAAAATCTGCACCCCCTCCGCACGGCGCGAAAGGTCGAGCAGCTGCATCAGCGCGGTGCGCTGCTCGAACAGGTCGAAGAGCTCGCGCAGCCGCTTCATGTTCGACGCGAACTCCTCGACGTCGAGCAGGTTGCTCTCGCCCGAAATCACGTAACGGTCGGCCGGCGCCTTCATCGCCTCGTCACCCGCCGCAAGCGCCGCCTGCATCAGCACCTGCAGGTCGCCGCGCAGCGCCTCGAGTTCGTCATGGACGCGGCAGCGGATCTGTTCGAAGTCCTGTCCGACGAAGTGCTGGTTGAGGTAGTTCGTCGCCACCACCAGCTCGGCCGACGTGTAGGCGCGCGCCGGAAAGAGCAGCCGGTTCTGCACGTCCCCGTCGGAGGTGACCAGAATCAGCAGCACGCGACGGTCGGAGAGGCTGACGAACTCGATCTGCCGGATCTTCGGCGCGAGCCGGCGCGGGGCCAGAACGATTCCCGCGAAATGGGTGAGTTCGGACAACAGGTGCGAAGCGTTGCTGATCAGCTGTCTCGGATCCGACGGCACGAGCTGCCCTTCGATCGCTTCGAGCTTCTCCTTGGCCAGCGGCTGGACGGTCAGCAGGCTGTCGACGAAGAAGCGGTAGCCGCGTGCCGTCGGCACCCTGCCTGCAGAAGTATGCGGACTGGCCAGCAGACCGATCTCCTCGAGGTCGGCCATCACGTTGCGCACCGTCGCCGGAGACAGATCGAGCCCCGAATAGCGCGACAGCGCGCGCGAGCCGACCGGCTGGCCTTCTGCGATGTAGCGTTCGATCAGGGTCTTGAGCAGCGTCCGGGCGCGATCGTCGAGCATGCCTTCGATTCTACAAAAAAACGTCATTCCCGGGGCCCGGCGGCAGGATGCTGATTTGTGGTTTAATTCGCTCCATGAACACCGTCCTTTCCGACGCGTTGGCCGATGGCACTCAGTTGCCCCGGACGATCGCGCTGATCGGCAAGTACCACAGCCCGGAAATCGCCGAATCGCTCCGCCTGCTCGTCAGGCACCTCCACGAACGGGGGATGACCGTCCTGATCGAGGAAGAAACTGCCCGCAACGTTGTCTCGCGACTCGAACTCGGCAGTTGGGCCAGCGGCAGCTTCGCCTGGCTCGGCGCGCATGCCGACCTGGCGATCGTCGTCGGCGGCGACGGAACGATGCTCAATGCGGCGCGACATCTCGCCCGCTACCGCGTACCCCTGGTCGGGGTCAACCAGGGGCGCCTGGGCTTCATGACCGACATCGCGCGCGCCGACATGCTGACCTGCATGGACGAACTGCTCGACGGTCGCTTCGTCCCCGAGACGCGAATGCTGCTCGACGCCGAAATCGTTCGTGACGAGCGCACGGTCTTCTCGAACCTCGCGCTCAACGACGTCGTCGTCGACAAGGGTGCGATCGGCCGGATGATCGAACTCGAACTGTTCATCGACGGCGAGTTCATCTATCACCTGCGTTCCGATGGTCTGATCGTCGCCACCTCGACCGGCTCGACGGCGTATTCGCTCTCGGCCAACGGGCCAATCATCCACCCGCTGGTCTCGGCGATCGCGCTCGTCCCGCTCTGCCCGCACGCGCTGAGCAACCGCCCGATCCTCGTCGGCGACCGCAGCGAGATCGAGATCCGCATCGTCCACGCGACCGACTCGCGAGCGCACTTCGACGGCCAGGTCACCGTCGATCTGCGCAACGCCGACAGGGTGCGCATCCGTCGCTCCGAATACTCGATCTGCCTGCTCCATCCGAAGACGTACAGCTACTTCGCGATGCTTCGCCAGAAGCTGCACTGGAGCGAGCGGCCGAAGGAACACCCCACCTCGAACTGAGCCGGCCGCATGCTCTGCAGACTGACCATCCGCGACTTCGTGCTCGTCGACCGGCTCGAACTCGATTTCGGGTCCGGGTTCGGCGCGCTGACCGGCGAAACCGGCGCCGGCAAATCGATCCTCGTCGACGCGCTGGCCTTCGCACTCGGTGACCGGGCCGACACGGCAATGATCCGCAGCGGCAGCGATCGCGCCGAAGTGACCGCCGAGTTCGACCTCAACCGCGCCCTGCCGGCCGCGCAATGGCTCAGGGAACACGACCTGGACGCCGAAGCCGGCCTCCTCCTGCGCCGAGTGGTCGACAGCAACGGGCGCTCGCGCGCCTACCTCAACGGCTCTCCGGCAACCGTACAGCAACTGCGCGAGGTCGCCGAGTCGCTCGTCGACATCCACGGCCAGCACGCGCACCAGTCGCTGCTCCGCAGCGACGCGCAGCGCGCACTGCTCGATGGCCACGCGCAGCTCGACTCGAGGGTCGCCGAACTCGGTTCCGCCTGGCGCAACTGGCGTGAGGCGCAGCGCACCCTCGACGCCGCGACGAGCGGCAGCGAAGCGCTGGCTGCCGAGCGCGAACAGCTCGAATGGCAGGTCCACGAACTGCAGGCGCTGGGCTTTTCGGCCGACGAGTGGCAGGCGCTCAACGAAGAACACCGGCGGCTGGCGCACGCGGCGAGCCTCGTCGACGGCGCGCAGTTCGCCCTCCAGGTCCTCGCCGAGAACGAGAACGCGTGCGAGATGCAGGTCGCCGCCGTGGCCGGCCGGCTCGAAGAGCTCGCCGATTACGACCCGGCGCTGTCCGAAGTCGTCGCCGTGCTCCAGGCCGCGCACGCGGAACTCGCCGACGCGATCTCGACGCTGCGTCGCTACGCTGGCCGCGTCGACCTCGACCCGCGCCGGCTCGCCGAAGTCGAACGGCGCATCGAGGCGGTCCTCGGCTGCGCACGCAAGTTCCGCTGCGCGCCAGACGATCTGGCGAATCTGCTCGCCGGCTGCCGGCAGAGGCTCGCCGCTCTCGGCGAGGCGACCGACCTCGCGGCGCTCACCGCCCGGGCTGCGGCCGCGCGCGCCGACTACGAACGGCTCGGCGGCGAGCTGTCGACGCGCCGCCGTGAAGCGGCCGAAGCGCTCGGACGCGAGGTCAGCGAGGTCATGCAGCAGCTCGCACTGGGCAGCGGGCGTCTCGAAGTCGGACTGATTCCGGTCGATGGAGGCACCGCCGCCGGCTTCGAGCAGGTCGAGTTCCGCCTGGGCGGTGTCGCCGGCAACGAAGCACGGCCACTGGCCAAGGTGGCCTCGGGCGGCGAGCTCTCACGGATCAGCCTGGCCATCCAGGTGGTCACCAGTCAGGCGGCGAGCGTCCCGACGCTGATCTTCGACGAGGTCGATGTCGGCATCGGCGGCGGCGTCGCCGAGGTCGTCGGACGACTGCTTCGTGAACTCGGGCGTGAGAGGCAGGTGCTCTGCGTGACCCACCTGCCACAGGTCGCCGCGCGCGCCGACTGGCAGTGGCAGGTCAGCAAGACCCGCGAAGGAGAAGAGCTGCGCAGCCGGGTCTCGGCTTTACACGGCGAGGCGCGGGTCGAGGAAATCGCGCGGATGCTTGGCGGGATCGAGATCACCGCGATCACCCGAGAGCACGCCCGAGAACTGCTCAAAACCGGCTGAGCACACCCCTCGGGGAATCAGGCAGGCTTCTTGAGCTTGTTGCGCGCGGCCTTCCTGAGCGTCTTGAACAGTTCGGGATCCTCGGCCTTGAGATACTCCGCGACTTCGAAGTCCTCGCGCTTGCACCGCTGGATGTCGATCTGCTCGACATGCACGAGACGCAGCAACTCGCGTACCGGTTTCGGCATGTTGCGCCCACTTTCATAGCGCGAACCGCCGCTCTGCGTGACACCGATTTTCGACCAGAACTGCTGCTGATTCATGCCCAGCTTGCGACGGATTTCCCGAGGATCAACTTTCTCGACGACTTTCGCGGTGCTCATCAGTATCCTTTCCGACAACTCCTGAGGTCAGTACGGCAGCATCGGCCACGGCCAGCCAGGATTTGGCCCAGTATGACTCTGGTAAGTAGCTACACTATAAGCATTTCCCGGGGAATTGCAAGGCACGCGGCAGGGCCGCGCGGAAAGCCGCGAGCGCTTTTGCCATGTCGGCGGAGATTCCCTAAAATGGCGCCCTTCCCGCTCTCCGTCACGGATATGTAATGGCAGTGATCGTCCAGAAGTTCGGCGGTACTTCGGTCGGCTCGACCGAGCGCATCAAGAACGTCGCCCGACGCGTCGCGCGCTGGCAGGCCCAGGGACACGAGATCATCGTCGTCCCGTCGGCGATGGCCGGCGAAACGAACCGCCTGCTGGCGCTGGCCAGGGAGATCTCCTCCTCGCCCGACCCGCGCGAACTCGACGTGATCGCCGCGACCGGAGAACAGGTGACCATCGGCCTGCTCGCCGTGGCGCTGCACGAACTCGGCCTCAAGGCGAAGAGCTTCACCGGCCCGCAGGTCCGGGTCCTGACGGACAGCACCTTCACCAAGGCCCGGATCCTCAAGATCGACCAGGAAAGGATGCGCAAGGCGCTCGCCGACGGCAACGTCGTCGTCGTCGCCGGGTTCCAGGGTGCCGACGAGCACGGCAACATCACCACCCTCGGCCGCGGCGGGTCGGATACTTCGGCGGTCGCTCTGGCGGCGGCGCTGAAGGCCGACGAATGCCAGATCTACACCGACGTCGACGGCGTGTACACCACCGACCCGCGCGTCGTTCCCGAAGCACGCATGCTGGAGAGCATCACTTTCGAGGAAATGCTCGAAATGGCCAGCCTGGGCTCGAAGGTCCTGCAGATCCGTTCGGTCGAGTTCGCCGGCAAGTACAAGGTCAAACTCCGTGTCCTGTCGAGCTTCGCGGACGAGGGAGAAGGGACGCTGATCACTGTTGAGGAAAAACGGAACATGGAACAAGCGATCATCTCGGGTATCGCCTTCAATCGCGACGAAGCCAAACTGACCATGCTCGGAGTTCCGGACCGCCCGGGGATCGCCTACCAGATCCTCGGCCCGATCGGCGAAGCGAACATCGACGTCGACATGATCATCCAGAACATCGGCCGTGACGGCACGACCGACTTCTCCTTCACGGTGAACCGCAACGACTACCGCAAGGCTCTCGGCATCCTCGACCAGATCCGGCAGTCGATCGGCGCGCGCGAGATCGCCGGCGACAACACCATCTGCAAGGTCTCGGCGGTTGGCGTCGGCATGCGCTCGCACCCCGGGGTGGCGAGCCGGATGTTCGGCGCCCTGGCCAAGGAGAACATCAACATCCAGATGATCTCGACTTCGGAGATCAAGATCTCGGTGGTCATCGAAGAAAGGTACCTCGAGCTCGCCGTGCGCGTGCTGCACAAGGCCTTCGGGCTCGAAAAGCCGCCGAAGGCGACCCTGGGTTTGACCGGTCGCGGCGAAACCGATATCATCTCGCCCGCTTAGGAGACGTGGCCGAGAGGTCGAAGGCACTCCCCTGCTAAGGGAGCATGCGGGCATAAACCTGCATCAAGGGTTCGAATCCCTTCGTCTCCGCCAGGACACTGGCCGCAAACTCTCTGCAGCAGCCACGAAGACCCCGCTCAACGCCATGTTTTGCGGGGTTTTTCTTGTAAACCTCCTGACCTCGCCTGCCCCGCAAATGTCATATCTGCGCTCTTAGCGTCCAATTCTCTCGTAACCTCCTGACTTCGCGAATTTGGTACGGATTTTTTAAGTGATTGTTTTCTCTTACAAATTTACGGGTGGTGGGCGGATTTCGAGTTGGCGTGTGCTTTGGTCTTGTCGGGTACGCCATCGCGAAATGTCTGGTTGGTGTGGGGCACACGGCCATGGAAGCTGGATGATTTCGTCCTGACGCGGTCACAGCTCTGGGGCAAGCCCTAGGCGTGGAGGTAGGGGACAAACCTGCGCTTTCCATATATCTTGCAGCCAGTGGCCGACTTTTCGCCTACCTAGCACACGGTCCTTGGCCAGAGGGTGCCTCACCCTTGTACTGTCGGCGGGCGTCTTGATGGACGCCATGCGAACTTTCTGGCACCATGACCCACGGCTCCGGCAGGCATCGAGACGGCAATGCGAGCCACATCTACTGGGCAAGATGCTAGGACAAATGCATTCCATCAACGCAGCCCTTGACTTACCGATGAGCTTTTTCGTGGGCGATCGCGCACAAGTCGTCAAGGACGAGTCGATTGTCGAACGCTGGCGGGACACTGTTCGTGGTATTCGTGATGAGTATCTAGATCCGAGCCACTGCTTCCCCTGGGTTGTCGGTTTCTCGGGTGGGAAGGATAGCACAGTCGTTGCACATGCTGTGTTCGACGCACTACTCGCCATTCCACCCTCGCAGCGTACCCGCGAAGTTCACATAGTGTCGAACGACACTATGGTTGAAAGCCCGCTGGTTATCGCTCACCTAGACGTAGTTACCAAGCACATTGAGACAGCGGCGCAGAATCTGAACCTGCCGGTCGTCGTGGCTCGCACGCGACCAGACTTGGACAAGACCTTTTGGGTTCTCCTGATCGGCAAGGGATATCCCAGTCCAAACATGACAATGCGCTGGTGCACTGATCGCTTAAAAATTCAACCAACCAGCGGCTACATCAAGCGCAACATCTCTGAATATGGTGCAGCGATTGTGGTTCTGGGTGTTCGGCGCGACGAAAGCCAGACTCGCCAGCGATCAATTGATAAATCCAAGAATGCCCGAGGATCTAATCTGACACCCCACACCGATCTGACCGGTGCCTTTATTTACCGCCCGATTGTTGACCTGACGACTGACGACGTATGGGAAATCTTGGGCTCATTCCATGCGCCTTGGGGCGGAAACCACCGGGACCTGTTTCAGCTCTACCGAGATGCTGAAGGGGGCGAATGTCCGGTCGTGCTAAGTCAGAACGAAGCAGCGGGGTGTGGTACGAGAAATAGTCGTTTCGGCTGCTGGACCTGCACCGTGGTGGAAAAGGACAAGAGCCTGCAAGGGTTTATTGACGCAGGAAATCACCACTTCAAGCCACTGGTGGACTTCCGCGACTGGTTGAAATCAATTCGGAACAACCCGGAAATGCGGCAGGCCCATCGTCGCAACGGTCGTCTCTCATTTGACGCTGCCGGCAGACACATCCCCGGCCCCTTTACGGTTCAGGCACGCAAGCAGATTCTGGAGTACCTACTCCGAGTTCAAGGCGAGTTGGGTGACCGCTTGATTACTGACGAAGAACTTGATCTGATCTACCAGTGTTGGACTATCGATCTGCAAAATGAAAAAGGATTAGCCAATGGCTGATGGACACTTTGAAGAGGCCTATTTAAGCGACCTGCCCTTGTGGGCAGATGACCGTGCCCGTGCGGCGATGGAAAAGGTTTGCGAAAGGCATGGTGTTCCCGTTGATGTGCTTACCGAACTCGTGATGGTTCAACGGGAGCGTCAACATCAGGAACGGGCGCACGGCATCTACCAACGCTTCGAAGAAATTCTCGGTCGCATCGAATAACAACACGCGGGGGGAGGTATGTGGATTTCAAGACTCGAGCTGACATGCTTCAAAGGCTATCAGCATCAGGTCTTTGTGTTCCCGGAACCAGCCGACGGCAGAAATATAGTGCTGATCGGAGGCATGAACGGGTATGGTAAGACATCGATTCTTGAGGCGCTCTATCTCTGTCTGTACGGCAAGGACGCGATGGTTCACCTGGCGCGGGCAGGGCTAAGGACTGACCACAAGAAGGGGTACCCCACCCTTTTGGAAAGCGCATTCAACGGCGAGGCACTGCGTAGCTCCCTCGACACCATGAGTGTTCGAGTCACTATCAACAAAACGACGACCAAGGCTATCGACATTGGCCGGAAATGGTACTTCAGAGCCAATGGAACCTGGACCAATGAGGAAGAAGCGGTAGTACGCGAAGTCGTTCGCGGTGTTCCAGACACTCCCAGACAAGACGGCCGAAAGGGGTTCCATCTGGCAGATTTGCTGGACGACATTCAGTTTGTTCCTGCCCACATTGCCCCGTTCTTCTTTTTTGATGGTGAGGAAGTGAAGAAGCTCGCTGACCAGTCACGGCTCGAACAAATAAAGCAGGGTCTTGAGGGTTTGCTTGGCGTGGTCTTGTTGCGCTCTTTGGCCGAACGCCTGAAGAGTTTCGAGGCAAACAAGCGGGGTGAGATCGAATCTGTCGATGAAGAAAATCTTGCAAGACTGCTCGATGCGCTGACGGCAAACAAAGAGCAGCTTAAGGCACTCAAGGAGGATGCCGAGCAAAATGAGGTCGAGCGGCAACGTCTGCGCGCCGAGCAGCAATCACTGATCGAGCGCATCACTGCAGCTGGTGGTGGTGGCGGGGAGATCGCCACGGTCAAAGACTTGGTGGAGGAGCGCGAGCAGTTGCGCAGCAAGCTTAGGGACAGTCGGCGAAGTCTAGAGGAGATTCTGTCAGGACGGCTGCCGTTTCACCTGTTACCGAAAGACCTGTTGGATGATTTCCGTCGACAACTGGTTGCTGAAATGAAGCTGGCTGAGTGGGATGCCGAAAAGCGCGCCCTAGAGCCACGCAAGGCTGAGTTTGAGGCTGCATTCATGGCGCAAACCACTCCCATAATCGAACCCGGCTTGACTCGCGATCAACTCAGCGCGATTAGGGGGCGTCTTGAGGCTGCTTGGGCTAGTCTCTTCTATCCACCACCTGAAGACTGCGCGAAAGAAGTTGTTCACGGCTGTCTGCGTGAAACCCTGCGGCAGAAGGCGTTGGACTTTATGGAGACCATCAATCTCGGGCAGCGCGAGATTCACGACCTACTTAATGATCAGCACGCCTTGCAGCAACGAATCGACGAGCTTGGTCGAAAAGTTTCGCGGCTTGAAGGTATAGACCGCGACGGTACTCTGGCAATTCTAAAAACTAGGCTCAATGACATTCTGAGTCAGCTGGATACTCTCGCAGAGCGTATTCGAACTGACAACAGGAAGTTCGATACCCTTCAATCCCAGGTGCAGTCGCAGACAGCCGAATACTGCCGCGAGAAGAACGAGCTCGACAAATCAAGTCCAGTACGCGCAACGATTGACAGGTCTGAACGTGTTCGCCGCGTCATTGACGAACTGGTTCCTGCGCTCTTCCCGCTTAAGGTGCGCGAACTGGCGACGGCGATGACTACCGTCTACAAGCAACTTGCCCACAAGGATCAAGTCGACAAGATCACCATACTTGACGATGGTACGACCCAAATACGTGGCAAGACTGGCAAGGAAATTACGTTCGAGCGGTCTGCTGGCGAAAACCAGATCTTTGCCACAGCACTGATTGCGGGCTTGGCAAAAGTGTCTGGGGTGAAGGCGCCGATGGTGGTGGATACGCCCTTGGGCCGGTTGGACAGCAAACATCGGGAGAACATCCTCAAGTTTTGGACCGGGGACAAGAGCCGGCAAGTCATCCTGCTATCGCAAGACGAGGAAATCGACTTCCATTTTTACAAGTCCATTCAAGACAGTGTAGGTAAGACCTACTTGCTTGAACACGTCGATGTCGGTGACGGAATTGGGCGCACCACGGCGATTGAAGATTTGTATTTTGCTAGGGGTCGTCGGTGAGCGAACTGAACATACAGCAAGTACTCAATTCGCGCTTCCGCACGAGTGCCGAGGCTGACCGGATTACCGTTGCACTGATGGGCAATCTTGGCCTTTCGACCAAGGCAAACGTGGCACGTCTGGCCATCGGCCGCTCCCTAGCTCTGGGCAGTTTCGCCGATGAAGGGATTGACGCGAAGGGACTTGAGATTCCAGCCGCATCCCTCTTTACTCAGGAAGACATTGGCGTGTGGGTGGGAGTGATTGTCACCCATGCCTGTCGACATGGCCTCGCTCCGATTGATTCGATGGACTCTTTTCGTGCGGCCGTAAGGAAGCATTGGCATCGGGGTGCGGCCTTATTGCTTCAGGACTGGGAGGCCGCCGATGGCGACTTCGACAAGTTCCTCGAGACGTTAATTGTCCGCCGCGCGGAGTTGCCGGAAGGTACGCCGCGTTCGGTTACGAAGAACCCGGAATCCGCGATGGTCGAAAAGCCGACTGATATCTCGGCAGCACTCGTGAGAGCGCTTGCGGAAATTGGAGTGACGGCGGAAGTTCGCGGATTCACGCACGGGCCGCGTGTGACGCGCTACAAGGTCTATCTTGCCGATGTTAACCAGAAACCAAAACTGGAAAGAGGCATGGATCGTCTGAGTCTTGTCCTTAACCTGCAAAAAGCGAAGCCGACGCTTGGTCCCGGCGAAGAAGCAAAAACCATCAGTCTCGATGTGCCGCGGCCCGAGGATACTTGGCAACCGGTGCTTTTCGCGCGCCTGCGCGAGTGGGCTGCATCAACGCCAGTTGAGGAAGGGAAGTTGGTGGTCTTTCCCGGAGTGGACGTGTTGGGCATTCCGTATTCGTTTGACTTGGCTGCGGCACCACACTTGCTGGTGGGTGGAACGACTGGTAGTGGCAAGAGTGTCTGCCTGCATTCGCTCATTCTGTCACTGATTCTACGCCTCCCGCCTTCGCTACTCCAACTTGCGCTGATAGATCCGAAACAAGTGGAGTTTGCCGTCTATGAAGGCAGCAGTTACCTCTATGGCGGTGACGTGGCCGTAGATGTTTCCATGGCGCGCGAACGCATTCTGGAACTTGTTGCCGAGATGGATTCCCGCTATCAGCGTTTCATGACGCTCGGCGTTACTAACATCACCGAGGCGCGGCGGCGCGGAATGGCATTGCCATACATCGCGGTTTTCATCGAGGAACTCGCCGACCTCATCCTGCAAGACCGCGATATTGAGGAGCACATCGTTACCGTGAAAGCCCCCCGAGGTAGCGACGTGCCTATGCCTGCTGACGAGCA
>NZ_JAMTDX010000113.1 GCF_023806625.1 Accumulibacter sp.
CATCATCATCAAACCGACCGACAGAATTTACAGCAAATTTTGGACTTGACTCGGCTGGGGGCGCTTCCACAGGGAACGGCATGGATCCATGTCGAGGGGATGCTCGCCGTCGACGCCGGAGCCTCCAGCAACGCGATCGCCGGCTTGTTCCGCCGAACATCGCCCAGGTCGATTCCTTCCTGCTCCTTCGCAGCCCCGACTGTCACACCACCATCATAGAAAAATCATAATTTTACCACTCTATCCTCGAGCTTTGTATAAGGAAATGGTCTTGACCGCTTCTCTTGGGGGCCGAGATAATGCTCGGCCGGTCGTTGCGCCGGAAGCGCCGTCTGTGTCCTACAGTTGTATCTTGAGGTGCCGTTGCAGGGAGCAGGACGTTTGGATTTCCTATGCTTCTTTTTCCTTCAGCTGAACGATCTCTGGAGTTGCTCGATGACAATCGATGGCCAAGCATACGAGACGAATCGGTGGTCTTCAGGGATGGCCAGGCGGCTCGACCGTATCGTGCACCACAGGTGGTTTGTACCAATCTGCTTCCTGATTTTTTTGACTTTGCGTGCCGGATTGATTGCATTCGTCCCGGTCGAACAGGCGTCCGACAATAGCTGGTACATCGCTCGGGCGGAGGACATCGTGCGCGGCCATGGCTTCAGCGAGGATGGTGTGCCGACCGCCTACTGGCCGGTGGGCTGGCCCGCGGTGATCGCGCTCCTCTACCGCATCTTCGGGATCGACGTCAACGTAGTGCTGATCGCAAACCTGCTTTTTGCAGCGGGCACCTTCTTCGTCATGCTTGGGCTCGGTCGCCAGCTGTTCGGGTTTGAGGCGGCTGCGCGAATCAGCGTGTTCCTGCTTGCGGTGTACCCCAACAACATTGCCTATACGAGCCTCACTTCCACGGAGGTTTTCTACACGTTTCTCCTCCTCCTTGGCACGTGGCTGTTTATAGCGCGCCGCACCATGCCTGCCGCGATTCTGTGCGGCCTGATCTTCGGTTACGCCACGCTAACCAAGCCGCAGACGCTGTTGATGCCAGCGGCCCTTGTTGGAATCAGTTTTTTGTTCGAGAACGGTCACCGGCTCAAGATGAGGACTCTTGCGCACGGCGCAATGGTGTATCTTTGTCTGGCCATGGTCCTTGGCCCATGGATCTATCGCAACTACCTGGTGTTCGGAGAGCCCGTTTTCGTGTCCACCAACAGTGGTTGGGCTCTCTACGTTGGAAACAATCCGAGTTCGCTCGCCAGGCGAGGCTTTCCGACGGACTCGGGCGCCGAGGTGACGGAGCTTCGACGAAAGACTTTCACACTCGCCACACAGGTGGAATCGAATCGGCAGGCACGGGCGGCTGCGCTGGCGTGGATTAGTGAAAATCCCGGAACGTTCCTGCTCTTGATGCCGATCAAGGCATTCAGCCTCTGGGCAGTGGATGGCGAGGCGGAATGGCTGTACCAGTTGGGTTCGCCATCGTACGACAAGTCGGTCACGGCATTCCGCACGATCCGCATCCTCAATCAGGGCTACTACCTGCTGCTGATCAGCGGATTTGCCGTGGCCGGCTGGATGATCCTGCGCCGCTATCTCGCACGCGATCGCCAAGCGGCGATCCCGGTTTGGTCGCTAACCGGCTACGTCTTCGCCGCCTACACGACCTTTCAATGCATGGTCATGGCCGCTTCGTATCGCTACAAATTCCCACTGATGCCGTTCGTGGTTCTGTCGAGCGCCTGGGTCATCTCGTGCTGGCTGGCGTCGCACCGTCAGAACCGGCGCGGCGACGAGCACGAGGGGTGACACGTGCCGTGCTCGTGGGTTGTGCCTTCCGGCGGATCAGCTTCCGGCCGCGGCGCAACCGATCGGCGAGCGCTTGCGCCAGATTGAGAGCGTCGCGAAGGAGAGCTTGCGCGCAAGGGAGGATCGAAAGAACGGACGCTCCAGCCGAAACAGCGTTCTGACCAAGCCCGGGCCGCCAATGTTGAGCATGGGGAATGCGTCAGGATTGTAGTACAGCACGTAGGTCAGCAATCCGGGATAGACCTGGTCCACCAACTCGTAGCCGGCGTCGGTGAACAGGCGATCCAGGTCCGACAGCCAGAATCCCTGCTCGGTCTGGTCGTCGAACAGGGCGTTACGTCGGTAGATCCAGCCGCGCACCCAGCTCAGGGGTGTGAAGTTATGGGTAGGCTCGAGATTTACGAAGTAGCCACCCTCGCGCAATGCTCGCCGCAGCCGCTCAACGACGACGCCTGCGTGCTGATAGACGTGGTGCAGTCCGCCGAGCAGCATGATGAGATCGTAGGGCGGCTCGCCAGCGGCAAGCTCGAACTGCGTGACGTCCGCGTGTTCGACGCGAAGCGCGGGGTCATCGGCGCGGACCCGGTCTACCAGCGGCTTGCTGTAATCGAAACCGAAGTACTCGATCTGCGGCGTCAGGTACTTCAGTACGATTTGGCGCCCTTCGCAATAACCGCACATCGGCTCGAGCACGCGCAGTGGACGACCCTGCAGATCCGCCTTGTCACGGAAGAAACAGGACCACATCAGTTCCTTCAGAACCAGATGATTGGGCGTATGGCGGCTCTCGTAGTACTTGTCCGAGATGCCTTCAAAATGCGCCCGCTGCCGCTCTATGTCATCCATGGCACTACCGCCCCTCCCCCAGAGAAACCATCACGATTCCCACGACGATCAGGGCGACCCCACCGAGCTTGAGGACGTGTGCCTTCTCGGCCAAAAGGAGGATGCCGACGAGCGTAGTGCAAAGTATCAGCGTCCCGGCAGCCACCGGAAACGCCAACGACAGCGGCGTCGTGCGCAGTATGTAGAACCAGACGAGAAAGCCGGCGCCGTAGGCGGTGAAACCGATGACGAAAGCCGGGTGGAGGATCTCCGGCGCCGCTTTGATCTTGTAAAGCCCGTAGGTGCTCAACAGGGCGTACAGCACGAATACAGCGATGCTCGCGACGAGTTTCATCTCCGCTTGGCGCTCCCGACGTCATTGGTTGTAAGAAATCTACGGCGTCGCCCACCAGCTTCCTCCACGGCTGGCTTTGCACAGCCGGCCGGCTACGGCGGCGGGCAGCATGCTCCGCGAAACCCCACCTTCGCCCATCTATCCGATACCTCTCGTCGTTCGCTCGCGGAGGAGGAGGACGAGCCCCTCCCCTTCCTTGGCGCCTGGCATATCGGCCTGCTCCCGACAATTTCTTCACAACCTCCCGGTGGTCCTGTCGCGGGCGGTCGGGGTGCGGCGCATGGCCGGGCCTCAACGGCCATCCCTCGGCAACGCGTCGGCCGGCGACTCCTCCGCCACGATGAACCGCGGCCGCTGCTGCAGCATCCGGTGGATCGACGCGATGTAGAGGCCGATGACACCGAGCAGCAGGAACACGACCGCAAAGAGCAGCGAGGTCACGCCGATCGTTGATGCCCAGCCGGCAACCGCGTGCCCCGTGGCGGCCTGCCATATCACGTAGCCCAGTTCCAAGACCGCGAGAAATGCCGTGAAGACTCCGATGCTGATGCCGATCGTCAACGGTTTCGACGAGTGCCCGACAATCCCCGTCCGCGCAAGGTGCCACATCTTCCGGAGCGTGAACTTCGAAGCCCCGGCATGCCGCGCGGCAGCCTCAAAGGGGACCACCACGGCCTGAAAACCCAGAAACTGAACTGCACCGCGGATGAAGATTTCGCTGTCCCTCAGGCGCAGCAGGGCGTCCAAGACCTTACGGTCGAGCAGCCTGAAGTCCGAGCTACCCTCCGACAGCTCCACGTCCGAGAGATAGGAGAAAATGCGGTAGTACGCGCGCGACGTGCTGCGTTTCAGAAACCCCGCAACCGCCCTGTCCTGGCGCCTCGTATTGACTATCTGGAACCCCTCCCGCCACCTGGCTACCAGCGTAGGGATCACCTCGGGAGGATGCTGCAGGTCCCCGTCCATGCTGATGACCGCCGCGCCGCGCGAGGCCGAGAGCCCGGCGAGCAAGGCTGCCTGATGCCCGAAATTGCGCGACAGGCGGATTCCGCGAATGCACGGGTTCGCCTGGCCAAGCGCGGATACGCGCTGCCAAGTGTCGTCACAGCTGCCGTCGTCGACGAGCACTATCTCGTATGGCTCCTGGAGCAGATCGAGGACCGCTGCCGTACGCTCGATGAGGCGCGCAACGTTTGCCTCTTCGTTGAAGATCGGCGCAACGACGGAAAGGACGGGGGGCGCTTCGCGGCGTGGCATCGGCAGGGAGGCAGGCCCTCTAGTCATCAATTTACCCGGGCGATTCAGCTCGCCCATTATTGATCATTCACCAAATCCCTGACAATCAGTTCGTATCCCCGTCTGACGCGTCGCAAGCTGTCAGGCCGGTTGTCACGGGACTTCTTGCTGCTCATGGCCTACCCTTCGGCGCCTGGGAATGACTTGTCAAGCCTTGAGCCTGACCGCCAGCCGGCCAACCGAGATCACCATGTGCTTCCCCGGGCATTGCGCGAAACCATAGCTGGGGCCTGATAACCTCGGACTCTTGCGGTGAGAGGCCATTGGTTTCCGGCGTGGGCAGTTCGATTCCCGGCTTCCTGCCCGAGGATGGCGGCCGCCGCCGCCTTGGCGCCCGGAATGCGCGACACGACGTGGCGCGACGAAATGCCGCAGCACGCCAAGCGACCATCTGAGCGATAATCTTTGACGTGCATCAAATCTCTTCAGGGCACCCGCCCCCCGTAACCCCGGCAGTCGGTATCGACGGCCAGACCGTTCACGGCTCGGTCGGGTCGGGCTCTGCCTGCCCACCGATCGACGACGGTGGAGACCTCGCCGGGGCCGCTGGACGCGACTCGCCGGCTGGTCGCCCAACGCCCCGCAACTTTCTGGTCGACGCGGCGATCCTGCTCGCGCTCTGCGTGATCGGCTATACTGGCTACCGGGTCGCCCCGCTGCTGCACCCGAAAACCGATCTCACACTGCCGATCTCGGCGTGCAACGTCGGCGAAGGTCCGTGCACCGCCCGGCTGCCCGATGGCCGCGAGATCGAGTTGAGCATCCAACCGCGGCCGATCCCGGTGCTCAAGCCGCTACGCATCGAGGCGACCGTGCGCGGCGCCGGTGTGCGCGGCGTCGACGTGGACTTCGCCGGCACCGAGATGCAGATGGGCTACAACCGGCCGCGCCTCGAACGGCAAAGCGACGACGCATCCCGCTTCGCCGGCCAGACGAGCCTTCCCGTATGCATCACCGGAACGATGGAATGGGAAGCGACGCTGCTCGTCGACACGGGCCGGACACTCATCGCCATCCCTTTCCGCTTCGTCAGCAGTCATTAGCCCCGATCAGGCCGGACGCCGCGCACCAGGCAAGACCTGACCCCGGCCCGGCCCCGCTCGCGCGCTCAGCGCATCTCGAACAGTTCCTGGTGGAAGCACGCGGCCGGCAGGCCGCGGGCAATGAAGTCGGCACGCAGCGCCCGCCCGAAGGCCGCCGGGCCGCAGAACCAGAGGCTCGCCGACCGCCACTCGGGCACCACCGCGCGGATGCGCTCGCCGTCGAGCGGTCCGTCCTGCCCATCGACCATCAGATGCAGGCGCACCCGCGCGCCAGCGACGTCGCCGGCAAGCTTCGCGCTGACCTCCGGACTGATTTCTCTGGTCGGGTGAAACAGGTCGACCGGCCTTTCCTCGGGAGTGGCAGCGAGCTGCTTCATCCGCGCGACGAACGGCGTGATGCCGATCCCCGCGCCGATCCAGATCTGGCGCGGCTGTGCATCGTTGAAGTCGAAGCAGCCGTAGGGGCCTTCGACGCTCACCCGCATGCCGGCCTTCAGGCGCCGGTGCAGGCGACTCGTGTGGTCGCCGAGTGCCTTGGCGATGAAGCGGATCCGCCGCGTCGCCGGGTCCCATGCCGAGGCGATCGTATACGGATGCGCACCTTCGCGGCGGTCCGAGGTGGCGAAGGCGAACTGCCCGGCGGCGTGACCCGGCCAGCCCTCGTCGAGGACGATCAGCACTTCGAGCACGCGCATCTGCTCATGGTAGTCGAGTTCGACGATCGTTCCGCCGACCCGGCGCCGCGCGCCGATCCGGCCAGCCAGTGACCAGATCGCGGCGACGCTGCCGCCGGCGAGCAGCACGGCGAGCAGCCAGCCGACCGGCTGGCTCCAGTACGTCGCCCTGGCGAGCACCAGCGAGTGCCAGGCGAGCGCCAGATAGACGACCGCAAGCAGCTTGTGCGTCCGCGCGAACAGGTGGTACGGGAAGCGCCTGACCAGCGCGAGGACGATCAGGACCACCGCCGCGTAGAACGCCCACTCGCCGATCGTCTCGGCGAGGCCACGCTGACTGCGCAGCCAGGCCTCGACGGCGCCGAGTTCGCCGGCCCCCGGCGGCCGGCGCGGCGGCCGGGTCAGCCAGCCCCAGCCGACCATCCACTTCGTCCCCTGCGCCCACCACCAGTGGACGACCGAAAAGACCAGCCCGGTGACCCCGAGCCACTTGTGCAGCCGATACATCTTGTCGAGGCCGTCGAGCCACGGCTCGAGCCACTTCGGGCGCAGCGCGAGCAGCATCGCCATACTCATCGCGCCGATCCCGACGATCCCCGTGTACTGCAGGAACGCGCTGCGGAAGGTGAAGGTGTTCAGCGGCTCGGGGAAGAAGCCGTCGGCGAGCAGCCAGAGCGCCGTCGGCACGAGCAGCGCGGCGAGAAACGCGTAGCGGATCGGGTTCATCGCTTACGCCAGTGCGGAGATCGGGCTCTGCTGGGCGGCAAGGCGGCCGGCCACCGCCTGCCGCGCGAGCCCGACCGCCGCGTCCTCCATCTGCCGGAAGAGCGCCTTGTACAGCGCGCAGTACGGATCAGTCTCGGTCAGCCGGCCGTGGAACGCGAACGTGCGGATCGGGCAGCCTCCGTGACACAGCGCGAGATACTCGCAGTCGATGCACGCACGCCGGGCGAGATGGATCGGCCGTTCGCCGAACTGCCGGCGCGCCGCGCTGCCGTCGAGCAGCTCGGCGAGCGTCGCCGAGGCGAACAGATTGCCGAACCGGTAGTCCGGGTGACTGGTCACCCAGCAGTCGCACTGCGCGACATGGCCGCGAGCGTCGATGGCGATCAGCCGATCGACGCAGTTGTCGCCCCAGAAGCACGGCAGCGCCGCCGGCCGGTCGCTGAAATGGTCGAGCAGCGCGTCGAACGGAGCGATGCGCACGCCCTGCTCGCGCCCGCGCTCGAGCCAGATCGCCGCCAGGTCTTGGTGGAAGCGCAGCAGTTCGGCGTGATGCCGCTCGTCGATCGTCCGCCCCGGGTCGTCGGCCGCACCACCAGGGAACGGCGTGTTGATCTGGATCTGGTCGAGGCCGAGTTCATCGACCAGGTGTTCGTAGAAGCGCCCGGCGCCGATCGCCAGCGTCGCCTCGTTGGGCAGCGAGATCACCTCGACGCGGATCCCCGCCGCGCGCGCCTCGTCGAGCTTGCGCCGCCAGAGCACGTCGTAGTGCGCCGGACTCCTCCCGCGCAGCTGGCGGTGGAGGTTAGGGTAGTCGAGCGAACTGCCGATGCAGTTGCCGAACATCCGCTCGATCACCGGGTTCCACTCGCGACCGTAGGCGAGCAGGTTGGACTGCAACAGGTGGCGCACCTCGATAGCGCGCGCCGCCGCTGCTTCGCCGATCAGCTCGCCGGCCGCGTCGTACCACTCCGGCGGCAGCAGCATCGCCTCGCCGCCCTGCCAGTAGATGGCCAGCGAGGCAAGCCGCCGGCCGGCCATGTACTCGAGCACCCGCTCGATCAGCACGCGCAGCCCTTCGAGGCTCAGCCGATCGCGAGTCCGCCGCTCGAAGCAGTAGCTGCACGCCGCGTTGCACTGCAGCGTTGGCAGCAGGATCAGCGCCAGCTGCCCGCCGCCGTTCACCGGTCCCCCGCGGCGAGTTCGTCGAACGCGGCGAGGTCGGCGCGCAGCTCGTCGGCCGCGGCGCTCAGGCGGTCGAGGACCTCGCGAATCCCGGCGCACGAATAGCCCGGATCAGGCCACTTGAAATAGCCGAGGCAACCCTTGGCGAACGGGCACGCGCGGCACTCGCCATCACCGGCGAAGCGCGCGGCCACCGCGCCGGCCTGATCCTCGCCGCTCGCCGCCAGACGAGCGCCGCCGAGGCGTACCGGCAGGCGCTCCTCGCCGAGCGCATCGACTTCGCGGAACAGCGCCGGGTCATCCTCGGCGATCGCCCAGAGCGAGAACGGCTCGCCACGCAGCAGCGCGTTCAGCACCCCCTGGAAAGGCTCGACCGGAACGGCGACCGTCGACCCGTGCAGGAAGCGACTGAGCACCTCGGCGAGCTCGTCGATCGGCTCCGGACCCGGCTGCCCGATCTGCAGACGGACCGGCAGCTGCAGGCTGACGGCGAGGCGGACGGCCCGACCGAAGCCCTCGACGACCGGGATCGTGATGCGCACCGGCGCGTAGTCGACGAGCGGCGAACACGCGTAGAGCAGCGGATAGTCGTTCGCCGGATCAGCGAGCCGAAAATCGATCGGCGCACCACCGCGCCAGCCGGCGAGTTCGCCGGCGGTCTGCGGTGAGAGCGGCATCTCCAGATGGACCAGGCCCGCGGGCGGATCCACGCAGACCGTGGCCAGGCCGGCCACGTCGTCGACGCGCACGATGACCGGCTCACCCGACCAGCCGGCAAGCCGCGTCGCCGGCACGCGGTAGACGATCCCGGCGGTCAACGGCTCGCGCCGGCGGCCCGCCTAGCGGTTGACCCAGGCACCGCCGCGATTGGCCCAGGCCCGGCCGCCGTTGACCCAGGCGCCGCCGCGGTTGGCCCAGGCCCGGCCACCGTTGGCCCAGGCGCCGCCACGGTTGACCCAGGTGCCGCCGCTGGTCGCCGCGCCGCCGCGGTTGACCCACGCCGCACCACGGTTGGCCCACGCCCGCCCGCCGTTCGCCCAGGCGACGCCGGCGATCGCCGCGCCTTCGCGATCGAGCAGACTGCCGCCGAAGAGCGCCACCGCGACCACCGCCTTCGACCACTTGCCGAGGCTCAGCAGGAACTCCCGCCGATCCGGCAACGATTCTGCGTCCTCTACCCCGTCGCCGCCCGCGGAAAGCTGTCCAGCCTCAGGCTGCCCTGTTCTCGTCTTGTCCTGTTCGCTGCTCATGCCGCACCTCTCTCGATCACCCGATGGCTCGTTGCCCGCTGCCGGCCCCGACCCGCGCCCGACGCAGCGCGAAGTGACACTCTAGGCCAGTCCTCGCCGGCCACCGTTGACCCAAGTCAACGGCAAGCCATCACCCTCCAACTGGGAAACAAGCGGACTGGAAAAAAGGGGACGGAAAAAAGGGGACAGACCCCGTTTTCTGCCCTGCAGAAAACGGGGTCTGTCCCCTTTTTTCCTCGACTTGTCAGCCCTCGTCGAGCAGCGCCTACATCACTAGCGAAAGGTGAGCACCCAAGCGCAAGTCGGTGGTCAGTATGTGCTCGGTCAGCCAGTGCTCGAGGAACTCGAGATGGTCGCCGATCACCGCATCGCCCCCCTGAAGGATTCGCCGCTGCAGTTCCCTGGCGCTTTCGATCAGGTCCCGATGCTCGGCCTTGTGCTCCTCGATGGCCGGATAACCATGCTTGAGCATCAACCGCTCCTCGTGGCTGAAGTGCCAGACCGTACAGTTGATCAGTTCTTCCAGCGTCGCCGCGAGATACTCCGGGGACTCCCCTGCGCTGACCGAGTGATTGAGAAGGTTGAAGATGTTCACCAGCCTGCGGTGATCGTCGTCGATTTCGTCGACGCCGACGCTCAGTATCTCGTCCCAGACGATGTCCTTCATGGTTCCACTCCTGTCAGCAATGACCGACCCCGGGCGTGGGGCAGGACGACCCCGACCATGCGGCGCTCGACAGACACGGTCGAGGGCGCTGCGCTCACCGCCCACGAGCGAATCGCCCATTCCTCCACTGGCTCCTGCGCGGCCAAGGCTCCTGCGAGGCTCGTCGCGGCGACCTCCGCAAAGCGGTGCAAAGAAAGAGTGGCGACTGCCCCGCAGTAGGCGTGCGTCGCCTAGCGCCGCAAAGGCGCATCCGACCACGGGCATTGTAAGGCAGCCGCCTGCCCGGTCAACGGCTTTTGCAAAATGGCAAGAACGGGGCAAAAATGCAAAAATGGGGACAGACCACGTTTTCTGCCCGTTTTCTCCCGGGGAAATGGGGTCTGTCCCCATTTTTCCCCCTTTCTTCCACCAACCCCGAGCGAAAAGCTCGGGCAGCGAAGCATCGAGGGACGCCGACTTGTCGGGCTTGTCGCCTTCCTTGCGCCGACGCGCGAGACGCGACGACATCGCCTCCTTCAGCGTCTCCAGTGCATCACCCTGGCCAAACACCTTCGCCACCGCGTAGCCGTCGAGAGCGAAGTTCATGATGTCGCTGCCCAGCGCCATTTCGGTATCCTCGGCCTTGGCCGCCAGCCAGCGCAACCGCGGACGCAGCAGATCGAGACTGCGATCGCTCTCCTGACCGCCCGAGAACGTGCAGAGGATGGTCGAGGCGAGCGCGACCGGCGCGCCTGCGGAGCGCCGCGACGGTGGTCGCCACGGTCGTGCGCCAGGGGTTTTCCCGGAACAGCTTGCGCGGCGCCCGCGGTGGTCAGGTGCTCGATCCTGAGCCGGCCGGCCGGGCCTCCGCTTCGCTGGCCGGAAGACCGCTGCGCGCGGCCGCGAACTGCGGCAGGCCATCGGCGATGATCTCCCACGGCGCCTTCGAGTCGACGTGGATGTGATACGCGTTGCGGCATGCGAAGGGCGTTTCGACGGTGCCGAGCCGCAGCCGCCTGATCCCCGGCAGGTCCTCGCGCGCGCTGTAGATCGGGCTGCCGCAGTTCGTGCAGAATACGCGGGCCTTGTCGGGAACCGCCCGGTACTCCCTGAGCAGATCCTGGCCGCAGATGATCCGGAAGCGTGAGGCGTCGACCGGACTGACGGCGACCTACGCCGAGCCCTGCGCCTTCCTGCACATCGAGCAGTGGCAGATGGAGATTTCCTCGATCTCGCCGTCGTACTCGTAGCGCACGCCGTTGCACAGACAGCCGCCGACGATCATCGCCGACTCCCTCGAGGATGCGGCGCCCGGGTACGTTGGCCGGCTGGCCGCGTCGTGTCGGCGCCGAGCCGTCGCGCGCCGGTCATCGATCGTCGGTCCCGGGCGCTCAGCATCGCAGTTCGCAGCGGTCGCGGTAGAAGTCGAGCGCTTCGGGGTTGGCGAGCGCCTCGACGTTCTGCACCGGCCGGCCATGGACGACGTTACGCACGGCGAGTTCGACGATCTTGCCGCTCTTCGTGCGCGGGATGTCGGCGACCTGCAGGATCTTCGCGGGGACGTGGCGCGGCGTGGTGTTCGCGCGGATCTGGCGGCGGATGCGCTCACTCAGCGCGTCGTCGAGCGCCATGCCGTCGCGCAGCCGGACGAACAGGACGATGCGCTGGTCGTGTTCCCAATCCTGGCCGATGACCAGTGATTCGACGACTTCGGGCAGCTGCTCGACCTGGCGGTAGATCTCGGCGGTGCCGATGCGCACGCCGCCGGGGTTGAGCACGGCGTCCGAGCGGCCGTGGATGATCATCCCGTCGCTCCCGGTGAGTTCGACGAAGTCGCCGTGGCACCATACGCCGGGGAAGCGCGCGAAGTACGCGGCGTGGTACTTCGCGCCGTCGGGGTCGTTCCAGAAGCCGACGGGCATCACCGGGAAAGGCCGCGTGCAGACGAGTTCGCCGCGCTCGCCGCTGCCCGGCGGGATCGGCCGGCCGTCCTCGTCGAAGACGTCGACGGCCATGCCCAGGCCGCGGCACTGCAGTTCGCCGCGGCGCACCGGGACGATCGGGTTGCCGAGCGCGAAGCACGAGAGGATGTCGGTGCCGCCGGAGATCGAGGCCAGCTGGACGTCGGAGCGGATCGCGCGGTAGACGTAGTCGAAGCTCTCGGGAGCGAGCGGGCTGCCGGTCGAGAAGATCACCCGCAGGTCGTCCAGGCGGTGCGTGCGCCGCGGCTCGACTCCGGCCTTGGCCAGAGCGTCGATGAATTTCGCCGAGGTGCCGAAGTGGGTCATCCGCTCGGTGTCGGCGTAGTCGAAGAGGATTTCGCCCGGGCGGCCCGAGGCGCCGGCGACGAACGGCGAGCCGTCGTAGAGGAGCAGCGTCGCCTGCGAGGCGAGCCCGGAGACGAGCCAGTTCCACATCATCCAGCCGCAGGTGGTGAAGTAGAAGAGCCGGTCGCCGGCGCGCAGGTCGCCGTGCAGCTGGTGCTCCTTGAGGTGCTGGAGCAGCGCGCCGCCGTGGCCGTGGACGATGCACTTGGGGACGCCGGTCGTCCCCGAGGAGAACATGATGAACAGCGGGTGGGCGAAGGGCAGCGCAGCGAAGTCGATCTCGGTGGCGGCGAACGGCGCGATGAAGTCGGCGTAGCCGACGCCGCCGGCGATCGCGCCGATCGCCGGTGCGTCGGTGAGGTACGGGACGACGACGGTGCGCACCAGCGACGGCATTCGCGCGGCGACTTCGGCGTTCCTGGCCAGGCAGTCAACGGCCTTGCCGTTGTACCAGTAGCCGTCGGCGCAGAGCAGCACCTTGGGTTCGATCTGCCCGAAGCGGTCGAGAACGCCCTGGACGCCGAAGTCGGGCGAAGCCGAAGACCAGATCGCGCCGAGCGACGCGCTGGCGAGCATGGCGATCACCGCTTCGGGCATGTTCGGCAGGTACGCGGCGACGCGGTCGCCCTGCCCGACTCCGGCGGCGCGCAGCGCCTGCGCGCAACGCGACACTGCGCCGTGGAGGTCAGCGTACGAGAGGCGGCGGCGGACTCGGTCCTCGCCGCGGAAGACGAGCGCGTCGGCGGCATCGCGCCGGCGCAGCAGGTTGGCCGCGTAGTTGAGCCGCGCCTGCGGGAACCAGCGTGCTCCGGGCATCCGCCCGCCGTCTTCGAGGACCGTCTCGCCGCGTTCGCCGAGGACGGCGCATTCGTCCCAGACGGTCGCCCAGAACGCCGCGGGTTCGGCGATCGACCAGCGCCACAGGCTCGCGTAGTCGGCGAAGTCCCTGCCGACGCGCTGGCCGGCGCGGGCGATGAAGCGGCTCATCCGGGCGGCGGCGATGCGCGCGGCGTCGGGTTGCCAGAGGATCTGCCCGCTCATCCCTTCCCTCCCCCAGGTCAGGTTGGTCGATTCGCCGCCGCCGTCAGGCGGGCAGCTCGGCGCGCAGCGTCTCGGGGATCGGCACCGACTTGCCGGTCGACACGTCCATCCAGACGATCTTCGAGTCGCCGGTGGCGTAGATCGTCTCTTCGCCCTGGAGGCGGATCTCGTAGTGCGTCGGGATGCTGCTGCGCCCGGGATGGCCGCAGTACATGCGCACTTCGACGACGCCCGGGTAGTTGAGCGGGACGAGGAAGGTGCAGCTGGCGTTGATGATCACTGGCGCAGAGCCGCGCGGCATGACCTGGAAGCCGAGCTGCTCGAGGTATTCCACTCGCGCCTGCTCCATATAGCGGAAGTAGATCGTGTTGTTGACGTGTCCGTAGGCGTCCATGTCGCCCCAGCGAATCGGGATCAGGGTCGTCTGGACGAGCTTGCGTGGGCTGTGCATATGGATTTCCTTTCCCGGCCGGACAGCGGGGACACGCTGCCGGCCGCAGCAGCGGCCGCGGCCCGACTGCCTGCGGCCGCGGAAAGCGGGCCGCGCGGCCCGCTTTCCGCCTGGTCGATCAGAACATGCCTTCGGGCAGGTCGAGGACGCCGGCGGCGCCGCTGACCACGCTGCTCGCCAGGCCTGGCGCCTGGGCGAGGACGTGGTCGGCGTAGAAGCGGCTGGTGACGATTTTCGCCGGGTAGAACGGGTCGCTGTCGCCGGCGTCGATCTTCCGCTGGGAGACCAGCGCGGCGCGGGCCATCTGCCAGCCGCCGGCGACAGTGCCGAGGAGCATCAGGAAGGGGACGGCACCGGCCGCCGCGGCACGGACGTCGCGGCCGTAGTTGGCGACGATCCACTCGCCGGCCTCGGCGAGCGCGTCGACGCCGGCGGCCAGCCGGCTGCCGATCGCTGCGAAGTGCTCGCCCGGGCAGGCGGCGAGCTGGCCGTCGAGGTCGCGCATCATCGCGATCACCGCTTTCAGCGTCGACCCGCCTTCGCGGGCGATCTTGCGCCCGATCAGGTCGTTGGCCTGGATTCCGGTGGTGCCTTCGTAAATCGTCGAGATCTGCGCGTCGCGCAGGTGCTGCGCCGCGCCGGTCTCCTCGACGTAGCCCATCCCGCCGTGTACCTGGATGCCGATCGAGGCGATGTCGACGCCCGACTCGGTGCTCCAGCCCTTGACCACCGGGATCATCAGGTCGACGAAGGCCTGGTTGCGCTTGCGCGTTTCGCCGTCGGGATGATTCGCGGCGGCGTCGTGTGCAGCGGCGACGACGTAGGCCAGCGCGCGGGTCGCTTCGGCGCGCGACTTCATGGTCATCAGCATCCGGCGTACGTCGGGGTGGCGGATGATCGGCACCTTCGGCCGACCGCGGACGCCGATGTCCGGGCTCTGGATGCGCTCGCGCGCATAGTCACGGGCGCGTTGGTACGCCCGCTCGCAAGCGGCGACGCCTTCGAGACCGACGCCGAAGCGCGCGGCGTTCATCATGATGAACATGTATTCGAGACCGCGGTTCTCTTCGCCGACGAGGTGCCCGATGGCGCCGCTGTGGTCGCCGAAGGCCATCACCGCGGTCGGGCTGGCGTGGATGCCCAGCTTGTGCTCGATCGACACGCAGTACGCGTCGTTGCGCGCGCCGAGGCTGCCGTCGGCGTTGACCAGGAACTTCGGAACAACGAACAGCGAGATGCCCTTGACGCCTTCGGGTGCGGTCGGGGTGCGCGCGAGGACGAGATGGATGATGTTCTCGGCCATGTCGTGGTCCCCATAGGTGATGAAGATTTTCTGGCCGTAGATCCGGTAGCTGCCGTCGGGCTGGGGCTCGGCACGCGCGCGCACGGCGGCGAGGTCGGAACCGGCGCTCGGTTCGGTGAGGTTCATCGTCCCGGTCCACACACCGCTGACCATCTTCTCGAGGTAGGTCTTCTTGAGCTCGTCCGAGCCGCTGAGGACGAGCGCCTCGATCGCCCCGGTGGTCAGCAGCGGACAGAGCGAGAACGAGTGATTGGCCGACTTCCACATCTCGGCGACCGCCGCGGCGACGACCTTGGGCAGCCCCTGGCCGCCCCACTCGGGTTCGCTGCCGAGCGCCGTCCAGCCGCTTTCGGCGAACAGCCGGTAGGCGTCGGCAAACCCGGGCGGCATGGTCACTGCCTTGTCGTGCCACTTCGCGCCTTCCTGATCACCCGGCCAGTTGAGCGGCGAGAGAACCTCCTCGGCGAAGCGCGCGGCTTCCTCGAGGATCGCATCGACGAGGTCGGGCGTCGCCTCCTCGTAGCCGGGCAGCTGCGCAACCTCTTCGAGCCCGGCGAGTTCATTGAGCACGAACTGCATGTCGCGGACCGGGGCAACGTATTCACTCATCTGTTTCTCCTTGCAGGGGGTTGGACTCTGTGGTCAGTGGCGTGACTGGTGAGTGGCCGCCGCGCTGGCGGCGATCTCGCTCAGCAAGAGGATCTCCTCGACGATCGGCAGGCTGAAGCCGCGGCGGCCGCCGTCACGGTTGTCGCGGAGCAGCTTTTCGAGGTACTCGGAACAGGCCGCGGTTCCCCAGAGCGTGACGATCTGATCGCGGATGCGCGGAATCTCCTCGATCGTCGTCGGCTCGACGAGCGACATCTCGGCCGGCTCGGCTGCCGCCTGGCGAGACTCCCGATCGCGGTCCCAGCGCAGGATTTCGACGTTGAAGTTGCGGTTCAGCCGCTGCGTCAGCGCTTCGAACTCCTCGCGCATGCCGTTCTCCTGGTAGATCTCGAGCAGGCGAATCCACGGGCGCAGCGACTCCTGCGGCTGCTCGGCGAGGAACTCCTCGAGCGTCCTCGCCGCACCGCCGACCCGGCCGAAGGAGAGCATGATCTCGGCGAGTTCGAGTGCCGGCGCCGCGCCGCTCGGCTGCGCTTCCGGCAGATTCAGAACCGGCGGTGACGCGGGCTCGGCGAGCGGAGCCGCGCTGGTCGGGGGAGCCTCTGCGGGTCCCGGGACGGCCACGCGCGAGGGTTCCGGGGCGGCCACTGGCGACGCCGGCCGGCGCTGGCTGTCGGGTGCCGACGGTGCTGCGCGCAGTGGGGTCTCGCCAGCCGCGGCAGCGCCTGCCGCTCGCTCGGCTGCCGCCCCCGCACTGAATGGCACCGCCTCGCGCCGGACCCTTCCGGCGATCGTCGTCGGGGAATCGGGCACGCTGAACGGCGCCTGGGGTGCGGCGGCCGGCGCCTCGCCAACGCGCCG
The DNA here is from genome assembly GCF_023806625.1 of Accumulibacter sp. Classification (GTDB taxonomy): domain Bacteria; phylum Pseudomonadota; class Gammaproteobacteria; order Burkholderiales; family Rhodocyclaceae; genus Accumulibacter. The sequence goes on from NZ_JAMTDX010000113.1 coordinate 16,387, forward strand.
GCGATGAAAGAGAACCAGCAGGACGAGCGGCAGGACCACTGCTAGGCCGCCATAGAGCAGCCACGACAGCTCGTCGTCGGCCGGCGGCGGAACAGGTCGCGATGCGGGCGCCGGTGCACGCGGCGCGGCGCTGACCGCGGGCGCGCCGGAGCTCTCGGCCGGGGACTGGCCGCCTGAACCAGCCGCTGCCGAGTCGGGCAGCGAGCCAGCGGCGGCCGCGAGCCGTTGCTCGGCCCTCTTGAGCTCGGCGACGTTGGCTTCCAGCCACGCCAGGCGCTCGTTGAGCGCCTCTTCGCTGAGCAGCGGATCGCTGCGCAGTTGCAGCGCGCGGTGCTCGAGGCGCAGCAGATCCCGGCTCAGGCGGCTGTCCGTGCCGCCGGCCGCGGCAGAGAGTTCGTCGGTCAGACGCAACGCATTCGCTTCCTCGCCCGGGGAAGCCGGCGGAGCGGCGGCATCCCGGCCTCTCGCCGGCGGCGTAGCGGCGGCCACCGGTGCGGCAAGCGTCAGCGTGTACTGACGGAGGACTTCGGCGCCGCATTCGGAGCGCAGGCCGATATGGATCACCGGGTCGCCGACCGGCGCCTGCGAGACAATCGACAGCGTGCCGCGATCGGCATCGCGCCGGTAGCTGAGCCTCGCCGCGGTCAGCCAGGGCAGGTCGTCGGACGTCTTCTCCGGGCGATAGAGCTTCAGGCAGGCCGGGTCGAAGCGCTCGGCCGGGTGCGCCCTGACCTCGAGTTCGGCGCGGAGGACTTCGCCCGTCCGGGAAGTGCTGCGCAGTTCGCCGAGACCGATCGCCCGCGCCGGGAAGGCCAGCAATGATCCCGACAGCGCGACGAACAGCGTCAGTCCAAGGGTTCGCCATGCCATCAGCCGCGCACGCTCCTTCCAGGAAAGCAGACTGAGGAGGCCATCATTTCTTGCCCAGGAGTTGTGCATCCTCGAAGCCCGTCAGCAGGTGCGGTCGATAGACGGCGAGCAGCGTGACGAGCATTCCCGACAGCCAGGCTTCGGAGAAGCCGAGGAGCAGGAAGTACGGCAGGTACTCGCTGGTGAGATACTCGCCCGGGTACGCGCCGGCCAGCGCGAGAACCAGACACGCCGCGCCGCCGACGGCGACCACGGCCAGCGCCGAGGCGAAGAAGCCCTTGCAGAAGATGTAGATGAACAGGTGCCGAGGGAACAGCCGGTCGATCAGCTGATGCACGCTGTGACTCGCTGCGACGCCGACCCCGGCCATCAGCAGCGCGTTGAGGGCAAAGGTTTCGCCGCCGGCGGCGCCGTTGAGAGTCACTCCGACGACGACCAGCGAGAGGCCAATGAACGCGAGCTGCCAGCCGAAACAGAGGGTAAACAGCGTCGCACCGAGCAGGTGCAGCGAGAGGCCCGGCTTGACGCCGGCTCTGAGCTGCCAGAAGATGGACAGGACGACAATCATCGCCAGAAAGGCGTTGAGCCGGGCGCCGTCGGCGAGCACCGCCCACGGCGCCCGACGCACGGCCGTGAAGGCGAGCACCGCGTAGACGAGCCAGCCGAGCAGCGTCCAGCTGCCGTCGACCAGGCCGTCCGGCAGGTTCATGCGGCGCGCGGCTGCCGGCGAGACGCTCAGCCCAGCTCGGCCTGCAGAGCCGGCAGAAGCTCGAACAGGTCGCCGACGAGACCGTAATCGGCGACCTGGAAGATCGGCGCTTCGGGATCCTTGTTGATCGCCACGATCACCTTGCTGTCCTTCATTCCGGCCAGGTGCTGGATCGCTCCGGAGATGCCGACGGCGATGTACAGCTGCGGTGCAACGATCTTGCCGGTCTGGCCGACCTGGTAGTCGTTCGGGACGTACCCGGCATCGACGGCGGCGCGCGATGCACCGACCGCAGCGCCGAGCCGGTCGGCGAGCGGCTCGATCAGCTTGTGGAAGTTGTCGCCGCTGCCCAGCCCACGCCCGCCCGAGACGACGATCTTGGCAGCGGTCAGTTCGGGACGCGCCGACTGGGTCAGCTCGCGACCGACGATACGGCTGACCCCGAGGTCGGGACCGGCGGCGATCGCTTCGATCGTCGCGCTGCCGCCGTCGCCGGCCGCTTCGAAGGCCGTGGCACGGACGGTGATCACCTTGACCCGATCCGACGAGCGGACCGTGGCGATGACATTGCCAGCGTAGATCGGACGCAGGAAGGTGTCCGGCGAGTCGACGCCGGTGATTTCGGAAATCTGCGCCACGTCGAGCATCGCGGCGACGCGGGGCATGAAGTTCTTGCCATCGGTCGTCGCCGCGGCGAGCAGGTAGCCGTAGCCGCCGGCCTGGGCGACGACCAGCGCGGCCAGGCTCTCGGGCGAGTGATGCGCGTAGTGCGGGGCATCGGCGACGAGCACCTTGCTGACCCCGGAGACGCGTGCCGCAGCCGCGGCAACCGTCGCGCAGCCGCTGCCGGCGACGAGGACGTGGATCTCCCCGCCGAGCTTGGCGGCGGCGGTGACGGCGTTCAGCGTCGCCGCGCGAAGGACGCTGTTGTCGTGTTCAGCGATGACGAGAATGGCCATGGTCAGATCACCTTTGCTTCGTTCTTGAGTTTGTTCACCAGGTCGGCGGCATCCGCGACGCGAACGCCGGCGGTGCGCTTCGCTGGCTCGCTGACGCGCAGCGTTTTCAGGCGCGCGGCGACGTCCACCCCGAGCGTTTGAGGATTGGTCGTCTCGAGCGGCTTTTTCTTGGCCTTCATGATGTTCGGCAGTGTCGCGTAGCGCGGCTCGTTGAGCCGCAGGTCGACGGTGATCACCGCCGGTAGCGGGATTTCGACGGTCTCGAGGCCGCCGTCGATCTCCCGTGTGACGCTCGCCTGCTGGCCGCTGACGACGACTTTCGAGGCGAAGGTCGCCTGTGGCCAGTTCATCAGCCCGGCGAGCATCTGCCCGGTCTGATTGGCGTCGTCGTCGATCGCCTGCTTGCCGCAGAGGACGATCTGCGGCTGCTCTTTCGCGCAGACCGCCTTGAGCAGATTGGCCACGGCCAGCGGCTGCAGTTCACCGTCGCACTGGACGAGGATTCCACGGTCGGCACCGATGGCCATCGCGGTGCGCAGCGTTTCCTGGCACTGGGCGACCCCGGCCGAAAAGACGATCACTTCGCTGGCGATCCCGGCTTCCTTGAGACGGACAGCCTCCTCGACGGCGATCTCGTCGAAGGGATTCATCGACATCTTGACGTTGGCCAGGTCGACGTCGCTCTGGTCGGGCCTGACCCGCACCTTGACGTTGTAATCCACCACCCGCTTGACTGGAACGAGGATCTTCAACTCTTGCTCTCCTATATCACCACACCGAAATCCCTGCCCGCCACGACTGACGGCGGCGGAGTTTGACATTGCTGAAATTCGACCGGAGAATACGCCATACCCTGTCGTATGGCAAGCGTACGCTACCGTATGGCGGCGCGGCTGTCAATACCGCCAGCCGCGTCGGTGATGCCCGTGAAACCGTCCGGGCGCCCCCGGAATCGTATACCCTTAATGATGCCCCAGCGGCGCGATCGAGGAAAGGACCCGATGACCGTCAAGCCTGCGAGCGGCAGACAGCGCGCCGCACTCGACCGCAACGACTGGATTCAGGCAGCGATCGAGATTCTCGCCGAGAACGGCGTCCAGGGCGTGCGCGTCGAGGTCCTGGCCAAGGATTTCGGCGTCACCAAGGGCAGTTTCTACTGGCACTTCAAGGACCGGCAGGACCTTTTCGACGCCGTTCTCGAGACCTGGCGGGACGGCCGAATCCGCGACATCGACAAGCAGAGCGTCTCCGTTCCGGGCCGCGAGCACGAACAGCTGCTGCACCTGATCGACGTCTATAGCGCGACGCGCAACCGCCGCGGCATTGCGATCGAACTCGCCGTCCGCGAATGGGCGAGACGCGACCCGCGGGCCGCAGCGATCGTCGAGGAGGTCGACCACTGGCGGCTCGAGCGCACGCGCCAGCTGTTCGTCGCGCTCGGCGTCGCCGACGATGAGGCGAAGAGCCGCAGCGTCCTGCTCTATGCTTACGTCTTCGGCCAGAGCCTGATGGCCTGCGAGCACTACGACCCGCGGCTGGCCGACTTCCGGCGGCGAATCGCCGAGTTGATCGTCACGCCGACGGCGGGCGTGACGCAGGCCAGTCCCTGTTGATCGAGGAGAGCGACCGATGACCAGTGCGCATGGCGAATCCTTCATCCTCGCTGTCGACCAGGGAACGACCAGCTCGCGGGCGATCGTCGTCGCGCGCGACGGCTCGATCCGCGGCGTCAGCCAGCAGGAGTTCACGCAGCACTATCCGCAACCCGGCTGGGTCGAGCACGACGCCGAAGAGGTCTGGCGGACACAGCTCGCGGTGACCCGGTCGGTGCTCCGTGACCAAGGAATCCGGCCCGAGCAGATCGCCGCGATCGGCATCACCAACCAGCGCGAGACGACCGTCCTCTGGGATCGGGCGAGCGGCGAGCCGATGCACCGGGCGATCGTCTGGCAGGACCGGCGCACCGCCGGGATCTGCGAAGCGCTGCTCGCCGCCGGCCACGGCGAGTTGTTCCGGCAGCGAACGGGACTGGTCGTCGATGCCTATTTCTCGGGAACGAAGCTCAAGTGGCTGCTCGACACGCTGCCCGGCGCGCGAGCCCGTGCCGAGCGCGGCGAGCTGGCTTTCGGGACGATCGACAGCTGGCTCGCCTGGAAGCTCACTGGCGGCCGGGTCCATGTCACCGACGCGTCGAACGCGTCGCGCACGCTGCTTTTCGACATCCGGCGCCGCTGCTGGGACGACGAACTGCTGCAGCTGCTCGGCATCCCGCGGGCGGTTCTCCCCGAGGTCGTCGATAGCAGCGGCGTCGTCGCGCGGATCGATGAGGACTGGCTCGGTGCGCCCGTTCCGCTGGCCGGAATCGCCGGCGATCAGCAGGCAGCGACTTACGGCCAGGCTTGTCTCGAGCACGGGATGGCCAAGAACACCTACGGGACGGGCTGCTTCCTGCTGATGAACACCGGACCACAGGCGATGCCCTCGCAACACCGGATGCTGACCACCGTCGGCTGGCAGAAGCAGGGAGCAGCGACTTACCTGCTCGAAGGCAGCGTGTTCATGGGCGGAGCGGCGGTGCAGTGGCTGCGCGACGGGCTCGGCCTCGTCTCGCGATCGGACGAGATCGAAGCACTCGCCCGGACGGTTCCGGACAGCGACGGCGTCTTCCTCGTTCCGGCACACACCGGCCTCGGCGCGCCGTACTGGGACCCATACGCACGCGGCGCGCTGCTCGGCATGACCCGCGGCACGACCCGCGCGCACGTCGCGCGTGCGGCGCTCGAGGCGATCGCCTTCCAGAGCGCCGAGGTGCTGCTGGCGATGGAACTCGACTCGGGCGAACGACTGCGCGAACTGCGCGTCGATGGCGGTGCGGCGCGCAACGATCTGCTGCTCCGTTTTCAGGCCGACCTGCTCGGTGTTCCGGTCGTTCGCCCGCAGATCACCGAGACGACGGCGCTCGGCGCTGCGTACCTGGCCGGTCTGGCGGTCGGCTTCTGGAGTGACGAAGCGGAGCTGGCCAGGCTGTGGCGGGCCGAGCGGCGCTTCGCGCCGGCGATGGACGACGACCGGCGAGCGACGCTGCTCGCGGGCTGGCGGCGCGCCGTCGAGCGAACTCGCGACTGGGCGAAGCCCGACTGAGAGAGCGCAGCCAGTAGTCCGGGGAAGCCCTTCATGATGACCGGCGCAGCCGACCACGGTGGACCACTGCGGACAACTGTGCACCTATGGTTCTCGATTTCCACCGAGCGGCAATGAGATCGTGACAGTCAAGCGAGGGATGCGAAGACCGCCTCCGACCGCTTCCCAAGCGGTGACGACACCGGGGGTTCCGCTGGAGACGCGGGCTGCCGCGGCGCTGGCCGCGGGGCGCGACCGCGCGAATTTTTGCGGCAAGCCGCTGGCCGACGGCCCCTATGGCGACTGGCTGTTACGCACCGGGAACCATGACGCAGCAGCACTGCGTCGGCTTGCCGAGAGAAGTGACGGTGCTCCGGCAAGCGGCAGCGAACTCGAAACGCGTCTGGCGGCGGTCGCGCTGACCGCGCCCGAAGCGGCACTGGAGTCCATTCCCGCCGAATCGCTGCTGCGCCGGCACCGCGACGCCGCGCTGGCCTACGAAAGCAGCCGCAGCGGAGCCCGCAAGGCGCTGGCTCACGACCTCGGGGGCGGGACCTTCGACATTTCGGTGGTCAATCTCGAAAACGATGTCGTCGAAGTGCTTGCCAGTCATGGCAACAACCACATCGGTGGCGACGATTTCGACCAACAGATCGTCAAGCCCCTCGTCCAGCATCTCGAGCAAACGCACGCGGTCGATGTGCGACAGCAGCCGCTGGTCATGGCGCGGCTGCTGCGCGCTGCCGAAGCGGCCAAGATCGCCCTCTCCGACCAGCCCTACACCATGCTCAGCGACGAATACCTATTCGAGAAGGACGGCGTTCCGATCCAGCTTTCGCTGGAACTCTCGCGCCTCCGCTACGAAGAAATGATCGAGCCAGTCATCGCCGAGACGATCGAGGCCGTCCGTGTCGAGTTGAACGGCGCCGGGCTGACGGTGGCCGCAATCAACGGAGTCCTGCTCGTCGGCGGCGCGACGCGAACGCCGATGGTGCAGCGCCGACTTGAGGAGGACCTCGGGATGCCGCCGCGGGCCGACCGCGACCCGGACCTTTGCGTCGCGATGGGTGCGGCGAGTATGGGCGACGTCTGCGCGTCGAGGCGCAGGCGTTGATCGAAAAGGCCCAGCGATCGCTGGCCGAAGCCGGCAGCGAGGATGCCGAGGATCTGGTCAATGCGATCAAAGCAGTGAAGGATGCGATCGCCGGAGCCGACGACGACCTGAAGACCGCCAAGGACACTCTGGCGGATCTCCTCTATTACCTCGATGCCTGAGACGCTCGAGCTTTGCCCGGCGTGCCGCGCACGACGGGCAGACAGCGCCGTCTGTCCGCGCTGCGGCTGCGACTTCTCGCTCGTTCGGCAGGCCGAACAGCAAGCCAGCCGGCTGCTCGACGAGGCTCTTGTCGCGCTGCTGCGCGGCGACCGGAACGCGGCGCGGGCTCGCGTCAACGCGGCCCTCGCCAGCAGTCCGATGCGTCTCGCGTCCGCACTCAAGGGCTTTCTCGCAATGCCGACGCCGGCGGGCGATAAACGCCCGGCCGCCGGCGGAGGCCCGCTTCGGTCTGCCCCTTCAGACGGCCGGCTGCTCGCCGAGCACCGCTTCTGCCGCGAGCCTCTGGTCTGGTGACGGCGCTTCGCCGGCGAGCGCGTGTGACCTCTGGTGGAGATGTCCGGTTACCGGTTTGGCGGTTCGACCGTTGCTTCCGGAAAGCCGACTGCCGCCCGTGCCCGGCCTCAGGCAAACCGGGCCCGTCGCACGGCTTCAGCCGCTGCCGGCGGCCGGCGTTTCAGTCGCCGCCTTCCAGCAGCCCTCGAGGTCCTCGCAGGCGAGTGCGACGAGACTGCCGTCAAGGACGCCGCGGCGAACGAACTGGTTGAGGAAGGCGCTGATCTGGTCGGGATTCTGTCGGACGCGGTATGGGCGTTCCTGCGCCAGCGCCTGAAAGACGTCGGCAACGGCGACGATCCTGGCCTCCGCGCAGAGGTGCTCGCCGTCCCGGCGGAACGGGTAACCGCGGCCGTTGAGCGCCTCATGATGGAACGCCGCCCACTCGGCGACGCGTTCGAGCCCGGGGATGTGGTGGAGAATCTGGTAGGTCTCGAAGCTGTGCCGCTCCATCACCGAGAACTCGCGCGGCGTCAGGCGTGCCGGCTTGTCGACGATCTCGTCGGGAACGCAGAGCTTGCCGACGTCGTGCATCAGCCCGGCCACCTCGACTTCGGCGAGCGTCTCGTCGGCAAGCCCCGCGCGCTTTCCGAGATGGCGGGCGAGTTGGGCGACACCGAGCGAGTGAGCGGCGGTGAACGGGCTTTTCGCATCGACGATGCTCGAGACGAGTCGCGCGACATGACCGAACTGCGGGAAGTCGATGGTCATCCGCCACTCGCCGAGCGGCAGGTCGGCGAGATAGCGATGGACGTGACGCGGCACGAGGGCGATCCAGAACGCCTCGCAGCGGGCCGCGGAGCGGAATGCCTGGACGGCTTCGGCCGACAGTTCGCTGCCGGCGAGCGCACTGATCGCTTCGATGATCCCGCCACGGATGAACAGCGGGTTGTCGAGCCCACGCAGCAGCAGCAGCGCGTCGACGCGGTCGGCGAGCTGGATCAGGTTGCTCTCGAGCGCGTCGTCGTCAGCGAGGTCGTCGGGCAGTTCGCGCCACGGAGTGTGATGGTAGCGAACCGCGCGGGCGAACCGCGAGAGATGTGCGAAGGGCAGCAGCAGCCGGTAGCCTCGTTCGCAGTGTTCCTGCCGGTCTTCCCATTGGAGGTCGCGGACGAGCCGCGAATGGACGCTCGTCGACGAAACACCGAGGTCGTGGAGCAGGCTTGCACAGACCAGTCGGTCGAGCTGGCGCTCACCAAGGCCGAGCAGCAGGCCGGTCTCGCGGGCGATCATCGCCACCCGCTTGCCGTGCTGGAAGTCGTTGACGCCGACCAGGTCGAGCGCGTCGGAGAGCGCCAGGATGGCGCTTCGCAGGTCGATGCGCAGGGTCATCCGCTGGCCGGAAGAACGCCGAAGCGTCGGCCGGCGGCTGGCGGGCCGCCGGCCGACCGCGCTGCCCCGTAGCGCGGAGAAGACCGCGCCGGGGCGGACGGCAGCCCTCTCAGGCGCCGTGCTCGCGCATCCAGCTGCCGACTTTCGGGGCGAGCACCTTTTGCGAGAGTCCGCCGGTGTAGATGCCGATATGCCCGGTGGCGATGGCGAACTCGGTGTAGTCCTTGCTGCCCACGACCTTGCCAAGGGCGACCGTGCACGGCGGCGGAACGATGTGATCCTTCTCGGCGTAGATGTTGAGGATCGGGATCTTGAGTTCCTTGATGTCGACCTTGCGGCCGCCGATCTCGAGGCCACCCTTGACCAGCTTGTTGCCCTTGAGGAAGTCGCGGATGAACTCCCTGAAGGTCTGTCCGACGGCGTCGGGACCGCCGAACAGCCATTTCTCCATGCGCAGGAAGTTGAGCAGCGCCGAGCGGTCGTCGAGGATGTCGATCACGTCGGCGTACTTGCCGAAGTTGAGGATGAACGGTGAGGCCATCAGAAACGAGACGTTGAGCACGTCGGCCGGGACATTGCCATGCACGGCGACCATCTTGTCGACGTCGGCGTCGGCGCCCATGGTGAACATCAGCCCTTCGTGCGGCTTGTGGTTGGCGCGATAGGCGTCGAAGTCGATCGGCGAGACGGTCAGCGTGAGCAGGCAGATCTTGTCCTGGTTGAGCGTCGAGTAGGTCGTCGAGATCGTCCCGCCCTGGCAGATGCCGAACAGCGCGATCTTGTCCACGCCGGCGCGCTGGCGAATGAAGTCGACGGTGTCGTCGAGGTAGCCGTTGATGTAGTCGTCGACCGAGCGGTGCTTGTCGACCTGACGTGGATAGCCCCAGTCGTTGAGATAGACGTCGATGCCTTCGCGGAGCAGGTTGCGGACGAGCGAGCGATCGGGCTGGAGGTCGGCGACCTCGTAGCCGTTGATCAGCGGCGGCACGATCAGCAGCGGCGTCTTCATGATCTTCGACGGCTCGGCGATCGGATGGTAGTGATACACGCGGATCCCATCCTGCTCGAAGACGACATCCTTGGGCGTGCTGCCGATGTCGACATCGTCGTCGGTCAGGTTGTTGAGCAGTTCGACGCCTTTGGTGAGTTTGGCGTTCAGGGCAGCGGCTTCGGCCGCGACATCAGCGGGCAGGATCTGGATTGGAAAGCTGAACATGTGACTAGCACCCTCCTTGAGTTCGGTTGTCTTGTGGGCTCGGGCAGACAAGCTTCAGTGCCCTACTCGGTCTTCGCTCGCGCCGGAGTCTTGCGCACCGCGGCCGGCTTCGCCGCCGCAACCGCGGCAGGAGCGGGCAACTGCTTGCGCAGGGCGCGGACCTCCTTCTTCAGATCGTGGATCACCTTGTAGGCCTCGTCGATCTCGCTGCGCGTCGGGATGTCGAGTCCGCGCAGGACGTCTTCGATGACCACCCGCTGCGTCAGCTTGTACGCCTGCTGCGCCTTGGTGAACTCGTTCTGCGCGTCGAGGAACTCCTGCGAGTTGAAGGTCACCTGCAGCGAGGCGTCGGCAGTACGATACCAGAGACGCATCAGGTCACGTACGGCGGTGATCTTCTCGCCCTTGGCGGCCAGCTTGGCGAGTTCCTCGACGGTCGCCTCGACGGCCTTGGCCAGCGCTTCGCCGAAAGCGGTGTGGAACTTCAGGCTGTTCTTGCGCATGTCGACGGCGGCATCGAGCATCCGCATCAGCTTGGCGTTCTTCTCGCGGAGGATTCCGAAGTGCGGGATCTCGCCGACACCCGAGAACGCGCTGGCATCGCTCTCCATGGCCAGCAGCCGGCTCAGCCCGCTCGTCCCGTTGAGCATCGTCTCGCCGAAGTGGCCCGCCGAGACGGCCTGGGTCAGGAACGACAGCCACGGACCGAGCGCGTCGGGCCATTCCTTGAGCGAGGAGCCGAGTTCGTTGAGGTGCGTCGGCAGTCCGAGGCTGCGCTGGAGCATCGCCGTCGATTCCTTGGCCCAGTTGTCGGCAAAGGCCTTGAGGTCTGGACGCCAGTCCTTGTTCGCTTCGAGATTCGGGGCGACGACCTTCATCGAGCGGAAGAAGAAGTCCATCACCCGATTCATCGCGCCCTGGCTGCCGTTGATCCGGTCCATGAGCATCCGCGCCGCTTCGTTGGTGCCCCTGGTCACCGCTTCCATACCCTTGCGCGCTGCTTCCGCGGGATTCTCGGCGCCGCCCTGGAGATTCTGCAGCATCGTGGCCCAGTCGTTCCACATGCGCTTCTGCGTCTCCGCCCAGGCGTTGACGACTCCGCCCATCTGCTCGTTCGGATTGTTGTTTTCCACTCCTTCGATCTCCTTTCAGTGTGTCGGACACGCCTGCCGCGGAGGCAAACCGAGCCCACGGGTAGATTGAGTGCACTTCCAGTTGAATTGCGGCCGTCGGACGACGGCCGCGACTGCGCAGCTGCAGCAGAGAAAGCCCCGTCAGGCCAGGGCCACCACTGCATCCGCCTTGTGTTTCGCCTCGCCCTGCTCGTTGGCGCAGGTCAGTTCGAGACGCACACGTTTTTCGCCATCCTGCTCGAGTTTCTCGACCACCTTGCCGGTGCACACCAGCCGCTCACCGATCCAGGTGATGGCCGTGAAGCGGACGCCGAAGCTGCGGATCGCTTCCTGTGGCACCCACTGGGTCAGCAGACGACCCAGATAGGCCATGCCGAGCATGCCGTGGGCGAAGACGTCCTTGATCCCTTTCGAGCGGACGTAATCCTGATCGAGGTGCAGCGGGTGGTGGTCACCGGAACCCGTGGCGTAGAGCGCGAGGGTCAGGCGCGAGACCGGCTCGGTGGTGAACGAGGGGATCTCGTCGCCCACGTTGAGCGAATCAAAAGTCGGCATTGCCATCACTTCCCCCTAATCCCGAATGACCATCACGCTGCGCACGTCGCAGACCAGTTCGCCCTTGCGGCGAACCTTGACATCCTTGACGACGAACTGCAAGGCGCCGTTCTTCTTGTCGTAGATGTCGGTGATCTGGCCGTCGAAGTCGAGCGTGTCACCCGAATAGACCGGCTTGTGGTAAACGAAGGACTGCTCGCCGTGGAGCATCTTGCCGAGGTCGCAGCCCATCGTTTCGAGATAATCGAAGGGATGCTCCTTGTCCATGTCCATGCAGAAGAAGAAGGTCGGTGGCGCCAGGACCCCGGGCAGTCCGGCCTTGCGCGCGGCTTCCTCGTCGAAGTAGATCGGATTGGTCTCGCCGGTCGCCTTGGCGAACCACTTGAGCTGCCACGCCGTCAGATGCACCGAGTGTGGCGGCACCTTCATGCCTATGTGCTTCTTGTCAATCAACATCTGGAATCACTCCTGCCCCACCCCGCGGCGCGGGGCGGGAAAGCGGGTTGACGACTCGATCAGAGAACTTCAATGGCGATCGCCGTGGCTTCACCGCCGCCGGCGCAGAGGCCGGCGATGCCGCGCTTGAGACCGCGAGCCTTCAGCGCGTAGAGCAGCGTCACCAGGATCCGCGAGCCGGTCGCCCCGATCGGGTGGCCGAGCGCGCAGGCGCCGCCATTGACGTTGACCTTGTCGGGCGAGAGTGCGAGGTCGCGGACCGAGGCCATCGTCACTGCGGCGAAGGCTTCGTTGATCTCCCAGAGGTCGACGTCGCCGGTCTGCCAGCCGACCTTCTTGAGCAGTTTCTGGAAGGCGAACACGGGAGCGGTGGTGAACCACGCGGGGTCGTGGGCGAAGGTCGAATGACCCACGATCCGCGCCAGCGGAGCGATTCCCTTGGCTTTGGCGTCGGACTCGCGCATCAGCACGAAGGCCGCGGCGCCGTCGGAGATCGACGACGAGTTGGCCGGGGTCACCGCGCCATCCCGCTTGAAAGCCGGCTTGAGCTTGGTGATCTTCGAGACGTCGCACTTCATTGGCGTTTCGTCGAGCGCGAACTGTTCGTCACCCTTGCGCGTGGTGATCGTCACCGGAGCGATCTCGGCGGCGAAGACCCCGGACGAGACCGCGTTCTGCGCGCGGGTCACCGACTGGGTGGCGAAGGCGTCCATCTCTTCGCGCGTGAAGCCGTACTTCTCGACGCAGAGCTCGGCGAACGCGCCCATCAGCTTGCCCGGCTCGTACGCGTCCTCGAGGCCGTCGAGGAACATGTGGTCGAAGAGCTGGCCATGGCCCAGACGATAGCCCGAACGCGCGCTGGTCAGCACGTGCGGGGCGTTGGTCATCGACTCCATGCCGCCGGCAACGGCGACGTTGATCGAACCGGCGAGCAGTTCGTCGTGGGCGATCATGATCGTCTTCTGCGCCGAACTGCACATCTTGGTCAGCGTGACGCAGGGCACCGACTTCGGCAGACCGGCGCCGAGCACCGCCTGGCGAGCCGGCGCCTGACGCAGGCCGGCCATCAGGCAGCATCCGATCAACGCTTCGTCGATGTCCTCGCCCTTGACACCGGACTGCTCGACGGCCGCGCGGATCGCCACAGCAGCGAGCTGCGGCGCCGACAACGCGGCGAACTGACCCTGGAAGGCACCAACCGGCGTGCGCTTGGCACCGACAATGACTACTGACTCACTCATGAAACACTCCTTGAAGGGAAGCTATCGTGCCTGATCGACTCTTGTCGGTCGCGCCGGATCACTTCGGCGCCATCCGGATCGCCCCGTCGAGACGGATCACCTCGCCGTTGAGGTAGCCGTTCTCGCAGATGTGGCGGACCAGCGCGGCGTACTCGGCGGGCTTGCCGAGGCGCGACGGGAAGGGCACCATCTTGCCGAGCGATTCCTGCGCCGCCGGCGGCAGACCCTTGAGCATCGGCGTCTCGAAGATGCCGGGAGCGATCGTCACGACGCGGATTCCCTGCGCGGCGAGTTCGCGGGCCACCGGTAGCGTCAGGCCGACGACGCCAGCCTTCGACGAGGCATACGCGGCCTGACCGATCTGGCCGTCGTAGGCGGCGACCGACGCGGTATTGACGATCACCCCGCGCTCGCCGCCCGCGTTCGGCTCGTTGCGGGCCATCGCTTCGGCGGCCAGACGGATCATGTTGAAGGTGCCGACGAGGTTGATATTGACGACGCGCGCGAAGGTCGCCAGGTCATGCGGGCCGTCACGGCCGAGCACCTTCTTCGGTGGGGCGACGCCGGCACAGTTGACCAGTCCGTGCAGCGCGCCGAATTCGCTGACCGCCAGCTCGATCGCTGCGCGAGCGCTGGCCTCGTCGGTGACGTCGGTTTTCGCGAAGCGTGCGTTCGCGCCCAGTTGGGCGGCGTGCGCCTCGCCGGCAGCGGCGTCGACATCGACGATGACCACCTTTCCGCCAGCGCTGACCAGCCCGTTTGCCGTTTCCGCTCCCAGACCGGATCCTGCTCCCGTTACCACAAACACACTGCCATTGATTTGCATGATTACCCCCAAAAAAATGTCGCGACACCACGCGATGCCGCGCTACGGGCCAGCGCCGACGGCGATCGATGCAAGGCCGTGACGGCGCATGAAAACGCGCGCATCCTGCCAGTCCGAGCGTCCCGCAGAACGATGCTGCCCTGCAAAATCGGCGCAGCGGGCGACGCTCCGGCAAGCTCCGCCGGGCCGACCGCATCTGGGCCTGCCGGGTTCCGGCGGCAAGTAATCCCGGCATTGTCGGACTCAGAGCGGCACAGAGTCAAGCACCGGATGCGTTGCAGCACCGGCGGCGCCGGCAAGCGCCCGAAGGCCACCCGGCAGACCGCCAGGGACCACCCGCGAGACCCCGGCAAGCCCCCGCGAAGCGCCGGCGTGACAGATCCGCACCGTCTGTTGACCTGGATCAGCCTCGCCCACCTGCGCCAGGCGTAGGATTGCCCGGCGAATCGGCGCGGCCGCGCGCCCAGCTGGCCAGTGGGCCAGCGCACACTGGAGAACAACCATGGTCGACACCGTCAAGGAAAAGCCTGAAGCCGCAGCGACTGCGCCCGCCGAAGGGGCCGCCGGGCGAACCCGCAAAACCACCGGCACCACTGCCCCACGCCGCCGAAAGGCAGCCGCAGACGTACCGGCCGTCGAAGCTCCGGCCGTCGGAACCGCGCCGGCACCGGCCGATCCGCCGCCGGCCGCCGCGAAGGTCGAGCCAGCCGCTCCGCCTCCGGCCGCACCGGCGGCACCCGTGGCTGCCGGAACCAATCCCGCCGAGTTCTCGCGGCGCCTCGGCGACCGTCACCTGCTCGACTCCGACGCGCTCGAGAACATCGACCGGATGACCAATATCGCGCTCGGCCAGCTCAACGGCGGCGTTTCGCCGGCCTCGCTGGCCATGGCCTACCTCGACTGGACCGTGCACCTCTGGGCCTCGCCGGGCAAGCAGTTCCAGCTCGGGGCCAAGGCCGCGCGCAAGGCGCTGCGGCTGACGAGCTATGCGCTGAATTCGCTGGCCACCGGCACCGCCGAGCCGTGCATCAAGCCGCTACCCGGCGACCACCGCTTCGACCATCCCGGATGGCAGCGCTTCCCGTACAACGTGATCTACCAGGGCTTCCTGCTCAACCAGCAGTGGTGGCACAACGCAACCACGGGAATCCGCGGCGTCGGCAAGCACAGTGAGGCCGCGGTCTGGTTCACCGCTCGCCAGATCCTCGACATGATGGCCCCGGTCAATGTGCCGTTGATGAACCCGGAAATCGTCGAGGCGACGGTCAGCGAGCGTGGCGCCAATCTTCTGCGCGGCGCCGAGTTCTATCAGGAAGACGTCCGGCGGCAGCTGCGCGACGACAAGCCGGCCGGCGTCGAAGCGTTCAAGGTTGGCGAGAATCTGGCGATTACCCCCGGCAAGGTCGTCTTCCGCAACCAGCTGATCGAGCTCATCCAGTACTCGCCGACGACCGCGACCGTCCATCGCGAGCCGGTGCTGATGCAGTCGGCGTGGATGATGAAGTACTACATCCTCGACCTCTCGCCGCACAACTCGCTGGTCCGCTACCTCGTCGAACGCGGGCACACGGTGTTCATGATCTCGTGGCTCAATCCCGGGCCCGAGCACCGCAACCTGGGCATGGAGGACTACCGCAAGCTCGGTACGCTGGCCGCGGTCAACGCGGTTTCCGAGATCCTGCCGGGGCGCAAGATCCATACCGTCGGCTACTGCCTTGGCGGCATCCTGCTGACCATCGCCGCGGCGGCGATGGCCCGCGACGGCGACGACCGGCTGGCGAGCGTCACGCTGTTCACGACGATGACCGACTTCACCGAGGTCGGCGAGATCAACGTCTTCATGGACGCCAGCGAAGTCACGCTGCTCGAAGACATGATGTGGGAGAAGGGCTACCTGGGACACAAGCAGGTCTCGGGCGGCTTCCAGCTGCTCAAGTCGGCCGACCTGATCTGGTCGAAGATGGTCCGCGAGTACTATCTCGGCCACCGCGAGCCGATGTTCGACCTGATGGCCTGGAACGCCGACGGCACGCGGATGCCCTACCGGCAGCACTCCGAGGTGCTGCGCCGGCTCTACGTGGACAACGAGCTGTTCGAAGGCAAGTACATCGTCGAGGGCCGGGCAATCTCGATCAGCAGCATCCACGCGCCGATCTTCGCCGTCGCCGCGAGTGCCGACCACGTCGCTCCGTGGCGTTCGGTGTACAAGCTGCACCTGCAGAGCGACGCCACCGAGCTGACCTTCGTGCTGACCAGCGGCGGACACAACGTCGGGATCATCAACGAACCCGGCCATCCGCGGCGTACGTATCAGCTCAGCGTCTGCCGCGAAGGCGAGCGCTTCCTCGACGCCGACAGCTGGAAGCAGAAGACGCCGGTCTCGCCGGGATCGTGGTGGCCGGTCTGGCAGGAGTGGCTGGCCCGGCATTCCTCGGGGATGGAAGCGGCGCCGGCGGCACCCGGCGCGCCCGAAAAAGGCTACGAGCCGATCTGCGACGCGCCGGGGACCTACATCTTCCAGCAGTGACGCACCGCGCGCGACGATCAATCAGCCGGGCGAGCGGTCGGTCGCCCGGAGCGCGCGCCGGCCGGCGGGTCAGCCGCCGGCGCCGTGCTGCAGCTGATACGCGTCGCGCATCTCGCGCTTGAGCGTCTTGCCGGCCGCGTTGCGCGGGAAATCGTCCATCACCTCCACGGCGTGCAAGCGCTGGTAACGCGCCGCGACGCGCTCGTTGATCCATTCGAGCAGTTCCTCCGCCGAAGCCGATGCACCGGGGCGCAGCGTCACTGCGGCGACCGGCGTCTCTCCCCACTTCTCGTGTGCGACCCCGAAGACGGCGACTTCCCTGACCGCCGGGTGGCGCGCGGCGACTTCCTCGATGTCCCGCGGGTAGATCTTGACGCCGCCGCTGTCGATCATGTCCTTCTTGCGATCGACGAGATAGAGGTAGCCCTCGTCGTCGGTGTAGCCGAGGTCGCCGGTGAACAGCCAGCCGTCGCGCACCGCCTGCGCGGTCAGGTCCGGTCGGCCGTAGTAGCCGAGCATCAGCGACGGCCCGCGGCCGACGATCTCGCCGACTTCGCCGGGTGGCGCGTCGCTGCCGTCCTCGCGGACGACGCGCATCTCGAAGTAGTACGGCGGCGAACCGACCGAGCCGGCCTTGCGCAGCGACTGGGTCCGGTCGAGGATCGTCCAGAAGCCCTCGGTGAGCCCGTAGAGCTCGTAGAAGCGGTCGGGGAGCAGGCGGTTGAGCCGGTCCTTCTGCTCCTGGTGCAGCGGCGCGCCGAGCGAGAGGATCATCTCGAGCGAGGAGAGCTTCTCGGGTGCGAAATTCGGCGAGTCGAGCACGGCGATGATCTGCGCCGGGACCATCATCGTATGCGTGACGCGTTCGCGGGCGATGATCTCGATCGCCTCGGCGGCGTCGAACTGGCGCTGCAGAACGTAGCGTCCGCCGAGATAGAAGGAGGGCATCAGCGTGACGAAGGCGCCGTTGAAGACGATCGCGCCGGTATGCAGGACGACCGACTCGGGGCACATCCGCCACGCCGAAGCGAACAGCGTGCAGTACATCGAGCGCACGAAATGGCTGTGCATGATCCCCTTGGGCAGCCCCGTCGTCCCGCTCGTATACATGATGTTGAACAGTTCGTCGGGGCCAACGGCGACCACCGGCGCCGGGCCTTCGGGCCGTTCGGCGAGCAGCGGCTCGTAATGCCGGTAGCCCCCCTCCGCGCCGTCGACGAGCAGCACGTCGTCGGCCGACCAGCCCGGCAGTCCGGCGAGCACCTGGTCGACGACCGGGACCATCGAGCGTTGGGTGATCAGACAGCGCGCGCCCGAATCGCGCAGCAGGCTGGCCAGCCCCGAAGCCATCAGCAACGGGCTCAGCGGAACGAGCACCGCGCCGATCGTCGGGATCGCCCAATACACTTCGAGGAGTTCCCGGCAGTTGGCCAGCACGGTCGCCACGCGGTCGCCGCGGCCGACACCAAGCGACTGCAGCAGCCGCGCGCAGCGCCCGACGCGCGCATCGAACTCGTTCCAGGTGAGCCTCTCGTCCTCGAAGACGACGGCCGTCCGGTCGGGGCGGAAACGGGCGTGATGGCTGATCAGCCTGGCGAGTTGCAGCATGGGAAACTCCTCCGGTCAAGTCGTCGCAGCGCAGCAAGGCGCTACTATACCGCGGGTACGCCGGGCGGTGCGCGGCGCCCCCCGGGGGCTCCGGCCGGAAGCCCTCGCAAACCCCGTGGAACCCGCCTGATCGTCGCTCGGACAAGCAGTTGCCGATCGTTTGCGCGGATCGCGAAAATAAAGGCGCGGAGCGGTCCACGAGGCGTCAACAAATCGCGTGCAGAAGAGTAAAATGAATTGTGCGGTGCGCAAATCTGTCTGTCCGGACGTCCGCGCGAAGGCAATTCCGGACCCGCGGGCAAAGCCGGCCAAGCCATCACAGCCGGCTGCTTTGCTGCCTGCCCGGGTTCCGGAACCGGCAGTCCGCCGGGGGGACCGGACGAGGTCAGCGGTGTCTGCCGCAGGGGCAGATCCAGGGCAATCAGGGGCCGCCCTGTGCAGGCGGGCCCGTTTTGGCTCACGTTTATTGTCGGAGGTTGAGAACTATGTATGCACTGATGAGGGAATTGCCTGATTTCACCACCAGCTGGTGGCGCTACACGCTGGCCATGATGCGCGCGTCGAACCGCGAGGTCAGCGAATTCAACGACAACCTCCTGATCGCCGCGCACATCGCGATGACCGCGGCCAAGGACAACCCGCTGAGCATGCTCGAGACGGTCGAGATCCTGGAGCACAACGTCGGCATGGCCCGCAAGGGACTCGCCGGCATGCAGGACAAGATGGCCGACTTCGCCTTCGACCAGGTCGAGGAAGCCTCGCGCGCCTTCCTCAACACGGTGCTCAATTCCGAAGGCGAGAAACTCGGCGGCTACATGCGCCGCGAGGCCGAGATCATGGAGGCGGTCTCGAACTTCAACGAGCAGATCGAAGCGATCGCCGACGAGTTCGGCTTCCATTTCAACACCGTCAATTACAAGCTCGTCCACGAAACCGACGCCTTCCAGCTCTACCAGGTCCTGCCGCTGAAGAAGGGCGTCGAGGTGCGCAACGACCTCAAGCCGGTGATCCTGGTCCCGCCGTACATGCTCGGCGTGCACATCCTGTCGTTCCTGCCGTACGAGAACAAGAGCTACTCGCACTCGTTCGCCAACGAAGGCATCCCGACCTACGTGCGCGTGGTCAAGGACATCCTGACCGACCCGAAGGTCCAGACGATGACCCCCGAGCAGGACTGTCTGCAGACGCTCGAACTGTGCGCCAAGGTCAAGGAACTCAACGGCGGCAAGAAGGTGACCCTCAACGGCACCTGCCAGGGCGGCTACATCTGCCTGATGAACGTGCTCTCGGGCAAGCTGCAGGACGTCTGCGACGCGCTGATCACCAACGTCACCCCGGTCGACGGCACGTACAGCGACGCGATCAGCGGCATGCCGACGATGCACCACGACTTCATCACGACGACGCTGCAGAGCGGCAACAAGGTCGCCAACGGCTACCTGCTGAGCCTCGGCATGCGCTTCGTGGCCATCGACCGCGAGTCGCCACTGGTCAAGGTGCTCGACCAGGCTTCGCTGCATCGGGCTACCGACCTCAACCCGGGCAAGACGCCGGCCGCCCTCTTCCGCTGGCTGCTCAAGGAGCGCGTGCACCTGCCGCTGGCGATCGCCAACATGAGTTCGTGCACCTTCCAGCAGCCGATCGCCGACGACGGCACGCTGCCGGTCAAGTTGTTCGACCAGCCGCTGAACATCAAGAACCTGGTCGACCTGAAGGTGCCGTGGTACCAGAACTACGCAGTCAAGGACGACCTCGTCACCCCGGCCTGCGCGACGGCCGGCAACAAGTTCCTCGAAGGCTGGGACGGCCTCGAGTCGGTGGCCTTCTTCGGTGGCCACGTCGCCATCCTGACCAGCCCGTACGGCAAGAAGGCTCCGGTCAACGGGGCGTTCACCGACGCCAACGGCAAGGCGTCGCGCGGGCCCGTCAAGTTCCAGATGGACATCTCCTGACTCCAGGCCGGCGCCCGGGGCGCCGTTGCCCCGGGCGGCAGAGCAGGTAGTCCGTTCCGCTGCCCCCGAACTTTTCGAGTGCCCGATCGCCGCATCGCTGCGGCATCGGGCACGGCAGTATCCGCCAGTCGCCAGCTCGACTGGCCCGTAGCCGGGATACCCGCGCGTCGCGGGATCCCCGTTCATCCTTTCTGAGTCCGGAGATTTCCCCATGACCTACGCCAACATCACCGTCGAAGTACGCGGCAAAGTCGGCCTGATCACCCTCAACCGCCCGAAGCAACTCAACGCCCTCAACGATGACCTGATGGACGAACTCGGCCAGGCACTCGGCGGCTTCGAGGCCGACGAGAACATCGGCGCCATCGTCATCACCGGCTCCGAAAAGGCCTTCGCCGCCGGAGCCGACATCACCGTGATGCAGTCGCTGACCTACATGGACGCCTACAAGGGCGACTTCATCACCCGCAACTGGGATTGCCTGAAGAACTGCCGCAAGCCGGTGATCGCCGCGGTCGCCGGCTACGCGCTCGGCGGCGGCTGCGAGCTGGCGATGATGTGCGACATCATCCTCGCCGCCGACAACGCCCAGTTCGGTCAGCCCGAAGTCCGCCTCGGCATCCTGCCCGGCGCCGGCGGCACGCAGCGCCTGCCGCGCGCGGTGTCGAAGGCCAAGGCGATGGAGATGTGCCTGACCGCGCGCAACATCGACGCAGTCGAGGCCGAACGCGCCGGCCTGGTCTCACGGATCGTTCCGCTCGACAAGCTGCTCGACGAAGCGATGTCGATGGCCACGCGGATCGCCAGCTTCTCGCTGCCGGTCGTGCTGATGATCAAGGAGTGCATCAACCGCGCGTACGAAAGCTCGCTCGCCGAGGGCCTGCTCTTCGAGCGCCGCACCTTCCACTCGGCGTTCGCGCTCGACGATCAGAAGGAAGGCATGGCCGCCTTCGTCGAGAAGCGCAAGCCGTCGTTCACCAACCGCTAGTCGCCACCTCTCCTCTGCCTCCGCCAGCGGCCTTTCGCGCAGCGAAGGGCCGCGCCCGGCGGGGAGGAAAGAGGCACATCGTGTTCTTCCCGGCGAGTGTGGTGGGCTTCAGCTGGTCGGCTCGACGGCTCAGTCCTTCTTCGCCTTGCGGACAATGCACCGACGACTGCCGGTGGCGGAGCAACAGGTGAGGCGAAGCTCGCGGCGTATCTTCGGATCGCGGGGGAACTGTATTCGGGGAATGCTGGCCAGAAGACTTCGAGCCATGGTCAGCCTGGCTTCCAGCCGAGACAGGACGTCGAGCCTTGTTGCGCGTTGCACGCGACGATCGGGAGCGCCTGGCGACTGCCTGCCACGTGTCGTCGAAGCCGTCACCGGAATCCCCCAGCGCATGATCCCGAGCTGCAGGTCGCCCGCCTGCAGCTCACGGCGGACTCCTTCGCCTGCATTGACCCTCCGGAAGGCCGGCGTTAGAATGCCGCCTCCTTCGGGGCGTAGCGCAGCCTGGTAGCGCATCTGCTTTGGGAGCAGAGGGTCGTGAGTTCGAATCCCACCGCCCCGACCAGTTGGACAGGCAGCAGTCGCCAGGAAAAGCAGGATGCGATACCCAGCGGAAAAGCAGTGCCCTGCAGGTGTCGCGCTCGCGCCCGTAGCTCAACCGGATAGAGCACCGGCCTTCTAAGCCGGGGGTCGTGAGTTCGAGTCTCGCCGGGCGCGCCAGATCGACGGCGGTGTTAGCTCAGTTGGTAGAGCACTGGATTGTGGTTCCAGGAGTCACGGGTTCGAATCCCGTACATCGCCCCAGACATCCCCTGCCAGAGACTCCGCGGAAGCCCCCGAGGGCCTTTTCGGCCGGGAGCCTGCGACGATCCCCCGCGCGGGTCTCTTGCCCAAACCCGCAGGACGGCCAGCAGACTGACCCGGAAGGTTCTGCGATGCACCCGATGGTGATCGTTTCAGGAGGCCAGACCGGAGCCGATCGTGCGGCGCTCGACGTGGCCATCGAGCTGGCGATCCCTCACCGCGGCTGGGTGCCGCGCGGCCGCCTCGCCGAGGACGGCGTGCTCGCCCCGCGCTACCGGCTCGCCGAAACACCTATGGCGAATCCGGCGCAGCGCACCGAATGGAACGTCCGCGACTCCGAGGCGACGCTGATCGTCTCGCACGGCGCGCTGTCGGGCGGCTCGGCGCTGACCGAGCGGCTCGCGCACCGGTACGGTCGGCCGTGCCTGCACCTCGACTTCTCGGCCGAATCGCCCGCAGTCGCCTTCACCAGCCTCACCCGGTGGCTCGTTTCGGGCGGGTTCGCGACGCTCAACGTCGCCGGGCCGAGGGCATCGGAGGATCCGGCGATCCATGCCGCGGCGCATGTCCTGCTCCGGCGCGTCCTGTCGTCGTCGTCGCCGCCAGCCGGCGCCGGCGGCGTGCACGACTGACGGAGCCTGTGTTATAAAGCGCACGATCGCTGCAGCCTGAGCGCTGCCCGGTGGGCATTCGCGTCGCCACCCGGCGGATGGCAAGGCCGGCGACCGCTCGCCCTGGACGAGCGCCGGAGACCACGCGGGGGTGCCGCCCAGTCGGGGCTGGCGGCCTTCCGCTCGAACGAGGACCAGCGCATGGACAAGAACGACGCTGCGAAGTCCGGCCGGCCGGCCAGCCCGTTCCCGGTCATCCGGACGATCGATTGCCGGGCGATTCCGCGCTGGCTGCTGGCGGGATGGCGGGACTGCCGCCAGGCCGGAGCCGCGAGCCTGTTCTACGGTGCGTGTTTCGCCAGCGCCGGCTGGCTGATGTACTTCGTCTTCGCGCAGGCGTACGCGCTCTTCGCCGGCCTGACGACCGGCTTCCTGCTCGTCGGACCCTTCCTGTCGATGGGTCTCTACGACCTCAGCCGACGCATCGAGGCCGGCGAGCCCCCGGAACTGCTGCCGACACTCGGCGCCTGGCGCCCGAACCTGGCCAACGTGGGTGTCTTCGCCGCCCTGCTCGCGGTCGTCCTGCTCGTCTGGGCGCGCGCTTCGATGGTCGTCTTCGCGCTCTTCTACACCGGTGGTCTGCCGACCTTCGCCGACGTCGTACACAGCGTGCTGACCTTCGAGGAGCCCGAATTCGCGATCGTCTATTTCGCCGTCGGCGGTTTCTTCGCGCTGTTCGTCTTCGCCATCGGCGTCGTTTCGCTGCCGCTGATGTTCGACCGCCAGACCGACGCGGTCACCGCGGCGATCGCCAGCCTGCTCGCCTGCGCGCGCAACCCCGGACCGATCGTCCTCTGGGGAGCATGCATCGTTCTGCTGATCGCTGCCGGCTTCGCGACGCTGTTCTTCGGTTTGGTCCTGGTCACCCCGCTGGTCGGGCACGCGACCTGGCACGCCTACCGCGAGATCGTCCAGCGCGAGAGCGACACGGTGCCAGTTCCGCGACACTGAGAGTCCGGCGACTACTCGGGCAGCGCGTTGAGGTCGTAGAGATTCTCGAGCCGCGGTCCAGGCTTGCCGAGCAGGCCGAACCAGCGCTCGTATACCGGGTAAATTTCGCGGCTGCGATAGAGACGAGCCAGTTCGCGATTGACCGCCAGGCGAAAATCGGCGTCGTTGCGCCGCAGCATCAGCGCGTAGGGCTCGTTCGAGAGGGTCTCGGGGCCGAGCGCCAGATCCTTGTGCATGCCGGAATCGAGGACCAGCCCGATGAGCAGCGCCCGGTCCGACGCGTAGGCGTCGGCCTTGCCCCGGGTCAGCGCGGCCAGCCCCTGTTTGTGGTCGGCCACCCTGAGCAATTCGACGGCCATCCCGTGCTGGGCAAGCGCCTCGACGAGCGTACGCTCGCTGGTCGTTCCTCCGGCGACGGCGATCCGCTTGCCGTTGAGATCCTCGAACTGACGGATGCCCAGGGAGCGCCGCGAAAGGTAACCGAGCCCGTCGACGAAGATCGGCAGGCTGAAATCGACTTCGCGCATCCGCGACAACGAGGTCGTCGTTGACCCGCACTCGAGATCGATCTCGCCCGACTTGAGCTTGCCGATCCGCGTTTCCGGGGTCACCGCGACCCATTGCAGCTGGAGTTCGTCGATCCCGAGCTGTCTGACCAGCGCTGCGGCGACGCGCGTGCACAGGTCGATCGAGTAACCCCAGGGCTGATTGTCGTCGCCGGTGTACGAGAACGGGATCGACGTCTCGCGGTAGCCCAGCGCGATCGTCCCGGTGGTCCTGATCCTGTCCAGCGTGCCGGCCGCGCGGACCGGCGCGGCCAGGCCGACGGCGAGGACCAGCGTGACGATCGGGACCACCCAGCGACGAAACGGCATGCGAGCCTCCGGATGCTGCTGCGCAACAGGTGACGATTCTGACACGTCGGCTGCCGTTTGGGAATCGCCGACAGACCGCCCGGCGGCCGACGGCCCGCAAGGTCCCTGCAACGCTGGATCGGCAGCCGCTCTTCTGTCATCATCCCTGTTCACCTGGGAGGGGAAAGCGATCTTGTCGGGTTCCGACCGTCTGCGCAAAAGATCACACCTTTCCTGCCTTGATCGGACGACAATCCGCTCATTCATCCTCCGCGAGAAAGATCCCCGATGAGCCCTCCCGCGCGGCAACGTCCTGAACTCGAGCAGGCGCTGCTGTCGTTTCGCCGGGCCTTTCTGACCGTCGGCGCGTTCAGCTTCTTCATCAACCTGCTGATGCTCACGCCGTCGATCTACATGCTCCAGGTGTACGACCGCGCACTCGGCAGCCGCAACCCGACGACGCTGTTGATGCTGACGCTGATGACGCTCGGCCTGTTCGCGCTGATGTCGCTGCTCGAGTGGATCCGCTCGATGGTCCTCGTGCGCATCGGCGCCCGGCTCGATCTCGATGTCAACTCGCGGGTGTTCGATGCGACCTTCGAGCGCAACCTCCGGCTGGCCGGCCAGAACCCCGCGCAGGCGCTCAACGATCTGACGACGATGCGTCAGACGCTGACCGGCGCCGGGCTGATCGCGCTCGCCGACGCACCGTGGATGCCGATCTACCTGTTCGTGATTTTCCTGATGCACACGCATCTCGGACTGTTTGCGCTGTTCGGCGTGATCCTGCTGATCGCCCTGGCGCTGATCAACGAGCGGGCTTCGGCGGCGCCGCTCAAGGAAGCGCAGACCTTGTCGATGGCCGCCAGCGCACAGGCCAACAGCAACCTGCGCAACGCCGAAGTGATCGAGGCGATGGGCATGCTGCCGGCGATCCGTGCGCGCTGGTTCCGGTTGCACGAGAAGTTCCTGATCCAGCAGGCGCTGGCCAGCGACCGGGCGGGCGTCCTCAACGCGCTGACCCGTTTCACCCGCATCTCGCTGCAGTCTCTGGCGCTGGGTTACGGCGCGCTGCTGACCATCGAAGGCGAGGTGACGCCGGGAATGATGATCGCCGGATCGATCCTCGTCGGTCGCGCGCTGGCGCCGGTCGAAATGCTCATCGCCAACTGGAAGCAGCTGGTTTCGGCACGCGCCGCGTATCAGCGGCTCAGCGAGCTGCTGCGCGTCTTTCCGGCGCGCGTCCGCGGCATGCCGCTTCCCCGGCCACTCGGCGAGGTGCTCGTCGAGAATGCGGCGACCGCCGCTCCGGGCAGCAAGGTGATGATCCTGCGCAATGTGAGTTTCCGGCTCAAGGCCGGCGAGATCGCCGCGGTTATCGGCCCGAGCGCCTCGGGCAAGTCGACTCTGGCGCGCCTGCTCGTCGGTGTGTGGCCGCCTCTGGCCGGCTCGGTGCGCCTCGACGGCGCCGAGGTCTACAAGTGGAACAAGGATGAACTCGGACCTTACCTCGGCTACCTGCCGCAGGACATCGAACTGTTCGACGGAACGGTCGCCGAAAACATCGCCCGTTTCGGCGAGGTCGATCCGGAACTGGTCCTCGCCGCGGCGCAGGCGGCCGGTGTGCACGAGCTGATCCTGATGCTGCCGGCAGGCTACGATACGCCACTCGGTGACGGCGGCCGGTTCCTCTCGGGTGGCCAGAAGCAGCGTATCGGACTCGCCCGGGCGCTGTACGGCGATCCCGCGCTGATCGTCCTCGACGAGCCGAACTCGAACCTCGACGACCAGGGCGAAGCCGCGCTCGCCGAAACGCTCAGGCGACTCAAGGCCCGGAACCGGACGGTGGTCATCGTCACCCACCGGATGACCACGCTGGCGGTCGCCGACAGCATCCTCGTCCTGCACGAGGGGACGCTCAGGGCGCACGGCCCGCGCGATCAGGTGCTCGGCGCGCTGCGCGGCGGAAATGCGCCGGCCGCCCCGGGTGGCGTGGGACGGCCAACGCCGTCGGCCGCCGAGGGTATCCTGCCGGCGGCACCGCTGGCCAGCAGCTGAGGACCCGATGGGCGCGATACTGGACAGGATCCTCGGCCGGGACAGGACGGCCGGAAGCGATGCCGGAGAAGGCGCCGGCCAGGCTGGCCAGACCAAACCGGCTCTGGCGCAGGTCGACATCAATCACCAGAAGCCGTCGCGGTTCGGCTGGCTGGTGCTGGCGATCGGCTTTGGCGGCTTCATGCTCTGGGCCGGGCTGGCGCCGCTCGATCAGGGCGTTCCGGCAAACGGTCAGGTAGTCGTCACCGGCAACCGCAAGACCGTCCAGAACCTCAGCGCCGGCAAGGTCGAGGCGATCCTGGTCAAGGACGGCGACGAGGTGAAGAGCGGCGACGTGCTCGTCAGGCTCGATCCGACGACCGCGCGTTCGCAGTACGAAACGGCGCGCAGCCAGTGGTTCGTGGTCAAGGCGACCGAGGCCCGACTGCTCGCCGAAGCCAAGGGTAGCAAGGAAATCGCGTTTCCCGAGGAGCTGACGCGCGAGCAGGCGGACCCGAGGGTGGCCAGTGCGATGGCCGTCCAGCGACAGTTGCTGCGTTCGCGACAGGCCGGGCTGGAGGCCGAAATCGCGGGGATGAACAATACGCTCGCCGGTCTCCAGTCTTCGGCGCGCGCGCTCGAGGCGACGCGCAAGGCCAAGGAGGACCAGTCGAAGCTGCTCGTCGAGGAACTCAAGGGCCTGCGCGAGCTGGCGGCGGAGGGCTACCTGCCACGCAACCGCCTGTCGGAGCAGGAGCGCCTGCTCGTCCAGCTCGGTGGGGCGATCTCCGAGGACCTCGGCAATCTCGGGCGGACGCAGCAGAGCATCAGCGAGATCCGGATGCGCATCGTCGCTCGCCAGCAGGAGTACGACAAGGACGTCGAGCATGGCCTGTCCGAAGCTCAGAAGGAGGCCACCGCGCTCGAGAGCCGCCTCGAGGGACTGGCCTTCGACCTTGACAACACGGTGATCCGCGCGCCGAGCGAGGGGATCATCGTTGGACTCACCGTGCACACGATCGGCGGCGTGCTCAATCCGGGTACGCCGCTGATGGACGTCGTGCCGCGCAACGAGCCGCTGCGTGTCGACGTCCAGATCCCGACGGCGCTGATCGACAAGGTCAGGCTCGGCTCACCGGTGCATATCACCTTCCCGGCGTTCAACCAGAAGACGACGCCGCAAATTCCCGGCGAGTTCGTCCAGGTCGCAGCCGACGCGACGACCGATCCACAGGGCAGGAACCCACCGTATTACCGCGGCCAGGTGGTGGTCACCGAAGCCGGGATGAGCAAGCTGAAGACGCACGAGATCAAGGCCGGAATGCCCGCCGAGGTGTTCATCAAGACCGGCGAGCGAACGATGCTCAACTACCTGTTCAAGCCGCTGCTCGACCGCATGCGGTCGGCGCTGACCGAGGAATGAGCGCCCCGCGTCCGCGTGTCGTGCTCGCCGGCTGCGCGCTCGCGCTGCACTGCGCCGCCGGCCTGGCGGCGGGACTGATCGACGCCTACCTCGCGGCACGACAGAACGACCCGGTATTCAAGGCGGCGCGCTACGAGCGCGAAGCCGGCCAGTACGCGATCGACATCGGCAGGGCCGGGCTGCTGCCGACGGTCGGCATTACCGGCTCCTTCTCGAAGAACAAGGGCGAGCGCGAGTCGACGCGCGTGGACGTGAGTCAGTCGCTCGACTACCGCGAGGAGATCGCCGCGATCACGCTGCGCCAACCCTTGTTCAACTACGACAGTTTCGTCCGCTACCGCCAGGGTGGGGTCCAGGCGGCCTTCAGCGACGCGGTGTTCGACCGCAAGGACGCGGAAATGGCCGTGAAGCTGTCGACCGCGTATTTCGAGGCTCTGCTCGCCCGCGAGCAGCTCGCGCTGACCGACGCCGAGATCGCCGCCTACGGCGCCCAGCGGGAACTCGCGGAGCGGCGCCGGAAAGGCGGCGAGGGAACGGTGACCGAGGTCGCCGAGGCCGAGTCGAGGCTGCAGCTCGCCCGCGCCGGTCGAGCCGGGGCGCTCGACCGGCTGGCGGTGGCGATGCGCAAGATCGAGGGCATGACCGGGAGGCCGATGGCCCCGCTGTGGCTGCTCGACCCCGAGTTCACGCCAGCGGGTGTCCAGCCGGCGCGACTCGACGAGTGGACCGCGCTCGCCCGGGAGAAAAACGCCGAGATTCGCGCGCAGCGCAAGGCATACGAGTTCGCCAGCCTCGATGTCGAGCGCAATCGTGCCGGGCACATGCCGCAGCTCGATCTCGTCGCGCGCTCCTCGCGCTCGCAGAACGAGACGATCTCGACGCTCAACCAGAAGGATACGATCAACGCGGTCGGCGTGCAGATCAACGTCCCGCTGTTCGCTGGTGGCCGGGTGTCGGCGCAAACCGGTCAGGCGATCGCCAATCGCGAGCGGGCATTCGCCGAGCTCGAAGCGACGACGACCGACGTGCTCGTCGAGGTTGAGCGTCAGTTCCTGGCCGTCGAAACCGGCCAGAACAAGGTCGGCGCATACCGCAAGGCGGTCGAGGCGAGTGCCGTGGCCGTCGAAGGGACGATGCGCGGGATGATCGCGGGAATCCGCACGAACACCGACGTCCTCGACGCCGAACGCGTGCTGTTCGGCTCACGCCGGGATCTCGCCCAGGCACGCTACGAGTACCTGGTCAGCGTCCTGCTGCTGAAGAAGGCCGCCGGAGTTCTCTCCGAGCAGGATATCGTCGAGGTTTCCAGCCTGCTCCGTCCTCCCGAGTAAGCGCCCGAGAATACGCGAGGCCGTTCAGCGCCGCCGCCAGGAGTGAAAGCGCTCGACCCAAGCGAGCACTCTCTGCGGCGCGTGCGCCCTCTTCCAGTTGCCGGCGACGTAGCGGCTCGCTTCGGCGAAGGTCGGATAGACGTGGATCGTCCCGAGGATCCGGTTCAGCCCGAGGCCGTGGCGCATGGCCAGGACGAACTCGGCGATCAGCTCGCCGGCGTGCTCGCCGACGATCGTCGCTCCGAGGATCCGGTCCTTTCCGGGAACGGTGAGCACCCTGACGAAGCCGTGCGCTTCGCCGTCGGCGATCGCCCGGTCGAGGTCGTCGAGGCGGTAGGTGGTCTGCTCGTAGGCGATTCCGCGCTCGCGTGCTTCCCTCTCGTTGATGCCGACCCGGGCGACCTCGGGGTCGACGAAAGTCGCCCAGGGAATCACCGAATAATCCACGCGGAAGCGCCGGAACGGGCTGAACAGCGCATTGACCGCCGCGGTCCACGCCTGATGCGCGGCGACGTGTGTAAACTGGTAGGGGCCGACGACGTCGCCGGCGGCGTAGATGTTCGGATGTCGCGTCTGCAGGAACTCGTTGGTCTCGATCCGGCGGTCACCGCCGATGCCCAACTCCTCGAGTCCGTAACCGGCCAGATTGGCGACCCGGCCGACGGCGACGAGCAGCGCGTCGAAACGGATGCGCTGCTCGCTGCCGTGATGCTCGGCGAGCAGCAGTTTCTCGCCGTTCTCGACGACGAACGCGCTCGCCCGATGCTCGAGCAGGACCGTGATTCCCTCGCTGCGGAAACGCCCGACGACCAGATCGGACACCTCGGGGTCTTCGCGCGGCAGCAGTTGCGCGGCGCTTTCGACCTGGGTGACGGTGGCGCCGAGGCGAGCGAAGGTTTGGGCAAGTTCGCAGCCGATCGGGCCACCGCCGAGCACGAGCAGGCGAGCCGGCAGCTCGCGCAGATCCCAGACGCTCTCGGAGGTCAGGTAGCCGACTTCGTCGATGCCGGGAATCGCCGGAACGTGCGGGCGCGCGCCGGCGGCGATGACCACGCTGCGCGCGCTGAGCCTGTGCCGGGCGCCGTCGCGGCCGGTGACCTCGACGACCCACGGCGAAACCACCCTCGCCGTTCCCTCGACGACTTCGACCCCGAGCGACGTGTAACGCTCGACCGAGTCGTGCGGTTCGATCGCCGCGATCACCCCGCGTACGCGCTCCATGACTTCGCCGAAACTGAATTCTGCTTGCGCCGAGCGGATCCCGAAGTCGCGCGCGCGGCGGATCTGGGAGAGCAGGCGGGCCGAACGGATCAGCGCCTTCGAAGGCACGCAGCCGGTGTTCAGGCAGTCGCCGCCGAGCCGGTGCGCTTCGATCAGCGTCACGCGCGCCCGGACTGCGGCGGCGATGTAGGCGGCGACGAGACCGGCCGAGCCGCCGCCGATGACGATCAGGTTACGGTCGAAGCGCACCGGCTTCGGCCAGCCCGCCTGGATCCGTCGCGCGGAAAGCAGGTCGACGGCCTGGCGCGCGAGCCACGGAAAGACGCCGAGCAGCGCGAACGAAGCGAGCAGCGCCGGCGAGAGAATCCCCGCTGGCGTGTCGATCGTTGCGAGCTGTGTCCCGGCATTCACATAGACCAGCGTGCCGGCGACCATGCCGAGCTGGCTGACCCAGTAGAAGGTCCACGTGCGGATCGGTGTCAGACCCATCAGCAGATTGATCACGAAGAAAGGGAACACCGGCACCAGACGCAGCGTGAACAGGTACAGGCCACCGTCCCTCTCGATCCCCGCGTCGAGCGCGCGCAGGCGATCGCCGAAGCGCGCCTGCACCCAGTCGCGGAGTACGAAACGCGCGGACAGGAAGGCGAGCGTCGCGCCGAGCGTCGAGGCGAAGGAAACCAGCACGAAACCCCACGCGAGACCGAAGACCGCGCCACCGAGCAAGGTCATCACGCCCGCTCCGGGCAGCGACAGCCCGGTGATCGCCACGTAGGCGACGAAGTAAGCGAGCGCCGCG
Source organism: Accumulibacter sp. (assembly GCF_023806625.1). GTDB lineage: Bacteria > Pseudomonadota > Gammaproteobacteria > Burkholderiales > Rhodocyclaceae > Accumulibacter. Next base: position 47,639 of record NZ_JAMTDX010000113.1, read on the forward strand.
GTCAGCGGCTGCGCGCGGACCCAGGAATCGATCGGCGCCCAGTGGCTCTTCAGATAGTCGAGGTTCAGGAAGCGTCCCGGATCGAGCGCCAGGTAGGCGCCGGCCGCGGCGAGCAGCAGGCCGACGACGACGAGCCGTCGCCTGGTCACCGCCGCCACGGCGCTGCCGATGCCAGCGCGACGGGCACCGCACTGCCGGCGGCCGCGGCACACCGGCGCCGGCTAGCGCGCGGCGACACCGAGCAGCGCCGGCAAGCAACGGAGATCGGCGATCTCCGCGTCGGGTGTCTCGGGAAGCCGTTCAGGCGCCTGCCCGAGACGGTTGCACCACAGGACGCGAAAGCCGAAAGCCTTGGCCGAATAGGCGTCCCAGGCGTTCGAGGACAGGAAGCAGATCGCTGCCGGAGCGATCGCCAGGCGATCGGCAGCCAGTTGGTACACCGACGGGTGCGGCTTGAAGACCCCGACTTCCTCGACCGAGAGCAGCGCGTCGAACAGGCCGTCGAGCCCGCTATTGTGCACCGCCGCGGCGAGCATCTCGGGCGTTCCGTTGGAGAGGATCGCCCGCCTGACGCCGGCGTAGCGCAGCTCGCGGAGGACTCCGGGCACCTCCGGATAGCAGTGCAGGCGGAGGTACAGACCCATCAGCCGCTCGCGCAGCCCTCCCCGTTCGATGCGCAGCGCGTCGAGAGCGAAGTCGAGCGCATCGCCGGTCACCTGCCAGAAGTCCGCGTGGCGGCCAGCCAGGCCGCGCAGCCAGGTGTACTGCAGCTGCTTCTGCCGCCACAGTTCGGAGAGGCGCAACCAGTCGTCGCCGAGTTCGTCGGCCGCCTCACGTGCCGCACTGTTGACGTCGAACAGGGTGCCGTAGGCGTCGAAGACGCAGGCCCTGACCCCGGAGAGCCCGGCAACGGCCGGGCAATCGTCGGTGATGCTCATCTCGCGTTCCTCCAGGTCGATGGAGCCGAAAGGACGGCTGACACAGACTGGCCGATCGGCAGGTTGGTCTGTCGAGCGACCATTCCGTACTTCGCGATCGGCGCTCGACAGAGGGGCATGGCGCGCAGGCGCTTCAGCCGGCGACGAGGTCGACCACCGGATGCGCCGAAGCGACCGTGCTGTCGGTACCGAGAGCCCCACCGCAGCTCGACCCCTGCCCCGCGGTACAGCCAAAGCAGTGGCCGGCGACGACGATCGGCCTGCCGGCGAGCAGCGCAGCGCTCGCCTCGCTGATGTGCAGCCGACGCCCAGCGCGTCGAGTCATCGGCAGCCCGAGCTGTTGATTGAAGTCGCAGTCGTAGAGGAAGCCCTGCCAGTCGACCGACAGCAGATCCCGGCACATGACGCGGTCGACGTTCTCGTCGCGATGCGCCAGCCTCAGGAGTTGCAGGTAGGCGTCGAACTCCCCCCTGGAGACGAGCAGCGATCCGAAACGCTGGATCGGCATGTTCGCCAGCGTGAACAACTCGTTGAAGACGATGCCCAGGCTGCCGAGATGGCTGCGGTAGGCCGCGGCGAGCGGGCCCTGCGGCGGCGGCAGGACCGGCCCCTGCGGGTTGTAGACGAGGTTCAGGACCAGACCGCTTTCGGGGGCGCCATAGCCGAGCGCATTCAGCCGTCGCAGGCCGCGCAGACTGGCGGCAAAGGTGCCCCGACCGCGCTGCCGGTCGACGTTCTCCTCGAGATAGCAGGGAAGCGACCCGACGACTTCGACCCGCTGTGCCGCCAGAAAATCGGCCAGGTCGTCGTGCCCCGCTTCTTCGAGAATCGTCAGGTTACAGCGGTCGATCACCCGCAAGCCCCGCTGCCTGCCGGCGACGACGAGCTCGCGGAAGTGCGGGTTCAGCTCGGGTGCGCCACCGGTGACGTCGAGAACCTTCACTTCCGGGCTGCATTCGACGAAAGCGAGAATCGCGTCGATCGTCTCGCGCGTCATTTCTTCGCTGCGCTGCGGCCCCGCGTTGACGTGGCAATGCACGCAGCTCTGATTGCAGCGGTAGCCGAGATTGACCTGCAGCGTTTCGACCGAACGCCGCTGGAGAGCCGGAAAGCTGGTCCTTTCGAGGAGAGGCAGGGTCGGATGCATGGCGAATTCCTTCAGCGAACGATTGACTGGTCAACCTTTCCGTCGCGACTCGCCGGGCGTTCCTTACGCCAGGCTGCGACCCGGCACACGGCACACGCCTTGCCCGTCTCGCGACGCGTGCCTACGATACGGCATTTCGCGGGCGGGCAGGAGTCCCTTGGAGGGCGTCTCAGCGCCGGCCGCGCCGCCGGCCGTCGACCCGGTCGACCGAGTATTGCTGTAAAATCGCGTCCTTTTCGTACGCGGAGAAGCGGTATAGTCGTGTCCGCCCGGCGGCGGGATCGGAGGAGCAAGGTCGCGAAGAGATCGTCCCTGACCGCGATCCCGCCAGGCGAGGGCCTCCCCGCCGCGCGGCTGCGCAAGGCTCCGGCTGCCGTTCGCCGCCCGGGCACGGGAAAGGCCGTCAGACCGGCGATCGAGCGGGTATCCCGGCCCTCGCGGGAGCGCCGCCCTGTCCGGACACCCGCATTGCGGTCAACGTTCAGCCCGTATCACAAGGATTGTCAATGGAAACCAACACCGACGCACCCGTCGCCAACGCCCTCGAACGCCGCCTCGACCTGTCCGTGCCCATCGCCGAACTCGATCATCTGGTCGACCAGCGACTGCGCCAGATCGGCCGCAACATGAAGATGCCGGGCTTTCGTCCCGGCAAGGTGCCGCCACAGATCATCCGGCAGCAATACGGTCAGCAGGCGCATCGGGATGCGCTCGGCGAAACCCTCGGACGGCTGTTCAACGAAGCGGTCGTCGCGCATCAGTTGCGGGTCGCGGGTACGCCGAGGATCGAGCCCAAGGCGTCGGACGCGACGCACATGGAGTTCTCGGCGATCTTCGAGGTTTATCCGGAGATCGCCCTGAGCGACCTCGGAGAGGTCGAAATCGAACGCCCGGTGCTCGAAGTCGGCCCGGCCCAAATCGACGAGACGATCGAGATCCTGCGCAAGCAACGAGTCCGTTATCAGCCGGTCGAGCGCCCGGCGGCGAGTGCGGATCGCGTGAGCATCGATTTCGCGGGCACGAAGGACGGCCAGCCGTTCTCCGGCGGCCAGGGCAAGGACTACCGTTTCGTGCTCGGTGAAGGCAAGATGCTCTCGGACTTCGAGAACGCGGTGATCGGTACGCGCGCGGGCGAATCGAAGAGCTTCGAGATGACCTTTCCGCCGGAGTACTTCGCGAAGGAACTCGCCGGACAGTCGGTGAGCTTCGAAATCTCGGTCAATGAGGTTGGCGAACCGGTCCTGCCCGAGCTCGATGCCGATTTCGCGCGGAGTCTCGGAGTCGCCGACGGCGACCTCGACCAGATGCGCTCCGAGATCGAGGACAATCTTCGCCGGGAGGTCCGGAAACGCCTCCAGGCGAGGATCACCGGACAGGTCATGGACGCACTGCTGCAGGCGAACAGCTTCGACGTGCCCGCAGCGCTCGTCGAGAAGGAGATCGAGCGGTTGATGGAACTGGCCCGGGCCGACATGGAGCAGCGCGGAATGAAGGTCAAGGACCTGCCGATGCAACCGGAGTGGTTTTCCGACCAGGCGAAGCGACGGGTGAGTCTCGGGCTGATTCTCGCCGAGATCGTCAGGCTGAACGAGCTGGCGGCGAAGCCTGCCCAGGTCCGCGCGCTGGTCGATGAGGCCGCGAAGAGCTATGAGCATCCCGAGGAGGTCGTCCGCTGGTACTACGCCGACCCGCAGCGCCTCAGCGACATCGAGGGCGCGGCGATCGAGTCGAACGTCGTCGACTGGGTGCTTGGGCGCGTCAAGGTCGTCGACCGGCCGATCGCCTTTGCCGAACTGATGGGCCACCAGTCGTGAGCCGGGGCCAGTCTCATTTTCGATCCGGAGGCGGAAACATGGGCAGCGACCCTTTCGGCGGATGGGATCCGCAGGCACTCGGCCTGGTGCCGATGGTCATCGAACAGAGCGGCCGTGGTGAGCGGGCCTACGACATCTACTCGCGTCTGCTCAAGGAACGGGTGGTCTTCCTGGTCGGGCCGGTCAACGATGCGACGGCGAATCTGGTCGTCGCGCAACTGCTTTTTCTCGAAGCCGAGAACCCCGACAAGGACATCCATTTCTACATCAACTCGCCCGGCGGTTCGGTCTCCGCGGGACTGTCGATCTACGACACGATGCAGTTCGTCAAGCCCGACGTGTCCACGCTTTGCATGGGACAGGCGTGTTCGATGGGCGCTTTCCTGCTCGCCGCGGGCGCTCACGGCAAGCGTTTTGCGCTGCCCAATTCGCGGGTGATGATCCACCAGCCGATGGGCGGCTTTCAGGGTCAGGCATCGGACATCGCGATCCACGCCAAGGAGATCCTCTCGCTGCGCGCCAGACTCAACGAACTGATGGCTCGCCACACCGGCCAGGCGATCGAGCGCATCGAGCGCGACACCGATCGCGACAATTTCCTTTCCGCTCAGGAAGCGGCAGAATACGGCCTGATCGACAGGGTGCTCGCCAACCGGGAGGCGCTTTGACCGGCAGCCCGGGCCGGTACGCCCTGAGCTTGAGAAAGAGGTAGGTCATCTATGGCGGAAAGGAAGAGTGGCAGCGAGAAGCTGCTCTACTGCTCGTTCTGTGGCAAGAGCCAGCATGAGGTGAAGAAACTCATCGCCGGCCCGTCGGTGTTCATCTGCGACGAATGCATAGAACTGTGCAACGACATCGTTCGCGACGAGATCGCCAGCGATCAGGGCGGTCGGGGCCCGCGCAACGATCTCCCGACGCCGCGCGAGATCTCCTCGCTGCTCGACCAGTACGTGATCGGCCAGGAACAGGCCAAGCGCATCCTCTCGGTTGCCGTCTATAACCATTACAAGCGCTTGCGGCACCAGGGCAAGACCAGCGAGGACGTCGAACTGGTCAAGAGCAACATCCTGCTGATCGGCCCGACCGGCTCGGGCAAGACGCTGCTCGCGCAGACCCTGGCGCGGATGCTCGACGTGCCCTTCGTGATGGCCGATGCGACGACCCTCACCGAAGCCGGCTACGTCGGCGAGGACGTCGAGAACATCATCCAGAAGCTGCTTCAGAAGGCCGACTACGACACCGAAAAGGCTCAGCGGGGCATCGTCTATATCGACGAGATCGACAAGATCTCGCGCAAGTCGGACAACCCTTCGATCACCCGCGACGTTTCCGGAGAGGGCGTCCAGCAGGCGTTGCTCAAGCTGATCGAAGGAACCGTCGCGTCGGTTCCGCCGCAGGGTGGCCGCAAGCACCCGAATCAGGATTTCGTCCAGGTCGACACGACGAACATCCTGTTCATCTGCGGCGGTGCTTTCGACGGGCTCGAGAAGGTCATCCGGAGCCGATCCGAACGCGGCGGAATCGGTTTTGGCGCAGAGGTGAAGAGCCGGGACGACCGCAAGGCGATCGGCGAAGTGTTGCGCAGTGTCGAACCCGAGGATCTGATCAAGTTTGGCCTGATCCCCGAACTGATCGGCCGCCTGCCGGTCGTCGCGACGCTCGAGGAACTCTCGGCGAGCGCTCTGGTACAGATTCTCGTCGAACCGCGGAATGCGCTCGTCAAGCAGTATCAGAAGCTTTTCGCGATGGAGGGTGTCGCGCTCGAGATCAGTCCGGCGGCAATGATGGCCATCGCCCGCAAGGCGCTCGACCGAAAGACCGGTGCCCGTGGCCTGCGCTCGATCCTCGAAGCCGTACTGCTCGACACGATGTATGAACTGCCCGGGATGAAGGATGTCTCGGAAGTGATCATCGACGAGAACGTGATCGTCGGCGACGCTCGGCCCCTGCTGATTTACGCGGACCAACCGAAGGTTTCTGGCGGCAACTGATGTGCTGGCCGCCTGCGCGGCTTGAATTGCGGGTTCGTGCCACCATCTGCGGCTAGAACTTCCACGTGAAAGGCACCATCGATGTCTGCATCCCTCAAGCTTTCTGCCGAGCCGGTCGAACTGCCGCTGCTGCCGCTGCGCGACGTGGTCGTCTTCCCGCACATGGTCATCCCGCTGTTCGTCGGTCGGCCGAAGTCGATCAAGGCCCTGGAAGCCGCGATGGAAGCCGGCAAGAGCATTCTGCTGGTGGCCCAGAAATCGGCTGGCAAGGACGAGCCCGAAGCCGACGATCTCTACTCGGTCGGTTGCGTGGCGAACATCCTGCAAATGCTCAAGCTGCCCGACGGAACCGTCAAGGTACTCGTCGAAGGCTCACAGCGTGCGCGTCTCGAGAGGATCGACGCGCGCCAGGAGATGTTCGTCGCGCTGGCTCGTCCGCTGGTCGCCGAGGAAAGTGCGAATCACGAACTCGAAGCGCTGCGTCGTGCGGTGATCGCCCAGTTCGACCAGTACGTCAAGCTGAACAAGAAGATCCCGCCTGAAATCCTCACTTCGATTGCCGGAATCGAGGAAGCCGGGCGGCTCGCCGACACGATCGCCGCGCACCTGCCGCTGAAGCTCGAGCAGAAGCAGGAGATTCTCGAGATGTTCGACATGCGCGGACGAATCGAGAAGCTGCTCGCCCAGCTCGAGGCCGAGATCGACATCCTCCAGGTCGAGAAGCGAATCCGCGGCCGGGTCAAGCGCCAGATGGAGAAGAGCCAGCGCGAGTACTACCTGAACGAGCAGGTCA
>NZ_JAMTDX010000114.1 GCF_023806625.1 Accumulibacter sp.
CCCACCACCAGACCAAAAACCCACACCTATCGGTCGCCTACTTGTTAAAGAACTGGTTGCGGGGACAGGATTTGAACCTGTGACCTTCGGGTTATGAGCCCGACGAGCTGCCAGACTGCTCCACCCCGCGGCAAGACAGGACCGGACGGCGACTTGCTGAACCGCCAGCCGAGGCCGGCGACGCTGACAGCCAGGCTGACATCGACGCGGCTCCGTTCCTGCAAGAATTCGAATTGTAGCTGTCCGGGGCGAGCGCGTCAACGCCCCCCAAGCGCCTGGATATCGGGAGGCTGTTCGCGTCCTGCGTTGCGCCGGACTCGAGTGAGATCCGGAGTGCTCGGCAGTGGGCGTTGGCCAGCGTTGAGGCGGTGCCAGCTCGCGCGAGCGTCGTCAGGCTTGGCCGCGAGAGCCAGCCTCGACGATGCCCGGCATGGCCCGCCGGCACGGATCGTGGAACGGTTCGAGCCGCTCGTCTGTTACGACGCTCCGCTGGAGACCTTTCGTGCAACTGCCAATGCCCCGCCAAACCATCTCGGGGAAGAACACGTCGGCGCGCGTCCCTGTGGAGTCCTCGAGAGCCTGCGCGATCGTCTGAAGGATGGTCAACCCGTGCCGCCAACCCCGTGAAGATCAGGCATTTGTCTTGCTGATTACCCAGCGAGTCGAGCACGGACGCAGGCGCTGCGCGGTCGTTTGGCCACGCCCGATGGAGACCACTCGATCGGTGGGCGAAGCCACTTCAGCGGCCTGGTGCCGCGTTCCGGGAAACCTGGACCCTCTCGACTGCAGCGTGCCGGATTCATCGTCGCCGAGCCGCAGCTTGCCGCGCCTGTTCGTCCCCGTCTGCACACCGATGGCTTGCCCGAAGTTTGGGGCCCCGATCCCCGAACAGCCACGGGCACCCTCAGCGCCGAGGCACGGCCCGGTTGAACTTCGAGGTCGACCGCTCAGTGGCCCCTAGAGGAAGATGACTGCCGGGAAGACCGCTGCAGCGAGCAAGTAGATCAGCCACTCGAGATTGTATCTCTCTAGAAAACCGGTGAAGTGCATCACCAGAATCGTGATCGCCAGTACGTAGAACAGCGCAAATAACATCCAGACACCCTCTCTCCACCTGCCTCGGTCACGACCGATGCGTCTTCGGCGCGCATTGTGCTACTGATTATACGACTTCTCCAGTAGTCGCCGCCGGCTTCGTCGGAATGTCCAGGCCAGCGAATCAGCCGCCGGCGCTTGCGTCAGGCGGCCGACCCGATGACGCCGGCGCGGACGATCGGGAAGACGGTGATCAGCCGGCGCCGAAGCGCATCGACAGATCGAGCGCGCGGACGTCCTTGGTCAGACCACCCACCGAGATGCGGTCGACGCCGGTTTCGGCAATCGCCCGTACGGTGTCGAGACTGACGTTCCCCGAGGCCTCGAGGATCGCCCGCCCGGCATTGAGGGCGACCGCCTCGCGCAACTCGGCGAGGCTCATGTTGTCGAGCAGGACCATTTGAGCCCCCGCGCCGAGCGCCTGCTGCAGCTCGGCGAGGTTCTCGACCTCGATCTGCACGAACTCGCAGCGGTCTTCGGCGGCCTCGGCGACCCGCCTGGCTTCGGCGAGCGCGCCGGGGATTCCACCGGCAGCGAGAATGTGGTTCTCCTTGATCAGGATGCCGTCGTAGAGACCGAGGCGGTGGTTGCTGCCACCGCCGCAACGCACGGCGTACTTCTGGGCGAGGCGCAGACCCGGGATCGTCTTCCTGGTGTCGACGACGCTGGCGCGCGTTCCGGCGACCCGTTCGGCGTACTGCGCCGCTTTCGTGGCGACGCCGGAAAGCAGTTGCAGGAAATTGAGCGCCGTGCGTTCGCCGGTCAGCAGTCCGCGTGCCGGGCCTTCGATCTCGCAGAGCAGTTGATCCGCGGCCACACGCTGCCCATCCAGAGCTTTCCAGACGACGGCGATCGTCGGGTCGATTCGCGCGAAGCAACGCTCGAACCAGGCGCAACCGCAGAGAATCGCCTCCTCGCGGGCGATCACCCTCGCCCGACCGACCTGGTCGGCTGGGACGAGCTGCGCGGTCAGGTCGCCGCTGCCGATGTCTTCGGCGAGCGCACTGGCGACGTTGCGCTCGATCTCGGCCTGGAGCATCGCTGCAAAGCTCATGGCAATTCCCGTACACTAGCAACCAATTCATTCTAGCACTACCGGAAGCCAGCCATGCCCGACCTCCTCCTGACTACCCTCGGCGTCCTCGTCGCTGCGGCGTTCATCGGCTCCCTGATCTATCTCTACGTCCAGGACGTCACCCAGGAGAAGCACGCAGTCCTGCGCAACTTCCCGCTGGTCGGTCACCTGCGCTATTGGTTCGAGCGCCTCGGCGAGTACTTCCGGCAGTATTTCTTCCTCGGTGACCGCGACGAAATGCCCTTCGACCGGGCGACGCGCAGCTGGGTCTACCGGATGGCCAAGAACGAAGGCGGGATCATCGGCTTCGGCTCGACCTACCGCATCCACGAAACAGGTGCACTGGTCTTCGCCAATGCGCCGTTTCCGGTGCTCGATGAGGAGCAGCAGGTGACCCCGCCGGTGGTCATCGGCGAAGGCTTCTGTCGGACCCCGTTCGTCGGCCGCTCGCTGGTCAATGTCAGCGCGATGAGCTTCGGGGCGATTTCGCGCCCGGCCGTGCGCGCGTTGTCGAAGGGCGCGGCGGCTGCCGGCTGCTGGATGGATACCGGCGAAGGCGGTCTCTCGCCCTACCATCTCGAGGGTGCCTGCGACATCATCTTCCAGATTGGCACCGCCAAGTACGGCGTGCGCGACGCCAATGGGCTCCTCTCGGACGAGCGCCTGCGTGAGCTCGCCGCGCACGAGACGGTCCGTGCCTTCGAGATCAAGCTTTCCCAGGGAGCCAAACCCGGCAAGGGCGGTGTGCTGCTCGGCAACAAGGTCACTGCAGAAATCGCCGCGATCCGCGGAATAGCCCAGGGGCAGGATTCGCTGAGCCCGAACCGCCACCGTGACATCGCCGACGCCGACCAACTGCTCGACCGAGTCGCGCACATCCGCGAGATCACCGGCAAGCCGGTCGGCGTGAAGACGGCGATCGGCGGCGAGCGCTTCATGGAGGAGCTGACCGCCGCGATCCGCCGCCGCGGCATCGCCGCCGCGCCGGACTTCCTGACTATCGACGGCGGCGAGGGCGGGAGCGGCGCGGCGCCTCAGGCGCTCGCCGACCACATGGCGCTGTCGATCGACGAGGCGCTGCCGCTGGTCGCCGACGCGCTGATCGCCAGCGGGCTCAGGGAGCGGGTCAGGCTGATCGCCTCGGGCAAACTGGTCACCCCGGCGCGAGTCGCCTGGGCCCTGGCCGCGGGCGCAGACTTCGTGAATACGGCGCGCGGCTTCATGTTTTCGCTCGGCTGTATTCAGGCACTGCGCTGCCATGCGAACACCTGTCCGACCGGCATTACGACGCACGACCCGCGCCTGCAGCGCGGCCTGGTCGTCGAGGACAAGGCCGGACGAGTCGCGGCGTATTGCCGGAACATGAATCGCGAGGTCGAGATGATCGCCCATTCGTGTGGGCTACACCACGCGCGCGAGCTTCGCCGCGAACACGTGCGCATCGTCCAGCCGTCGGGGCAGAGCATCGCGCTGAACGTGCTCCACCCCTACCCCGCGGCAGGCGCCTGACCCCGCCCGGGCCGCCGTCAGGTCGCCGGCTGCGGGACGAGCGACTCGCGGAGGAGTTGCTCGCCGTCCCAGCAAAGGCACTCGCCGCGCGTGTGGCTCCAATCGGCGAGCACCCAGCGCTCGACGGCGATGCCGTCGACGATGTGCTCGTGCATCGCCGGGCGATGCGTGTGACCGTGGATCAGCGTCGCGTAACCGTTGGCGCGGAGGAAGTCCTCGGTCGCACCGAGATTGACGTCCATCAGATAGCCGGCCTTCCCACGCTTGGCCACTTCGCTCTGCTCGCGCACGGCCATCGCGATCGCCCGCCGTTCGGCCAGGGGTCTGGCCAGGAAAGCCTTCTGCCACGCCTCCTGGCGGACCATCGCCCGGAAGGTCTGGTAATCGGTGTCATCGATGCACAGCGCATCGCCGTGCGAGAGGACGAACTGCCAGGTGGGCAGCGAGAGGACGAACGGGTCAGGCAACAGTCGGACGCCGCTACGCGCCGCAAAACCTTCACCAAGCAGAAAATCGCGGTTGCCGTGGAGGAGCGACACCTCGACGCCGCTGCCGACGACTTCGCGCAGCGCGCCGACGACCGTCGCGGCCAACAAATCCTCGCCGTCTTCGAGACAGTCGTCACCGGGCCACGCTTCGAAGAGATCGCCGAGGATGAACAGCCGCTCGGCGGCTCGTGCCCGTCCGGCGAGGAAGTCGACGAACAGGTGGGTGACCGCTGGCGTCGCTGGCGACAGGTGCAGGTCGGATACGAAGAGGATCAAAGGTCGCCCGGGCAGCCCGATCGACGGGCTTCAGCAGACTTCGGCACGAGTGATCAGCACATCCTCGACCGGGACGTCGCCATGGAACCCCGCGGTCCTGGTTCTGACCGACTTGATCCGGTCAACAACCTCGGTCCCTTCGACGACCTTGCCGAAGACGCAATAGCCCCAGCCCTGCGCGTTGGCCGCCCGGTAGTTGAGGAAGTCGTTGTTCACGACGTTGATGAAGAACTGTGCGGTCGCCGAATGCGGGTCAGCTGTCCGCGCCATGGCGATCGTATAGGCGTCGTTCTTCAGGCCGTTGTCGGCCTCATTGTGGATCGGCTGACCGCACGGTTTCTGTTTCATGCCCGGCTCGAAGCCGCCGCCCTGGACCATGAATCCGGGAATCACGCGGTGGAAGATCGTGTTGTCGTAGTGCCCGGCCTCGACGTAATCGAGGAAGTTGCGAACGGTCAGCGGCGCCCTGGCGGCGTCGAGTTCGATGCCGATGACGCCGAAGGTGGTGTGCAGCCTGATCATGGTTTGCCTTTCTCGGGGAGAATTCTTGCCGACTGGATGACCACGGCTTCGACCGGAACGTTTTCGAGCATCGCGCGGCTGCCGGTACTCACCCTGGCGATCCGGTCGACGACGTCCATTCCTTCGCTGACCTTGCCGAACACTGCGTAGCCCCAGCCATCGGGCGACGGGTAATCGAGCGACGCGTTGTCGCGGTGGTTGATGAAGAACTGCGAACTCGCCGAATTCGGATCGGCGGTGCGCGCCATGGCCACCGTACCCCGCTGGTTCTTGAGGCCGTTCCTGGCCTCGTTCTCGACGCGCCGCGTGGTCGACTTCTGCTGCAGGTCGACGGTGAAGCCGCCGCCCTGGATCATGAAACCCGGGATCACGCGATGGAAGACCGTACCGCTGTAAAATCCTTCATTGACGTACTGGACGAAGTTCTGGACGGTCTTCGGGGCCTTCTGCGAATCGAGTTCGATGACGATCCGCCCCATACTCGTCTGCAGTTCGACGCTCGGCGCGGCGATGCCGGCAAGCGGAAGCAACACGCCGGCGGTGAGGACGAATTCCTTCCAGTCCATCAGACCACTCCTCCATGAAACAACGGCCGCTGCACAGGCCGATAACGCTTCCCCAGGGCCGCCAGGGCCCGCCGCTGCCGCACGGTCAACCGATCCGCTCCTGCTCGATCAGCCAGCGACCCCTCGACTTCCCGAAAACCAGCGTCTTGATCACCGACGACTTGAGCGCGGGTGACGAGAAATTCTGCCTGAAGCGGACCGTCGCCTTGTCACCGGAGAACGATACCCGAACCTCCTCGACTTCGACCGAGATCTTGCCCGGCTTGTGCATCGGACGCGTCCGCTCCGTCTCCCACGCCTTGCGCGAAAGCCCGCGCGGCGGCCGGAAGTCGGCCGAATAGTACGCGAAGTAGGCCCGCGTGTCCTTGCGCGACCAGGCGTTGGCCCAGCCCTCGAGCGCCTTGAGAACGGCGGACTCATCCGCCGGTGAAGCAGGGGCCGCCGCAGCGTCGACCTCCGGCCCGCGCGCCGTGGAAGCCGCCGCCTGCGGACCGCCGGCCAGGCCCGTCTCGCCAGCCGTACGCAGCCCGCCGCCCGCGGCAGCACTGCCGATTTCGCGGAGTCTGGCGAGTTTCGTCTGGGTCTGCCTGCGCGCCGGGTCGATCTGGATGGCCTTGTCGTAGGCCTGGCCGGCGAGCCGCACATAGACGTCACCAAGGTTCTCGTGCGCCGTCGCGTAGCGCGGCTGGACGCGGATGGCCATCTCGAGCGCCGTGCGTGCCTTGTCGTACTGCCTCTGCTGCGCGTAGAGGACGGCCAGGTTGTTGTACGGTTCTGGAAGTTCGGGATAATCCTCGATCAGTTTGCTGAACACCTCGATCGCCTCGGGCGAGCGGCCGAGTTCGATGAGTAGCAAAGCGCGCGCGAACCTCGCCTGGGCATCATCGGGCTTGCCGGCGAGGAAGGTGTCGATCTTTTCGAGGGCAAGCGCCGGGTGGCCCTGTCGGCTCAGGCGCTGCGCATCGCTCAGATCGTCGGCCAGGAGCAGCGGCGACGAGCAGCCGAGAAAGAAGCCGGCAAACAGCGCAGCCGCGCGCCCCGGCCAGGGCGCCAGAGAGATCGAGCGCATCATGATATACTCGGCCGAACGGCACTCAACGTCACGAAAGAGTGCGATTCTAGCAGGAAGGACCTGCACGCCGTGAAACTCCGCGGCACCCCTGTTGGAGCGGCTTCGCCGTTCGCCCGCCCATGCTCAAGATCTACGACTCCCTGACCCGGGAGAAGCGACCCTTCATTCCGATCACTCCCGGCAGCGCGCGCATGTACGTCTGCGGGATGACCGTCTACGACTACTGCCATCTCGGCCATGCGCGCGTGCTGGTCGTTTTCGACATCGTCCAGCGCTGGTTGCGAGCCAGCGGCCTGCAGGTCTGTTACGTCCGGAACATCACCGACATCGACGACAAGATCATCCGGCGTGCCCGGGAGAACGGCGAGAGCCTCAGCGCGCTGACCGGGCGCTTCATCCGCTTCATGGACGAGGACGCCGCCGCACTTGGGGTCGAGAAGCCGGACCACGAACCCAGGGCAACCGAATACGTTCCGCAGATGCTCGAACTGATCGGACGTCTGGAGCAGAATGGCCTCGCTTACCCAGCCGCCGGCGGCGACGTGAACTTCGCGGTGCGCAAGTTTGCTGGGTATGGGAAACTCTCGGGCAAGTCACTCGACGACCTGCGCGCTGGCGAGCGCGTCGAGGTCGACGAAGCCAAGCACGATCCGCTCGACTTCGTGCTCTGGAAGCGGGCTCGTGAGGGGGAGCCGAGTTGGCCTTCACCGTGGGGCGACGGGCGCCCCGGCTGGCACATCGAGTGCTCGGCGATGAGTTCGCACCTGCTCGGCGCGCACTTCGACATCCACGGTGGGGGGCAGGACCTGCAGTTCCCGCACCACGAGAACGAGATCGCCCAGTCCGAAGGAGCGAACCGCGGCCCGTTCGTCAACTACTGGATGCACAACGGCTTCGTCCGCGTCGACGACGAGAAGATGTCCAAGTCTCTCGGCAACTTCTTCACGATCCGGGAGATTCTCAAGCGATACGACCCCGAAGTGCTGCGCTTCTTCATCCTCCGCGCACATTACCGGAGCCCGCTCAACTACTCGGACGCCCATCTCGACGACTCGCGACAGGCGCTGAGCCGGCTCTACAACGCCTTGCGCAGCGTGCCGCCCGAAGAAGTCCGGCCGGACTGGGACGACCCGTATGCTGAGCGCTTCCGCCAGGCAATGGACGACGATTTCAATACCCCGGAAGCCGCCGCGGTCCTCTTCGACCTCGCCGGAGTGGTCAACCGCAGCCGTTCGGCAACGCTCGCTGGCCGGTTGCGCTGGCTCGCCGGTCTGCTCGGCCTACTCGCCCGGGATCCCCAGGATTTCTTCCAGGCCGCCTCGCCGGATGCCGGCGAATGGTCCGCCGAACGCATCGAGGCGCTGATCGACGAGCGGAGCGCAGCCAAACGGCGCAAGGACTACGGCGAAGCAGACCGGATTCGCGCCGCGCTGCTCGCCGCCGGGGTCGTCCTCGAAGACAGCGCCCGGGGCACGAGTTGGCGTCGCGCGTGAAGCACTCCCGGACGATTTGAACTCGGCGGCTTGGGCCGGGCCTCCCGCCGTTCAGCGCAGCACGCGTCCGCCGCTGCCGATCACCGTCAGGTCGACGAAGCGCGAGCCGAGGCGGTCGGTCGGCGAGAAGCTGATCCGGTAGCCGCCGAGGTCGTGGTTCTGCATCGCTTCGAGACTGCTCACCAGCTTCTCTCGCGTCGGCTCCTTGCCCGACTTGCGCAGGGCATCGACGAAGATCCTGGCCATCACGTACGCCTCGAGGCCGTAGTACGAGGCCCTGCCCTGTTTGCCGAGGAGTTTCTGGTAGTCGCGGACCAGCGGCGTGGTGTCGTTCCACGGGTAAGGCATCACTTGCGAGATGCCGATTCCGCGAGCCTCATCGCCGAGTTCCTGGACGAGCAGATCGGCACCGACCGGCGAGAGGGTCATGAACTGCGGCTTCTGATTGGCCTTGCGCATCGCGCGCACGAAGGCCGCGGTCGGCTTGTACAGCGTCACCATGATCACCGCCTGGGGATTGGCCGCGGCGATGGTCCGGACGGCCTGACTGACGTCGACCGAATTCCGTTCGACGGTGGCTACCGCCGAGGGAGCCTGGTTGTGTTTCCTGAGCGCGGCGACGACGCCATCGAGACCCGACTTGCCGAACCCATCGTTCTGATAGAGCACCGCGATGTTCCGGAAGCCCAGCGAGACGAGCTGATTGACGATCGCTTCGGTCTCGTTTGCGTAGCTCGCCCGAACATTGAACATGTAGCGGTTGTTGGGGTTCTCCTTCGGCGACTGACGCAGACTGTCGGCGCCCGAGATCGTTCCGACCAGAGGCACCCTGGCCGGACCGAACACCTCGTTCATCGCCATCGTCGTCGGACTCGATCCATAGAAGGCGAGCAACGCGAAAACCTTTTCCTGCGCGATCAGCGCACGGGCGTTGGCCACCGTTCGCTCGGTCTCGTAACCGTCGTCGAGCGCGCGCAGTTCGAGACGCCTCCCGTGAATGCCGCCGGAGTCGTTGATCTGCCGGAAATAGCCGTTGATCACCGACTTCATGTCCAGACCATAGGCGCCGTTCGGACCCGAAAACGGTGCGCTCATCCCGATCAGCACGCTGTTGTCGGTAACGCCAACCTCTCCGGCGAGCACCATGGTCACCCAGCATAGGAAAGCAAGCAGACAGACCTTCGCACGCCTCATCCGAACTCCCCCTGTCAGCAGCGCCCCAGCGGTCAACGACCGGAGGCCGAGAGCGATGATGATCGCCGGGGATGCTGACGCTCGCCTTACAGCCGTCAGTCGGCGAAAGCATTCCGGCGCTGCAGGGACACCGGTGACGGCGGGCTTGTCTTCAGGGGTTGGGCATGAATCTGCTGTGCTACCGATCTGCGGCGTTGCTCACTCGCTCACTTCTCGCCCATCTATCGGACAGGTCCGGTCGTTCGCTCGCTCGCGCCGGACATCCCGGCCTGCTCGCGACGATTTCTCGACAACCTCTCAGGTTGCGGCGAAGAACTCGCGCACCCGGTCCATCCAGGACTTGGCGCGCGGATTGTGCTGAGCTGCGTTTTCGCGACTCGATTCCTCGAACTCGCGGAGCAGTTCCTTCTGCCGCTCGGTCAGATGCACCGGCGTCTCGACGACCACATGACAGAGCAGGTCGCCGTGCGCCTGACTGCGCACCCCCTTGATGCCCTTGCCACGCAAACGGAAGACCTTGCCCGACTGGGTTTCGGCGGGAACGCGGATCTTGGCCACACCGTCGAGGGTCGGAATGTCGATTTCACCGCCAAGGGCAGCGGTGGCGAAGCTGATCGGCATCTCGCAGTGCAGATCGTTCTGCTCGCGCTGGAAGACCGCATGCGGCTTCAGATGGACCTGCACGTAGAGGTCCCCCGGCGGGCCGCCATTGACGCCGTGTTCGCCCTCGCCCGAAAGCCGTATCCGATCGCCCTCGTCTACGCCCGCCGGGATCTTGACGGCCAGCGTCTTGTGCTGCTTGACGCGCCCCGCCCCGTGGCAGGTAGTGCATGGATCGGCGATGAAGCGCCCGGTTCCGTGGCACTTGGGGCAGGTCTGCTGGATCGAGAAGAAGCCCTGCTGCAGGCGAACCTGACCACTGCCCTGACACGTCGGGCAATTCTTCGGCTGCGTCCCGGCCTTCGCGCCGCTGCCATGGCAGGCATCGCAGACATCCATCGTCGGGATGCGGATCTTGGTTTCGGTACCGAAGGCCGCTTGTTCGAGCGTGATCTCGAGGTTGTAGCGCAGGTCGGCGCCACGATAGACATTCGACCGTCCGCCCCGCCGCCCACCGAAGATCTCGTCGAAGATACCCCCGAAGGCATCCGAGAAGCTGCTTGCGCCGCCAGCCCCCATGCCGGCTTGCGGATCGACTCCCGCGTGACCGTACTGGTCATAGGCCGCACGCTTGTCCTCGTCGGACAGGATCTCGTACGCTTCCTTGACTTCCTTGAAGTGTTCCTCGGCTCTCGGGTTGTCCGGATTGCGGTCCGGATGGTACTTCATCGCCAGCTTGCGGTAGGCTTTCTTGATGTCGTCGTCCGAGGCATCGCGATTGACACCCAGAACGTCGTAGAAGTCTCGTTTGGCCATCGGTTCTCGAGCAACTGGAAGGGCGGAAGCGAGGCGCGATTATACGCTCCGCCCCCACCGGAGAATGCCTACTTCTTGTCCTTGACCTCGGTGAACTCGGCGTCGACGACGTCGCTGTCGTCCTTCTTCGCCTCGCCCCCCCCGGCTCCGCCTCCCGGACCCGAGTGCGCGGAGTGCTCCTGGTGCTGCGCGTACATCTTCTCGCCGAGTTTCTGCGCAGCCGTGCCGAGCGCCTCGCTTTTTGCCCGGATCGCCTCGAGGTCGTTGCCGCGGATCGATTCCTCGGCTTCCTTGATCGCCTTCTCGATCTTCGCCTTCTCGCCGTCGGAGAGTTCCTTGCCGTACTCGGTGAGCGACTTCCTCACCGTGTGGATCGTCGCGTCGCACTGGTTGCGCGCTTCGGCCAGTTCGTGTGCCTTGCGGTCCTCCTCGGCGTGCACTTCGGCGTCCTGAACCATCCGCTGGACCTCGGCTTCGGAAAGACCTGACGACGCCTGGATCCGGATGCGGTTCTCCTTGCCGGTCGCCTTGTCCTTCGCCGAGACGTGCAGAATCCCGTTCGCGTCGATGTCGAAGGTCACTTCGATCTGCGGCATGCCGCGCGGCGCCGGCGGGATGTCGGCCAGGTTGAACTGGCCGAGGCTCTTGTTACCCGAAGCCATCTCGCGCTCGCCCTGCAGCACGTGGATCGTCACCGCCGACTGATTGTCGTCGGCCGTCGAAAAAACCTGCGTCGCCTTGGTCGGGATCGTCGTATTCTTCTTGATCAGTTTGGTCATCACGCCGCCGAGCGTCTCGATCCCCAGCGACAACGGCGTCACGTCGAGCAGCAGGACGTCCTTGACCTCACCCTGGAGGACACCGCCCTGAATGGCCGCTCCGACGGCGACGGCTTCGTCGGGATTGACGTCGCGACGAGGTTCGCGAGCGAAAAACTCCCTGACCTTGTCCTGCACCTTCGGCATCCGCGTCTGACCACCGACAAGGATTACGTCGTTGATGTCGCCGACCCGGCAGCCTGCATCCTTGAGTGCGATCCGGCACGGTTCGATCGTCCGTTCGATCAGGTCGTCGACCAGCGACTCGAACTTCGCGCGGGTGATCTTCAGCGTCAGGTGTTTCGGACCCGATGCGTCGGCGGTGATGTAGGGCAGATTGATCTCGGTCTGCTGACTCGAGGAGAGCTCGATCTTGGCCTTCTCGGCAGCGTCCTTGAGTCGCTGCAGCGCGAGAACGTCGGCCTTGAGATTGACTCCCGACTCTTTGCGGAATTCGTCGATGATGTAGTCGATCAGGCGCTGGTCGAAGTCCTCCCCACCGAGGAAGGTATCGCCATTGGTCGACAGCACTTCGAACTGGTGCTCGCCCTCGACCTCGGCGATCTCGATGATCGAGATGTCGAAGGTGCCGCCACCGAGATCGTAGACGGCGATCTTCTTGTCACCCTGCTTCTTGTCCATGCCGAAAGCCAAGGCGGCAGCGGTCGGCTCGTTAATGATCCGCTTGACCTCGAGACCGGCGATCCGCCCCGCGTCCTTGGTTGCCTGGCGCTGACTGTCGTTGAAGTACGCCGGAACGGTGATCACCGCCTCGGTCACTTCCTCACCCAGGTAGTCCTCGGCGGTCTTCTTCATCTTGCGCAGAACCTCGGCAGAAACCTGCGGCGGCGCGATCTTCTTGCCACGCACTTCGACCCACGCGTCGCCGTTGTCCGCCTTGATGATCCGGAAGGGCATCAGCGAGATGTCCTTCTGCACCTCCTTTTCCTGGAAGCGGCGACCGATCAGTCGCTTGATCGCATACAAGGTGTTCTTCGGGTTGGTTACTGCCTGACGCTTGGCCGGCGCACCGCAGAGGATTTCACCGTCGTCGGCGTAGGCGACGATCGAAGGCGTCGTCCGCGCCCCCTCGGAGTTCTCGATGACCTTTGGCTTCGCGTTCTCCATGATCGCCACGCAGGAGTTGGTCGTCCCGAGGTCGATGCCGATGATTTTTCCCATCTCGTGATCCTTTCAGTGTGTCGTTGTCTTCGGTCAGTTCCGCGCTGGGCGGCAGGCCTGTGAATGAAGCCTAGCTTGGGGCTCGAACAGCGATTTCAAGCGCCCGCCCTGGCGACGATCACGAGTGCTGGACGCAGCACGCGGCCAGCGAGCAGGTAGCCCTTCTGCAGCACGGTCACCACGGTATTCGGCTCCTGTTCCGACGCGACGACGCTGATTGCCTGGTGCTGATGCGGGTCGAACTTCGCACCGAGCGGATTGACCTCCGTCAGCGCCGACTTCTCGAATGCCGCAATCAGCTGCTTCAGGGTCAGCTCCGTCCCCGCGCGTAGGCTGTCGATACTCGGCGCATCGGCCGCCAGCGCCGCTTCGAGACTGTCCTTGACCGGCAGGAGATCACCGGCAAACCGGTCAATCGCGAACTTCGAGGTCTTGGCGATGTCCTCCTGAGCCCGCCGCCGCACGTTCTCGGTTTCGGCCCGGGCGCGCAGCCAGAGATCACGATACTCGTCGGCCTTGGCTTGCGCCTCGCGCAGGAGGTCCTCGCCACGAGGAGCCTGTTCGGCAACGGGTGCGGCAGCAACGGCCGCCTCAGGGGCCTCGCTGGATTGCCTATCGGCGGGAGCTGCACCGATCTCGGGTTCGTGCGCTGGAGCATTCTGTCGGTCTGGCGAAGTGTCGTTTGCGTGCATGGATCGGTTCTCCTCAAAAACGGCTTAGAGTTTGGGGCACGTTCGGCCATTTCAAGGACCGGTTGAGTGCCTCTGGGCGAACGCTGTATCAGGCGAGACCAATTTTTCTGCCCGCTGCGGCCTTCTGCTGCTAGCATCCATGCTTTGGCTGTGGGTCAACGGAAGTCGTCTACGAATGGTGGACAAGATCGGCAAGTATGAAGTGATCCGCTCCCTGGGCAAGGGCGCGACGGCGATGGTCTACCTCGCCCACGATCCGGACCTCGACCGACAGGTGGCCATCAAGCTGATCCGCTTCAGCGAGGAAAACGCGGCGATGTCCCGCCGCCTGCGCAAGCTCTTTCAGACCGAAGGCGCGATCGGCAGGCGCCTCGACCACCCGAACATCGTCAGGATCTACGATGCGGTCGTCGAAGCCGATCAGGCGTATCTGGTCATGGAGTTCGTCGACGGCACCGGTCTCGACAAGTACTGCGCGATCAATCGCCTGTTGCCGATGCACCGGGTCATCGGGATCATCTTCAAGTGCTGCCTGGCACTCGACCATGCCTTCCGCCAGGGGATCGTGCATCGTGACATCAAGCCGGCCAATATCCTGATCGACGCCAACGACAACCCGAAAATCACCGACTTCGGACTGGGCCTCAACCTGCGAAAGGACATGGGCACGGACTCGACCTTCGTGATGGGGGTCGGCTCGCCAGCTTACATGTCGCCCGAGCAGGTGAAGAATTACCCGCTGAACCACAAGACCGACCTCTATTCGCTCGGCGTACTGCTCTTCCAGTTGCTCACCGGGCGACTGCCTTTCCGCGCGACCAACCCGGCAACACTGGTCTACAAGATCGTCAATATGGACTCGCCATCGGTCTGCGCGCTGAACCCGAACCTCCCCCCCGGACTCGACCCGATCATCAGGAAGGCTCTCGAAAAGGACCTCTACAGCCGTTACCGCAACGGCGCCGAGTTCGCCAAGGATCTTTCGGCGGTGCGCTACCAGATGGTCGACGAGAATCAGGTCGAGCGCGACCAGAACCACTTCGAGCGCCTCCGCAAGCTCGAGTTCTTCGCCGCCTTCGAGGACGTCGAGCTGTGGGAAGTCCTGCGCATCAGCGTCTGGCGCGAACTGTCCGAGAAAATGACCCTGATCCGCGAGGGAGACAGTCACCGCAAGTTTGGGGTGATCGTAGACGGCTTCGTCGAGGTGTCGACCAATGGACGAGTGATCTGCCGCCTCGGGCCGAGCGAGGTGGTCGGGGAAATGGCCTTCCTCCATCCGACCGACACCAAGCGCCAGGCGACCGTCGTGACCCTCGAAGCGACGCTTTTCCTGGAGGTCAACAGCGCCGCACTCGAGCTGAGCTCCGACGAACTCCGCGAGCGTTTCCACCGGGTCCTGCTAAGCCGCGTACTCGACCGTCTGCGCGAGGCGAACAGAGTGCTCGCCAAGCTCGGCCAGACTGCGGTCCAGGGCAGCCAGTCGCTGACTGGCCAGGGCCTGACGCCGCCACTCGAACTGCTCTAGGCCGGCGACCCGCCGATCTGGGTACGACGATCCACTGCGTCGCCGTTGCGCCGCTTCTTCGCCGGGTTGTGCGATAATCCGGCGTCATCCCCGACAGGGCGTGGGCGGGATGAGGCGCTGAGCGTCGGCAGAGAACGCCAGCGACGCCCGGCGAGGCCACTGGACAAGAACAGGCCTTTGGCCCGTCTCACACGGAGGAACGGTCTTGACGCCTGATCTCGCTTCTCCGGTCTTCTGGATCTCCGTACTCCAGATCATCACCATCGACATCCTGCTCGGCGGCGACAACGCCGTTGTCATCGCGCTCGCCTGCCGCAAGCTGCCCGACACCCAGCGCAACCAGGCCATCACCTGGGGCGTGTTCGGTGCGATCGCGCTGCGCGTCGTGCTGATCTACTTCGCGCTGCAGCTTCTCGCGATCCCCTATCTCAAGATCGTCGGCGGACTGCTGCTGGTCTGGATCGGCGTCAAGCTCGTCCTCCCCGAACACGAGGACGCCCACGGCAGCCTACAGCAGAGCAGCACGCTGCTCGGGGCGATCCGGACGATCATCATCGCCGACGCGGTGATGAGTCTGGACAACGTGATCGCCGTGGCGGCTGCGGCCCACGGCTCGATCGTCGTGGTCGTCTTCGGCATCGTCGTGTCGATCCCGATCGTCGTCTGGGGGAGCAAGCTCGTCCTGGCCCTGATGGACCGCTTTCCGGTCGTCATCACGGCCGGCGGCGCCCTGCTCGGCTGGATCGGCGGGGGAATGCTGGTCACCGACCCAGGTTTTCCGCAGGACTGGCGCAATCTGATCCCGCACACGACGTTGCTGGTATCGGCAGCCGGCGCGCTGCTCGTCGTGTTGATCGGCAAATGGCTGGCCAGCCGCCAACGCGCCCCGCATCCGGCGATCGAGCTGTCTGCGCCCGCGCCCGAGCCGGCCAGCGAAGGAGAGGTCAAGTGAGTGCAACATGGCTGATCGCCGTCGACGGATCGGCGCACGCATTGCGCGCCGTCGACCACGTCATTCGTGAACTGGGCAGCAACGTCGTCCGTCCGAAGATCCAGCTCGTCAATGTCCAGGCGCCGCTGCCATCGGACGTCTCCCGTTTCCTGGACAGCTCGGTGATCCGGGACTACCACAGCGACGCCGGCGACGCGGCGCTGGCCGAAGCGATCACCCGGGTTGAAGCGGCGGGGCTCGCCTGCTCGCATCATGTCCTCGTCGGCGAGCCGGCGCAGACGATCGTCCAGTTCGCCCGCGAGCAGAAATGCAATCTGATCGTCCTCGGAGCTCGCGGACGCGGCTCCGTCGCCGGCATCCTGCTCGGCTCGGTGACCAGCCGGGTCATCCATCTGACCGATCTGCCGGTGCTGGTCGTCAAGTAGATCGACTGGCTCCTTCCGGGAGGATCTCCGCGGCGACCGGCGAACGGCACAGGAAGCGCGCCTCCGTCTCCCCGCCCCGGCGCCCTGCGTCACCAGCCTTCAGAGCTCGTATTCGTCGGCCGGTCGCGCACCGGACATCGCCATGTCGACCGCCTTCCGCGTCAGATGGGGGGCGAAAAGCTCAATGAAATCGTACTCATAGCGGCGGATGTGCATGCCGCGGCGCAGTCCGATTCGGGTCGTGTTCAACCCGAACAGCGTCTCGGCGTCGATCGCCTGCAGACCGGCGTCGCGTGTCGGATCGAAAGCCATTCGGGCAATGATCCCGAGCCCGAGGCCGAGACCGACGTAAGTCTTGATCACGTCGGCGTCGATCGCGGTGAGCACCACGTTCGGCGTCAATTGAGCGAGTTCGAAGGCCCGGTTGATCCTGGAGCGACCGGCGAACGCGGGGTCGTAGGTGATCAGCGGCCAGCGCGAAAGGGCGTGGAGCGAGAGCGGTCTTTCGACAAGGATCGGATGGCCGTCGGGCGCGATGACGCAATGCGCCCACTGGTAGCAGGGCAGCATGACCAGTTGCGGGTACTGGTCGAGCGCCTCGGTGGCGATGGCGATGTCGGCCTCGCCTTTGGAAGTCAGTTCGGCGATCTGAACCGGGTGTCCCTGATGCAACGACAGACGGACCTTCGGATGCCGGTCGACGAAGCTCTTGACGACCGCCGGTAACGCATAGCGCGCCTGGGTATGCGTCGTGGCGATGATCAGGCTGCCCGAGTCGCCGGCAGCGTACTCCTCGCCCACCCGGCGGATGTTCTCGGCGTCGCGGAGGATCCGCTCGGCGATTTCGAGCACCACCCGCCCCGGCTGGGTGATCGCGGTCAGTCGCTTTCCTCCGCGCTCGAAGACCGTGACCCCGAGTTCGTCCTCGAGCAACCTGATCTGCTTCGAGATGCCGGGCTGTGAGGTGTACAGAGTCTCCGCGGCCTCGGACACGTTGAGACCTCGGCGGGCCACTTCGACTAGATAACGAAGCTGCTGAAGTTTCATGATCGAAAAGCTCCAAAGGTTATAACAATCTAACCGAATCGTCTTTTTGGATCAAACGGCAGCTGCTACCATGCGCCGGCCTTGATTGCTGCGCCGCGTCATCCGTCTCTCCGGAGCGGTCCTTCGAAAATCCCTGAACGGTCCGGATGACGCCTCGAACCAGCCACGGGAAACGCGGCTGGCGCAGCCGAACTGTTCATGGAGCGAAGCATGTACCGCTACGACCCGACTGATCAACGGATGATCGACGAGCGTGTCGCCCAGTATCGGGATCAGATTTCCCGCCATCTCGCCGGCGAGCTTTCGGCCGACGAGCTGAGGCCGCTCCGGCTCCAGAACGGGCTGTACATCCAGCGCCACGGCCCGATGCTGCGCATCGCGATTCCCTACGGCCTGCTGTCGTCGAAGCAGTTGCGCAAGCTCGCCGAGATCTCGCAGCGCTACGACCGCGGTGTCGGGCACTTCACGACGCGCCAGAACCTGCAGCTGAACTGGCCGCAGCTCGAGCAGACTCCCGAGATCCTCGGCGAACTGGCGAGCGTGCAGATGCACGCGGTGCAGACTTCCGGCAACTGCGTGCGCAACATCACCACCGACGCCCTCGCCGGCGTCGCCCCCGACGAACTGGCTGATCCGCGCCCCTACTGCGAGATCCTCCGCCAGTGGTCGACTTTCCACCCGGAGTTTGCTTTCCTGCCGCGGAAGTTCAAGATCGCCGTCAACGCCGCGGCGAGCGACCGGGCGGTCATCCGCGTCCACGACATCGGTCTCGACCTGGTCCGCGACGAGCACGGCGAGACAGGCTTCCGCGTCTTCGTCGGCGGAGGTCTCGGGCGGACGCCGATGCTCGGCAAGGTGGTCAATGAATTTCTGCCACGTCGCCACCTGCTCTCCTACGTCGAAGCAATCCTTCGCCTCTACAATCGCTATGGCCGCCGTGACAACCTGTACAAGGCGCGCATCAAGATCCTCGTCCAGGCTCTCGGCATCGACGAGTTCAGAAGACAGGTCGACGACGAATGGTCACATTTCAGGGATGGGCCGACGACCGTGCCTGACGAGGAGTTCGAGCGCCTTGCCGGGCATTTCGCTCCGCCAGCATGGGAGGTGCTGCCCGCCGACGACCCGTGGCCCACGGCGCAGGCCAAGAGCAACCGCGCGTTCGCCAACTGGCTCGGACGCTGCGTCCAGCGACACCGTATGCCGGGTTACGCGGCGGTGACCCTGTCGCTGAAGGCGCCCGGAAAGCCTCCCGGCGACATCACCGACGTCCAGATGATCGCCGTGGCCGATCTCGCCGACTGCTTCAGTCTCGGCGAGTTGCGCGTGACGCACGAACAGAATCTCGTTCTCGCCGACGTCAGGCAGCGCGATCTGTATGAAGTCTGGCAGATTGCCCGGCAGAACGGCCTGGCGACACCGAACATCGGACTGCTCACCGACATGATCTGCTGCCCGGGCGGCGACCTCTGTGCGCTGGCCAACGCCCGGTCGGTACCGATCGCCGCAGCGGTTCACGAGACCTTCGACAATCTCGATTATCTCCACGACATTGGCGACATATCGCTGAACATCTCCGGCTGCATGAACTCGTGCGGCCACCATCATGTCGCGAACATCGGGATTCTCGGCGTCGACAAGAATGGCGAGGAATGGTACCAGATCACCATCGGCGGCCAGCAGGGAAACGCCGCGACGATCGGCAAGGTGATCGGCCCGTCGTTCTGCGCCGGTGAGATCCCCGGGATCATCGAGGCACTGATCGCCGTCTACCTCGATCAGCGCACACCCGAAGAGCGGTTCATCGACACCTTCCAGCGCATCGGGATCGAACCGTTCAAGACCCGTGCCTACGCCCGGCGAGACCGCCAGCGCAGCGCACCGGCCCCGGTGGACGAAAGAGAGGTGGTCAATGCCTAGGATCATCCGCGACGCGACGATCGTCGAGGACGACTGGCAGGTCGCCGACCTCGGCGAAGGACAGAGCGCCTTGGACATCACGCTGCCCGAAGGACTGGTGCTCTTCCCGCTGAACGTCTGGCTGCAGCGTCGCGAGGAGATCATCGCCCGTAACCAGCCGATCGGCGTCTGGCTGCGCAGCGACGAGGCACCTGAAGCGCTCGTCGGCGACATCAGCCGGTTCAGCGTCATCGGCATTCATTTCCCCAGGTTCACCGACGGCCGCGGCTGCTCGACTGCCCGGCTGTTGCGCGAACGCCATCGCTTCGTCGGCGAGATCAGGGCCATCGGCGACGTGCTGCAGGACCAGCTGTTCGCCATGCGCCGCTGCGGCATCAACGCCTTCGCCTTGCGCGCCGACCGCAGTCTCGAGCAGGCTCTGCCCGCACTGAAGACCTTCAGCGACAGCTACCAGGCCGCCGCGGACGAGCCAAGACCGCTGTTTCGTCGCCGTCTGGCCGGGGAACCGGGATGAGCACGGCGCGACAAACAGCCGACCGGCCATTGCCCGAGACTCTCGCCGCCCGCGTCGAGGCCGCAAGCGCACTGCTCCAGGAAATCGCCGACGACTTCTCCCCGGCAGCGCTGGCCAGCAGCCTCGGGGCCGAAGACATGGTGCTCACCGATCTGATCGTCCGCGCGGGGCTGCCGATCGGCATCTTCTCGATCGACACTGGCCGGCTTCCAGCGGAAACCTATGACCTGATCGCCCGGATCAGGAAACACTACGGCCTCACCCTGCGCGTCTACTTCCCGCGTCACGATCTCGTCGAGGCGTACGCGCTCGAGCACGGCGTCAACGCCTTCTACGAGTCGGTCGACCTGCGCCGGCAGTGCTGTTACCTGCGCAAGGTCGAGCCGCTCGAGCGTGCGCTCGGGGGACTCAAGGCGTGGATCACCGGGATGCGCGCCAGCCAGTCGGCGACCCGCGAGGGACTGCCGCTGCGCAGTGTCGACGAAGCTCACGGCGGCCTGATCAAGTTCAACCCGCTCGGCGAGTGGAGCGAGAGCGAAATCTGGGCGTATCTCAGGAGCCGCTCGGTACCGTACAACGCCCTGCACGACAGGTTCTACCCGAGCATCGGCTGCGCACCCTGCACGCGTCCGGTCACTCCCGGTGAAGACACCCGCGCCGGCCGCTGGTGGTGGGAAAACCCCGAGCTCAAGGAGTGCGGCCTGCACGTCGCACGCCCCCGAAATTCCTGAACGACGGTCCATCGATGAGTCCAGCAACGCTGCCCCGGATCACCCTCTCCCACCTCGACTGGCTCGAGTCTGAGGCGATTCACATCATGCGCGAGGTCGCCGGACAATGCGCGAGTCCGGCGCTCCTCTTCTCCGGCGGCAAGGACTCGATCTGCATGCTGCGCCTTGCCGAAAAGGCGTTTCGCCCGGGGCGCTTCCCCTTCCCGCTGCTGCACATCGACACCGGGCACAACTACCCCGAAGTCATCGAGTTCCGCGATCGCCGAGCCGCCGAACTCGGCGAGCGGCTGATCGTCCGCTCGGTCGAGGATTCGATGGCCCGTGGAACGGTCGTCCTGAAGACCCCGGACGAGCCGCGGAACAAGCATCAGTCGGTGACCCTGCTCGAAGCGATCGAGGAATTCGCTTTCGACGCGTGCATCGGCGGTGCGCGCCGCGACGAAGAGAAGGCGCGGGCCAAGGAGCGCATCTTCTCCTTTCGTGACGAGTTCGGCCAGTGGGATCCGAAGAATCAGCGGCCCGAGCTCTGGGACCTGTACAACGCGCGCAGCTTCAAGGGCGAGAACATGCGCGTCTTTCCGATCTCGAACTGGACCGAACTCGACGTCTGGCAGTACATCGAGCGCGAAAGGCTGGCGCTGCCGTCGATCTATTTCGCGCATCGCCGGCCGGTCGTTCGCCGCCACGGCGCGCTGCTGCCGATTACCGGGCTGACCCCGGCGCGTGCCGGCGAGACCATCGAGCAACTGATGGTGCGCTTCCGGACCGTCGGTGACATCACCTGCACCGCCCCCGTCGAATCGGAGGCGGACACGGTCGCGCAGATCATCGCCGAAACGGCAAGCACGAAGATCACCGAGCGCGGCGCGACGCGCCTCGATGACCAGACGTCCGAGGCATCGATGGAGCAGCGCAAGAAGGAGGGCTATTTCTGATGTCGGCGATCGAGAAGATCCCCTTTGGCGCCGTTGCCGACCACGGCCTGCTGCGCTTCCTGACCTGCGGCAGCGTCGATGATGGCAAGAGCACGCTGATCGGCCGCCTGCTCTTCGACACCAAGACGATCCTCGTCGACACGCTGCAGGCGATCCAGCGCAGTTCGGCCAGGCGCGGCCTCGAGATCGTCGACCTATCGCTGCTCACCGACGGCTTGCAGGCCGAACGCGAGCAGGGGATCACCATCGACGTCGCCTACCGCTACTTCAGCACCGGAACGCGCAAGTACATCATCGCCGATGCGCCGGGGCACGAGCAGTACACGCGCAACATGGTCACCGGCGCGTCGACCGCCGATCTGGCGATCATCCTGATCGACGCGCGCAAGGGCATGCTGACCCAAACCCGCCGTCATTCGTACATCGCGCAACTGCTCGGCATCCCGCACATCGTCGTCGCCATCAACAAGATGGACCTGGTCGGCCACTCGCGACAGACCTTCGGGCAAATCCGTGACGACTATCGCGGCTTCGCGCGCCAGCTTGGCCTCGCCGACGTGCGCTTCGTGCCGATTTCGGCCTTGCACGGGGACATGATCGTCGATCGCGGAGAGAACCTCGACTGGTACGAAGGACCGACGCTGCTCGAGATCCTCGAGAGCGTCCCGGCGATACACGGAGAGCACGTCGAAAAATTCCGCTTCCCGGTCCAGTACGTCTGCCGTCCCCAGGACTCGACGAACCGCGAGCTGCACGACTTCCGCGGCTTCATGGGCCGTGTCGAATCGGGCGAGATACGCGTCGGCGACAGCGTCACGGTCTTGCCTTCAGGGATCGAGACTCGCGTCCGCGACATCCAGGTCTGCGGCGAATCGCTTCCCCTGGCGATCGCCGAGCAATCGGTGACCCTGCTGCTCGAGGACGAGCTCGATGTGTCGCGCGGTGACATGATCGTCGGCAGCGCCGAGCTTCCCGAGGTGAACAGACAGATCGACGCGATGCTCTGCTGGCTCTCGGAGACTCCGCTCGAACCGCGCCGCCGCTATCTGATCCGGCACACGACTCGCGAGAGCAAAGCGATGCTCGCCGGCGTCGCCTACCGCGTGGACGTCAACACGATGGCGCAGCAGGCGGCCGAGAGGCTGGTGATGAACGACATCGCGCGCGTCAGCTTCAAGCTCGCACAGCCGATCTTTGTCGACCCCTACGCCGAGAGCCGGAGCACCGGAGCGTTCATCGTCATCGATGAGTCGTCGAACAACACGGTCGCCGCAGGGATGATCCTCTAGGCGCTCGAGCGGCTCGGGCAGCGACCGGCGGGCATCGCGGCATTTGACCTCGACGCCATCGCCGGGGATACTGACGGCGATCCGACGCGCCCGCTGGCGGCGACTCCTGTCGCCTGCGAGCGGCCGATCGTCGGTCCGTCAGGAGACTCGCGCGATATGGACATCCACGGCAAGCCGATCGAGGAGCGCATCGACTGGCTGTTCGGCCTGGCCGACCGGCACGGCGCGATCTTCCGCAGCCCGGAAGCGTGGCTGGCGCGCGAACGCTATCTCGCCGAGCACCCGACCGCCATCGCCGTACTCAAGTGCATGGACGGCCGGATCAACATTCCCGTGGCCACCAACACCCCGGTGGGCATCCTGATGCCGTTCCGGAACCTCGGCGGGATCTTCGACCTCGGCTGGCCTCATCTCGGCGAGGTCCTCGCTCATCACGTGCAGCGGATGGTCAGCAGCGGACGGCACGTCGTCTTCCTGGTCACCTACCATTACTCGCAGGGCGATCCGCGGCGAGGCTGCGCCGGCTTCCAGTACGACACGGGAGCGGCGATCGCCCACACCTACGAGGTCCGGCACCAGATCGAGCACATCTTCGGTGCCGACCACGGCACGGTCTATCCGCTCGTCTGCGGCTTCGAGACCGACGAAGACGCTCTGGTGATCCATGGGACGGCCGGAGACCGGCTCGACCTTTCGACGCTGACCTCCGCCGACCGCGCGACGCTCGAACTGCGGCTCGCTGCGCTGCTCCCGGACATGCCCGCGCGGATGCGCGCAGACCTGCTGCCGCTGCTTCACGGGAATCTCGAGCACATCGAGACCGTCCGCGCACAGATCCGTCGCAACGAGCGCCTGCTCGACATCGAGCACCGCGAGTGGATGATCTGTCTGGGAAGGGGGTTCGACTTCCTGCACACCCCCAACATCGCACTGATCATCGGTCCGTACAGCCCCCACCTCGACGTTCCGATCCGCCGCGCCGCCGGAATCATCGAAGCGAACATGCAGGCCGGCAGGATTCCCGACGATGGCTTCCTGCTCCTGGCCTCGGTACCCTACGACGAAATCGGTATCGATCGGGCGCGCGCCGAGCTCAAGTCACGCTTCCTGTCGACTTTCGCCGCCGAGGTCATCCGCGCCGAGTTTCCGCGCCTCGCCGGCCAGATGACCATGCGTACTGCGGTTCTCGACTGGCGATCGAGAACGCTCGAAACGATCGCCATCGCCTCGTGAGTCGGGCCGCGGACTCCGCGCCGCGACTTCCCTGGCGAATCACCCGCTTCTCCGCTGGCCTTGCGCCAACCCTTTCCTCCAGCCCCGTTCCCGACCGATGCCTTCGCCTTCCCGCCTGATCTTCGGCTTTCACGCCGTCCTCGCCCGCCTGCGTCACGACCCTGCGTCAGTACGCGAAATCCAGATCGATCAGGCGCGCAACGATCAACGCCTGCGCGACCTCGTCGCCCAGGCGCAACTCGCCGCGGTGCGTGTCCTGGCGGTGCACGGTCAGCGCCTCGACGCGATGCTGCCCGGAGCGAGACACCAGGGAGTCGTGGCAACGGTCGACCCGACGCGCCAGCCAGTGAGCCTCGACGACGTGCTCGCAGCGATCGACGAACCCGCATTCCTGCTCGTCCTCGACGGGGTCCAGGATCCGCACAACCTCGGCGCCTGCCTGCGCGTCGCCGACGCCTTCGGCGTCCACGCGCTCGTCGCTCCGCGCGATCGCGCGGTCGGCCTGACCCAGGCGGCGATCAAGGTAGCCAGCGGAGCGGCGGAGTCGGTACCTTACCTGACGGTGACGAACCTCGCTCGCTGCCTGCGCGAACTCAAGGAACGCGGCATCTGGGTGATCGGAACCGACGGCGACGCTGGCGAGGACATCCACTCCGCCCAGTGGCCCGCCGCCAGCGCCTGGGTCGTTGGCGCCGAAGGGAGCGGGCTGCGCCGGCTGACCCGCGAGACCTGCGACCAACTGCTGCGCATTCCGCTACACGGCTCGGTGGCCAGTCTCAATGTTTCGGTTGCCGCCGGGATCTGCCTCTACGAAGCCCGGCGACGACTCGCCGTCGGATCACCCGGTCGACCGGATCACCGCTAGTTCCGGTATGAGTAGCGATACACGTAGCCCTTGTAGCCGTAGCGGTAAGCCTGACGGCTGACATTGAGGTCATTGAAGACGAAGCCCTTGACCTGCACCCCCGCCTGGGCGAGGCGCCTGACCGCCTGATCGAGTTCGCGGATCGGGTGCTTCCCGGCGCGCGCCACCATCAGTGTCGCCCCGACATGACGCCCAATGATCGCCGCATCGGAAACCGCGAGGACCGGCGGCGCATCGACGATCACCGTGTCGAAGCGGGCACCGAGTTCAGCGAGCAGCGTCTCGAACCGTGAATGCATGAGCAGTTCGGACGGGTTGGGCGGAATCTGCCCGGTGGTCACCACCCAGAGCCTTGGAACGGCTGTCGCTTTGAGGATCTCGTCGAGCGAAGCCTGGCCGGCGACATACTCGGACAACCCGACGGCCCGCTCGATGCCGAGTTCCTTGTGCAGGTGTCCACGCCGCAGGTCGGCATCGACGAGTACCACGTCCTTGTCGACCTGCGCCAGAACGGCGCCGAGATTCTTCGAGATGAAGCTCTTGCCAAGGCTGGGGCTCGAACCGGTGATCAGCAGCGAATTCCGCTGCGCGTCGAGCAGGGCGAAATGCAGCGTCGTGCGCAGGCCGCGCAGGCTCTCGACGGCGTCCTCCTGCGGATACGATACGGCGAGCAGTTCGCCGCCACGGCCGCCCTGCGCCTTCCGGTGCAGGTCGATCTCCATCTTGCTGTGCGGCACGGTCGCGTAGACGGGAAGTCCGAGTTGCGTCTCGATCGTCTCCGGATCCTCGACGACGACTCGCAGCGCGCGCAGCACCCAGATCACGACCAGACTGAGCAGCAGGCCGAGCAGCAGAGAAATCGCCAGGATGCCAAGCGGCGGCACGCCGACCGGCTTTCGACCCACCGCCGCGCTGTCGATCACCCGGACGTCGCCAACGGTTCCTTCCTTTGCCACACGCAACTGCTGCGCGGTGTTGAGCAGTTCGGTGTACAAGCGATTCGAGACCTCGACGTCGCGCGCCAGGCGCAGGATCGTCTGCTGCGTGTCGGGCAGGCGGGCGACGTCGGCCTCGAACTGCTTGCGGCGGTCGTTGAGCCGTTGCAGCTTGCTTTCGACGGCCTGGATTCTCGGGTGCTCGGGTGTGAAGCTCTGGCGCAGTTCGTCGCGCTCCTGCTTGAGCAGAACGGCCGCGTTCTCGACGTCTACGAGCGACTTGAGGATGCCCTGCGTCTCGAGACTGAGGTCGAGCGAACCCCGGCTCTGCCGGTAGTTGTTGTATGCGGCTTCGGCGCTGTCCAGCTGCGTCTTCAGTGCCGGCAACTGGTTGTCGAGGAACTTCAGCGTCTTTTCCGCTTCCGCCGAGCGCCGCTCGACGTTCTGGCGGACGTAGGTGTTGAGGACGTCGTCGAGTACGCGGGCGATCCGCTCGGGCTCGTAGCCGAGCAGACTGAGTTCGAGTACGCCCGACTTCTTGCCGCGTTCCTTGACCGAGTAATCGCGGCGCAACGCATCGACCGCCGTCTCCGGCGCGAGCCGCATCAGCCTGAACTGCGTGCCCGGCCGGGCAACGAGCTCAGCGACGAAAATCGAGTAACCCTGCCCGCTCGCGCGCATACCGACCTTTCCCTCGAGCACGCGTTCGTTGTCGTCGTCGAACACCTCGAAGGCCCCTCCCTCTCCGGCAACGAGCTTGTGCTTCTCGTCGAGCTGCGCCGGTGGCACGTCGAAGGAATCGACCTGGATCCTTTCCCCGCCCCAGGCGAAACGCGACAGGCCCGGCCACGGGGAGTTGAGCCCTTCACCCTGGTAGCGGCGGGCAATCGCTCCGCCGATCAGCGGCAGCGTCCGCGGAACGGCAACGATGTCGAGCTTCAGTTTGCTCACCACCCGGCCGAGAACCATCCGCGAACCGAGGATCTCGATCTCGGCGGTAACCGTCGTATCGTCCCCGAGGAGCGGCTGCAGCGCCTTCAGCGAGCCGAGCCCGGCACTCTTCTCCTCGACCTGGAGCAGACCGTCGGCCTTGAACACCGGTCTGGCGACGAGCACCCAGGCGACGCCGGCGAGCAGAGAAACCAGGCAGATCGCGGCGATCAACCAGCGATAGTCCATGAGCACGGCGATGATCTCGCCAAGCGCCAGACCTTCCTCCTCCTGCTCTATCGGCGCCGGCTGCATAGCCATCGGCGTGCCGGTCGCTGCCGGGACGCCGGCGGGTGTGAAATTGCCTTTCAGAAGGTCGTTGTCCATGGGTCTTCCGTTCCTGCGACTGACTGGCCGTACGGGCGCTCTCGAGACATGGCGCCGTCAGCAGCGTGCCGTGTCTGACCGCGGGGCGCGAGACCGTTCGCGTTCCGGTCAGTCCGGGCCATCAGCGGTTGGGCTGCCTTCCGCCAAACAGTGGGTAATACGTCTGGCTGGTGTAGTTGAGCATCAGCGCGGTCGGCAGAATATTGCTGATCACGCGCTGCCAGCGCACAACCGCGGCCGCATCGACGTAAATGATGTCACGAGGACGAAGCGGAAAACGGTCGGCAAGCAACATCGCGTCGGCCATGGTGGCATTGAGGTGGAACAGTTCGGGCTGGTCGGTATCCCCGCGCATCACGTAGATGTACCGTGGATCGGCCGTCGTCTGGTTGATGTAGCCGGCGTCGCTGAGCGCCTCGGCAAGCGTGGACCGCTTCTTGTTCATGACCAGCGAACCAGGCTTGGTGACCTCCCCGAGGACGAAGATCTTGTTGTAGCTGCGGTCAGCGACATTCACGATGTCGCCGTCTTCGAGCAGCACGTTCTGCTCGCTGGTTCCGTAGTCGTACATCGACTGGACGTCGACCAGGTAGGTCGTGCCGCGCCGGGTGAGCAGGACACGACTGAAATCGGCCTCGGGTGTGAAGCCTCCGGCACGGTTGACCGCGTCGAGAACGCGCATCGGCACGTCGTTCACCGGCTGAATCCCCGGTTTGAACACCTCGCCGACGACATAGACCTGCTGGCTGCGGAACGCGACCATCCGTACGTCGAGTTGCACGCGCTCGATATACTTGGCGAGCTTGGCGGCGAGGATCGCCCGCAGCTCGCTGGTCGTCTTGCCGCCGGCCTTGATCACCCCGATGTAGGGATAGAAGATCGTCCCGTCCTCGGCGATCACCGTGCCCGCCTGCTCGGCCGTCCGGAAGCTTCCGGCCGGGATCGTCAGTTCCGGATGGTCCCAGACGATGATCGAGATGATGTCGCCAGGCCCGAGTCGGTATTCGGGTACCGAACCCGGGTTGTCGCCGACGAAGCGCGGGTTGTCGCGACCGGCCGCCTTCGCCGAACTCGTCCCGTCGCCCACCGGCGGCCGGGCGGCCTTGAACAGATCGATGATCAGCTCGGCGGTGATCGGCCTGATCCTGACGTTGGCGGGCACGAGTTCGTCGGCCTGCTGGACCGGAAGGCGGACGTCCGACTCCTCGCGGTTCCAGTAGTTCTGGTTGCCTGGAATGATCGTGCACCCGGCCAGAGCCCCCGCGACCAGACCGAGCAGCAGGCTCCGGTTCGCCGGAGGCAAAGCCCACAGCAGCGTCATGCCGAATTCCTCATCTGTCGTTCCCGTCCTTCCAGTTTCAGAGAATGCCTGATCGCCGAAGCGGCGAAGTGTACCTCGGCGATCGCGATCGCGCCAAGCGCCCCCGGCCCTGTCCGACGGACGGCCGGCCGACCGTGCCAACGAGCGACCAACGAACGCGTGGGGGAGCCGGTTTGAGCGAGCCCTCGCGCGCCAGCGCCGCCAAGGCCCGGCGGTGAAGCCTTCCGGGAGCACGAAAGGAGGATAGCGCAGCGAACCGCCCCGGTCAGTGTCCTATTTCACGGCCGGGGGAATTCCCCGAGAGTGCAGTCCTGTACCGTTCAGCGCAGCTTGCTGACCCAGGGCTCTATCGCCTCTTCGATGAGGTCGAGCGCTTTGGCGTGCGCTGCGTCGTCACGGAGATAGGGGTCCGGGATTTCGGTTTTCGTCCAGTGACCCAGGAGAAAGGTCTTGCCCCGAGCCGTCGGGTCCATGGTCACCACGGCGTCCCGATGATGCTTCTCCATCACCAGCACCAGCTCGGCCCAGCGAAGGCGCTCGGGGGTGAGCTGACTGGCCCGGTGACTGCTGAGGTCGATTCCTCGGGCACCGAGCATCGCCGAAGTCGCTTCTTCGGCCGGATGATTGACCAGCGCGCCGGTGCCTGCCGAACGCGCCTCGACCCGTCGGCCGGCTTTCTCGATCCGCTGTCTGAGCAGAAACTGCGCAGCAGGACTCCGGCAGATGTTGCCGGTGCACACGGTGAGAATCCTCGTAAACATCTTCCGTTCACCTTCCCGCAGGTGGGACGCTGAGCTCGAAACCCTGGCGGTCACTGAACACGGCACAGCCACCACGTTCGATGCAATAGATCGGGCTCGCCCTGAGGCCCCGGCGATCGCCGATCCGGCTGCCACCCCCAGCAATCGGCGCATAGACCCTGCGCGAGTCGTTCTCCTTGTTCCGTCCCATGTACAACCGGACGTCGACACCGTGCCGACGACCGATGCCTTCCTTCAGCCGCTGCGCATCCCGGCGAATCCGGCCGATGAGTTGCTCGTCGCCTTCGGCTCGGATGTGCACGACACAGTAGGCATTGCGACCGTCGGACGCAGAACGATCCAGCTCATAGACGCTCAACTGGTAGTCGTAGCGGTTGCCGAGACCGGCGGCAATGGCCCTGACCAGTTCCGGGCAGTGGTCCTTGCGCAGGTACCCGACGAAAATGCCGCGAACCTGAACCGACGGCCAGCCGAAGCGACGGTTGACCCGGCGCAGCCAGGGGACCAGGCGCCAGGGCCTGAGGATGACCAGCGTATAAGCCGCGAAGACGCCGAGGAACAGTCCGAACATCACCGATTCCGGTACGCCCAGGAGCAGTCCGGCGATCCCCACGAAACCGAACACCAGCTGCATGAAGGCGGCGAAGGCGACGATGTCGCACACCCGAAAGCCGGCGCGAGCGAAGAGATGATGGAGATGGTGCCGGTCGGCGCGGAACGGCGACCTACCCATCCACAGGCGGCGCAGCATCACCGCCACCGTGTCCAGCAGCGGGACCGCGAAAAGCCACAGAGCGGTCACCGGAGTCATCACCGCGCGCTCTTCCCCCTGCGAAAGGGCGATGAACAGCCAAGCCAAAAGGAAGCCAATCAGCATGCTGCCATTGTCGCCAAGGAAGACCCTTGCCCGCGGGTTGCCCGGATAACGCAGGTTGAAGAACAGGAACCCGGCCAGTCCGCCGATCAGAGCGACGATCAGGACCAGATACGGTCCGCCGCCTCCGAGACCGGTGACCAGCCCGAGGAGCGCCAGGCTGACGAGGCCGACCGACCCCGCCAGACCGTCGATGCCGTCGATCATGTTCATCGCGTTGATCAGACCGATCGTCGCGAAGACCGTGAGCGGCAGTCCCCAGACGCCGAGATCGACGTCCACGTCAGGGAAAAGCTCGCCGAGGGAACGCAGCTGGACATCGCCGACATAGACCATCCACAGCGCGGCGAGCGCGTGGACGACGAGACGCGGCTTGAACCCGATCAGCCAGACGTCGTCGGCCAACCCGGTGACGAAAACCAACCCCGCGGCCAGAAGAATGCCGTGTATGGCCGGGACGTCAAGGCCGCCCGCGACGCCACCCGACAGGAACCGGGCGACCGGCATGGCGCAGACCAGTACGGCGAAAACCCCGAAGCCGCCCACGAAGGGAGTCACCGCGACGTGCAACTTGTGCCCGCCCGGCCGATCCACGATCCCTAACTGACGAGCCAGGGCCGCCGCCACAGCGATGACCGCCGCCGAAATCAGCAGACAGGCGCCGAAAAGGACCGCGAACTCCACGGCCACCTCCCTCATACAGCCGTCACCCGAGGTCCGGCCCGATATCGATTGACCACGGTCTCCGTCCGACCGCAACCGCCGACCTGCCGGAACCTTCCCAGGTTCCGGCAGGTCACCCGGCCGGCACCCCGACGCTCGAGGTTACCGGGCCCCACCAGCCGCAGTCAGGATTGGCGACGGCGACCCAGGAACAGCCCCACCAGGCCGAGACCGAGCAGCGCCAGCGACTCCGGCTCGGGGATCGCGACATCGTAGTTGCCCGAATACGACCGCAACTCGAAAGGTCTTCCAGTGTCGCCTGCGGCATAGACCCCGGAATTTGTCCCCGAGAATCCAAACAGAAACTCGCTTACTCCCGCAAACGTGACCCCGACCACTTCGCTCACCTGCGCCTCAGCCGGAACAGGAACAGGAGAGTTCGGAAACATCGCCTGGAGAATCGGGCCAGCGTTCAGGAAGCCGGCCAGACCGACATGAACCTTCGTCGGAAAGATGTCGACGTACGAGATGTTTGGGTCACTGACCAGCTGCCAGGGTGCGCACCCTTCCAAGGCTGCCGGACAGGGGATCGACGCGATGAAAAAGCGGCGCACTGCTTCGTCCAGCCCGTTCTGATCCAGCGTCATGCCGATCGACTGTGCCGCGCCATTGATGTAGCTCAGCGTCAGCGGCGTCGGCGCACTGCTACTGCCCCAATCCCCCTGCTGCAGACTCCTCAACGTGACGCTATGCCCGCTGCCGTCATCGCCGCTCAGCGTCGTGAAGCCAGCACCTTGAAGATATCCGCCGCCGAACTTGTTCAGTTCGACGTTGCCGCCCGGCGCCGAGCGGCTCCCCGCCAGAGCATCGATCTCGGCTTGGCCGACCGGACCGCCCGGGGCCTTGACCGTCGGGTACAGCACCCCCCCGATGTCACTCCAGAGCACATAAGGACCGCTGATGCTGACACCGGTGATTCCCGTTGCCCACGCAGCTGCCGGAACCACCCCCGAAGCCCCCAGGGCCAACACGGCGAGAGCTATTCTTTTTTTGCTTTGAGATACATTCATCGACAACTCCTTCGTTTCAATCACCAGTCTGTGGCGAGAACCGGCTGATGAGGGTTTCAAAAAGTCCCTGCAAGTCCTGGTCTTTGGGGAACGTGCTACGACCACCGTCCCCCCCATCGAGAACACCTGACTCACGAGAATCTTAAGCAAAACCCGTGCCAAACCGACAATACCTT
The DNA here is from genome assembly GCF_023806625.1 of Accumulibacter sp. GTDB lineage: Bacteria > Pseudomonadota > Gammaproteobacteria > Burkholderiales > Rhodocyclaceae > Accumulibacter. The sequence goes on from NZ_JAMTDX010000114.1 coordinate 31,952, forward strand.
TTGAAAGCAAACTGTTAAAAAGTTCCTTGTTGGCTGGAAAACACGCCATGTAAAAAAAACTGACAGTTTCGCTCCCTCGCACCCCAGCTGGCGCCGGCAACAGAGCGAGGAAGCAGCCTCCGCAGCCAGCGATCCGACGGGCCTTTCCAGGCCCACTATAAAAATTATAGCACCTCCTTGGCGATTCTGTGAAGCATTGACTGCGGTGCGCGCCACCTGGTTCCTGATGCGCACCCGACCCGATGCGGGAGTAATGCGACCGACCCCCCGTCAGGCAGCGGTGCAGGCCTTCACAAAAGACTCCGCCAACTGTCACCCCAAGGCTCAACGCACTCTTGATCGGCGTGCTGCTCCCCGGGCGCCCAGCTTTCCCCGCCTTCCACTTGCGGGCAGAGCATGGCCCGCGCTATAGTGGCGCGGCGAACGGGAGAGAGCGGCGACGCCGCCGCCGAAGGCGCACACCACCCGCAAACGCTCAGGCACACGGACCGTTCGTGCGGCAAACTCTGGAGAGCGGCGCAGGCTCCGGCCCTGGCGCCCACCGACGGGGCAAGGACGGCCGAGACCTTCGGTTTCGGCCCGACAATCTCTCAGGTACCTGGACAGGGGGGTGAACTCCTCGCGAGTTCGCCCCTTTTCTTTTTCAGGAATCGACTCGAGAAACTCGTGCCTAAGGGTTGATCAGATGAGAAAAACCGTTCTCAACGACTGGCATCGCCGGCACGGCGCCCGAATGGTCGACTTCGGCGGGTGGGAGATGCCGCTGCACTACGGTTCGCAGATCGACGAACACCACGCGGTACGACGTGAAGCGGGTGTCTTCGACGTCTCGCACATGTGCGCGGTCGATATCGGCGGTCGCGACGCGAGAGCCTTCCTGCGCCGCCTGCTGGCCAACGACGTCGCCCGGCTCCAGCTCCCGGGCAAGGCCCTGTACAGCACGATGCTCAACGAGTCGGGCGGAGTGATCGACGATCTGATCGTCTACCACCTCGGCGAACAGAGCTACCGCGTCGTGGTCAACGCCGCCACTGCCGACCGGGATCTCGCGTGGATGGTCGGCCGCACCGAAGACTGGCAACTCGCCGTGTCGATCGCCCAGCGCCGCAACGGCAACGACGCCCTGGCGATGATCGCCGTCCAGGGACCACTGGCCCGAGGGAAGGTGGCCGAAGTCCTGCCCGAACAGCGCGCGACCTGCGAGGCGTTGAAACCGTTCTTCGCCGCCACTTCAGGCCAGCTGATGATCGCCCGCACGGGCTACACCGGCGAGGACGGCTTCGAGATCTCGCTGCCAGCCGCGCAGGCCGAGAGCTTGTGGGCTGCGCTGGTCGCCGCGGGAGTGTCTCCCTGCGGTCTGGGTGCGCGCGACACGCTGCGCCTCGAGGCAGGGATGAACCTCTACGGCCAGGACATGGACGAGAGCGTTTCGCCATTCGACGCCGGCCTCGGCTGGACCGTCGACCTCGAGTCACCGCGCGACTTCGTCGGCCGGAGCAGCCTTGTGGCTCGCGGCCAGCGGCACCAGTTCCTCGGTCTGGTGCTGCTCGACCGCGGCGTGCTGCGCGCCCATCAGGCGGTGCGCACCGAGCACGGCGAAGGAGAAGTCACCAGCGGCAGCTTCTCGCCGACGATGGCGCAGTCGATCGCCCTCGCCCGTTTACCACTCGCCAGCACTCCCGGAGACCGGGTGCAGGTGCTGATTCGCGACAGGCTATTGGCTGCCCGAGTGGTCAAGCCGTGTTTCGTGAGGAACGGCCACATCCTCGTCTAATTCGATTTCTGTCCCTGGTCCGCAAGGCGGACCTCACTGCTCAGGAGAAGAGATGAACATTCCTGCCGATCTCAGGTATACCAGGAGCCACGAGTGGATTCGTGTCGAGCCTGACGGAACGATCAGCGTCGGCATCACCGATCATGCGCAGGAGTTGCTTGGCGACCTGGTGTTCATCGAGTTGCCCGAGGTCGGCAGCGAACTCGCCGCCGAACAGGAGGCGGCCGTCGTCGAGTCCGTCAAGGCTGCAGCCGACGTCTATGCGCCGGTCGCCGGTACGATCGTCGAAGTCAACGCGGCGCTTGCCGAAGCTCCGGAACTGGTCAATCAGGACGCCTACGGCGCCTGGCTGTTCCGGATCGCCCCGGCTGCGTCCAGCGATCTGCACGGCCTGCTCGACGCGGCCGGCTACGCGCAGTTGATCGACGCCGCCTGACCACCGACCGCGGTTACGGAAACCGAAGATGCACGCCCAGACGCACGATCCCGACCCTCCCCCGCCGTGTCTCGCCGCCCTCGAACTGCGCGACGAGTTCGTCAACCGACACATCGGACCCGATGCCGAAGAGACGACCGCGATGCTCGCGGCGATCGGCGCCGGCAGCCTCGAACAGCTGATCGCCGAGACGATACCTGCGGCGATCCGGCTCGCCGGTTCGCTGATCCTCCCCGAACCGCGCGGCGAGGCCGAAGCGCTCGCCGCGCTGAGGAAGATCGCCGGACGCAACCGCGTCCACCACTCGCTGATCGGCATGGGCTACGCGGACACGCTGACCCCCGCGGTGATCCTGCGCAACGTGCTCGAGAATCCCGGCTGGTACACCGCCTACACGCCATACCAGGCAGAAATCGCCCAGGGACGACTCGAGGCGCTGCTCAACTACCAGCAGATGGTCATGGACCTCGCCGGCCTCGATCTGGCCAACGCGTCGCTGCTCGACGAGGCGACGGCAGCCGCAGAAGCGATGACCATGGCCCGCCGGCTGAGCAAGGTTCGGGCGAACCGCTTCTTCGTCGATCGCGACTGCTTCCCGCAAACCATCGACGTGTTGCGCACGCGCGCCGCCTTCTTCGGCTTCGAGCTGGTTTTCGGCGAGCCCGCCGAGGCTGCGCAGCACGAGGTCTTCGGTGCCCTGTTCCAGTATCCCGATGACCGCGGCGAAGTGAGCGATCTCAGCGGGCCGATCGCGGCAGTCCGCGCGCGTGGAGCGATCACCGTCGTCGCCGCCGACCTGATGGCTCTGGTCGTGCTGCGCTCGCCCGGAGAACTCGGTGCCGACATCGCCGTGGGGTCGGCTCAACGCTTCGGTGTCCCGCTCGGCTTCGGCGGACCACACGCGGCGTTCTTCGCGACTCGCGACGCCTACCGGCGTTCGGTGCCTGGACGGATCATCGGCGTCTCAGTCGACGCACGCGGCCACAAGGCGTTGCGCATGGCCCTGCAGACGCGCGAGCAGCACATCCGTCGCGAGAAGGCCAACTCGAACATCTGCACTTCGCAAGTCCTGCTGGCCAACATCGCCGGGATGTACGCCGTTTACCACGGTCCGCACGGGTTGCGCGGGATCGCCGGGCGGATCCACCGCCTGGCGGCGATCCTCGCCGAGGGCCTGCGAGCCGGCGGGCTCTGCGTCGAGACGCGACATTTCTTCGACACCTTCCGCGTCACCCTCGGCAATCGCGCTGCGCAGGCGTGGCAGGCGGCGCGAGAAGCGGGTTACAACCTGCGGCTGGTCTCGCCCGACGTCCTGGGAATCTCGATCAACGAGAGAACGACGCGGGCCGACGTCGCGCGCCTGATCGAGCTGATCTCTGGAGCGACAATGGTCGACATCGACGCGCTCGACGAGCGCGTCCGCGACCGCGACGCCAGCCTGCCGGCAGAATTTCTGCGCGGCGACGCGATCCTCGCTCAGCCGGTGTTCAACACGCACCACACCGAGCACGCGCTGCTGCGCTATCTCAGAAAGCTGCAGAATCGCGACCTGGCGCTCGATCATTCGATGATCTCGCTCGGATCGTGCACCATGAAGCTCAATGCGACCAGCGAGATGATCCCCGTCACCTGGCCGGAGTTTGCCGACCTTCACCCCTTCGTCCCGATCGACCAGGCGCAGGGCTACCTGCAGATGATCACCGAACTCGAGACCTGGCTCAAGGTGATCACCGGTTTCGACGCCATCTGCATGCAGCCGAACTCCGGCGCGCAGGGCGAGTACGCGGGGCTGGTGGCCATCTCGCGCTATCACGCGAGCCGCGGCGAAGCGCATCGCCGCGTCTGCTTGATCCCCCGTTCGGCGCACGGCACGAATCCGGCGAGCGCGCAGATGTGCGGTCTGCAGGTCGTCGTCGTCGATTGCGACGAATCGGGCAACGTCGATCTCGCCGACCTCGCCGCGAAGGCCGACGAGCACGCGACGAACCTCGCCTGCCTGATGGTCACCTACCCTTCGACACACGGCGTCTTCGAGGAATCGATCCGCGAAGCCTGCGAACTCGTCCATCGTCACGGCGCGCAGGTCTATCTGGACGGGGCGAACCTCAACGCGCAGGTCGGGCTGACCTCACCGGCGCTGATCGGCGCCGACGTCAGCCACCTCAATCTGCACAAGACCTTCTGCATCCCCCACGGCGGCGGTGGCCCCGGAATGGGGCCGATCGGTCTCAAGGCGCATCTCGCGCCGTTCATGCCCAACCACTGCGTGCAGCCGGTGAGCGGCCCGCATGCAGGACAGGGAGCGGTCGCCGCGGCACCCTGGGGCTCGGCGTCGATCCTGCCGATCTCGTGGATGTACATCGCGATGATGGGCGGCAAGGGCCTGACCCGGTCCACCGAAGTCGCGATCCTCAACGCCAACTATATCGCCAGCCGCCTCGACGCCGATTACCCCGTTCTCTACCGGGGCAGGAACGGCCGCGTGGCCCACGAATGCATTCTCGACATCCGACCGATCAAGGCACAGACCGGCGTCTCGGAGATCGACATCGCCAAGCGCCTGATGGACTACGGCTTCCATGCACCGACAGTCAGCTTCCCGGTGCCGGGAACGATGATGGTCGAACCGACCGAGTCCGAGTCGAAGGCCGAACTCGACCGTTTCGTCGCCGCGATGATCGGCATTCGCGACGAGATCCGGCGGATCGAATCAGGCGAGTGGCCGGCAGACGACAACCCGCTGAAGCATTCGCCCCACACCCAGGCCGATCTCGCGGCAAGCGACTGGAACCGGCCGTACAGCCGCAAGGAAGCGGCATTCCCCCTGCCCTGGGTTGCCGCGAACAAGTTCTGGCCGAGTGTCAATCGCATCGACGACGTCTATGGGGATCGCCACCTGTTCTGCGCCTGCGTGCCGCTCGATGAACTGGACGAGTGATTCCCGGTGCTGGCGCGCGCTCGCGCGTCGCTCGCCGACCGACTGTGCGCCGCGTGGAGACCACTTTGAAAATGAGCGAAGCAAGCATCCATCAATTCACCGCCGAGCGCCTCGCAGGGGGCAGCCAGTCCCTTGGCGAGTACGCCGGCAAGGTCCTGCTGATCGTCAATACCGCCAGCCACTGCGGCTTCACGCCACAGTATGAAGGCCTCGAGGCGCTCTACCGGCGCTACGCCGAACGCGGATTCGTCGTGCTCGGCTTTCCGTGCAATCAGTTCGGCGGACAGGAACCGGGCGGCTCCGAAGAAATCGCCAGCTTCTGCCGCAAGAACTACGGGGTCAGTTTCCCGATGTTCGCCAAGGTCGACGTCAACGGTGACGATGCCCATCCGCTGTACCGTCACCTGAAGAAGGCAGCACCCGGACTGCTCGGCAGCGAGGCGATCAAGTGGAACTTCACCAAGTTCCTGATCGACCGCCAGGGACAGGTCGTCCGGCGTTACGCCCCGGCGGTCACGCCCGGGGTGATCGGCGGCGACGTCGAGGAACTGCTCTGAACGATGACGGTCGATCGGGGCAGTCGGTGAACCCGCTGCACCGCGGCGACAGCCCGCCAGAGCATGCTGGAGCGGGGCGGCGCTGGCCGGCCGTGCCGGCGTGCTACGGCTGGCTCTCCCTCGATCGCCGAGGCCGTTGGCGACTGCGCAGCGAGCCGGTCAGCCACGCCGGCCTGATCGACTTCCTGAACCGCCGATACACACACGACGAGTCTGGGAATTACTTCGTCGAGAACGGTCCCCAGAGAGTCTTCGTCGACCTCGAGTACACGCCATGGGTTGTCCACCTCGCCTCGGAGACCTGTCTCGAGACGCACGTCGGAACGGTGGTCAGCGAGATTCGTGGCGCGGCGCTCGACGACGAGGGCAGCCTGCTGCTCGAAATCCCGCAGGGCATCGGGCTGGTCTGTGACCGTGATCTGCCGTCGATCGTCCGCCTGATCCGCTCGGCGGACGGCGAGAGCGCCGACGAGGCGAGTCTGCTCGGCTTCATCGAGCGACCGCCCGCCGCGAAGAGCCAGCCCCTTCATCTCTGCTGGCAGGGCCACTGCCTGCCGCTGATCCGGCTGCGCCGCGTTGACGTGGCCACGCTTTACGGCTTCGTCGCCGCTCCGTGCGCGGAAACGGCCGGATGAACCTCCGCCAGCTCGCCCTCGACGGGCTCCGTGAAGCCGATCCGTGGGTCAAGTGCGCGTCCGTCGAGGCGATCGATCTCGACGCCCCGGACGCCCGATTCGCCAGTCCCGAGGCCACCGGCCTGACTCCCGGAGAAATCCCCGGACGGTGCGCACGGCCACGCCTCGTGCCGCCGGCGCTGGTCCCGCAGCGTTCGGTGCACACGACCGCGGGGCGCGGCGCACTGATCCATTCGCTGGCCCACATCGAGCTGAACGCGGTCAACCTCGCTCTCGACATCACCTGGCGCTTCGACGGTCTGCCCGAGGACTTCTACCGCGACTGGCTGGGTGTCGCCCGGGACGAAGCCGCGCACTTCGGGCTGCTGGGCCGCCACCTGCAGACGCTGGGTTTTGCCTATGGCGACTTCGCCGCCCACGACGGTCTTTGGGAAATGGCCCGCAAGACCAGCGGCGACCTGCTCGCCCGACTGGCTCTGGTGCCAAGGACACTCGAGGCACGCGGCCTCGACGCGGCCCCGCTGATTCGCGACAAGCTGCGAAGCGCCGGCGACGAAGCAGGTGCGGCGATTCTCGAAGTCATCCTCGACGATGAAATCGGTCATGTGGCGATCGGCAACCGCTGGTTCGGGTGGCTTTGCCGGGCGCGCGGTCTCGACCCGATCGGCTGCTACGCCGACCTCGCCGAGCGTTTCCAGGCGCCGAGGCCGCGCGGGCCGTTCAACCTCGCTGCGCGCCGGGCTGCCGGCTTCAGCGATGAGGAACTCGCCGCCCTGCAGGCGGGGTGAACCCGCCACGCCGGCGTCGAGCGATCTCGCGGGGTCCCGGCACGCGTGGCGGCGGCTGGCGAGCGAGCGGATCGAAGCGGTGACCGGGCACCACCGGGAAGCCCGCGCCGTCGCCCTGTGCCGGGGTGATTCGGCGATAATGGCAGGCTGATCGCCGGCGAGAAGGAAAGCCCGGCGAAGCGACTCTTTTGTGGCGAGGTGTCTATGCGCTATCAGGTGTTCGTGGAAGAGGAGGAAGGCGGCGACGGAGCCGGCGATCTCGGCAATTTCGACACTCTGGACGAGGTCTGGGAGTTCATCCGCAGCCGGCTGCCGACCGGAGTGTTCAGCGATCGCCGGCTGGTCTGGGTCAAGGACCGCGAGGCCGAGGGCGACGTCGCTTTCTCGATCACCGCCGAATTGTGGGCTCAGCACTGCGAGACACCGCTCGCCTTCGCCCGCTGCTTCAAGATGTTTTTCGACTTCAAGAACCGCTAGCCACCCTGCCGGGCGAGGACGCCGCGAGGAGCTGATCTTCCGGGCCGATCACCCGCGGTCCCGCGCTGACCGGCGACTGCGTGCAGTGTGCGCCGGATGAACCGCCCCTGCCCCTCGATTGCGCTCGCGGCACTGCTGACCACGCTGGTCGCGCTGGGTCCGCTGTCGACCGATCTGTATCTGCCGGCATTGCCGACACTGGCCCGCGCGTTCGCCAGCGGAGCGGCCGAGGTGCAACTGACGCTCTCGGTCTTTCTCGCCGGATTCGCCTGCGGGCAGATCATCTACGGACCGCTCTCCGATCGCTTCGGACGGCGGCCGGTGCTGCTCGCCGGACTGGTTCTCTACTGTCTCGGCTCGCTCGGCTGCGTGCTGTCGACGAGTATCGAAAGGCTCGTCTTCGCCCGTTTCGTCCAGGCGCTCGGCGCGTGTGCCGGCCCGGTGATCGGCCGCGCGGTCGTCCGCGACGTCTGGGGAGCCAGCGAGTCGGCGCGAATCATCGCCTACATCGGCGCAGCGATGGCCCTCGCGCCGCTTTTCGGCCCGACGATCGGCGGTCTATTGACCGTCTGGCTGGGATGGCAGTCGAACTTCGTCGTGCTGCTGCTGATCGGATTGGTCCAACTCGTTGCCGTCGGCCGAATGCTCGCCGAGAGCAACGTCCATCGCGATCCCGAAGCCACCCGACCAGACCGGATGATCGCCGGCTTCGCCCGCCTGCTCGGTGATCGCGGGTATCTCGCCTGCCTGCTCTGCCTCGCCTTCTCGTACAGCGCACTGTTCGCCTTCATCTCCGGCTCGTCCTTCGTTCTCGCCGACCGCCACGGCCTGAGCCCGCAGGCTTTCGGCGCGTGTTTCGGACTCGTCGTCGCGGGCTACCTTCTCGGCTCGGTGACCTCGGGCCGACTCGTCCGGCGAGTCGGCAGCACCTGCCTGCTGAGATACGGCGCCTGGCTCGGTGCGCTCGCCGGAGCCGGCATGGCCGGCCTCGAATTCGCGGGAGTTCGCCAAATCTGGGCGCTGCTCGCGCCAATGTTCCTGTGCACGGCGGCCACCGGTCTGGTCATGCCGAACGCGATCTCCCGGGCGCTGGCGCCGTATCCGGCGATGGCCGGATCGGCCTCGGCGCTGATGGGCGTCGTGCAGATGGGTGTGGCCGCGCTCGTCGGCGTCGCCGTCGGCCAGGGGCTCTCGGCCGACGGCAGCGCACTCGCCGCCGCCGTGGCCGCGTGCACGCTGCTCGCCGCTTTGTCCTACGAAATTCTCGGCGGCCGTCCGGCGGCGAGATGACGGCACGAACGAGCCGCTTTTCGGAATAAGATAGCGCTTGCTCGTCGCCGGTGAGTCATTGCCCGCCGGACCCCTCCCCGCTTACGGAAGCCGGCCTTGCTCAGCAGAGAGACCACGCCCAGCGCGATCGTCAAATTTCTCGACCAGTACGTCATCGGCCAGGACGAGGCGAAGAAGATCCTCGCCGTCGCCGTCTACTCGCACTACCGCAAGATCGCCACCTTCCACGGTGACCCCGGCACCTTCGCGAAGAGCAACGTCCTGCTCGTCGGCCCTTCGGGAACCGGCAAGACGCTGCTCTGCGACACGCTCTCGCGAATGCTCGGTGTTCCCTTCGTGACCGCCAATGCCACCTCTCTGGCGCAGACGAAGTACGTCAACGAAGAGATCGAGGCCGCCCTGCAGCGGCTGGTCGACAAGGCCGGTGGCAACGTCACCAGAGCCCAGCACGGGATCGTCTTCATCGACGAAATCGACAAGCTCAAGGCGACCCCCGCCCAGCTGACCGCGACCTCGGGCGAGAGCGTCCAGCACGCACTGCTCAAGATCATGGAAGGATCGCCGGTCAAGCTCGGCGACAGCCAGTACATCGACACGAGCAACATCCTGTTCATCTGCGGGGGTGCGTTCGTCGGCATCGAGAACATCATGGCGCGAACGCACAGTTTCGGCTTCATCGCCACGAGCGCCGACGACAACCGGAACATCCTCGACCGGCTGAACCGGCGGATCAAGCCGACCGATCTCTTCGAATATGGTCTGATTCCCGAGTTCACCGGTCGCCTGCCGGTGATCGCCAGCCTGCACCCGCTGAGCAGGGAGATGTTGGTCAGCATCATCAGCGTGCCGCGCAACTCGATCTACCGCCAGTACCTCGAGATCTTTCGCGGCGAAGGCGTCGAACTGAGCATCCAGCCGCGGGTCTTCGAGCAGATCGCCGAAATTGCCGTCGAATACAAGACCGGAGCGCGCAGCCTGCGCGGCATTTTCGAGGAACTGATCACCCCGATCCTCTACGTCATCCCCGACAGGCCGGAGATCGGCCGCGTGGAGGTCCCCTCACTCTTCGAGGAGCCCCGCTACTTCAGGAAGCACACGGCATGACCCGGCGCATCTGCGGCGATCCGCTTTGCCCCGAAGGACGCCGTGATCCGCCTGGCCAGCGGCGACGATGACCGCCATGCTCTCGCGGATCGCCATCAGTATGCTCGCGGCGTGTCTTCTCGCCTTCGCCGGACTGACCATGTTCCAGAACCACCTGCTCTACTTCCCCGATCGGGCGCCGGTCGCCGAAATGACCGGCGGCGGCCTGACGCCCTGGCCGAGTGCCGGCGACTTCCGCGGCCTGCTCGCCGAACCGGCGGGTCCGGCGCGGGCGACGGTGATCGTCTTCCACGGCAACGCCGGACATGCCGCCCATCGCCAGTACTACTCGGACGTGCTCAATGGCCTCGCGCTGCGTGTGATCCTCGCCGAATACCCCGGTTACGGACCGCGGGGAGGAGAACTCGGCGAAAGCAGCCTGGTTGCCGACGCCGAACGGACGATCGCCGACGCACGTCGCGCCTTCTCCGGACCGCTGCTGATCATCGGTGAATCGCTCGGCGCGGGCGTCGCCGCTGCGGCGAGCGCCAGGCAGGCGGCGGCGGTTTCCGGAATGCTGCTGTTCACGCCGTGGGACCGTCTGGAGAACGTCGCGCGCCACCACTACCCGCTCCTGCCGGTGAAATGGCTCCTCCGCGACCAGTACGACAGCACCGCGCATCTCGCCGGATTCGGTCGCCCGATCCTCGTCGCCGTCGCCGAAGACGACGCCATCGTTCCCGCCCGCTTCGGCCAGGCCCTGTTCGCCGCGCTCAGCGAACCCAGGCGCCTGGTGGTCATCCGCGGCGCCGGGCACAACGACTGGTTCGACCGCCTCGACCAGCGATGGTGGTCCGAAGCCATCGAGTTCCTGCTCTCGGCAGGCCTCTGATCGACTGTTTCCCGCCCGGCGAGGGGGCTACCGGCGGCGACTGGTCATATGCTCGTGCAGCGTGCGCGCGGCCGGCTTCAACGGCGTCCGGCTGGCCGTCCATCCCGACTGGCGCGGCGGGGTCAGCCAGCGAAGACGCGTCGCCAGCCAGAGAAACGCGCGATGGAGCTGCGGATGCGTGTACAGCACCGCCCAGGCGGTCCACACGAGGTCGAGCAGAGGGTTGCGCGCGGCGCCCTGGCCAAGCAGCGGCTGATGGCCGTGCAGTGCATCGTGCTGGGCTTCGCCGCGCAGTCTGATCAGCAGGTCCGGAATCGGGATGCGCACCGGGCAGACCTCGCTGCACGCACCGCAGAGGCTCGACGCCGTCGGCATGAAGTGCGTCGCGGCGAGGCCGAGCAGATGCGGCGAGACGATCCCGCCGATCGGGCCGGGATAGGTCGTCCCGTAGGCGTGGCCGCCGATCCGCGTATACACCGGGCAGTGGTTCATGCATGCGCCACAGCGGATGCACTGCAGCGTCGCGCGCAACTGGGCGTCGGCGTACGCCTGCGTGCGACCGTTGTCGACGAGCACGAGGTGCACCTCGCGCGGCCCGTCGAGTTCGCCGGCCCGCCGCGGCCCGCTGATCATGTTGAAGTAGGTGGTGATCGCCTGGCCGGTCGCCGAGCGGGTCAGCAATCCGAAGAGCGGCGGAACGTGCTCCAGCTTCTCGACGACTTTCTCGATGCCGGTGATCGCGATATGTACGTCGGGCACGGTGGTGCACATCCGGCCGTTGCCCTCGTTCTCGACGAGGCACAGGGTGCCGGTCTCGGCAACCGCGAAATTCACTCCCGAAAGGCCGATCCGGGCGCTTATGAACTTCTCGCGCAGGACGGCCCGGCCGATGCCGATCAGCTCGTCGACCGACTCCGTGTACGCAGCGCCGGGAACCTTGTCGGCGAACAAGCGGGCGATTTCCTCGCGGGTCTTGTGGATCGCCGGCATGATGATGTGCGAAGGCTTCTCGCCGTCGAGCTGGACGATGTACTCGCCCATGTCGCTTTCCAGCGCGTCGATGCCGACTGCGGCCAGCGCATGGTTGAGCTCGACTTCCTCGCTGACCATCGACTTGCCCTTGACGATCAGCTTCGCCGAGTGGCGGCGAGCGATGTCGATGATCACCGTGCAGGCTTCCTCGGCGGTCTCGGCCCAATGGACCTGGATGCCGTTGTCGACCAGCCTGCGCTCGAGTTGCTCGAGCAGGTCGGGCAGCCGTGCCAGAGTGTACTGGCGAATCTGCTCGGCGAGCCGACGCTGCCGGTCGAGCACCTCCGCGTCCGGGAACTGGGCCGCGCGGCGCTCGATCAGGAAGTCCATCGCCCGGCGGAAGCTCTGGCGCAGCTGCGGATCGGCGACGGCCGCCGCGGCGCGGGCCCTGAACTCGCTCGCCGGCACGAATTTCAGCGGTCGTGCACTCATCGCGCCTCCTCCTCGTCGACGATCAGCAGGACGATCAGCTCTTTCGGGCCGTGCGCCCCATAAGCCAGGGTCACCTGGATGTCGGCGGTTTTCGAGGGACCCGAGACGAGCAGCGCATTGGCCGGCATCGCCGCGGCCCAGCCCTGCTCGCGCATCGCCTCCGGAAGACTGTCGTGGATGCGGTCGGCGTCGAGCAGCGCGAAATGGATCGGCGGAACCAGCGAGAGCAGCCTCGGCTCGCGTTCGTCGGGCCAGATGATCAGCGTGCCGGTTTCAGCGATCGCGCCGCGCGTCGAGGTCAGGCCGGCATCGACCTCGGCGAACAGCTCTGCCTTCCACGAGTCGACCGGCCGGTCGAACACCCTGAGCCCCGGAAGCCCGGCCGCGCGCAGTTCGTCGGCGAATTCGGTGACCTGGCCATGGACCAGCGACCGGAGGCCTCTGTCGGCGCAGAGATCGCGCAGGCTGGCAGCCCAGTTGCGTCGCGTGACGCGAATCACCTGGCCGTGCCAGAAGTTCATCCGCTCGCAGAAGCGCTCGATACGCGCCGTCCGGCTGCTGCGCGTCGAAACGGCCGCGGGATCCGCCTGAAACGCACCGAGGTCGGGCTCCGGCAGGGGCACCACCGGCACCGAGCGCAGGCGCTCGAGAATCCTCTCGCGGGCGCTCATCGCTGCTCCTCATGAGCCGTTGTCCGCCGCCACAGGAAACTGGCCAGATGCTCCCCACACAAGCGATCCCCGCGCCTTTCGAGCGTGTGGTCGAGATTCAGCATGCAGCCGCAATCAGCCGAAACGAAGCACTCGGCGCCGCTGGCGAGCAGCGCTTCGACCTTGTCGGCGGCCATCGCCGAAGAGATCGCCGGATGACGCAACGAGAACGTTCCACCGAAGCCGCAGCATTCCGCCTCGTGCGCGTGGACGGCGAGTTCGACGCCGGCCAGCTGCTCGAGCAGTTCCCGCGCGTGCAGGTGTGTACCCATCTCCCGGCGCGCGGCGCACGACGTGTGCAGCGCGACGCGCGTCGGCGTCCCGCGATCGCTGAGTCTGACCCTGAGCACGTGACAGAGGAACTCGGTGAGCTCGAAGACCCGCTCGGCGAGCGCTTCGGCCTCGCGCAGCAGCGCCGGGTCGTCGGCGAAGATCTTCGGGTAATGGTGGCGCATCATCCCTGCGCACGAACCGGAAGGAACGATCACCGGCCACGGCTCGGGAAAGAGGCGCAACTGGGCGAGCGCCACGGCCCGTGCCTGCTCGGGAAAGCCGCTGCTGTGCGCTGGCTGGCCGCAGCACGTCTGGTCGGCCGGATAGGCCACTTCGACGCCCTCGCGCTCGATCAGGCGGACGGCATCGAGACCGGCGTCAGGCCGGAACAGGTCGATCAGGCACGTGCCGAAAAGATAGACACGGGCCGGCTTCGCCGGATATTGTCTGGAGCCTGCTTCTGCCATGGCGATACCTCCCGACCAAGTCGATGACCCTGCCGGTCGGCCCGATCGACCGGCGCTGCCTCACTGTCCCGGTTGCGTCGCGCGCGCCGCTCGGCCCCCGCGCTACGCCTTGACGCGCATCAGCCGGGCCTTTTCGCGCACCCACTCGCGATCCTTCTCGGCCTCCCGCTTGTCGTGCTGCTTCTTGCCCCGGGCGAGACCGATGTCGACCTTGATCCGCCCGCGCTGGAAGTGCAGATCGAGGGGTATCAGCGTATAGCCGGCGCGTTCCACCTGGCCGATCAGCTTGCTGATCTGCCGCTCATGCAGCAGCAGCTTGCGCGTACGCACCGGATCGGGCCGGACGTGCGTCGATGCCGCGAGCAGCGGAGTGACGTGCATGCCGAAGAGGAAGACCTCGCCCTCGCGCAGGACGACGTAGGACTCCTTGATGCTCGCCCGGCCAGCCCGGATCGCCTTCACTTCCCAGCCTTCGAGAGCAATTCCCGCTTCGATCCGCTCCTCTATGAAGTAATCATGAAAGGCCTTCTTGTTGGCGACGATGCTCATGGTGCCCTTTCCGGGAAGATCAGCGCTCCAGGGTGCTAGAATCCGGGATTCTACAGGATGCGGAAGGTTTGCCAGGCCATGGCCAGGGTCCACAAGTCGCTGCTCATCGAGCGTTCTGCGCAGCAGATGTTCGACCTCGTCGACCGGGTCGAGGACTATCCGAAATTCCTGCCCTGGTGCAGCCAGACGCACTGCCAGTTCCGCGACCACAGCAAGACCGTCGCCACACTGCACATCAATTACCGCAGCGTCCGCTCGCACTTCACCACCGAGAACGACAAGCAGTTCCCCACGTCGATGAAAATCACGCTGATCGACGGTCCTTTCCGTCGACTCGACGGTTTCTGGCGCTTCAGGGTGCTCAGCCCCGAGGCCTGCAAGATCGAGTTCCAGCTCTCCTACGAGTTCTCGAGCCGGATGTTCGAGAAGGTCATCGGGCCGGTCTTCAGCCAGATTGCCAACACCTTCGTCGATGCCTTCGTCAAGCGCGCCGGCGAAGTCTATGGAACGGCGAATGGCTGAACTGCTGTCCATCGAGGTGGTTTACGCCCTGCCCACGAAACAGCCGCTGGTGAGCCTGAAACTGCCGCAGGGCAGCACGGTCCGCCAGGCGATCGAAGCCTCTGGCCTGCTCCAGAAATACCCCGAGATCGACCTGGCGAAGAACCGTCTCGGCGTCTATGCCAAGCTGACGAAACCGGACGCGACGCTGCGCGACCTCGACCGCGTCGAGATCTACCGGCCGCTGATCGCCGACCCGAAGGAGGTTCGCCGCCAGCGCGCGGCAGCCGGCAAGGTGATGCGCAAGGGCGCCGGCGAGAGTGAAGGCGAATAGCCAGGGCGACGCGGTCGCCTGGATCGTCACTTGCAGGTCTCTTGCACGGCCTGCCGGGCCTTGACGATCTCCTGCTGGCGCTGCGCGTCGTCGAGGTAGTAGCGCTCGCCCGCGCTGTCGCGTCTCGCCACCCGTTCGCCCGATTCGAGAACCTGGAGCCAGTTGCGCGCCGAATCGCAGTTCTCCTTGCGCTGAGCGGTCGTCTGCTGCTCCTTCTCCGCCTTGTCGGCGGTGTCGCGGGCCTCCTTCTGACGCTTGCGGAAATCGAGTTCGCGATCGGCAGTCGTCTTCGCGGCTTCGGCGGTCGCTGGCGGCGCTGGTGCGTCGATCTTCTTCTGTTGCCTGACCGGCCCCGACGGCGGCCGGTCGGAGATCACCGTGCGGTTGTTCTCGTCCTGCCACTGATAGATTTGCGCGCTGGCCGCCGAGGCGAGGGACAGCGCCACGAGAGCGGGAAGGAAGGGCTTCATCGTCGTTCAGCCTCCGAGGGTCAGGCGGTATAATACGTTTTTGTGACCCCGGATCAAAGGCCATGCGTGTCGTCCAGAAGGCGCTGACGTTCGACGATGTCCTCCTCGTCCCCGCACATTCGACGATCGTCCCGCGCGACGTCTCGCTGCGAACCCGGCTGACGCGAAACATCAGCCTCAACCTGCCGCTGGTCTCGGCGGCGATGGACACGGTCACCGAAAGCCGCCTGGCAATCGCCCTGGCCCAGGAAGGCGGCATCGGGATCGTCCACAAGAACCTCAGTCCGAAGGCTCAGGCCGCCGAGGTCGCGCGGGTCAAGCGCTTCGAGTCGGGCGTACTCAAGGATCCGATCACCGTTCCGCCGAACATGTCGGTTCGCGACGTCCTCGCGCTGACCAGGCTGCACCGGATCTCGGGCGTCCCGGTGGTCGATGGCCAGGTGGTCGTCGGCATCGTCACCAACCGCGACCTGCGCTTCGAAACCCGGCTCGACCAGCCGGTCAGGAACATCATGACGCCACGCGAGCGGCTGGTCACCGTCCATGAGGGCGCCACGGTCGAAGAAGGCAAGGCATTGATCCACAAGCACCGCCTCGAGCGCGTCCTGGTGGTCAACGACGCCTTCGAGCTGCGCGGCCTGATCACCGTCAAGGACATCATCAAGACCACCGAACATCCCGACGCCTCCAAGGACGCCGCCGGACGCCTGCGCGTCGGCGCTGCGCTCGGCGTCGGTCCGGGCACCGAGGAGCGCGCCGAACTGCTCGCCGAGGCCGGAGCCGACGTGCTCGTCGTCGACACCGCGCACGGACATTCGCAGACCGTGCTCGACCGCGTCAGCTGGCTCAAGAAGAACTTCCCGGCGGTCGAGGTCATCGGCGGCAACATCGCCACCGCCGAAGCGGCGCGCGCGATGCTCGATCACGGCGCAGACGCGGTCAAGGTCGGCATCGGTCCCGGTTCGATCTGCACGACGCGGATCGTCGCCGGCGTCGGCGTGCCACAGATCACCGCGATCCAGTCGGTCTGCGACGCGCTCGAGGGCAGCGGCGTGCCGCTGATCGCCGACGGCGGCATCCGCTACTCGGGCGACATCTCGAAGGCCATCGCTGCCGGAGGCGACGCGGTCATGCTCGGCGGTCTGTTCGCCGGAACCGAGGAGGCGCCGGGCGAGGTCGAACTGTTCCAGGGACGGTCGTACAAGTCGTATCGCGGCATGGGATCGATCGGAGCGATGGCCGCGGGCGCCGCCGACCGCTATTTCCAGGACGGGACGGCCAACCTCGACAAGCTCGTTCCCGAAGGAATCGAGGGCCGTGTGCCGTACAAGGGATCCGTGCTCGCGGTGATCCATCAGCTGATGGGCGGCTTGCGCTCGTCGATGGGCTATCTCGGCTGCCTGACGATCGAGGAAATGCACGAGAAGGCGAGCTTCGTCGAGGTCACCGCCGCCGGCGTGCGTGAATCGCACGTCCACGACGTGCAGATCACCAAGGAAGCCCCGAACTACCACGTCGACTGAGCAGGCACCGGCTGCCAGCCGGCGCCGGGCTCGCCCGCGGTCATCCGAGACCTGACGATGTCCCATCAGAAAATCCTCATCCTCGACTTCGGGTCGCAGGTCGCCCAGCTGATCGCCCGGCGCATTCGCGAGTTGCAGGTGTACTGTGAGCTGCATCCTTACGACGTCAGCGACCAGTTCGTCCGCGACTTCGCACCGCGGGGGATCGTCCTCTCGGGCGGCCCGAACTCGGTCTATGACGCCGCCGACTTCCGCGCACCACAGGCGGTCTTCGAAATCGGCGTGCCGGTCCTCGGCATCTGCTACGGCATGCAGACCATGGCGACCCAGCTCGGCGGGCAGGTCGAGAGTTCGGCGAAGCGCGAGTTCGGCTACGCCGAGATGCGCGCGCGGAGCCAGAGCGCGCTGTTCTCGGGGATCGAGGACCGACGCAACGCGCTCGGGCACGGGCTCCTCGACGTCTGGATGAGCCACGGCGACAAGGTCACCGGGCTGCCACCCGGGTTCGCGGTGATCGGCAGCAACGAATCGACGCCGATCGCCGCGATGGCCGACGAGACCCGGTGCTTCTACGGCGTCCAGTTCCACCCCGAAGTCACGCACACGCTCAAGGGCCGCGAGATCATCGCCCGTTTCGTTCGCGACATCTGCGGCTGCGGTCACGACTGGAACATGCCCGACTACGTCGCCGAAGCCGTCGAGCAGATCCGTGCCCGGGTCGGCACCGAGGAGGTGATCCTCGGCCTTTCCGGAGGCGTCGACTCGTCGGTCGCGGCGGCGCTGATTCATCGGGCGATCGGCGACCAGCTGACCTGCGTCTTCGTCGACAACGGCCTGCTCCGGCTCAACGAAGCCGAACAGGTGATGCAGACCTTCGCGCGCAACCTCGGCGTCAGGGTCGTGCATGTCGATGCCTCGGAGCAGTTCCTGAAGCACCTCGAGGGCGTCGTCGACCCCGAGCAGAAGCGCAGGATCATCGGCCGCGAGTTCGTCGAGGTCTTCCAGGATCAGGCCACCCGGCTCGGCAAGGCCAGCTGGCTGGCCCAGGGAACGATCTATCCCGACGTGATCGAGTCTGCCGGAGCCAAGACGAAGAAGGCGCACACGATCAAGAGCCACCACAACGTCGGCGGTCTCCCGGAACGGCTCAGGCTCAAGCTTCTCGAACCGCTGCGCGAACTGTTCAAGGACGAGGTGCGCGAACTCGGCATCGCCCTCGGCCTGCCCCGCGAGATGGTCTACCGCCACCCGTTTCCCGGGCCGGGCCTCGGTGTGCGCATCCTCGGCGAGGTGCGCCGCGAATTTGCCGACCTGCTGCGCCGCGCCGACGCGATCTTCATCGACGAACTGCGCGCCGCCGGATGGTACGACAAGACCAGCCAGGCCTTCGCCGTCTTCCTGCCGATCCGTTCGGTCGGCGTGATGGGCGACGGCCGGACGTACGAGCACGTCGTCGCGCTGCGCGCCGTCGAGACCCAGGACTTCATGACCGCGCAGTGGGCCGAACTGCCGCACAGCCTGCTCGGCAAGGTCTCGAACCGGATCATCAACGAAGTCCGCGGCATCAACCGGGTCGTCTACGACATCTCCGGGAAGCCGCCGGCGACGATCGAGTGGGAATGATTCGGCGCCTCTCAGGGTCTGTCGAGGACTGTCGACAAGTCGCAACTTCTCAGAAAGTGGTGGAAGTCCTCAGTGCAGGTCGCTGTTAACCGAGGTTGAAGGTGCGGCATGATCTCGCCATGACCGATTGTCCCCGCTGAGTGGCCGTCGTCGCTGCCGGAGGACGGGACGAGGTGGTTGCGGTCGCTGGTAACGCGCCGCGAAGGTCTGGCTGTGGAGAACACCGAACTGCGGGAACAGCTGATGCAGCGGGCCGAAGCCATTCGGGAGTTGCGGGGCGAGATTGCGCCAGAGCCAGGATCGCTCCCGAGCGCGGCCGGGCGCGAAGGATGGCCGGCTTCCTGACCGCGGTGCTCACCCACGCCTCCGACTGCGACCGCCCCGGCGACACGCCGGGACCCGCGTGCTTCCGGTGCCGCAGGCGCGACGATCGCCGGGTCGACACCGGCCTCACCGAGGAGGACGTCGTCTGGCGCTGCCTCGCCTGCGGCACCGAGCGGCAAATCTCGAACTGGCAGGGCACGCGCTGGAACCTGAGCCAGGGCAGGCCGTCGAATTGAAGCGCAGTCCACAACGACACCCCATGGCGAAACCTCCCAACGAAGATCTGGAAAGCTTCCTCCGCCGGCAGGACGCCGGGGAATTGGTCGCCGTGCTGCTCGAACTCGCGAAGGACCACGAGGCCGTTCAGGCACGCCTTGCGCGCATGCAACTGGCGGATCGGCCGGACAAGCTCGCCGCCAGCTTCAAGAAGACGCTGTCCGCCTGGAAGCGCTCGACCAAGTTCTACGGCTACCGCGAGGCGGGCGATTTCGGCAGCCTGCTCGACGGCTGGCTGGACCAGGTGGCGCGCGAGTTGCTGCCCAGGGATGCGCCGGCCGCCCTCGCGCTCTTCGAGGCCTTCATCGAGGCGGATGCGAAGTGGTTCGATCGCGCCGACGACTCCGACGGCGTGATCGGCGACGCCGTGCGTGCCGCCTGTCGCCACTGGCTGCAGGCCGCCGCGCGCTGCGAGACCCCGCCGGACGTCTGGCCCGAGCGCCTGCTCAAGCTCTACCGGGCCGACCAATACGGAGCGCGCGACGAGTTGCTGCGGCGTGCCGATCTGCTGCTCGACGAGCGGGCGCAGCGCGGGCTGGTCGCCCGGTTCGAATCGCAGCTGGCGCAGGCCCTGGAGACATCCCCGGCTGGTGAAGGCCCGCCGCTCGAAGTCTTCCGCCTCTCCGGTGCGCTGTCGTTGCTGTCCGAATCGTTGCGCGACCCCGAGATCATGGTTCGCGCCTCGCTGCGCTACAGCCCGAACCCCAACCCCGTGCAGCGACAGGCCTTCGCGCGGGCCTACCTCGATGCCGACCGGCCGGCCGACGCGCTGGCCTGGCTGCAGGATCCCTGGAGCCACCTCGACGACAGCCGGCAGGACCTGCTCGCCGATGCCCTGGAGCGACTCGGCCGCTTCGCGGAGAGTTCGCCGATCCGCCAACGGATGTTCGAGCGCACGCTGTCGCTTTACTACTTCGAACGCTGGCTCGAGCACCTGCCCGAGGCGGCGCGGCGCGAAGCCCTCGCCCACGCCCGGGAACTTGCACTGCGCCACGACGACCTGGCAGCCGCGGCGACGCTGCTGCTGCAACTCGGCGACCCGGCTGCGGCCGAGACCAGGCTGCTCGCCGAACCCGGGCGCATCGACGGCAATCACTACGGCAGCCTGGTTCCGCTGGCCCAGGCCTTGCGCACCGACCAATGCCCGCGCGGCGAGACCGTCGTCTACCGCGCGCTGTTGAAGGGCATCCTCGATCGGGCCTACGCGCGCGCCTACGGCCACGCGGCGCGCTACTGGGCCCGACTTTGCGAGATCGCGGGCAGCGGTGTCGGCCTGCTGCCGCTGCCGTCGCACGAGGAATTCGCGGCGGAGATCCGTGCGCGTCACGGACGAAAGACGGCCTTCTGGGCGCAGGTGAACGGAACGCGCCGCGACCGGCACGACGACGAAGAGCGGACCCGGTAGCCCCCATCGGCGGGCAGCGTTCTCGGCCTCCCGCTCGCCGAGTCGGCCCGGCCGACGCCCGACGGCGCCTCACCGATCGGCGGAAGGCAACCCGTTGCGGACCCGTCGGACACGCCGAAGCAGCCGACGGTCCGGAAGTTTCGATCCCGGGTCATGCGCTGGAAAGGATTCTGCTATCCTGCGCATCACCCCAGGACCGCCGAAAATGATCCGCTGCCACCTATCCACCCTCATGGGCCGGGACAAGCTTCGCATCGCCGACGTTTCGCGACACACGGGGCTCAACCGCAGCACGATCACCGCGCTCTACAGGGAGACGACGACACGCGTCGATCTCCCGGCCATCGAGCAGCTCTGCCGTCTCTTCGACTGCCAGGTCGGCGACCTGTTCGAGTACGTGAAGGACGGCAGCCAGGTGAGTCCATGAGCCTGGGCGCCGCCCGCTGGCACGTCATCGCCGAGTCCAGCTTCGCGTGGGAACGCGAGGCGCTCGACTGGCTCCGCAGCCAGCTGCCCGACCGCGATCCCTGGCACGTGTGGACCAACTTCGAATTCATCGACGACGAGGGCAGGGTCAGCGAGGTCGATGCCCTGGTGCTCTCGCCGGCGGGCCTCTTCCTCGTCGAGATCAAGAGCCGCCCGGGGGACCTGATCGGCGACGTGCACAGCTGGACCTGGAAGACCGACGGCCGGTCGACCACGGTCGACAACCCGCTCCTCCTCGCCAATCGCAAGGCCAAGCGCCTGGCCAGCCTGTTGCGCCGCCAGCCGGCGATCACCCGGGCCCGGATCCGCCTGCCCTTCGTCGAGCCGGCGATCTTTCTCTCGTCGACCAGCCTGTCCTGCCGGCTCGAAGGGCTGGCCAGGACGGCGACCTTCCAGCGCGGCCGGCCAGGCACCGTGGACGACCCGGGAATCGTCGGCGCCCTGGCCAATGGCCTCACCAGCCGCTCGACGACCACCGTCGACTCGCAGCAGGCGCGCGCCATCGCCCGCGGCCTCACCGAGGCCGGCATCCGCCCGTCGAACAAGCACCGCCAGGTCGGCGACTACCGGCTGGGCAAGCTGCTCTGCGAAGGCGAAGGCTTCCAGGACTGGGAGGCCCGGCACGTCAGCATCGACACGGTTCATCGCCGTGTGCGCATCTACACCGTCGCTTCCGCCTCCACCCCCGAGGCCCGTGCCGCCCGCGTACGTCAGGCGCGGCGCGAGTTCGAGATCCTCGAAGGCATCGACCACCCCGGCATCCTGAAGGTCAAGGACTACA